>CAZTJR010000006.1:114463-119718 GCA_964613795.1 uncultured Alteromonadaceae bacterium | reverse complement strand
GACTATAGTTTGATGGAAGCTCCTTAAGCAAAGCAAAGCAAAGCAAAGCAAAGCAGAGCACAAGGAGGAAGGTTTCATGCAAACTTCAGTTAACACACGCATTTTCTCCAGTCTGCCATTGATAGCACTCGTTTTGTCGTCTGCCAGCGCACAGGACAAGCCCTGGTCTGCTGCGCTTCATGTGGGCACTGCCGACGTTAATCGTTTGGTAACGGACAGCGGGCCCTGGTGGAACGATGTGGATGATGATGCAACCGCGCTGGGTGTCAGCCTTGGCTATGAGGTGTCGCCCATGCTCGCGCTTCGCGTAATGTACGAGGAAGCAAACAACCTGCGTGGTGACAATACATGCCCTCCAGACGCAATCTGCCCCGCTGTGGTCATTCGCGAGGATGTGGATTTCAGTGCATGGCACGCGGCCGTGCTGCCACGCTACGAAGTTGCACCGGGTTGGACGGTGTTCGGAATTCTGGGCGCAAAACGATGGGAGCTGGAGCGGGACGATATACTTCCCGATGACTCCGATACGGTGTTCACCTATGGCGCTGGCGTTAGCTGGCAAGCCGTTCCACTTGTGGACGTCGGCCTTGAATACCAGGCGTCGGAAGTGGACTATGACGCCGTTCGACTGAACCTCGAATATCGATTCTAGTGGCGCTTTAGCAGACCGCTTCGGCTCCCGCTGCACCAGAGCCGAAAGCGTTCCGCCCACCCCGCTGGGAGCGGTCACATTGGGTAATGGTAGTAACGACCGGAATATTTCGGCACCTGAGTGTACTTGGAGTGCAGGAATTCAACGACATCAATCAACTGCACCACCGTCATCGTATCGGTGAAATCCGGCATTGGAGAGACCGGGTCTCCTTCTCCATCGCCCATCTCGTCATGCTGGGGCGCCACGCGGTGGTTCGGGTTGACGATTGATGTGAGCAGCTCGCCATAGTGTTCGACCTGAATCAGCCTGCCACCGAGTTGGATTTCATGGGGGGCATCGTCAGGTTGCTCGATGTCGGAGTCGGCCACGGTGTGGCACTGCTGGCAACCCAGCGACAAAAAAGCCGCTTTGCCCTGCTCACTATCGCCCTCGGGGAGAACGAAGCCTTTTACAGGTGTGTCTTCCTCGCTGCAGGCGGCGACGGCCGCAATGAACAGCAGAGCAAGCCCGTAACGGGCAGCAGTAACGCACAGCGAACTTTTCATGATATTCCTCCCATACAGGCTCGTGCTCTGAGTATAGGACAGACGGCATGACGTCGCCTTGACTTCTGTCAATCGCGATTGCGCTTGCGCGGCCTGGCGGTGCGCCGGCATGTGCGGCCCCGGCAGGCGACACAGACTGGTTGAACATGTTGAGGCTGCGGCGGAGTGCGGATTTCCAGCCCCGGACGAAGAACGGCCAGCCATACCAGGCCACCACAGGCGTCGCCAGGAACAGTTGAATCCAGTTCGACATCTGCGGTACCACAACGTGATTGAGACCGGTAAGGGGGCCGCTCATGTCGAGCACCAACATAGGCAGTGTCAGCACCAACCCGATCCAGAACCGGCGGGTCATATCCGTGAGTTCTTCAGAGGGGCCATCATCCAGACTGACTTCCTTAGGTTCCAGAGCCATGCCAAAGAGGGGACAGTCGCCGCGTCCCTCCGATTCAAATCCGGCTGTCAGTGATCGTGTCTATCAGATTCCTGATCATCCGCGAGACTGCGAAAATGCTGGCCAGAATTCCGCCAGTGGCGTCCATTATCGCAATGGCCAGCGTGAACCAGATACCTTATGAGTATGAATAATACGTTGATCTTCAAGCTCAAGGTGCCCAGCGAGCCCTGTCTGTTCGGTTGCCCACGTATGACACGTACCTGGCCCTTCACGCAGGGACAGCTGGGTCTCTACCATTCTGACCTGGGGCAGCGTGGTCGAGGCGGGGAATTGATCGCGATTGAACCGACCCTTATCATCAGGACATTCGAAGTCAGCGCTGGTGCCCCGGGGCGTGGCTGACACCGCATGACGGTGGCCACTGTGAGCCCGCGTAAACTGGAGGATCTCGTGAATGCCACGACGATAAGCGGCATCTCAAGCAGATGGGTACCTCGCCGGTGTGAAGCACTGGACGAGCGTGCCGTTGCGTTTTGAATACGATGAAGCGATGCGGTGTGTTAACGCTACTGACGGGGATTTCCTCAATGGTAATCACAGCCTGCGCTCCCAACGCCCCGAACGACGAGACCGCAGTGCCACCCCGCGCGAAAGGGCCTTCCGCGACGGCCGAGGCTATCAATCCCGCAAACGCGGGTTCCCTGCAAACCTACGACGGCACGGCCTATCGATATCCCATCAGAGCGAATTATCCGGCTTCCATGGTGGTGGACGGCGGTTGCATTGGCGAGGGTTGCGGTTTCTCCTTTACATTTGCTCCCCGCGGCAATGCCATGGATAACGCCAGGGTTCACGTGTTCCTCCCGGCAGGTACCGCCTCGGCCGCCGATCTCGAGGGCTCGGTGATGGGTCCAGACGGTCTGATCGCCGGGGCGGGCTGGACAATCAACAGCATTCGGTCGGAACGATCAGAAGAGTTTCCGTATCACTGGGTGAAAACGGTCATCAGTTTCAGCGATACCCGGGAACAGGCCGGTTATGTCCTGCTGGGAGAAACCTCGGGTCAGGCGGTGCAGGTGCTCATGACATTCCCCGTCGAGAGAGCACAAGCCTATCGTAACGATGCTGGGATTATCCTGGAAAGTCTGGCGTTCGAGGAAGAATGGTTCCCCTGACTTCCTCTGATCGTGTCCGGCAACTCCAACCATCGGAAAACCGGCCAAAACGGCCCCATCAATTGAATCGGTAAGCGAAGCTGGCTGGTGGGCCACGCGGTCGCTTCCTCGATCGCAACGTTGCCGGCCAGCGACTTGCAGAGGCCCTCGCGGAGTACCGTGGCCGCGAATACAGGGAACTACCGTTATCCTCGTCGACGACGGCCTGGCCACAGGCGCCACGATGCGCGCGGCGACAAACGCGCTGCAGAAATATGCCCCTGGCGAAGTGGTCATCGCGGTACCGGTGGCGCCGCCTTCACCTTGCCGGCGACCGCGCCTGGATTCGCGCCCGCACAGCGGCTCTGAGCGTTACCGAACTTACCGCGTGGCCCACTAGGGCAGAATCACGGCGGCTCCATCAAATTGCCCATGACGCAGGTCCTCCAGCGCTGCGGCTGTCTGCTCCAGGGAATAAGTGGTCACCCGCGTGGTTACTGGCACCTTGGTCGCCACCGCGAAGAACTCCTCGCCGTCGCGGCGCGTCAGGTTGGCTACGGAGCACAGCCGGCGCTCTCCCCAGAGATCGGCGTAGGGGAAGGTGGGAATGTCGCTCATGTGAATGCCACCGCAGACCACAGTGCCGCCTTTGCGCACGGTGCGCAGTGCTGCGGGCACCAGCGCGCCCACCGGAGCAAAAATAATCGCGGCATCCAGAAGCCGGGGTGGCGGCTCATCTGAGCCCCCCGCCCAGACTGCGCCGAGCCTGCGGGCGAAGGCCTGCGTGTTCGCATCCCCGGGCCTGGTGAAGGCGTAGACCTCCCGCGCCTCGAAACGGGCTACCTGGGCGACAATGTGTGCCGCGGCACCAAAACCGTAGAGCCCCAGGTACTGGCAGTCCTTACCCGCCATGCGCAATGATCGATGACCGATCAGTCCGGCGCAGAGCAGTGGGGCAGCATGCTTCGGCGAGTAGGCATGCGGAATGTGGAATACGAACCGGGCGTCGGCGACGGCGTACTCGGCAAAGCCGCCGTTGATCTGGTACCCGGTAAAGGAAGGTGAATCACACAGATTTTCCTGCTCGGCGTGACAGAAACGGCAATGGCCGCAGGCGGAGCCGAGCCAGGGTATGCCGATACGGTCTCCAGCTTGCAGTGCAGTCGTGCCCGAACCAATCTGATCCACGACGCCGACGACCTGGTGCCCGGGGATCAGCGGCAACACTGGATCTTTGAGGTCGCCGTCAAGGACGTGGAGATCTGTGCGGCAGATGCCGCAGGCCTCCACCCGTATCCGCACCTGTCCGGGGCCAGCCTCGGGTTTGGCAACTTCGCTCAGCTTCAGCCCCGAGCCCGGCCCATGAAATTGCATCGCACGCATGCCTTGAGCATAGAACAGCGGACCTGCTTTTCGCCAGGACATGTTCCACGGGCCTTGAACACCCCGCCACCGGGCTGTAGCGTCAGTGAGGGGAAATGGTTTGAGGAAAGCACAGGGAGGAAAGTTCCATGCAATCTTCAGCCAACACGATGACGCTGTTCATTCTTCCATTCGTAGCGCTCGGCTGGTCGTCCGCCAGCGCGCAGGACAGGCCCTGGTCCGCCGCACTTCATCTGGGCGCTGCCGACGTCAACCGGCTGGTGACGGACAGCGGGCCTTGGTGGAACGACGTGGACGACGATGCTGCCGCGCTACGAACTTGCACCTGATTGAACGGTGTTCGGTATTCTGGGCGCACAGCGCTGGGAACTGGACCGGGGCGATAGACTTCCCGATGACTCCGGCACGGCGTTCACCTCCGGCGCAGGCGTTACCTGGTAAGCCCTGTCACTCGTGGATGTCGGCGTGGAACACCGGGCGTCGTAAGTGGATTACGAAGTCGTTCGGCTCTCTCTGGAATACCGGTTTTAGCGGTATTCCCCACTGGCTACCGACTCGTCAACAACGCCGCACGGTGTGCTGTTGAAGGGAGCGGGCCATGCTGGTGATGAGTCTCCTATGGCCTGCCTCTCAACTGCGAAAGCCTGATAATCTCGAATTGATGGTTGAAGCTATCCGTCAGATAACGGATGTGAGCGGGTGTTATTTCACAACAACCACCGGTGACCACGGCGCCATTATTCAACCATTGCGCCACGGCAGCGCCGTAGGTTGCCGGTGAGACGTCCTCTCGTGCTTCCAGGGTGTCTACCAGGCCGCCGTTCGCTACGTTCTCGACACTTTTGAAGGCATTGGCGTAGCCGCCTACCCTTGGATATAGTGCCACCAGTGCAGGCATCGCGGTGGTGAGGGTTTCGGGATCACAGCAATTCAACATCACGGCCGTGGGTGCGTAATGTGCAACCGTGGCGACGGCTTGCGCGAGGCTTTCACCGGATTTTAGGCCGCCATCCGCTTCCAGGCGGAACGACACAGCAAAAGGTTTGCCAAGTTCCCTCGCTGCATCGCATGCTGCCCTTGCTTCAAGAGTGTTCGTCATGGTTTCAATCAACATGACGTCG
>CAZTJR010000006.1:100586-114363 GCA_964613795.1 uncultured Alteromonadaceae bacterium | reverse complement strand
GCATGCTGCCCTTGCTTCAAGAGTGTTCGTCATGGTTTCAATCAACATGACGTCGACGCCGGTTGAAGAGGATGTCGCGGCATTGAAAGAACATACCCCTGGACTCGAGGAGCGCGACGCTGTTTGGTTTGTCCTGGATGATGAACTTCTGGTGACGAATTTCCCTGGCACGGTGGCACCGGCGTTTGCAGGCGATTTGCGCGAGTCGGTCAGCGGCGATCGCCCCGTGCTGCTGATCGGCAAGGATGGTGGCGTCAAAATGCGCGCGTCGCGCCTGAACATCGACGAGCTGTTTTCGCGCATTGACGCCATGCCCATGCGGCGCCGGGAGATGCAATCACCGGCGCGCGACTGAGTGGCCTCTGTCGCGTGTCGAACTTACCTCTTGGCCCGCGAGAACCCGCAGCTCAGCGTTAGTCCATAGCTCGGCGGTTCAGTGTACCGCGGACCGAAGGATGCATTGACTAGAGAAGAACAAGCCCGTGACGGGCACCAGGAACACTCAGTGAACTCACCATGACAGTTTATAAGCTACGCACCTGGTTTAAACATAGGCCAGGAGACATGACGTCGCCTTGACTTCTGTCAATCGGGATTGCGCTTGCGCTGCCAGGCGGTGCGCCGTCATTTGCGGTCCCGGCAGGCGGCACAGACTGCTTGCGCAGCCGACTCCCGCAACCTCGTCAAATTCGCTACAATGTCGCGCAGAATGCGGGCTGCGCCGTGGTTCATCGTGACGCGCCGCTCACCCACGCTGCCTATCCGCAGCACTCCCAGCCATGACACGCAGCAGAGTATCCTTCCATGCATTTCAAGAATGTCGTTATCCAGGCGCCTGTCGCCGTGAATGCACCCGTCAGTCTGAGCTCGCAGGCTATCGCGCAGCGCCTGAAGCCGACCATGGACCGCCTGGGTATTCGTGAAAACCTGCTTGAGGAAATTTCAGGAATTGAGTCCCGCGGGCTTTGGGATGAGAGCACCAGTCCCTCCGACGCCGCCACGATGGCTGCGGAGGAGGCTATTGCGCGCAGCGGCATTGACCGTTCGCGTATTGGTGTGATCATCAATACGTCGGTGTCCCGAGATTTCCTCGAGCCCTCTACTGCTTGCATGGTGCATGGCAATCTCGGTCTCGCAGCCGACTGCCTCAACTTCGATGTTGCTAATGCCTGCCTGGGCTTTCTCAACGGCATGGATATCGCAGCGCGTATGCTGGAGCGTGCCGAGGTGGATTACGCTTTGATCGTTGACGGTGAATCCAGCCGTCCGCTGATCGAAGCTACCATTGCACGGCTGCTTTCATCGGAGGTGGAAGAGGCACAGTTTCGCGCTGAGTTCGCCTCTCTCACGCTGGGTTCAGGCAGTGCCGCTATGATCATGGCGCGCAGTGAGCTGGTGCCCGATGGTCACCGCTATCGCGGAAGCGTGACGCGTGCCGCCACGCGCTTTAATCAGCTGTGTCAGGGCAATATGGACCGTATGCAGACAGATACGCGCGGACTCCTCGGCGCCGGGCTGGAACTCGCCGCGGAGACCTTTGCAGAGGCGCGCAAGTCCTTCGGCTGGGCTGCCGACGAACTGGATCAGTTCGTCCTTCATCAGGTGAGCAAGGTCCACACAGATGCATTGGTCAAGCTGCTGGGTCTGGACCCTGCAAAGGTTCATGCCATCTATCCGCACATGGGCAACGTCGGTCCGGCGTCGGTCCCCATCGTGCTGTCCAGACTGGCCGAGTCGGGCGAGCTGGAAGCAGGGAGTCGCATTGCCCTGCTGGGTATTGGCTCGGGTCTCAACTGCGCCATGGCAGAGGTGGTCTGGTAACGACCGATGAGCCAGACGAGCACGCAGTCGCATCAATCCACTTATCGTCCACCCGTGGACCTGTATCCGTTCGCCTCTCACTGGCTGACCATTGACGGCCACCGAATGCATTACCTGGATGAGGGGCCGCGGGATGCGCCGGTAATGCTGATGCTGCATGGCAATCCGACCTGGTCGTTTTATTATCGCAATCTGGTGCTGCGCTTGCGCGACCGCTATCGCTGTATCGTTCCGGACCACATTGGTTGCGGCCTGTCCGACAAGCCGGACGACGCAGACTATGACTATCACCTGGGCAGACGGATCAATGACCTTGATGCGCTGGTGCGAGCGACTGTCGGCGATGAGGCACCGCTGTCGCTGATCGTACACGACTGGGGCGGCATGATCGGCTTCGGCTGGGCGACATCGCGGGCACAGCGTATAGAGCGCTGCGTTATTCTCAATACGGCTGCCTTCCCGCTGCCCGCTGACAAACGCTTTCCCTTTGCCTTGTGGCTTGCCGGGCGCACGCGGCTGGGGGCGGTGCTGGTTCGCGGTATGAATGCCTTTTCTGCCATGGCAGCCCGGATTGCTTTCAAGAAGCCGGTTAGCAAAGCGGTGCGAGCGGCTTACACGGGTCCCTACAATAGCTGGCGCAATCGCATCGCCACGGTGCGCTTCGTGCAGGACATTCCGCTCAAGCCCGGTGACCGGGGCTACGATCTGGTTGCCGGGACGGCGGCCCGGCTGCACCGCTTTGCGACGACGCCGGCACTGCTCGTCTGGGGCCTCAAGGACTTCGTGTTTGACCAGAGCTTTTATCGTGACTGGCAGCACTACCTGCCTGATGCGCAGCGATATCCCCTGTCGGACTGCGGACACTATGTGCTTGAGGATGGCGGTGAGGCGCTGCTGGACCGGATTGAGGCTTTCCTGGTCTCCAGCGAATGCCAGCAGCATACACCGGGGGGCATTGCGGGCAATGACGGCGCTGCACCCTGAGCCGCGAAATAACGGTCCCTGCAATGTCGCAGCTGCTCTGGTAGAGCAGGCACGCCAGCAGCCGCAAAGTCCGGCAATTCACTACCCGCTGGGTGTGCGCAAGGGTACGGTCGACTACCGCAGCGCCACCTACGCCGAGCTCGATGCACTGAGTGACTGTTACGCGCGGGGTCTTTTGCGGTATGGAATAGAGCGAGGCGCCCGGGTCGCGCTGATGGTGCCCTCCGGCCTGGATTTCTTTGCGCTGTTCTTCGCACTGTTCAAGGCCGGCATTGTCCCGGTCCTGATCGACCCGGGTATTGGTCTGAAACCGTTGAAGACCTGTCTGGCGGAAGCAGAGCCGGAAGCCTTCATCGGTATTACCCGGGCGCAGCTGGCCCGCGTCATCCTGCGCTGGTCGCCACAGTCTATCCGCCGCAGCATTACCCTGGGTCCGCGCCTTGGCTGGGGCGGCCTCTCGCTCAGCGGTCTCGCCCGCCGCGGTGGTGTTGGCGGTCCACCGGTGCTGGCTGATACACAGGCGGAGGAGATCGCGGCAATCCTGTTTACCTCCGGCAGTACCGGTATACCGAAGGGCGTGGTGTATCGCCATCGGCATTTTACCGCGCAGGTGGACATGCTGCGCGCTACCTTCGGCATTCAGCGAGGCGAGGTTGACCTTGCCACGTTTCCGCCCTTTGCTCTGTTCGATCCGGCGCTGGGCATGACTACGGTGGTGCCGTACATGGACCCGACCCGGCCGGCCAGGGCCAATCCCGACTATCTCGCCCAGGCTATTGACCGTTTTTCTGTGACCAATGTATTTGGCTCGCCGGCACTGCTCAAGGTTCTCGGCACACACTGTCGGGAACAGAGACGCCAGCTGCCAACGCTGCGACGGGTGCTTTCCGCGGGCGCTGCGGTGCCGGCAGACACCGTTGCCATGATGCAACAGGCCATGCCCGCCGATGGCAGGGTCTACACGCCCTACGGTGCTACCGAGTGCCTGCCGGTGGCCTGTATCGACAGCCATGAACTGGGCCCTGAGCTGGTCGACGCGACGCGAGAAGGTGCCGGCATCTGTGTCGGACGCCCGGTGCCACCCAACGAGATCGCGATACTGCGTCTTTGCGACGAGGCGCTGCAGACGTTTGGCGCTGACGACCTGCTGCCGGCTGGTGCCATCGGCGAAATCATGGTGCACGGCCCGACCACGACGGATCGCTACTGGCAGCGGCGCGAGCAGACCCGCCTGGCTAAAACCAGCGATGCGCAGGGCCGGCTCTGGCATCGCATGGGCGATGCGGGCTACGTTGATGAGCAGGGCCGGCTGTGGTTCTGTGGTCGCAAGTCGCAGCGGGTGCGCACGGCGCAGGGCGACCTGTTTGCCGATCAGGTGGAGGCGATTTTCAATACGCTGCACGACGTTGAGCGCAGCGCGCTGGTTGGCGTGGGGGAGCCGGGCGAGCAGGTGCCAGTGCTGTGCGTGGAATTGCGGCGCGGCGCAAGCGGTCAGCCGGCAGTTTGCAGGCAGGCGGTTGAAGAAGCGGTCATGGCAAAGGCTGCTGGACACGCAGCGCTACAGTGTCTGGCTGCGGTGCTGTTTCATCCGGGCTTCCCGGTGGATATCCGGCACAATTCGAAGATCAACCGGCAATTGCTGGCTGTATGGGCCGCCAGGCAGTGCGCCGGGGGTCGTCTGCAGCAGCAAGCCGCGGTGGCCGCTGCCAATGCGGACGCAAAGGGGCGCCGTTCGTGAAAGTCCTGGTGACTGGCGGGGGCGGTTTTCTCGGCCTGGCCATCTGTCGTCAGCTGCTGGCGCAGGGTGATGAGCCCATTGCCATGCAGCGCAATGAATCACCGGCACTGGCTGACCTGGGTATTTCTCAGTGCTGCGGCGACATCCGTCGACCGGAGGACGTGCGGGCCGCCGCTGCAGGCTGTTCGGCGGTGATTCACACGGCAGGCAAGGCCGGTGCCTGGGGCGATCCAGCGGTCTACCACGCCATCAACGTGCTGGGGACGGAGCATGTTATAGCTGCCTGTCGTTCTCTGGGCATCCGGCGTCTGGTGTTCACCTCTTCCCCCAGCGTGGCGCACGGCGGTGGCGATATTGAAGGTGGCAACGAATCGTTGCCCTATCCCGCTCACTATGCCGCGCCGTATCCAAAGAGCAAGGCGCTTGCCGAGCAGAAGGTCATGGCGGCCAGTGACGACGAGTTGAGGACGGTATCGCTGCGCCCGCATTTGGTCTGGGGCCCCGGAGACAACCAGCTGTTGCCGCGACTCGTCGAGCGCGCTCGCCAGGGCACACTGAACCTGCCGGGTGCCAGCAAGCGGATCGACACGGTCTACATCGACAATGCGGCCCATGCTCATCTGCTGGCCCTGGCGGCGCTTGACAGGAACCCGGCCTGCTACGGCAGGACCTATTTTATTTCCAATGCTGATCCCTGGCCGCAGGCTGAGATCATCCGCGCGCTGTTGTCAGCAGTTGGCGTTGATGTGCGCATTCAGTCGATACCCGGTTCGGCAGCGATGCTGATCGGCGCGGCGGCAGAGGCCTGGTGGCGTCTGTCGCGACGTCGCGATGAGCCGCCGCTGACGCGCTGGTCCGCTCAGCAACTGTCCACTGCGCACTGGTACGATATTACAGCCGCTCGCGACGATCTGGGCTATGCGCCGCTGATCAGCATGCACGAGGGGCTGGCGCGACTGCGCAGTGACAGACAAAGCTATTGCTTGTGGAGAAATCGTGCCTTAGGCTAGCACGCTATAAAAAAATAATGTTGGAGTAATCAGCAGTATGTGTCTGATGTCCAAGCGTGCGGATCAGGTGGTTCCGCAGGGGTCAAGCAAGGTGGTTTGTTCCGGTGTCCTGGGTTTTTTAGCCCTGGCCATGCTGGCTGGTTGTTCTGAATCCAACCCTGAGCCTGAAAGTCCCGGCACCAGGCCGCTGATGAGCCTGGTCACCGCTGAGCAGTACCGCAATTCCCTGAGCTACATCTTTGGTCCCGGGGTGGATCTGCAGGTCGAGTTCGCGCCCGTCGCGCGCACCGACGGACTGCTCGCCAACAGTGCTGCGATTGCCGGCGTCGGCAGTTCGCAGCTGCAGGGAATCCAGGGCGTCGCTGCCAGCGTCGCCAGTCAGGTCCTCGACACCAGACACCGTAATTATCTGGTTCCCTGCAAGCCGGAATCGCTCGACGGGCCGGACGATGCCTGTGCAAGCCGCTTCTTGTCCCAGGTCGGCCGGCTGTTATTCAGGCGCGCCCTTACGGATGACGAGCTTGCGATGCACGTGAAGCAGGCGGGTTCTGCGGCAGAGCAGTTGGAGGATTTTTACGCGGGCCTGGAAATAGCGCTTGAGGGTATGCTTATCAGCCCCGAAGGCCTGTTTGTCGTGGAGCGCGCCGAGCCCGATCCGGACAATCCCGGTCAACTGCGCCTTGATGCCTATTCTCTCGCCTCAAGGCTGAGTTATTTTCTGTGGAATTCCGCTCCGGATAACGAGCTGCTGGCCGCGGCAGAGAGCGGTGAGCTGCAGGCGGACGGTGGGCTTGAGCGCGCCGTGGACAGAATGCTGGCGAGCCCGAGGCTGGCCGAGGGCATGCGGGCATTCCTGGACGACATGTTTGCCTTCGATGAAGTCAAGACGTTAACGAAGGACTCCACCATTTACCCGGAGTTCACGCGCGTGACGGCAGAGGACGCGCGGGAGCAGACGCTGCGCACGTCCATCGAGCACCTGCTTGCGAATGATGGCGATTATCGCGATCTGTTCACGACACGGTCGACCGTGATGTCCCCGGCCCTGGCGGTTATCTACGGTGTGCCGGCAGAGCCGGGCTGGACGCCGCATACCTTCCCCGATGACAGTCCGCGATCAGGTCTCCTCACGCAGGTCAGTTTTCTCTCGCTGCACGCGCACCCCGGTCGCAGTTCTGTGACCCTGCGTGGCCAGGCACTGCGCGAGCGCTTCCTGTGCCAGGAGGTTCCCGAGCCGCCCCCGGGAATCGATTTTTCTGTGGTGTCGAACCCCGATGCCAACTACCCGACACAACGCCAGCGTGTGCGGGCGCACCTCGAGACGCCGTCCTGCGCCGGCTGCCACAGGATCACCGACCCGATCGGTCTCTCGCTCGAGCAGTTTGATGGTGCCGGCGGCTTCCGGCTGACCGAAAACGGCGCCGTGATCGACGTCAGCGGCGGCCTCGATGGCTTCGAATTCGAGGGCGCAGTAGGCCTTGCACAGGCACTGCGGGAGAATCCTGAACTGCCCCGGTGTCTGGTGCAGCGCGTCTACAGCTACGGCACCGGCGCGCCGCCGGCTATGCAGGCCCGGTCTGCACTCGACTACTTCAATCAGGAATTTGCCGCCCAGGGTTACCGGCTTCGCGCGCTATTGCGGACAATCGCCCTCAGCAACGCATTTTCGCGCGTACAGGAAGAGAGCGAGATCACGGTGGCGAGTTCACACTGAGGCCGGGGTCGCATTGCGTGCCCGCTGTAGACCATCGGGCAAATCAGGGATTTCAGGAGAGTGGTTATGAGTCAATGGAACAGACGCCGTGTTCTCAAGGGAATGCTGAACGGTGTCGGCGTGTCAGTAGCGCTTCCCTTCCTTGAAGTTTTTCTCGACGGCAATGGAACGGCGCTCGCGTCGGGTGCACCGATGCCCGTGCGGTTTGGCACCTGGGGCTTTGGTCTCGGCGGTACGTCGGGTATTTTTGTCCCGAAAAAGACGGGCCCCGGCTATGACCTGCCCGAGGAGATCGCCTCCTGGGCCCCTGTGCGTGATGACGTGAATCTGTTCACGAACGGATCGGCCTTTCCCGACTCTTCCCCGAACCGGAATCATTTCACTGGCTGGGTGGTTTCGAGAACGGGCGTGGCTCCAGAGATCGATAGCGTGCCGACTGAGACGATCGATGTCACTGTTGCCAAACAGATTGGCCGCGCCACGCGCTTCAACTCCCTGACGGCAACTGCGACCGCCGATGCCAGGGACACCTACAGTTACATGAACGCGTCGACCCCCAACACGCCGGAATGGTCGCCGCTGCAATTCTACAACCTGCTATTCGGTGCTGATTTTCAGGATCCGAATGCGGATGAGTTCAAGCTGGATCCACGGATTATCGCGCGCAGAAGCGTATTGTCCGGGGTTATGGAGCAGTCGCAGTCCATGATGAAGGTTCTCGGCGCTGCGGATCGCGAGCGTCTCGACCAGTACTTCACCGGTTTGCGTCAGCTGGAGACGCAGTTCGAGCATCGACTGACCAAGCCGGATCCGATTGCCAGCTGTGCACCTCCCGGCGAGGCGCCGGTCAACCCGCTGATGGACAAGTCAGCCGATGCCGTGCGGCTTCGGCATCAGATGATGACTGAGCTCATGGTCATGGCGATCGCCTGTGACCAGACCCGTGTCTTCAACATGGCTTATTCGGCGGCGTTCTCGTCAATCATCAAACCGGGTTACCCCAAGCCCCACCATACCTGCACCCACGAGGAGCCCGTCGATGAGGGCACGGGCTATCAGCAGAACGCGTCCTGGTTCACGCGCCGTGCCATGGAATCCTGGGTGGATTTTGTCGACGCCTTCAAGAAAATACCGGAAGGTGACGGCACCCTGCTCGACAATGTCCTGATTCTCGGGACGACTGATGTCGGTTATGCGAGAACGCACGCGATTGACGGCATGCCGGTATTTCTGGCCGGTAGAGCCGGCGGGAAAGGCAAGAGTGGCATGCATATCGACCTGAAGGGTGGCTCGGTGTCCCAGGTTGGCTACACGGCCCTCAGGCTTCTGGGCATCGACAAGTCCTCCTGGGGCACGCTGAGCAACGAATCGTCTGAAGTTATTCACGAGGTCGTTGCCTGAATGGCGGCGTTCAGACACCCAGGGAGAGGCATCGACAGGCGCATGATCTGCGCCTTCGCGGCTGCGTTTTTCCTTGCCGTGCCCCCGGTCCTGGCTGCTGTGGATGTGGCAGCTGACACAGCAAATCGTTCGAGGTACTGGCAAGCAGCGAGCAGTACCGCACAGGAAGCCTATATCGACGAGATGATGCCACCGGGTATTCAGGTGATTGTCAGTCCTCTGGAAGGACCGGTGTATGCCGATGAACGCGGGCGAACGCTGTACAAGTGGCCGTTGAGTGCTTTGCGCAACGGCTCCACCGGTGACAGGCAGCATGAACCTTCAAACTGCACCGATGAGGTACTGATGTATTCCGCCGGCCTGATGAGCCCATACCCCGCCGGTCTGCGCTTGCCCGATGCTGACCGGCGCCTGAGCTGTGCCCAGGTCTGGCCTCCGCTGATCGCGTCCGATGACGCGGAAGACATCGCTGAGTGGACACTGGTCACGCGCGACGACGGTTCGCGGCAATGGGCTTATGACGGTTACCCGCTGTACACCTCCATTCTCGATCAACAGCCCGGGGATGTGCTGGGAGGCAGCAAGATCACGTCTGCTAATGATGGCGGTGTTGTTCGCGTGCCGGTGGCGCCGCCATCGGATATCCCGGCTGAGTTCGCAGTGATTCCCAGCACCACCGGCCGACTGCTGGTGGATAACCGGGAGTACTCGGTATACACCTGGGATGGCGATGAGCCGGGCAAGTCTAACTGTTATGACGACTGTCTGGATGACTGGACGCCAGTCGCTGCACCTGCGCTCGCGGCCGACACCGATCAGTGGACGGTGATCCGGCGCGCTTCCGGAACTCATCAGTGGGCGTATCGGGGCAAACCGCTCTACACGCACAAAAATGACCCCGGTAGCCGTAGCGTTGTCGGTAGCGATGTACCGGACTGGCGCAACCCGCGCTGGCATAACGTCTACACGCAGCGCGCCGTTGTGCCACCGGACGTGTTCACGGTGCAGGATGCAGAGTTCGGTGGCCAGGTTCTCGCGGATGCCAGCGGGCGAACCATCTACCTTTACAACTGCAACGATGATTCTCTGGTGCAGCTGGCCTGCGATCACCCGGATGCGCCGCAGGAGTACCGCCTGGCGATCTGCGGCAATGGCGACCCAGACGTCTGTCTCGAGACTTTTCCCTATGTCATTGCAGAGGCGGATGCAACGAGTGAGAGCGCTCTGTGGCGTGTGATGGCGATAGATCCCGAGACCGGACATCGTGCCGCAGCCGATCAGGAGAACGCCCTGCAGGTCTGGGCCTACCGCGGACGACCGGTCTATACCTATGCGGGTGACCGTAAAGCCGGCGTAACCAACGGTGATGGCATTGGCGAGTTCACCGGGCGTCGCAACGGCTACAAGGCTTTTGTACTGCGCGACGATTTCGGCGAGAACGCGTTTCGCCGATGATGCGCATGCCGATAGTACCGACAAGCGTCGTGAACGCTGGGGAGAAGACCGATGTTACAGTTTGAAGCCGGTAAAAACGGGCGTAATCGCCTGCTGTCCCTGAGGGCCATCTCCAGTGTCGCTCTCCTCATGTCGCTGGGCAGTGTCGCAAGCGCCCAGGCTCCGGCCGGGGGACGTATCGGCTACGTGCTGACGGAACGGCACTGGGCGCTCTACCAGACTGAGGGTGCCCGGGAAGAATGTCCCCAGGGCTTCAATATCGGTCCGCGCGAGCAGTACGATGCGCTGTTTCCGCAAGACAGCGGGGTTGAACGCACAGAGGTGGATACGCGTCTCATGCGGGAGGGTCAGCGGTTCCACCGCACAACGGCCGATGAGGATCCCTTCCCCTTCCACGATGCGCAGGGCACTACCGCTTACGGCGTGAACCTGGATGGCAAGGCCAGCGCTGAAGACTTTCTCAGCCCCGAGGGCGAGGAGGGCATCGATAATCAGCTGCATCGCGCTATTGGCTGCATTGCCATTTACCGTGGCCCCGACGGCACCTTTTACCACTTTTCCAACCTGTTCATGTACGGCAATGCCTACAACCGCTGGATGATCGAGCTCTCCGGGGTGGACGATCTGACGAATGATGAGGACGTGACGGTGACGTTCTATCGCGGCCTCGATGACCTGATGACCGACGCGTCCGGCAAAGGCTTTGTTCCAGGCGGTACGCAGCGGGTGGATACCCGCTGGGGCCAGAGCTTCATTCAGGAGGTTCAGGGCAGCATTGTCGAGGGCGTTCTGACCACGCAGCCAACGGATCGGACCAAATTCCCCTGGTCCTTCCCCGGTATCGGTGGTGGCTTCCATCTTTTTCGCGATTTCCAGCTTCAGCTCACGCTGACCCCAAAGACAGCCGAGGGCCTGTTGGCCGGCTACGTCGACGTTGAGCAGTACAACCACCGGCTTAACAGGAACTGGACAACGCATCACCAGAGCTACGGCCAGCTTTCAGCGGCATCGCTGTACCGGGCAATGACGAGGCTGGCGGATGGCTACCCCGATCCCGATACCGGCGCCAACACCGCCATTTCCGCCGCTGTGGATGTGGTGATGCATCAGGTGCATATTGTGCATCCGGGCCAGCAGTCGGCAAATTAAAAATAATTGACCCTGTCAGGAGTATGCCATGGACGGTCGGCAGTTTTTCCGCGCAGTGCTTGCGTGCCTCTCAATCGCCGTTGCCTGTGCAGCGCACAGCGCCGACGCAGGCCCCGATACGCCAATTCGCGATCGCAGCCTGATAGAGCTGTGGGCAGCAGGGCAGCCGGCGTTTGGCCAGTACGTGACGCCAGTGCCGGGCGATGCCGCGTCTCAGGCGTCGCCGCATTATACCGTTCAGACGGGCCGTGAACTCGCTGCGAATCCGCTACTGGACTACGCCTTCCTGAGTCTGGAGCAGCACTACGATGCCGAGTCCGCGCGTAACGTCGCCCAGGGTCTTGGCAGCGGTGGGGAGGATGCCGCAATGCCATTGCTGGTGCGCATTCCGCCGATCTCGACCGATGGCGAAGACGCTGCGCGGGCACGGGTCAGCGAAGTTCTCGCGCTCGGTGCCGATGGCGTGGTGATTCCGCACGTGCTCAGCGCCGAGGAGGCGCGCAGCGCTATTTCCTTCTTTGAAAACGTCGATGTGTGGTCTCCAGACAATCCGGACGGTGACGTCATCGCAATGCTTATCGTCGAGGATCCTGATGTGTTCGCCGAGCTTGAGGAGATCGCGAGCCTGCCGGGCTACAGCGCGCTGGTCTGCGGCATCGGAAGTCTCACCAGCGCCCTTGATGGCGACCGGGAAGCGGCGGAGGCGATCGCGCTGGAGGTGCTGGCGGTGAGCCGTCGTGCGGGGCTGGTTGATCTCATGACCGTCGATTCGGAATCGGTCGCGCGGCGCGTGCAGCAGGGTTTTCTGGCGCTACTGGCCTATGGCCCGGAATCGGATGATGCCATTCGACTGGGCAGGGCCGCAGCCGGTCGATAGGCGAATAGGGTCTAAAACCTTTTCGCGAACGCTGCGTTCGCGGGTACATGACAAACAGGGGTAGAGAATGAGTTCCAGTATGTCCCGGCGCGCGCTCTTGCTGCGCGGCCTGCAGATTCCCATTGCCAGTGGCGCTCTTTTTGGACTGTCCGCCTGTGGCGACGGCCAGGACAGCGGCAGCGACACGGCCATGGTCTGCGCCGACCCCGGTGCAATGACCTCGGCGGAGGCGAGCATTCGTCGCACGCTCAACTATGCCGAGACTTCACCGGATCCCGCCAGAACGTGTAGTGATTGTGAGTTTTTCCACGCAGCCCAAGAAGCCGGCGGCTGTGGAACCTGCGAGATGTTTGCTGGCGAACCGGTGAATCCGGGGGGGCATTGCGACTCGTGGAGTGTTGATGCCTGAGGGGCCAAACGGGACCTTTCCCGGATTCAGAACGGAGCAGGAATGATCACCTTTCAAATTGAACGCCGCGAGTCGATAGCACTCGCCAGCGCGCCTGCGGGCGCAACGTCAGGTCTGCGCAGCATGCTGTTGGCGCTGCTCATTGCGGTGGCTTTGCCAGGCCAGGCAACGGCCGCTGACCCAACAACCAGTGCCTCGGCGACGCAAAAGCGAGGCGAGTACCTGACCAAAGCAGGGAACTGCGTAAGCTGCCACACGAATGATAACGGGCGTCCCTTCGCCGGCGGGCTGGCTTTTGAAACACCCTATGGGACGGTCTATTCAACGAATATAACGCCCGATGCAGACACAGGCATCGGCCAGTGGAGCCTTGAAGAGTTCACGGTGGCCATGCGACAGGGCGAGAGGCCGGACGGTGAGCATCTGTATCCGGTGTTTCCCTATACCTCGTTTACAAATATCAGCGACGAGGATATTGCCGACATTTACGCGTATCTCAGGACGATCGCCCCGGTGAAGACCTCACCGCCGCAGAATGATCTTGATTTCCCCTATAACCAGCGCTGGGCGCTGGGAATCTGGAAATTCCTGTTCCTGGAAGATCGCCGCTTTGAGCCGGAGCCGACGCAGTCGGCACAATGGAACCGCGGCGCTTACCTGGCGCAGGCGCTGGGGCACTGTGGGGAATGCCATACTCCGCGCAATTTCCTCGGCGCCACCAATGCGGATCTCGCAATGACCGGTGCCACCTACATGGAGCGGGTCGAGGGGAAGCTGTCGGCCTGGTCGGCGCCAAATCTCACCGCTGCTAGCAGCGGTCTGGCCCTGTGGTCCACCGAGGATATCGCGGACTATCTCAAGCTCGGCTTCAGCCATCGCGCAGGCGTATTCGGCCCGATGAACAAGGTGGTTGTGAACAGTACCCGGCACCTGTCGATCGAGGACGTCACTGCCGTGGCGACTTACCTGAAAGGATTGCCGGCCAACGCCGTGGCCAGCGCTGAGCCCGCCAGTGACGAGGTCCTGCGCGCCGGCGCCATCCAGTACGATATCCACTGCGGAACCTGTCATTTGCCCACGGGTGAGGGGTCTGCAGAGACCGGGCCGCCCCTGGTCGGCAGTCCGGTGGTTCTCGATACGGATCCGTCCTCGCTGATCAATATTACCCTATACGGGGCCCAGCTGCCGAAAATCGCCCCGTCGACCGAGTGGCAGGCGC
>CAZTJR010000006.1:71451-100486 GCA_964613795.1 uncultured Alteromonadaceae bacterium | reverse complement strand
ACCCTATACGGGGCCCAGCTGCCGAAAATCGCCCCGTCGACCGAGTGGCAGGCGCGGGGCTGGAAACGCATGGAGGCCTATGCCAACAAACTGAGCGATGAGCAGACGGCGGCACTGCTGAGCTATCTGCGCAGCGCCTGGGGTCATGAGGCAGGGGCTGTCAGCGGGGAGCAGGTAGCGACGCAGCGGTAGCGCCTGTTGCTGCACGGATCAGAGGGCGAGTCTGACAAGGCCGTCACTCCGCAAATATCGGAGAAAACTGCGCGGGCACAGGATTGCGCCAGTTTTCTTTTGATGCCCGGACCATGTCAACGACCTCGTCGATCAGACGTTTATTGTCGAAAACGACGCCGTCCTTGATCGTCCAGCGTATGCCGCCTTTGCGAACGATCTTTCCGTCCGCCGAATCCATTGCACCGAAGGCATAGAGAAACCGCAGATTGTGCAGTGGGTTGCCGTCAACAATCAGCAGGTCGGCCGTGAAACCGGTTTGCACCAGGCCAAGATCCGGCCGCCGCAGCGTGATGGCGCTGTTATAGGTCGCGCTTCGGATAACCTCCAGCGGGTTAAGGCCGGTTTCATGGATAAGCTGCAGCTCACGGATGTTGCCTATGCCGCTGGTGTTCCAGAGGTAGGGGTCGTCTGACGCATAGCCCAGATGGCCGCCACGCCTGTTGAATTCGTAGACCAGTTTTCCCCACTTGCGGTACAGCTCTGCCCAGCGCTGCTCGTCCTTTGAGGTCCAGTCCCAGTGGTGAGATGCATGGTAGGCAGGGTTGGCGAAATACCAGTCGATCAGCTGACTATGGGTGTATCGTTCATGCCAGGGAAGACCCATCGCGCGATTTAGATCCCGGTTGACCTCGTAAGCGCTCATGTCTGGAATCAGCGTCACACCCGAGTCGACCAGGCGGTCGACAACCTCCCCGAACAGGATGTCCTCGGGTGCATCCTGCCAGATCTGGCCCGCTTGCCGAAAACGATGAGCCTCGTTCAGGTAGTTGAAATCCGCCGGAAAGTCCTGCTTGCCACCGCCAAGCGCGGCTTCGCCGAAGCCGTAGTGATGCTCGATCATGGTAACGCCGAGCTCCGCCGCCTTCACCGCGTTGACGACGGCGATATCGGAGGGCGGAAGGTGCACGCTTGTAATACCGCCGGCGTCATGAACAGCCTTTGTCACTGCGCCGAACAGTTCGGCGTTCCAGGCCAGGCTCCCAACCCGGATAACGTGTGCATCCTTCATGATGTCGTCGATCAGTTCATCAACGCGTGTCGGATCGTGCCAGGGCTCCAGTTCCGCGGCGGGCGGCGCGTGTCCCGGGTCACGGGATCGCGTCGGGCCCCAGTCCCGGATCGGATACATGCGCGGCGCCGTGATCCTGTTGTCGTTGGACAGTCGCTGCTGTTCAAGAGCCGCCTCCCATCCGCGCCCGGCTCCGTTCACCATCGTGGTGACGCCGTGTGCGAGCTTCAGGTTGTAGACATACTGCAACGGTAATGGCTCGCTGCGAATGTGTGCGTGCAGATCAATAAGACCGGGCATGACATACATGCCGCTTGCATCAATGACCCTGTCAGCGTCGACCGTCGTGTCGTCGGGCCGACCGGTAACGCCATTGTAGGAAATAATCTGAACAATCTTCTTCCCCTCGACAAGAATGTCTGCCGGACCGTAGGCAGGTCCCCCGTGTCCGGGTATGACCATGGCGTTGATGATCGCCAGCCGTTCGTAAGGACCCTGGCGGGCCATGTCATGGCTTTGTGCGCGAAGCGGGGCAGCGAGAGCAATGCAGAGCAAGGCGAAACCTGTCAGTGCGGTACGGTATCTGGCTGATCTGATCATCAGTTTTTCCTCAAGCTGTCGTATCCCTGATTATCTGTTTGCAACTGCCTGGCGCAAACCCTGTGTGTCTTTACTGGCTGCAGAAGCTGCTGGCCGTGAAAGTCTGGTGGTCGTCAACGCGCTACCCGCCGCCGGCCCTTGATGAAGACGTCGATATGACCCGGTCGATCGTTGCTGTAGACAAGCTCGATACGTCCGTCGATCCGTGTCTGTACCAACGCCGGTACTGCGTTGTGCGTCAGATACCAGCCATGCGGCAGCACCACGGTATTGCGTGAACGCCCGAAGCTCCGATCCCAGACGAACTCGTCGCCGCCTGGAAAATAGCGCGCCGGGTCCGTGTAGGTCTCGCTGATTCGAAGCAGCTTGCTACCGCCTTCGACAACCGGCTCAAACCAGATGACGACGAGTTCGGTGTCCTCGCTGACCGGTTCGCCAATATCAATATCGCGCTCGGTGATCTCTGCGCCGCGCAGTATCTCGACCTCGAGCTGTTCACCGGTATCCAGGATCTCGGCCGAGGGTTCGCTGGCCTTGCTGCCCGGCCTCACGATATTGAGGTATCGGTCCATGCCCGCGCGTTTTTCCTCGTAGTCGTGGTACAGCCGAAATGCGTGCGTTTCCGGCGGCTGAAGAAAATAGACGATATCCCGGGACTGCGCTGCCCGCTGCGGTATTTCAAACCAGGTACGCGCAACCGGACGCTGTGAGGTCATGGTGGCTGACTTCTCGTATTCGACCGAACTGGCAAGCTGACTGTCTGCTGCGGTTTCCAGTGGGCGCGCCTTGATTTCATACGGGACGCCAATGGTGCCGGGGTTGATAAAGCTGGTTTCGATGCGCCCATCCGGAAGGGTAATGACCTGCGATGGATAATTGACCGACTCCAGTTCATAGCCATGCGGCAGCGTCACGGCATTGCGCTTCACGCCCAGCGTTCGCGAGAAAGTGATTGTGCCGTCCTCGAAAAAATAGCTGGCGGCATCCTGATAGGTCTTGTCGATAAGCACGCGGCCACGGCCTCCTGGAGGCACGGGGCGAGCCAGATCGACCCGGATGAACTGCGAGTCCACCCCGGCATCGGGCAGTAGGCCGCTTTGGCGCGCATCCGAGCCGTCAACAACCGACCATTCGAGCGACTTGCCGCTCAGGCGATCGTAAACGCCGTGCACCTCAGGTTTGCTGCCCTTGCGGATCGGGTTGTAGTAGCGTGTTGCGCCGGCGGTTGCTGCACTGACGTCGTAGTAAATCCGGAAGCTGTGCGTTTCCGGTGGCAGAAGCTCGTAGCGTGTAAAGGCATCAGCGCTGGTTTGCACGCCGTCCGCCGTTGCAGACGCTGCAACGAAGAGTAAGCTCAGGGTCAGTTTTTTCATTCTATTCCCGTCATTCCATCACCTGTATGCCGGCTTTGATAATGCGGTCGAGCAATGGAAAATTCGCGTCGAGGAAGTCGTTGCCGCCCTCGAACACGGGATCCTGCCTGCCGCCTCGAATCCCGCCACCTGCGCGCTCACCGTAGCCTGAGTACAGCGCGTCTGCGATATCCAGACCCTCGATGACCCGGCCCATGATGGAAAAGCCGTGCTCATCGAGTTCTGGCTTGTCGCGCAGATTAATGTATACCTGCGTGGACCGGTCGTCAGTCGGTTCACCGTGCGCGAAGGCGACTGTTCCACGCAGGTTACTCACCCTGACCGGGTCATCCTGAATGGGATGTCCCCGCCAGGCCTTTGCTATCCCGGGGTTACCGTGGATGCCGAACTGCACGAAGTCACCCTCGCGGATTCTGTGGATGCGCATATCATCGTAGTAACCCTGCCTGACGAGGTTGTAGAAACGATCGACGCCGATAGGCGACCAGTCTCGGTGCATCTCGATGACTATTCTGCCTTTATTGGTCTCGACGTTGACATTGAAACGCGCCGGCGCCTGCTCATCAAAGACCGCTGCGTCGGGCTCCCCGAGCACAATATTGCGGTAGTAAGCCCGCGCCTTTTCGATGTGAGAGCGGTAGCTGTCTTTCTGCCCTGCGGTTACCCAGGTGTTGCGTGCCTCGGCCAGCTGCCAGGTTGTCTCAACGGCTTCGGCAAGGAACGCGGCATCTGCCGCTGACGTATAAGAGTGGCCATCCCGAAGCACGTGTACCGGCGATGTTTGCGCAAAAGCGAAAGCATCGCCGACATATCGACTGCGGGGGCCAATGGCCCGCGCCGCGATCCAGCCAGCGCCATCGAGCTCAATAGCGGTCGTGAGCGTTGCGCTGTCACCGATAATTTCCGATGTCCATGTATGAGCGACGGCACCATTGACGATTAACTCAACCCGGTCGAGTTCAGCGATTGAGGCGACATCGAGTGTAACGTTCAGCACTTTCGCGTTGTCTCCCACGAGGTCGATAGCCTCGCCTGGACGCCTGCCCTCTACGGAAAGGAGCAATAGCGGGCCATTGGTCGCAAACGTGCGCTGGCCGCGAATCGCGTCGAGCCAGGTGTCGAAGCTCAGGTCCTCACCGGGACGCAGCCTGGCGTAGGTGCGCGCCGCTCCGCCGGAGGCATCGAACCAGACATCCGAGAAATTGTCCGTGCCGCCGGTTGCTGCGAGCCGTATGCCGGCGTTCAGCAGCCGGTAGTAAATTGCCGCAGATTCCAGTTCACGCGATGCCACCGACACCACATCATAAAAATCACTTTTGCCTAGCGCGGCAAGTACGGGCAGGTCGCGCTTGCCGACGTCTTCCGGTGTTTCTGTCGACTGGTTGAAGGGGTGCACAAAGCCCGCAAGGGCGCCCTGGCTGCGTGCACCGTCGATATGCCCAATGCCGAGTATGTCGGGCGCGAAGGGCGTGAACGGTACCCCGCCGATCAGCGGCATCTGGAATGTGTTCAGTCCAATGAGTGCAAAATGTCCGAAGTATCCGCGATACTCCTGCGAGTAGCGCAGGATCGTCTTTTCGTTGGAAAGCGGACTCGGAGCGCCGGTCAGATCTGACCAGCGGCCCATGAGCTTGGTGCCGTCCATGTGAATCAGCGCATTCGCGACGCCAAGGCCATCGGCACTCAGCTGCTTGAAAAAGTCCTCGTGGGTCAAGCCGAATCGGCCTTCGTGCAGGTCGTGGACATGCATGTCGCCGGAAAACCAGCCGCTGCCCTGTGGGTTCGCGATGCGCTCGAGACGCAGATCCACGTCGACTGACTCGTTCGCCTTCACCGTGATGCGTGAGCGCGCCGGCCGGTACTCGAAACCGTGCATGGCTTCGAGTGTGGTATCGCCAGCGGGCACCTCGATCCGGAAGCTGCCGTCTGTATGCTGGTAGTGCAAGCCGGTGGCCGGGACGACACGATGAAAACCCTCATCCTCGGTATAGGCACGGCCGTCGCTCGCGGTCAGCATGAGGCGAGCCGCGACGGGCTCGCCATTTTCATCAAGCACACGCCCGCGAATGTGTCCCGTCGCCACCCCCTGCCTGCGGTCATCGAGGTTGATCGTCGTCCACAGCCGCCTGTCGCCACCGGCGGCGCTAACGATGTGGAGCTGCGTGGGGCCCGTTTCGTTGGACAGGAAAGCCACCCGTTCACCGTCGGGACTCGGCGCGGCGTCGAATTCGTCTGCCGCGTCCTCCGTCAGGCGGACCCGGTTTCCGCCGCTCACCGGGACACGCGCAAGGTCGTTGTTGCCGGCGGCGTCGCTACTGTAATAGAGGCTGGCCCCGTCCGCGGACCAGCGCGGTTTCATGCGATAGCTGGATTCCTCGTAATGCACCAGACGCGGTTGGCCCTCCGGTAGCGGTCGGACCCAGATACCGCCCGAGCCGATATGGCCATCGACGGTGGCAACGTAGGCGAGGCTTTTTCCATCCGGAGAGACGGCCGGCTGGTACTGCTGGCCGGGACCGACAGCGACCGGGACTGTGTTGCCGCTGTCGAGATCGAGGCGCAGGATATCGAGATTACCCGCACGCCGTGTCGCGAAATAGAGGCTCTTTCCGTCGTGACTCCATTCCGGTGAGAAATCGTCTTCCTCGCGCTCGGTGAGCAGTTCCACGTGGCCGCTTGTGATCTCGAGAATTCCGACGTTGAGAAGGCCATCCCTGCTGACGGTCAGGGATATTTTATTTCCGTCCGGACTCCATGCGGGTTCTGCGTAATAGCCGGGCCCGCGGGTCAGCGCAGTGGCAGTGCCCCCCTCGTCGGGTATGACCCAGATGTCGCCGCGCATCGCGAACGCGATACGCGAGCCGTCCGGGCTCCAGTCAGGATCCATTGGTCCGCTTGAGATCGGAGGCAGCAGGTGAAAGTCGACACGGGACTGTGGTGAAACGTCCATGGAAACAAGCAGTAGTGATACACAGGCGCTAACGAGTATGCCAGGCTCAGGTTTCAACACGCCGGAAATGCCCAAGGTCAACTCCTTCAGTTTTGCGTGTGCCCACGCCTTGCCGCGAATACAGGATCGTTGCGAGACGATCTGGCAAGGCGTGGGCGATCTTGGCGCGTGACCCGCTAGGGGTTCACCAGAAAAGGTTCGGTCACGATATCCGGACCGGCATCCTTTTTTGACGCCTTGACGATACGGGCAATTTCCTCCATCACCGCATCGTTATTGATCACAATGCCATCCTTTATGGTGTGCACTATGCCCTCGGTGCGGTACATCTCGCGGTTCTCCTTCATGCGGATGGCGCCGAAGGGGTAGAGATATTTGAAGTCCTCGGCGGGGCTGCCATCGACAAGAAGAAGATCAGCGATATAGCCCTCCTGAACCAGTCCGAGTTTCGGCTCCAGGATGGTTTTCGCGCTGTTATAGGTGGCGGTCTGCAGAACCTCAAGAGGGTGCATGCCGGACTCGAGGACCAGCTGCAGTTCGCGGATGTTGCCGAAGCCGCCGGTGGACCACTGGTAGTTGTCATCAGTGCCGTAGGCCACCATGCCGCCGCGATTGTTGAACTCGTAAATCAGGTCGCCCCACAGATCATACAGGTTATGCCAGGCGTACTCGTCGAGCGAGGTCCAGTCGTACTGGAAGGCGGCGTGATTGGTAGCGCTGGGCAGGTGCCATTCCCACAGGGCCTGATGCGTGTATTTCTCGTGCCAGGGCAGGCCATGGGCGCGAATGATGTCCCGGTTGGCTTCGTAGGTGGAGCGGTTCGGCTGCATGACAACACCGGTCGCCACCAGCTCGTCGACAACATCGTTGAGCAGTCGCTCTTTCATCTGCGGATTCTGGCTGACTTCCATCCAGACGCGGCCGGCCTCGCGAAAGCGCTTGTTTTCGTCAAAAAAGTTGTAGTCGGTGGGGTAGTCCTGGACCGTGCGATCCAGCGCCGATTCTGCGTAGCCATAGTGGTGTACGATCATTGTGACGCCGAGCTTTGCGGCATCCAGCGCGTTAACCTGGGAGGTGCTGGACGGCTGGATGTGCACGGCGCTGATGCCCCCGGCCTCCGTAATTGCCCTGGCCGCCGCTCCGAAGAGCTCGGCGTTCCAGCACAGGTCATTCAGGTAGACCTGGCGCACGCCGTTCCCGATCATTGCCTTGGCAACTTTTGACGCCATGGACGGATCGCGCAATTCTTCGTCGCTGAAGTCGGTCGTGTTGCCCCAGCCATGCAGCGGAAACAGGCGCGGCGCGAGGATTTCGTTGTTGCGCTCGCTGTCCATGTGCTCGGCAACACGGTCTGGTTCGGCTGGCCCGACCGAGGTCACGCCGGTCGCAAGCTGCATGTAATAAATGTAGTCGAGGGGCAGCTCGTCTTCACGAAAATGCAGGTGCAGATTGATCATGCCGGGCATGACGTACTTTCCCTCACCTTCAATGATGCGGTCGCCGGTCAGGCGCGGCTCGTCGTCGGGTGATGGCCCGGCCAGCGGATCGAAGCGCCGCATTTCGGCGATCACATTGCCGGTAATCAGGATGTCGTAGGGACCTCGCGCCGGACCCCCATGGCCGGGGATGACCATGACGTTGCGCAGCACCAGGCGCTCGTAGGGGCCTTCTGCGAGCTCGCCGTACTGTCGCGTTTCCGACGGTTTCGGCTTTAGCTGAACCTTGTCCGACTGTGCTGTTGCGTTGCCTGCGAGAATAACGGAGGCAAGTGTGGCGGCAAGGAACTGCGCCATAGTCCGCGTGACAACAGGTCGTGCGAGTGTCATTTTCATTGGTCGCCCTCTATCGAGTCTATGGAATCGGGTCAGTAGCTGGTCTCGCCCCCGATCTTATTTATTGTTCGCAACCGTCGCGCTGGCAGCCGGTGTCTCTGGTGTGTCACTGACACAAGGGCCGGTTGCCAGCCAATCCACTGACAGTCGAATAGACTATAGACAATATATGATATTCATCAATAGCCGTCGGCGTGGCCGGCCCGGCGCGGGTCAGCGACGCCCGATAATCCGGCCCCGTTGCGCTCGATGAGCTGGATAGATCCCATGTGCCAGTTATACGGTGCGCTCAAATCCACGTCGACGCCGCGGGCCTGCATGCCGTCAATAACGTCTGCGGAGACCCTCGATTCGATGTGGAGCCTGTCGTAGCGCCCGTAGCCCTGGAAGCGCGGTGCGTCTACGGCAGCGTAAGCGTCCATGCCGTAGCCGAGCCTGTTGATCAGCGTCAGCGCGACAGCACGGGATGCCAGTCCGGGAGAACCCAGCGCCAGCCAGGGAACGCCGTCGTCCTTGACCGCCATCAGGGCGGGAAATGGAGTGATGACGCGGCGACCCTTGCCGCTGCCCGTTCCGGGGAAGGTGTTGCCCGAGTTGACGCCGACACCATCGACGGTGAGACCGGTGCCAAAGGTATCGCCGTACACTGTGTGCGTCATGGAGACCCAGTTGCCCTGTTCGTCGACGATGACCAGGTGGTTGGTATCAGTGTGCATGAGCGCCCGATAGCGGTCAGCGTAATCGGCTTCCCGCACCGTCGGTGCCCCGGCGGTAGCCGCGCCGGCGCCGTCGACCACGGCAGGTTGACTCGCATTGATGATCCGGGCGAGATGGCGGCCGAATTCTTTTGACAGCAGGAGGTCTGTCGGCACGTCAGCGTTGCGCGGATCGGACGTAAAGCTAACCGCGAAGTTTTCTGCCTGCTCATAGGCGCGTCGGATAAGGTGCAGGCTCTCGGCCGACGCGGTGTAGTGTCCCATGGCCTCGAGGTCGAAATGTTCGAGAATGTTGAAGATCATGCCGTTAAGGATGCCGGCGTTTGATGCCGGCGGGGCGCCGCGCAGCTGATGCCCGCGGTACTCGAAGTGCAGCGGTTCGGCCCAGCGAGGCTCATAGCCCGAGAGTTCCCCGACCGTGATGCTGCCACCGGTGCGGTTGGTCTCCGCAACAAAGCGCTTTGCCCAGTCGCCGGAGGTGAAGTAGTCCGGGCCCTCATTCGCCAGGCGCTGCAGGGTTCTGGCGAGGGCTGGCTGGCGCACCACATCACCGACCGGTGGCACAAAGCCGTCTGGCAGCCATTTATCGCGCGAGGCGCGGTGAGCGCCGATGCGTTCGTACGCTGCACTCATCTCAGCATAGAGAAAGGAGTACATCGTGAATCCCTCGGCTGCGGCGCGGGTAGCGGGGCCGAAATACGCCGACCAGGGGCGGCTGCCGAAACGCGCTGCCGCCGCGGCCATGCCGGGTACGGTGCCGGGGACGCCGATACGCTGGCCCGAGGTTGTTCCGATGTTGTCCGGCTTTGCCATTGAGCTTGCGGCTGGCGCGTTCAGGGTATGATCCAGCTCGGCGTCGAGGTAGATGAGTTCACCCGTCTCTGCCCAATAAATCAGGCCGCCCATGCCGCCGGCGAGCGTCGACATCTGCGGTTCGATGACGTGTTGAAACGGTATTGCTGTCAGCATCGCGTCTACCGCATTCCCGCCGTCCCGCAGAACATCCAGGATCACTTCCGTTACCGCGGGATGCGATGATGAAGCCATTGCGCTGCTGGCTCTCGCCACCGGTTTCGCTCCCTGTTCGGCGCGCTGAGCACACACGCTTCCCACGAGTAGCGCCGTGCATGCAAGTACGATGAATGTCTGTTTCGCTGGTGCAGTTCTCATGGCTCACGGCTCCCTGTCGCCTTGATGTATCGGCCTTGCTGCTCAGAATCTGTCAATGCGAAAGGGCGACAAGTCAATCGCTGCCTTCTCATCGCTCATCAGCGACACCATCGCATTCGCGGTCACTCCGCACAGGGTCAGGCCGAGGTGCTGGTGGCCGAACGCATAGAACACCCTGGCATCGTCCGGACAACGGCTGATTACGGGCAGGTGGTCTGGCAGAGATGGCCGGAATCCCATCCACTCCGAGCGTGCTGAGGTGTCAGCGTCCGGCAGGAGTTCGCTCAAATGGCGGTTTAGAGTAGCCAGACGCTCCGGGCTCGGCGGCAGATCGAGACCGCCGAATTCGACGAAGCCGGTAATTCGCAGGCCGGCATCAAGCGGGGTCATGATGGTCATGCGATCCAGTGACGCGATGCCGATATCGAACGTGCCGCGCCAGCCGTCAGCGACCACGTGATAGCCTCGCTCCGTATCGAGGGGTACATCGACGCCCGTCTGTGCAGCCAGGTGTCTGGACCACGCGCCCGCCGCGATCACAATGCGCCGTGCAGCAAGCTCGCCGGTGGACAGATGAAGATGCACGCCGTTGTCCGAGCGTTGGTCGATATGCAGAACCTCGTCCTTCAGCAGCCGTCCGCCGGCGTCGATAAATGCCTTTAACAGGCCGCGGCTGAGTGTCAGTGGGTCGCTGACGTGACCGGTGTCGTGAACGCGGATGGCGCCGATGTTTTTTGTCAGCTCAGGGGCGATCTCCGCAACCTGTCCTGTATCGATCCAGTCAGCCGCGATGCCGTGAGCAGACAGTGTCTGCAGTTGGGCCTTTGCCGCCGCCTCGAGTCGCGGGTTTTCCACCAGAATGAGGTGTCCGCGGCGGTGTAGCTGGTCGGAGATACCGGCATCTGCGCAAAGCTCGACCAGAGCGTTCAGTGCCGGGGACTGCAGGCTTTCGAGCGCCGCGGTGCCACGCCGGAACGGTGCCGGGCGGGAGGCCCAGGCAAAGCGTGTCAGCCACGGCAGGATGCGGCCGGCGTATTCGCGGCGGACAGACAGGGGCCCATTCCTGTCGAGTATCAGGCGCGGCGCTTTCAGCAAGTTGGAGGGCGATGCGAGGGGAAAGACCTGCTCTGTTGCGATATGCCCGGCATTGCCATAGGAGCAGGCCATGCCGGGTTCGGCGCGATCGACCAGCACAACATCAGGGAATTTCTGCGCCAGCCGGAAAGCAATCGACAGACCGATAACGCCGGCGCCGATAACGACGATCGGGGCGCTCTGCTGCGCTCCGCTGCCGGTCATGTGCTGCGCAGACTCCATTTCAAGCGGGGAGCCCGTAGCCAAAGGGGTCCGCCGGGTCCACAAGCAGCGTCGATTCGCCGGTGATAAACGCACTGCCAGTGATGACTGGCCGCAGCTGGTCGCCGCTCATCTGTGCCGTCGCTTCAAAAATGCTGCCGGTAATGCTCTCCTGACGCCAGGTTTCACCGGCCTTGATATGTCCGTCCTCTACCAGGCAGGCGAGCTTGGCGCTGGTGCCGGTGCCGCAAGGGGAGCGATCGTAGGCACGTCCCGGGCAGAGGACAAAATTCTTGCTGTCGGCGGTTTCCGCGTTGTCCGGCGGTCCGAAAAGTTCGATGTGATCGATAATCTCGCCGCCGCTGCCGCGCACGCCCGCCGCTTCAAGTGCGCCCCGGATGGCCCAGGCATAATGTGTCAGTGTGATGGCGTTAGCCAGCTGCAGAGACTGACCGTGTCTGGATACGAGGAAAAACCAGTTGCCGCCCCAGGCAACATCGCCGGTGACAGTACCAATGTCAGGGACGTCAATCGAGACATCCTTCAGATGTCGATAGCTGGCGACATTGGCAATGCTCACGCGATTGCGCCCGTGCAGCGTCACCGTGACGTCTCCGGCCGGTGTTTCCAGGCGGTGGCTTCCGAGGGACAGTCGGCCCATGTGCAATAGCGTGACGGCGAGGCCAATCGCGCCGTGGCCGCACATTGACAGATAACCCACGTTGTTGAAAAAGATCACGCCTGCGGCACTGTCGGCGGCGACCGGATCGCATAGCAGTGCACCGACGAGAACATCCGATCCGCGGGGTTCATTGACAATGGCCGAACGCAGATGATCGTGTTCGCGGCGCATCCTGTCCAGACGCTGGGACAGTGAGCCCGCGCCCAGATGGGGGCCGCCCGCTACGACAACCCGCGTCGGCTCGCCGCCGGTGTGAGAGTCGACGACGCGGATAGCACTGTCAAAAATGGTGTCCAGTGGCGTCTCCAGAGACTTTGATTATTAAATATATAATATATCATAAGCTGTGGCAGAATAAACAGCCGTTGGCGAAAGGAAAGGGGATGCGACGATGACAGTGGAAAACGGCATGTCGGCCGGTGCATTTCCTGAAGGTCCGATCGAGATCATCGGCTGTCACGCTGAAGGCGAGGTCGGCGACGTCATTGTCGCCGGCGTAACGCCACCGCCCGGCGCGACAATCTGGGAGCAGTCGCGCTGGATAGCGGAGGACAGCCGTCTCAGAAATTTCGTTCTGAACGAACCGCGAGGGGGCGTATTCCGCCATATCAATCTGCTCGTCCCTGCCGTCTCGCCAGAGGCGGTCAGCGGCTTCATCATCATGGAGCCGGAAGATACGCCACCCATGTCCGGTTCAAATTCGATCTGCGTGGCAACGGTACTTCTTGAAACCGGACGGGTTCCCATGGAGGAGCCGCAGACACGCTTCACCATAGAGGCGCCCGGCGGCATCGTGGATGTCCTCGCAGACTGCGAGGGCGGCAAGGCCAGGCGGATAACGGTGCGCAACGTTGCGTCGTTCGCCGATCGGCTGGACGCGGTAATTGAGGTGGCCGGCCTCGGCACGCTCGCGGTGGATACCGCCTACGGCGGCGACTCGTTTGTGATTGTTGCAGCCGATGCCCTCGGCTTTGCGTTGACGCCCGACGAGGCTCGCGAACTCTGTGACGTTGGCGGCAAGATTCGCGCTGCCGCGAGTGAGCAGCTGGGGTTTCGGCATCCGACGCTTCCCGCCATCAACGATATCTCGTTCTGCCTGTTTGCCGCGTCCGTGGCGGTGGAAGGCGGCATTCGCACGAGCAGGAACGCCACGATCGTTCGCCCGGGCAAGGTTGATCGATCGCCCACCGGGACCGGACTCTCAGCACGCCTCGCCGTCATGCACGCTCGCGGGGAAATGGCAACTGGCGACATCCTGCGAGCTCGCTCGATCATCGATTCGGCCTTTCTGGGCAGGATAGACTCGGAAGTCAGGCTGGGCGCAAAAATGGCGATTCGTCCGACGATTTCAGGCCGCGCCTGGATTACCGGGCGGCGACAGCTGGCCCTCGACCCCGATGATCCGTGGCCTGGCGGTTATCGTCTCAGCGACACCTGGCCAATGTTGAGGTAATCGCTGTGGGCCTGCGACCTGCCGCACGCCGCGCCCTACAGGGGGTGTATCAGGCGCCCAGCACTTCCTTCAGGTCCTCCTCTACGCCGATGATGTGCTTCTGCACCATCGCCTTGGCTGCTCGCTTGTCGCGTTTGCGGCAGAGTTCGACCAGTTCGCGGTGTTCCGCCTTGGCGCGGTCTATATGATCACCGGTCAGCAGCTGCAGGCGGACGTAGCGATCACAGTTGGTGTGCAAGGTTGCCAGCAGTTTCATCGTCTCGGGGCGCTGCGCCGGCGCATACAGCGTGGAATGGAATTCCCAGTTATGCGCGCTCCAGTGTTCAATATCCTGATGGTTGTCCATCGCCTCATCGAATCGCGCGAGAACCTGCTCGGCTTTTTCCAGATCCTCTGGGCTGGTCTTGTCGATTGCCTGCCCGATCAGGTCTGTCTCGATAAGCCACCTCAGGTGTATCCACTCCAGCGCCTTGTCCAGAGTAAGTTTTGTCGCCACTGCCCCCCGGCGCGCCTGCAGCTCCACGAGACCTTCCGACTCCAGCTGTCGCAATGCCTCGCGGACAGGAATGATGCTGGAGCCAAACGACTTTGCGATCGCATCCTGCCGCAAGGGTTCGCCGCCGGCGATTTCCCGGTTCAGAATCTGCTCGCGGATATGCGCGGCGACAGCCTGAGCAATGGTCAGCGGGCGTTTGGGGTGCAGCATGTCTCTCTCCTCGACGATTGTTTGACGACCGTAGGACGGTGCCGACGCGAGTGGCTATGCAACCGCAAAAAGCCCGTAAACCCGGCGCCGGGACGAGGGGGCTCTGCGTCAGTGGATGATTGCACAGGCGTGGCGGGCCCATAGATCGGACGTAAAATACCTTGACGGTCATTGAATGATATATTATTCATTATATATCAAGATTTGGTCAGCATAAGAATTATTGCGACTACCGGCGACCGATTGTGCCGGCGATAACAGTATCTGGGGGCCATCAACAGAAAGGGGGTGGATGGCTTTGTCGACGCACAGGCGCCTGAAGCGCGCCTGCACGCTGACGTGCTTGGAAGCATATGCGCACTTTGCGCTTTTCTTCAGTTGAGCCTGGAAACAGGGGGAGGCAATACACGATGTCGTATCTATACGGAAAGCCCAGAGGTCTGCGGTGGTGTGCGCCGCAGAGCGCGCTGCTGCCGGTCATGGCAATGTTGGGAATGGTTCAATCCCCCGCGGTGCTATCGCAGGAGGACACCGTCATGGAAGAGGTCGTTATCACAGGCTCTCGTATGGTCCGCAGCGATCTCAGTGCACCCAGCCCGGTTGTCACGCTTTCGGCGGATGCCGTGCAGAACGCAGGCAACGTCACCATTGAGGAAACACTGAACGAACTGCCACAGTTGGCATCGGACAACACGTCCAGCGTCAACTCCGGCGGCGGTTCCGGTATTCTCACGGCGGACCTGCGCGGGCTTGGTCCTGAGCGTACGCTGGTTCTGGTCAATGGACGTCGTTTCACTCCCGCTGATTCCCGTGGCCTGACGGACCTGTCCAGTATTCCCGACGCCCTCATTGAACGCGTCGAGATCATGACCGGCGGTGCATCGGCCGTCTATGGATCCGATGCGGTTGCCGGTGCCATCAACTTTGTTTTGAAGGACGATTTCGAAGGCATCGAGTTCAACGTTTTCTACAGCGAAACGGACAAGGGCGATGCGCCCACGGAGAAGTATGACCTGACCATCGGCGGCAACTTTGCCGAGGGGCGGGGTAATGCTGTGGTGAGCGCCACCTGGACCGATCGGGGCGACGTATTCTTCCAGGACCGCGATTACTCCAGCATATCGTTGTTCGAAAGCGGCGGGGAGCTGGTCCCCGGCGGTTCGAGCAACATCCCGGGCACTCGTGTCGGGATTGTTCCGAGCGACGTTCTCGGACTCAACGGCCTTCCTTTTGATCCGAATACAGCATGTTCGGCCGGCGCATCGCTCAATGGCGTCAGGTTCGGCGAACAGGGCGTGGTCCAGCCCTTCTGCGATCCGGATGATCGTTTCAACTTCGCTGAAGGCAACTATCTACTCCGGCCGATGGAGCGTCTGCAGTTCACGGCGCTGGCCGACTTTGATATTTCCGAGAATGTCACGGCCTATACGGAGCTGGCGTTCATGGAGAACGTCAACGAGTGGCAGCAGGCACCAAATGCCGGTGGAATTCAGAGCGCGGGTGCGCCGCGCGGTGTTTTCCGCATTCCCAACTATGCGAACAACCCCGTGCTTTTCGACGCCACGCGGGAGTTCCTGGTCGCCAATCCCGAATTTTTCGACGCCGACGGTGACGGCAACGCGGATATCATTTCCACGGGTCGCCGCTCGCTCGAAACGGGTTTCCGAACGTACCGCTACGACCGCACGAGCTACAGCGCGACGGCAGGCCTGAAGGGCAATTTCAAGGCCGCAGAGCGGACGGTCAACTGGGATCTGTTCACGCAGTATCAGCGCTCGAAAACCATCGAGGATATTTCCGGTCAGCTGTCCACCCTGCGCCTCTCACTCGGCACGGACGTGACCGTTGATCCCGATGGCACGGCGCGCTGCACGAATGAGTTTCTGGGCTGTGTGCCGGTTAACTTCCTCGGGCTGAACTCCATCACGCCGGAGGCGGCCGACTTCATTTCGCCGAACCACGGTGTGACGGACGTTCTCGAGCGGTCCGTCTGGGGCGGCTTTATTTCCGCGGACGTCATGGAACTGCCTGCCGGCCCCCTGACCATCGGCGCTGGCTTCGAGTATCGTGACGACCAGTACAGCTTCCGGCCTGACACGGCGGCACAGGGTGGTGAGTTCACTGCGAACCCACAGCCGCCGATCGAGGCCGCCATCGACCTGACGGAATTCTTCTTCGAAGCGCGCGTCCCCATCCTTGCCGGCATGACAGGCGTCGATTATCTGGGGGCCGAATTCGCCGGTCGCTCGTCGGATTACAGCACGGTCGGCCGTGTTTCGACCTGGCAGGGAGCGCTGAGCTACTCGCCGGTGGACTGGGCACGCTTTCGCACGTCCTACAACGTGGCGATCCGGGCACCGAACCTCGACGAACTCTTTGCCACGCAGAACATCGGTTTTTCTGCCGGCGACGATCTCTGCGACAAGGATCTCAACCCCTCTCAGGAACAGAAGAACCTGTGCGTGCAGCAGGGTATTGCCGCGGATCGCATCGACACGTTCGACCAGATCAACGTCGGCTTGAGCGTGCGCTCCGGTGGTAATCCCAATCTCGAGGAAGAAGAGGCGACCACCTTCACGTTCGGTGTCGTTCTGTCACCGCCGATGGTCGACGGTCTGAACGTCACACTGGACTACTACAACATCGAGATCGAAAACGCGGTCAACCAGCTCACGGCCCAGCAGGTGATCAACAACTGCTTCAGCCAGGGGGACAACAGCAGCGAGACCTGCCAGGCGATCAACCGGTTCCCGAATGGCCAGATCGATTTCGTCGATGCGCGCTCGTTGAACGTGGCTGAGATCACGGCATCCGGCCTCGACCTGCAGGCAGACTACAGCTTCGATCTGCCGCGCGGCCTGTCGGCGTTTGACGTGGCATCCATGCGACTGAGCTTCATCGCCAGCTGGGCCTTCGAGAACGAGCTGGTCTCGCAGCCGGGTGAGGAGGGCCTGGATTGCCTCGGCTACTTCGGCGGCCCCTGTTCCGGCTTCAACACGTTCATTCAGCCGGATGCGAAGTACCTGACGAACCTGTCGTACACCTCCGGTCCGCTGTTTGCGCGGCTGCAGTGGCGCATCATTCCGGGGATTGATCTTTTCCCCGGCGCGGGTAACGTCGTCGACAGCATAGATGCCGTGAACTACTTCGACCTGAACTTCAACTACAGCGTGTCTGACCGCGTGTCACTGCGTCTCGGCTTCGAGAACATAACCGACGAAGAGCCGCCGATCCTGGGGTTCTCGTTGGCTGGTGACGCCAACGTCGACATCTCGCTCTACGATGTTCTCGGTCGCCGCTTCTTCGGCGGTGTGAACGTGCGTTTCTGATCGACGGACTGTGCAGCTAGCGCTCCAACAAGGCCGGCCTGGCAACCCCAGACCGGCCTTTTTTTATGATTCAAATATGAAATCGACGCCAGAAGCTGAAGGAAAAGACTCATGATTTGCATAGGAAAACAATCACGGCTTTGTGCTGCGGCGCTCGCCCTGTCGGCGCTCGCCGCCGCGGGCTTCGTTCGCGCCGCCGCCGAGGAAGGGACGATGACGGGTGCTCCGGATCGCGGTGTCGAGGAGGGGCAGGGCCCCTTTGAGCGCATGATCATCCGCGGTGCCACGCTCATCGATGGCAGCGGTGCACCACCGCGCGGGCCGGTCGATATCGTTGTCGAGGGCAACAGGATTACGTCTATCGAAAATGTCGGCGTCCCCTACATCGAGATAAAAGAGGCGGACCGTCCGGGTGGCGCGACCTTCGAGCTCGATGCCTCGGGTTCGTACGTGATGCCCGGCTTTGTGAACAACCATGTACACGTCGGTGGCGTACCCAAGGCACCGGAGGCTGAGTATCCCTACAAGCTCTGGATGGCGCACGGCATCACGACGATACGAGGCGTGTCGGCGGGACCGCTTAACTGGACCCTGAACGAACGTGAGCGAAGTGCGCGCAATGAGATTGTCGCGCCGCGAATATTCGCTTACCACGTGCCGGGCGATGGCGAGGACTGGCAAGGTGGCCCTATCACGACCCCGGAAAAAGCCCGGGAATGGATACGCTGGGCGAACGACAAGGGCATTGATGGCATAAAGATCTTCAATAAACCGCCCGCAGTGCTTCAAGTGTTGCTGGATGAAGCTAACGCGAATGGCCTCGGCAGCGTCGCGCACCTCTCGCAGCTGATGGTAGCCGAAACCAATGCCCGTCAGGCGGTGGGCATGGGCCTCGGCACGGTCACGCATTTCTATGGGCTGTTCGAGTCGATGTACAAGGACCACGACATACAGCCATGGCCGCATGACCTCAACTATAATGACGAGCAGCACCGCTTTTCACAGGTGGCGCGTCAATGGAATCTTATTGCGGAGCAGGGCAGCGCTGAATGGAACGGATTGATAGATTATTTTCTTGAACATAATGCGGTTCTCGATCCGACGATGACGGCTTATCTGGCCGGCCGCGACGTCATGCGTTCGCGTACGGCTGATTGGCACGACAAATACACCCTGCCCTCGCTTTGGGATTTCTACAAGCCCAGCCGTATCAACCACGGTTCATATTTTTATGATTGGACAACGGCCGACGAGATTGCCTGGAAGGCCTTCTACCGCAAGTGGATGGATTTTGTCGACGACTACAAGGATGCCGGCGGTCGCGTGACGGTGAGTGCGGACGCCGCGTTTATCTACAATCAGTACGGCTTCGGTTACATCGAGGAAATGGAGCTGATGCAGGAAGCGGGCCTCACGCCGCTGGAAGTCATCCGCGCCGCGACGATGCACCCGGCGCAGGTACTGTACGAGCCCAAGGGTGAAGCAGCACCGTTCGGTGTGGTTCGTCCTGGCATGCTGGCCGATATGGTCGTGATCGACGAGAACCCGCTGCAGAACCTCAAGGTCCTGTACGGCACCGGCCATGTCCGGCTGAATGACGAGACGGGCAAGCCGGAGCGCGTGGGCGGCGTCAAATACACGATAAAGGACGGCATCGTCTACGACGCGAAGCAGTTGCTCCGGGATGTGGAGGAGATGGTCGAGCGCCAGAAGGAGGAGCGGGGCATCACGACACTGCCCTCTTACTGACTGACAGTTGATGGTGTCGGCCCGCCGCGCGCGCGGCGGCCAGCTCAGACGGGCTGGTCGATCGCAGCGCTCGGTTGGCTGAACCAGGCGGGGCCTTTTTCCGTCATGTACACGCAATCTTCCAGTCTGACGCCGAACTCTCCATAGATCGCGATCATCGGTTCGACGCTGAAGCACATGCCGACGTCCAGCGGTCTCTTGTTCCCCAGCACCATGTTGCCCCACTCATGTCCGTCCATGCCAATACCGTGGCCGGTGCGGTGCGGCAGTCCCGGCACTTCGGGACGTCGGTGTTTAACGATAGATGGCGACCGCCTGGCCCAGATTGTCGAAATCTGGTGTAACGCCAAGACCGGGTTCGAGGCTTGCTCGCATGCGGCCATTGTCGCGCTGCGGAGCACCCACCGCGTTGCGCACCGTCACATAGCTGTTGAAATCGGTTGATGAGAACCGGAAGCGCTCAGGCGTGGAGTGCGCGAGATGCGCAATTGCCGAGGTGATGATGTCGCCGCCCCAGCTGTCCTCGATAGTCATTGGAATCTGCAGAGACACGCACAGGTCGCGGATCAGTCTGGCCTTGCTCAGGCCTCCCACCTTTGAAATCTTGAGGTTGATGGCGTCCATCCGACGAGGTGTAACGGCCTTCCGCCAGCGGCAGGTCGACCTGGTAGACATGAATCTCCTTTATCCGCATGGCAGTGTATCCCTGGCTCAGCCCAGAATGCCGCTAAAAAACACGATGGCGAGTGCGATGGGGATGACGAAGCGGACCAAGCCCAGCCACGCTTTGAAAGCCAGCCCGTCCGGCAGCCCGATCTCTTCTCGAACGCTCTCGCGCTTTGCCACCCAGCCAATGAAGACTGCGGTAAGCAATGCGCCAATAGGCAGCAGCGTATTGGCCATGATGAAATCGACCGCCGCAAAGATCGTCTTGCCCTCGAGCATCGGGATGAAGTCGAGCGGATGAAAACCGCTAAGCAGGTTGAATGACAGCGCCGAACCGAGGCCTAGAAACCACATCGCAAAGCCGGCTGTGAAGGCTGCGCGAGAATGGCTCATCCCGAATCTTTCCTCCGTCCAGGCGACGACCGGGGCGAAGTTGCCGATGCACGAGGTCACTGCGGCTGCGATCAGCAGGAAGAAGAATATGCTCGCGAACAGGCTCCCCGCAGGCAGGGCGCCGAATGCGACCGGCAGCGTCTGAAACACCAGCCCCTCGCCGGCATTGGGCGCCAGGCCGTGCTGGAAAACCAGTGGAAAGATAGCGAAGCCCGCCATCAGTGCGACCAGCGTATCGGCGGCCACCACGATGAAGGCGTTCTGCGGTATCGACGTGCGCCGGTCGAGATACGAGCCATAGGTAATCATCACAGCCATCGCAATTCCGATTGAAAAGAATGCCTGGCCCAGCGCGATGAGTAGTGTTTCCCCGGTCACCTTGCTGAAATCCGGGGTCAGCAGGAATCTTGCCGTTGCCCCCATATCGCCAACCACCGCCGCATATCCCACCATGAGCACAAGCGAGACGAACAGTGCAGGTATCAGAATATTCACAGCCCTCTCGATGCCGCCGTGCAGCCCTCGCGAGTTGATATACACCGTTAGGATGACAACCACCGTGTGCCAGAAGATCAGACGCATGGGGCTCGACATAAGGTTTTCGTAGGCTACTCTGGAGGCTTCGCCCGTGATGCCGTCGAAGGCGCCGCTGGCCGCGCGCACGAAGTAGTCCATGGTCCAGCCTGCGATCGTTGTGTAGATCAGCATCAGCATGAACACGGCGAGTACCGCTATGCCGCCTACCGCTCCCCAGTGGGCAGACGCGCCCGACCTGTGTGCAACACCGCGGAAGCTGCCCGAGGCTGAGGCGGCGTCGTTCGCGCGACGCCCGATCGTCCATTCGGCCATGACCAGCGGTACGCCGATGACTACCGCGAAGCCCAGGTAAATCAGGATGAAGGCGCTGCCGCCGTTCTGGCCGACGACATAGGGAAAGCGCCAGATATTGCCGAGACCGACGGCAAAGCCGACGGATGCCATGAGGAATGTCAGCCTGGATGACCAGATGAGCGGCGTACTGTCAGAAGCAGGTGCTGCCATTGTTCTCGCTCCTATTGATGGCGGTCTTACTCGTCCACGCGGGATGCCTTGAATGCAGGGTAAGATCCGCGGATCTTTATTGTTGTCGAGCCCAGTATCGAGCGTTTTATCTCAGCGCTGAGCCCGCTGGTATCGGCTGGCAGCGCGATCGGTGTTGTGTCGGCATTGAGCTGGCGCCAGACTTCGCCGTTCTCGAACTCGATCACGTACTTGCCCCACGCCGTTGTGGTAATTTGCCGGATCGGCAGTGCGCCGGACGATTCGCTGGCAGGCGAATGTTGTGTGGAAACCACTGCCGCTGGCGCTGCATCTCGTTCAGATACGCTCTGCCCGGGGTGCCTGGGCCGCGCCGCCGGCGTGACTGTGTGCTCATGAACCGCGTCCCGGGGGAGTGGGCCGGTGTAAAACAGTGGGCTCTCAGGCAGTGCCTCAATGTTCACCCGCCGGCCCCTGGCGATAACGGTATCGAGTTTCCGGATATTGGAGATATCGTCAAGCGGGTCCGCGGACAGCAGCAGCATGTCAGCCTCCTTGCCGATTTCGATGGTGCCGATCCGATCGAGCAATCCGGCGGCGATCGCACCGTTGCGTGTCGCGGCGACGATGGCGTCCATCTCACTCATGCCGAGTTCGACCAGCCCTTCAATGGCGAGAATGCTGCCGATCCCCGCTTCATGAATCTTGGGTTTTGGCGTTTTGCGGAACTCCGGTGCCCGGCCCTGGTAGTTGTCCGTGGCTATCGTGATACGACAGCCGCGCGCGATCAGCCTTTCTGCATTGCGACGCTGAATCCCGTAGTCCCGATTCAGCTGCCGCTCCCGATCGCGGCGCTCGGCCGACGTCCGCGGTGCTGCTGCGCCGTCCAGCTCTGCTTCGACCCGCAGCTGTGTCTCAAGGTGTTCGCGCCAGGGTTTACCAGCAAGCGTGTTCGAGCGCAGGCCGCAGATCACGTCACGTTCGACGATCAGGTCGATAAGCTCATCCGGGTAGTCGCGGGTCAGGATCTCCGGATGCTGGATGAGGTCGATCCCCGCTTCCACAGCCAGGCGCAGTGCCTCGGGACTGGTGGCGTGGGTTTCCGCGATGAGACCGCGCCTGTGCGTTTCCTCGACGATGACTTTCTGTACGCGCGGCGAGAAGCCGATGAGCGAGGGCTTGAAAAAATGGCTCGTGCCACCGTACTTGATGAAGTCGGGTCCCTTATCGAGGTAGGCATTGATTGCAACGCGCACTTCATCAGGGCCCATGTCCATAAGATCCTCACCGACCCCCTGGGCGATGTGGTCGTTCCACATTGCTTGGAACAGAGTAAGCTCGGACTCACGCATCAGCGAAAACGTCATCGAGAATGGCCCGCCCCAGCCGACGATATTCCCGGCCACCAATAGACGCGCGCCAATAGCCTCGCCTGAATTAATGCGGTCGCGGACCTCCAGGAGCGGCTCCAGCGCCCCGTAGCTGTCGCGCACGGTTGTTACACCGTACTTCAGCTGTCGCTGTGCGAATTCGAGCGCGAGTTCGGTGTTGCGCTGGCCGTACCTGACAACGGTTTCCCTTCGGCTGGAGTTACCGTAAATGGATGCGTGCACATTGGCATCGATAAAGCCGGGAAGGAGGTACTTGCCATGTCCATCGATGTGTTCGGCATCTCCGGTTATCTCCCCGGCCATGCCCAGGTCGGTGATCACACCATTCTGCACCCGCACCGTCACGTTGTGCCTGGGACCCGCACCCGTGCCGTCGATCAGCGTGACATCGGTAATGACGATCGTGGTGTCGGCCGTCGCGGCAGTCCCGGAAAAGCCGATTAGTGCCGCGACCAGAGCCAAGGCGCTTGCAAGATGGAGCGCGCTTGCCAGTCGCTCGGAAAGGCAGTGTGCCGGACTGCGGTCAATGCCGGTGCGCGCTGGAGACACGTGATTCAGAGGCGTCAGACTGTCGCAGTCATACGTCTTCATCGATCGAATCGTCGCTCAGGTCGATCCAGATCGTTTTCGTCTCGCAGTATTGCTCGTGCGCCTGCAGGGAATTGTCACGGCCACCGAAGCCAGACAGCTTGTAGCCGCCAAAGGGTGTCGCGATGTCGCCCTCTGCGTAGCAATTGACCGACACAGTGCCAGCCTGCAGTGCGCGCGCATAGCGGTGTGCGTTTCTGACATTCGATGTGTATAAGGATGCCTGTAGCCCGTAACAGGTTTCATTGGCGAGCTCGAGTCCCTTTGCGTCCGAGGAAACCTCAATGATGGCGACGACCGGACCGAAAATTTCCTCACGCGCGATCGTCATGTCAGGGGTGACGTTGTCGAAGATGGTCGGCTCGATAAACAATCCGTCGCCGGCCGTGATGGCCTTGCCGCCGGCAATCACCTTGCCGCCTTCTTTCGTTCCTGTTTCGATATAGGCCAGAATCTTGTCGTACTGTTCTTTGCTGATGATCGCTCCCAGGTGGTTTGCCGGGTCTAGCGGTGCTCCGGTTTTCCACTCCCGGAGCTGGCCCTGGATGCGCTCGACCAGCTCATCCTTGACGTCACGGTGTACGATAATTCTCGAGTTGGCGGTGCAGTTCTGACCCATGTTCCACAGCGCCGCATAGACGATATGCCTGGCGGCATGCTCCAGATCCTGAGCATCAGAGAGTACCAGCGCCGGGTTCTTGCCGCCGCACTCCAGCACTATCCGCTTCAGGTTGCTGCGGGCAGAATACTCAAGAAAACGCCTGCCGACTTCGGTCGAGCCTGTAAACGAGACGACCTGTATGCCGTCGTGGAGGCCGATCGATTCGCCCGCACTGGGCCCGTCGCCGGGGAGGACGTTAAGTACCCCGTCGGGCAATCCCGCCTCGCTGGCGAGCTCTGCGACTTTCAGGGCCGTCATGCTTGTCTGTTCAGCGGGTTTGACGATGACGGAGTTCCCCGCGGAAAGCGCCGGACCTATCTTCCAGGCCAGCATCATCAGCGGGAAATTCCAGGGCAGGACACAGGCCGCAACGCCGACAGGCTCGCGCACTATCAGTCCCATCGCGTCATCGCCAGAGGGCGAAATCTGGTCGTACAGCTTGTCGGTGGCTTCTGCGTGCCATTTAAGACAGTTAATGGTTTCGGGCACGTCGGTCATCTGACACTCGCGGATCGGCTTCCCGGACTCGAGGCTTTCGAGCACTGCCAACTGGTGCCGGTCACGCTGCATCAGCTTGCAGAGCTGAATCATGACCTCCTTCCGCTCACTGGGATGCATGCGTGACCATTCACCGCGATCGAATACCTCGCGAGCCTTGGTAACAGCATGGTCGACATCCTCAGCATCGCAGTTTGCCATAGCACCGAGATGCTCACCGGTTGCCGGATTGACGGTATCCATTCTGTTGCCGGACTTCGGTGCTGTGAACTTGCCGTTTATATAGGCGTTCAGTGGCAGCGTGAGGTCTCGGGCGATGGCCTGATATTCTTCGTGGGTCAGCAGGTTTGACATGATTTAGTCCTTTTCCGCGAGGATTGACTGCAGCGTCGTATGCGCGGTCTGAACGATCTGGAATACGTCTCGTCTGAGCTCTTTTTTCATCGGCGTCAACGGGCCGCGGACCGCGCCCCCGGGGCGATCCATGAGCTCGCAGGCATACTTTACGCTCTGCAGGAACTTGCCACCCATTTCAAGGCAGAGCATCAGCGGCAGCAGCGTGCTCATGATCCTGCGGCCGGTCGTGAAGTCGCCCTCCAGCACGCAGATCTCGTAAAAGCGGCGGGCCTCGACGGGGAAGAAATTGGCGACGACCGATACCCAGCTGCGCGCTCCCCAGGCAAAAAATTCGAGAACCTGGTGTTCCGCGCCGGCACTGAGCTGAAGCTGCGGGAACTCGCGCGCGAGCATGTGCATGCGATCGATATCGCCGCTGGACTCCTTGATGGCGATGACATTTTTACTCTGCGCCACGCGCTCGAGAAATTCCTCCTCCATGTTGACGCCGGTGCGTCCCGGGTAGTTGTAGAGAATGATGGGGAGGTCGGCGATCCGGTCGATCTTCAGGCAGTGGGCGACGAGTTCGCGCTGGCTTGGCAGCGAGTAGGGCGGTGCCGCGACGAGCAGTGCGTCCGCGCCGGCATCCCTGGCGATTTTCGCGTGGGAGTACGTGCGCGCGGGAAGCATGTCGTTTATGCCTGCGATCAGCGGCACGCGACCGGCGATACGTTCGGCGGCGAAGCGCATCTGCGCCTCGCGCTCCTCATCGTTCAGCGAGAAGAACTCGCCGGTGGATCCGCCCACAATGATGCCGTGTGTGCCGTTCTCGATCTGCCAGTCTATGACGTCGCCATACGCGTCGTAGTCGATCGACAGATCGCCGGCAAACGGCGTTATCAAGGGTACGTATATGCCTTCAAGCTTCATAGTCATGCTTCCCATGTGCGCACTACCATACTGCGTCTGCCGCCAGCAGGACGCTCTCCGGTGTTTAATCGCCTGCTTCCGGATGCCAGCGCCGCCACGTCCGTTGCCCCGGGATTCGGCGCCGCAGAAATATATATAATATATGATAAATCGGCAGCTGACTACGTAAGTGCGATCTCGGAAACGTCAGCCAGGGCCGCATCAGCGTGCGATTGCGCAGCAGCGCGATCCTTTGCCAGTAACGGGATCAAAGTGTCAGGTAGCTCCATTCCCTGGAAAATGGCACCCGTGTCATCAACACGCTGCCTTTGCTCGTGACCAGCAGATTGTCGCTGGGGTTGATACCCACCCCCTGGCTCGGGTCCATGAGGCCGGGTTCGACACTGAACATCATCCCTTCCTCTATCACGGTCTCATCGCCAAGGGCGAGGAAAGGCGGTTGGTGACCGGTAAAGTTCTGGCCGGTGCCGTGTCCGGGTCGGTGGTAGATGTATTCCTGCATGCCCCGCTTGATCTGGTGTTCGTGAACGGCACGGGCGACGTCGTGACAGATCGCACCGGGGCGGGTCTTTTCCACCATGATCTCGACGGTCTCGGCCACTACCTGCCAGAGCTTGTCCTGGTGATCTGTCCACGGCGCGATCAGGTAATTGCGGTAACCCTCACCGCCACAGCCGCCAATCTTGATGTCGGTATTGACGTAAACCGACTGGCCTTTCTCAACGGCTGCGTGGAAGAACTGGTTCGGATGTGGATATGCGGTCGCGATGCCGGCGCGGACGTACTCTGATGTCAGCAGCATGCCGACCGCGTTGTGGGGTCGCCCGTCGTGTCTGATGTCCTCCATCAACAGGTTGATGCCGTAGGTGCGCAGGGCTTCACCGATGGCGAAGTCTGTTGTGCTCGTGCCGTGTTCAAGTATGAAGTCTCGTGAGAATGCGTGAATTCTGTCGAAGTATCGGTAGGCCCGCTGGCACAGCGCAATTTCTTCGGGCGTCTTTCGCATCTGCATGTGCATGCAGTGATCGCTGATGTTGACGAACGTCGTCCCCGGGAGCCTCTTTGCGGCTGATGCCAGCTGGGCCGGAGAAAGGTCGAAATCAACGCCCAGGCGCTTGCCGGCGAGCTCGTGCTTCTGCAGGCCCTGGAGCATCCAGTCGAACAGATCGACGGCAGGGCCGGTGCTGACATTGCCCTTGTTGGGGAATCCACCTTCTGCGTGAGGGTAGCAGAAATAGTATTCGTTCTCGGTGCACCACCAGGATGTGATCAGGTCCCGGTCGATGCCCGGCGAAAACCAGTAGGCGGTATCTTTCTCCTTCATCGGGAACATCAACCAGGTGGTTCGCTCACCGCTGCCGCGAAAACAGCCGCTGAAGTAGACGGCATTGGCATCGCGCTGCAGGACGATTGCGTCGATGCCGAGGGGGCTCAGGCGGTCCTTCAGGCGCTGTGTGGTTGCCTGGTACCAGGACAGTGGAAGACGGTCGTATCCGGTTGGCGCCGGTTCCGGTTGTTCGCGGTTGCTGACAAGCAGAGATTCTGAACTGCTGCCGGTCTTCGCCAGCGTGCGCGAGGCGAGACTGGCGCTGGCCAGTCCAAGGCCAACGTTTTGAATCAGTGATCGGCGGGAAAGGTTCACGTAAGGGCCCTCGCTGGCTTCAGTTCGCCGCTTGAGGCGGCCATTGGTGTCCGATAATATAAAATATATCGCGTCGGGGTAAGTCTACCCCCTGTGTCGGGAGGCATCGATGACAGCTCGCCAATGGATCGTCATACCCCTGTTTCTGCTGTTCGCGTCGGCACAGGCGCAGCACTATCAGTCGGATTTTCCACCCGAGGAGTTTCGCGATCGCTGGAATCGCGTGTTTGACCGTATTGGTGACAATGCTGTCGCGCTCGTTCAGGGCGCGCCGTCCGCGCGCGGATTCGAGTATCCGCGGCAGACAAATTCCTTCTATTACCTCTCCGGTATCGAGACAGCGCACAGTTATCTCTGGCTGGACGGGCGCGATCGCACGGTGACGCTTTTTCTGCCGCCGCAGAACGAGCGGCTTGAGCGTGGAGAGGGCAAGGTGCTGTCCGCAGCCGATGTCGACCTAGTCAGACAGCTGACAGGTGTTGACTTCGTCATGAGCACGCAAGACATGCACGGTGACTGGCTCCGGGAAACGCTCGGCAAGCCGGCCCCGGCACTTTATACGCCGTTTCGTCCGGCCGAGGGCTACGCACAAAGCCGCTACGAGATTGAGCTCGCGAACACGAATATCGCCAACGATTACTGGGATGGCCGAATTCCGAGGGAAATCCGTCTTATAAGCCTGCTGAAGACCCGCGGGCCCAAGCCCTACAGCGGACCGGAACTGCAGGTCCTCGATCTGTCGCCTGTTCTTGACGAACTCAGAAGCATCAAGAGCGAACGCGAAATCGCGCTTTTGCGGCGCGCATCGGAGATTGCCGGATATGGCGTCATGGAGGCGATTCGCAGCACGCGCCCGGGCGTGTATGAGTACGAGCTGGATGCTGCTGCGCGCTACGTATTCCTTGTCAATGGCGCGCGACTCGATGGTTATCGATCGATAACCGCCAGCGGTACGGACAATATCAACATGCCCCACTACTTCCGCAATTCCCGCAAGCTCGAGTCCGGCGACCTCGTCCTCATGGATTATGCGCCTGACTATCGCTACTACGTCAGCGATATTGGCCGCATGTGGCCGGTCAGCGGCAAGTTCACTGCTGAACAACGCGAACTGCTGGAGCCCATATTGCGTTATCGTGACTTACTGATTGAGCGTATACGTCCCGGGGTCACGCCAGAGGCGATTCTCGAAGAGGCCGCTGAAGCAATGGAAGCCTGGTTTGCTGAGAATACGTTCTCGAACCCGCGCTACGCGTCGGCTGCACGGGAAATGGTCGAGAATGGCAGTGGCGCATTCTCGCATCCGGTCGGCATGGCGGTACACGACGTGGGAACCTACAAAGGCGAGCCTCTCAGGCCGGGTCTGGTTTTCTCGGTTGATCCCACGCTGCGGGTAGCGGAAGAGAATCTTTATCTCAGGTATGAAGACACGGTCGTCGTAACGGCGACGGGTGCCGAAAACTTTACAGACTTCCTGCCCTCGGAACTCGATGACCTCGAGGCGCTGATGCGAGAGGAGGGTGTCGTGCAGAAGGTCCCGGCAATGTCGGAATAGCCTTTGCCCGTGCGCATCAGCCAGCTCTCCGCTGATCAGTCCGCTTCCGGGCATCGGCAGTGAGCCCGCTATGGATCGCCGTAGAAGCGCCACGAGCTCCTGAAATTCTCTGATAGCGGCTGTCCCAGCAGCCGCGCGCGCACCAGTTCCACCGGTAGCCGACCGCCCTGCATTACCGCATCATGGAACTCGGTTGGCGTCATCCTGCCGGACGTCACGATTTCCTCGTACAGCGCCTGGAACTGCAGTGCGCCGGTCA
>CAZTJR010000006.1:0-71351 GCA_964613795.1 uncultured Alteromonadaceae bacterium | reverse complement strand
CTGCCGGACGTCACGATTTCCTCGTACAGCGCCTGGAACTGCAGTGCGCCGGTCAACCAGGAAATCGATCGCCTCCTGCGGCGACCAGCGATCCAGATGATAGTTCAGAGAAAACACGATGCGGGCGGCGCGGTGCAGGCGCCAGAGCAGCATGCCGATGCGGTCTGCATCATTGCGCGGGAAGTCTGTTTTCAACAGCACAAACTCCCAGTGTAGCGCCCAGCCTTCACCCCAGAAGGGGGTGCGGTCGAGTTCGCCTCGATGAGGGTTGAAGCGCTGGGTCAGAAAGCTCTGCATGTGGTGGCCGGGAACGAGCTCATGCTGCAGCGTGCCAAAATTGGAATGGGGTGTGTTGCCGCGCATGCTCATGCGCGGCCTTCCAGTCGTCGCCGAAGCCCATGTCATTTGCGACAATGCGGACCTGTTCCTCAATCCATTTGAACTCGCGTTCACCGATGCGTATCAGTTCTTCGGCGGATTACGGGATCATTTCGACAGCAAGGTCAGCGCGCAGCCCGTCCGCTAGCACGGGATCGCCGATAATGGGTGCACTTTCACCCTCGACAATTCCAACCAGGTGCGTATCGACTGCCTGCCGGTAAGCCTCAAGGGCCGCGACGACGCGTGCGTAGGGCGCCGGAACCCAGAAGTTGTACATCGGGTCGTACCCGTCATAGAACGTGTTCCAGTCCGCCAGGACCTCGGAAAGGTGTGCGATGTGATTGGCGGCGCGCCAGCCGATGACTGGGCTATTGAGAAAGCCGCTGAATGCGCATCGGCGAATACTGCACTTCATACCGTCGCTCGATCGCCTCGAGATCGAGCACGTAACGGTGAATGGCATTCCTCAGGTCGCTCTCGCTGCGTGCGAACTGCACCAGCGAATTGAGAGCCGGCGGGTCATCGGCCCAGCCAGGCGGCAGAACGAGATTCGGATTCTGGGCGAGGGCTGCCCAGGGCGTCAGCAGCAGCGCAAGTGCGATTTTTTTCATTCGATCTCTCCGATGGGCTGGATGGACGGGACCACACCATTGTCCGTGATGTCACCTTGCCACTTTCTAAATATATAATATATTAATTGGAGAGGTGCCATCGGACAGTCGCATGGGCCCCCCAGGATGGCCGACCTCACTGCGCGCCTCACTCGCGTATTTTGGTCTTCATCCAGGCCGCTGAATTGTGGAAGTCTGTAACAGCGCTGCCGGGCGGGTTCAGCTGGTCGCAGGCCGCGCGCAGGTTGTCACTCAGCGACATTCCGGCCACGGGCAGCAGATGCTCCAGTTGCTCGACGGTTTTTGGTCCTATCAGCGGAGCCGTGATGCCTGGCTGCTCCTTGACCCACAGGACCGCAAGCTGAGCGGGTGAAATGCCGTGATCCTGCGCCAGACTCACGAATTGCCGGCCAATCTCGATACCGCGCGCCGTGACGCGTTCGGCATAGATGCCACCGCGCAGCACGGCACGTGAACCGTCAGGCCTGTTGCGCACATCGGCGTAACGTCCGGCGAGAATACCCATTGCCATTGGAGACCATGGGATCAGCCCGAGGCCGTATGCCTTGCAAAGCGGCACAAGTTCATTTTCTATACGGCGGTCCAGAAGGTTGTACGGCGGCTGCTCAGAGATGAACCGCTCGAGGCCCTTGAGTTCACTCGTCATCAGCGCTTCCATGACCTTCCACGCCGGATGTGTCGAGCAGCCGATGTAGCGCACCTTGCCCTGACGGACCAGGTCGGTCAGGGCACGGATCGTTTCTTCGACCGGTATATCGGGCGATGGGCGGTGCAGTTGGTATAAATCGATGTGATCCACGCCAAGCCGGTTCAGCGATGCCTCACAGGCGCGCATGATGTGCAGCCTGGAATTGCCCGAATCGTTGGGCCCGGGACCTGTCGGGTAGTGCACCTTGGTCGCCAGCACAACATCGTTGCGCCTGCCGTTCTTCTTCAGTGCGCGTCCAATGATCCTCTCGCACTCGCCACCGGCATACATGTCACTTGTGTCGAACAGATTGATGCCGGCAGCGAGTGCGCGATCGATGATCTGTTCGACCTCGCTCTCGGGCGTGGGATTAGCGAAGTTGTCGGTGCCCAGTGCGATGGATGAGACTTTCAGACCGCTGCGCCCTAGGCTGCGATAGTCCATGACGATTTCCCTTACTTGCAGTGGCCGTCTTGAGGCCTGGATCTGTTCTGTCAGCGCGCGGTGTACCCTGCATCCACCGTGACAATGGCTCCGGTCATGTAGCTTGCCGCATCGGAGGCGAGAAACGCGGCGACTCGTGCGACCTCGCCGGCTTCAGCGAGTCGACGCATCGGAATGGTTTCATCGGCGAGCTTCTGCAGGTCCGTCGTCGATGGTGGCGATGCCCGCCCGAAAGCAAGCATCGGTGTGTTGACCTCGCCGGGTGCAACCGCATTGATGCGGATGCCGTCGTCGACGTGGTCGAGTGCCATTGCCCGCGTGATCTGGTGCACCGCCCCTTTTGTCGCGCAGTAGGCCATGACGCCGGCCGCGCCAACCTCACCCCAGATGGAGCCGTAGTTCACGATGGCTCCACCTTTCTGCGACCGCATGATCGCCACTGCTGCACGTGACATGAAAAACACGCCGCCGATGTTGACGTCGATGATGCGCCGCCAGTCGTCATCGCTGGTGCCGGCAGCGTCAGCCCGGACGATGATGCCCGCGCAGTTGACCAGAACGTCCAGCCGGCCGTGCCGGTCGACGGCTTCTCCTACCGCGCGCGAGCAGAATGCCGGGTCGCTGATGTCGCCGACAATAGCGGACATGCCGTCAATCCGGCCTGCAAGAGCGTCGGCAGGTTCCTTGTTCTGATCCAGGATGACGACCCGCGCACCGCGCGCGGCGAGCTCTTTCGCCGTCGCTGCGCCCATCCCCGAGGCGGCCCCTGTGACCAGCGCCACGCGGCCATCGAAATCCTGCGCTTGCGGATTATCTGTTTGCATAGACCGCCTGCCCTCTCTTTGGCACCGTCAACGTGAACGTCTATCGCGTGCTGTCAGTTTTCGAAGGGTACCGTCTCGATCGGCATGGGTCCCGGTGGGATGCCGAGGCGTTCCTTTTCCCTTCTGACCATGCCGCGAATATCGCGCCTCATCTCCACAGCGTCGTACACGATACCATCCTTGATCACGTAGCGGATGCCGCCAACCCTCTCGACTTCCCCGGATTCGTCGTTGAGGCGCACCGTGCCTGTACCCAGCAACACGTGCAGATTGGCGAGCGGATTCTCCTCGACGATGACGAAGTCGGCCTTTTTGCCAACTTCAATAGACCCGAAGTCGGCGTCAATACCGAGCTGTCGAGCGCCTTGCAGTGTTGCCGCGTGGATGACTTCAAGGCCAGAGAATCCGGCTTCGTAAAGGAGCTCCATTTCCATGATGTGCCCGAAGCCATAAAGATTGTAGGTGTACCCGGAGTCAGAGCCGACGGTAACGCGGCCGCCGCGATTCTTGTATTCATTCACGAACTGCATCCAGAGCTGGTAGTTCTTTTTCCACTGCAATTCATCCTCGAGCGTCCAGTCGAACCAGTATGACCCGTGCGCATCGCGATTCGGGCGATACCAGTCCCACAAGCTTGGCATGGTGTATTCCTCGTGCCATTTGGCACGCGCCATGCGCATGACATCACGGGTTGCAATGTAGGCTGTGAACGTGGGTGACAGGGCGAAGTCGCGCTCCAGCAGGGTGTCCATGACTTCGTTCCACTTGTCTGAGCCCGGCTTTGCGGCCTGCTCCCACAGCCGTCCTGCCTCGGCAAAGCGGTTCTGCTCATCCTGATAGATGTAGTCTGCCGGGTAGCGCTGAATCTGTCGGTCCTCGAACATGGCTTCCGGCAACCCGTACCAGTGCTCCATTGACTTCAGGCCCGCAGCGGAGGTGTCCAGTGCATTGGCATACATGACGGCGATCTGGGCGTGATGCATGGTCGAATTCAGGCCCTGCTTGACCGCCTCGTCGAGAGCGGCATTCAGCACCTCTTCCGGCGCGCCGATGAACTTGACGCCCGACGCGCCCAGTTTTTTCATTAAGCGCACCTGTTCGCGAGCGGCCGCCGCTGTCGTCGGCTCAGGCAATCCAATTTCGGGCCTGCCAAACATGGGATAGACCTCGAACCTCGGTCCCGTGATGGCGTTGTCGCGACTGCGCCTGGCGGTATCAATGGTCCATCTCGTATTGTCGGCGCCTAGGGTGCGCCCGTGTGTGATGCCGTGCGACAGCCACATTTTCAACACGTATTCCGGATCGACGTTCTGTCCAGACTTTCTGGTATGCAGGTGCAGGTGTGTGTCGATAAAGCCAGGCAGAATGTAAGCACCGGCCAGATCGATCTCTGTGCCGCCGTCGAGTGGCGGGCGATTGGACGGGTCGATTGCAAGCTTTGGCGCAGCCACGACACGTATTTCCACAATACGGTCATTTTCAACGACGATATCGACCGGCCCCTGTGTGGGCGCCCCCGTGCCGTCCACCATGTAGCCACCGCGCAGAATGAGCCGGTCGTACGGGCCCTCGCCTTCGGTTCGGGACTCTACCGGTGCCGGTTCGGGCGGTGTAACGGCGTTTGTCGCGGCGGCGATATTCAGGCTGATTGCGCCAATGATCGACAGGATCAGCGGGGGCATGACGGGCCGTGCATGGAATGTATTTAACAAAGGACACCTCCAGTAGGCTGCGTTGTTATCGTTTCTTACTCATGGGCGCTATGCCCGCTCAGGGACTCCGCTCGGCGGGACTCCGCTCGGCGGGACTCCGCTCGGCGAAAGTCCAGGCTGCAAGCAGACGCGTATTCGGGTCCAGCATTATGCTTGTTGGCTTTGAGCGCGCGTCGATCGTGATCGAGCCGCCCCTCTCGTCCAGCGGTATCGATACGATATCGGGCACCGGAGTGTCAGCGTAGTAGACAGCTGCCTGCAGTGTCATGTCCGGGGAGCCGGCGGAATGCCCTGAGCGCTTAAGGGCAATATGCGCACGATTGGCGTCTGCCTCGTAGTGCCAGCCACCATCGAGTATTACGCGGCTACCCGTGCGCAGCCAGTAGTTGAAATACTGTTGCAGATCGCAGCCACAGGCCCATTCCATTTCGCGCCGGAAATCGTCGGTTGACGCCGTTGCATTACGGTATTTTCGGTAGTAGTTGCGGATGCCGCGCCACCACCTGTCGTCGCCGATCCGGGTCCGCAGCATGTGCAGTATCCAGGCGCCCTTGTTGTAGGTCTGGCCGGTCGTTACCTCGGCCATGTCCTGAAGATTCTCGTGAACGATACGATACTCGGGATTCTCTGCGGCAAACTCGATGGCGCTGTCGCGGGCTTCCATCAGATAGCGCGCGAATTCCTCATGACCCTTTGCATGCTCGAAGTACAGATAGGTGAAGTAGGTGGCAAACCCCTCGCTGAGCCAGACATCGTCCCATGACTTTTCAGTCACCGAATTGCCGAACCACTGGTGCGCGATTTCATGCACGATCACGGACTGCCAGCGTCGGCTACGTTCGCCGGTTACCGCATCTTCACCATAGAGAATGGCCGAGGATGCTTCCATGCCGCCACTGACGCTGTTCGACTGAATATTGGCCAGTTTCTCGTACTCGAAGTTGCCCACGTAGGAGGTGTAGAAGGCGAGGGCGTCTTTCGTGGGCACCGCGAAGTCGTGAAAACCGGCGTCACGGTCCTGCCGGTAGACCCAGGTCTCGATCGTCTTGTGATCGAAGGTGTCGACCCTTTGCACGGCAAATTCCGTGGCTGCGACGACAAACAGCCAGGGCGACACCGGTACTGACTGTCGCCAGTGTGTCAGGGTAACCGCGCTGTCGAGATTCGTCCGCTCTATCTGAAGGCCGTTGGAAACGACTTGCAGGCGGCTCGGGGCCCTTACCACAAACTCCGACGTGGCCTTGTCAGCAATGTGGTCCACGGTCGCCAGCCAGTGGCGGGCCTTGTCGGGCCAGTTATCGCTGAAAAACGTGCGGTCGCCATGCTTGTTTGTGCCAATGACAAGACCGTCGTCGGGTGTGCCGGCATAGCGAAGCTCTACGGATATCCGGCCGCCAGCGGTTGCCGCGGACGGCACTTCGATCAGCAGCCGGTCTTCGCGGTGAGCGTAGCGCAGGGGTGCCCCGCCGGATGTCACTGAGCTGACCGTCATGCCGCGATCGCCGCGCGCAGCGGAGCGCTGGACAAGATCAAGTTCGAATTGGCGAAGCGAGGGATCCAGCAGACTGACGTCGATGGTCGCCTGCACATCAATGACATCGTTGGCATCGGAGAGTGAAATGTCGAAGCGGTAGTGCTCAATATCGATGCGTGGATTGACCGGATAAGGATCAGCGCTGGCGATGCCTGAGATTACGAGCAAAGCAATGAAGTGCAGGAGGCGTCGGGAGCTGAATGCTTTGCTTGCGGCCATGGGCATAATTGTCTACTTTGTAGATCATATAAAATATATTACGGCATGAGCCTTGTCCAATGCGTCTCGGGCGATGGTGACACCGCAATCGCCTGCATTGGCACGTAACGGGGAGCTTGATATGAGAAGAGTCAGTGGCCGCATCGGCACAATTGCGGTTTTCCTTGCGTGCCTTTTGTCAGGGTCCTTGTCGGCTGCCCCGGCGAAGGCGGTCGACACGGTGGCGCCAGAGCTTTATCAGACCCTCAAGTACCGGAATATCGGTCCATTCCGCGGGGGTCGGGTTACCGCAGTCGCCGGCATCGAAAATGATCCCCTTACCTACTATTTCGGGGCGACGGGAGGCGGTGTCTGGAAAACCACAAGCGCGGGTGCTGCCTGGGAGAATGTCTCCGACGGCTTTTTCAATACCGTTGGCATAGGTGCTATCGATGTCGCGAAAAGTGATCCGAACATCATTTTTGTCGGCACCGGTGAAGGTCCGGTACGCGGCGTGAAGACCTCGCATGGGGATGGGGTTTATAAATCCACCGACGCGGGTCGGACCTGGCAACATATGGGGCTTGCAGAGACACGCCACATCAGCCGGATTCATATTCACCCGCGCAACCCGGATATTGTGTATCTGGCGGGGCAGGGCAACCCCTGGGGTCCGAACGAGGAGCGCGGAATCTACAAGTCCACGGACGGTGGCGAAACGTGGTCGAAGGTCCTCTACGTCAACGAGGACTCGGGTTTCGCTGACATGACGATGGACGCGTCTGACCCAAATGTCCTCATGGCGACAAGCTGGGATTTCCGTCGCAAACCCTGGGTCGTCAAGAGTGGCGGACCGGGAAGTCGCGTTTACAAGACCACGGATGGCGGCGACACCTGGAAAGAAATCACCCGTGGGCTGCCGACGCTCAAGGGCAAGATGGGCATCACGATTTCCCCGGCGAATCAGAAGATCGTCTACCTGGCTGTCGAGGCCAAGGATGGCCAGGGCGGTGTTTACCGCTCTGACGATGCAGGGGAGAGCTTCACGCAGGTCAGCGATGACCCCAACACCTGGGCGCGTGCCTGGTATTACATGCACATTACCGCCGACCCTAACGATGAAGATGAAGTCTGGGTGATGAACGGCGTGCTGATAAAGTCCATTGATGGCGGAAAGAACTTTGAGATTTACCAGGCGCCTCACGTGGATCATCACGCCATCTGGATAAACCCCTCCAACAGCAACATTATGATCAACGGCAATGATGGCGGTGCCAACGTAACGATGGATGGTGGCAGAACGTGGTCATCGCAAATGAATCAGCCAACCGGTCAGTTCTACCGCGTTATCACTGACAATGCCTATCCCTACCGCATCTACTCCGCACAGCAGGATTCAAATGGCATCACGATCGCGAGCCAGAGTATGAGTGGCGGATTCGAGGCAGGCGGCATTGGCACGAAGCACTGGTGGTCAATAGGGTCGGGCGAAAGCGCGACTATCGCATTCGACCCCAACGATCCTAAATATGTCTATACCACCTACTTCGCCAGCATGCTGGGCGAGTGGAATCGGGATACCCGACAATATCGGAACGTGCGGCCATACCCTGAGCGGGTCACCGGTGAGCAGCCGAAGAATCTCCGATATCGGGCCAACTGGAACGGCCCTGTTATCGTTTCGCCTCACAATCCTGACCAGATCTACTACGGATCACAGTATCTGATGGGGTCGACAGACCGCGGCATCAGCTGGGAGGTTCTGAGCAAAGATCTCACGCGCAATAACAAGGCGCATCAGGGCCTGGGCGGCTACCCGATCTCGAACGAGCAGATTACCGCGGAAAGCTATAACAATCTGTTTGTGATTGCGGAAAGCCCGATCGAAAAGGGGGTCATCTGGACGGGCTCGGATGATGGGCTGGTGCATCTGACGCGTGACGGTGGTAAGACCTGGGAAAACGTAACGCCAAAGGGTTTGCGTGAGGGGATTATTAACGTCATCGATGCGTCACCGCACGATCCTGGCACGATGTACTTTGCCCGTGCCGGTTACAAGATGAACGATTTCACACCGAGCATTTACAGAACCCATGACTATGGCGCGTCATGGCAGAAAATTGTCGATGGGATACCGGAGACCACGTTTGCGCGATCGGTGCGCGTCGACCCCAGGCGTCCGGGACTGCTTTATGCGGGTACCGAAAACGGTCTTTTCGTATCTTTCGACGATGGCGACAACTGGCAGAGCCTGCAGCAGAATCTGCCGCAGGTACCGATCACTGATCTCTATCTGCAGCAGGATGACCTTGTTGTCTCCACCCAGGGTCGCGCGCTGTGGATACTCGATGACGTAACGCCTCTCCAGCAGCTCGCTGATGGTCTCGCCGAATCCCGCCCCGTACTGCTCAGGCCACGTGATCAGATTCGCAACATATCGAATGGTTATCCGGATAACGGCCCCGGGGCCAATCCGCCGCGAGGCATACAGGTTCACTACATTCTCGGCAAGGCAACGGATGCACCGCTCAGGTTCGATATTCTCAACAGCAAGGGCGAGATCGTGTATTCGGATAGCTCGGACGAGGACCGGACCACCTGTGGCATGGGCAGGGCAGCCGCGCCGCACCCCGACACGATATCGACCGACCCGGGCGATAACCTCTGGGTCTGGGACATGCAGGTCGGCACATTCGAGTGTCTCCCGGAAATTTACAACGTTTCCACGAGCATGGACGCCTATACCGCCGTCCCGGGTAATTACACCGTCCGCATGACGCTGGGCGACGACATTCACGAGAAGGACTTCCGTATTCGCGTCGACCCCAGACTGGGAGGCGACACGCCATCCAATCTCAGGGAGTATGCCGAGATGGATGCGCTTTCCGCCTCACTGATGGATGCCGCAACTGCAATGGGTACCGCTGTGAAGGAGCTGCGCCTGGTCAAAAAGCAGCTTGCACTGCTTGCCGAACTCAACAGCGATGACGTGACTCTCGCCCGGGTTGACGCGCTGGACGCAGTCATCGACGACTGGATTGCCAGAATCCTGCAAAAAGAGCTCAAGACCTTTCAGAACGTCTACCAGCATGAAGGCCGGTTGATGCTCAAGGTCAAGGATCTTCTGGGTCGCATGCACGGCTCCGATATTCCGTTGACCGATGGATTCCGGGAAGTCACGCAGGATTACCTTCGCCTTTGGTCCGGCTATGAAGACGCGTTAAATGGAATCCTGAATCGGGACATACCGGCATTCAACGAGTTTGCCAGAGCGTCAGGTATCGCAGAGCTGCAGTTACCCTGAGTCAGGGGCTTGGGGTGGAGCCGGACAGGACGGTCCGGAAAATGTCCGTATCCACATTGCCGCCACACAGGATGACGGCGACGCGACGCCCGCGCTGGCGTTCCTGCTCCTGCATAAGCCCGGCGAGCGGGGCGGCGCCGGCACCTTCGGCGACGTTGTGCGTGTGGCGAAAGTACATGCGCATGGCTTCCGCCACGTTGTCATCGCTGACTTCAATGATGCGACTGGCGCCGCGACGGTAGATCGCCAGTGCCTCCGGCACGACGGTCCGGACGGCCATGCCATCGGCAAAGGTGTGGGCGCTGTCCGTCGACTCGGCTTTTCCGCTGTGGAAGGCGCGACCGGCCGCAGGCGCGGCATCCGACACGACACCGACGATTTCGGTATCAAGGCCGAGGGCATCACGCGCGGCAATAACGCCGCAGATGCCGGAGCCGCAGCCGATCGGCACGTACAGCGTATCGATGTGGTCTACCGCCCGAAACAGCTCCAGGGCATAGCTTGCCACCCCGGTGACCAGGGCGGGATGAAAGGGAGGTACCAGAAAGAGATCTTCTTTTGCCGCGATGCCTGCCGCTTCCTGGCGGGCTTCGTCGAAGTCGTCGCCATGCTCCACTAGCGTTGCGCCGAAGGCACGCATGGCCGCGTTCTTCTCCCGCGCATTCCCGCGTGGCACAACAATCGTGGCGGAAAGACCGCACGCGGCAGCCGCGCGGGCCTGGCTCTGACCGTGATTGCCACGAGTGGCGGTCACCACACCGCGGCAGGCCGGGTGTGTCTGCCGGAGCCAGTGCATGAACGTGATGCCACCGCGGACCTTGAAAGCTCCCGTCGGCGTATGGTTCTCATGTTTAACCCAGACATCCGCACTGACGGCGTCTGCCAGCGTTGGCCACGCGTATTGCGGCGTGGCGGGCATCGCGTCGTGCACGAGCGCCGCAGCTGCTTCCAGCGCATTCAGAGTGAAACCCGGATTCAACGATTCGTTCATTGCGGCGGTGACTCCCAGGGCTGGCCGACAGTGAGGCCAACAGGGTAGCACCACACACGCCTGAGTCGATAAACCGCCAGAATTTGGCATTGACCCGCCGTTGCTCAGGCGAGAATCGCCGCAGTCTTCATCACCTTTGTGGCAGACCGCTGAGCCGCATGGCGTCTCGATGCGAAGTCTGAGTCACTCAGATGGCGGGCACATCCTGCGCCCGCCCGAGTTTCTCGAGTAAGCGGGCCAGTTCCTCATGGCCTGCGCTGCCGGGGTGTTCCTTTACAAGCTGGCGGTAGGTAACGACCGCTTCCTCGCTCTTGCCCTGCTGAAAGAGGCTGAATCCCATGGCGTTCAGGAGTTCGACGTTATCCGGCTCGACCACTAGAGGTGTCGACTGCCCCTGTTCGTCTAAATGTCTCGTGACTACCCGCAGCTGAATCGGGCACGGCGGGAGTTCTTTGCGGCGAGAGGGGTTGATCCAGTGCCGGCCAGCACGGGTATCTGTGGGGGTCCGGTTCCCGAAGCCCACGATCTTTGCCTTGGCATCTACGCTGTGAAACAGCGGCGCCCACTTCAGCGGCGGGTCATGACCTCACCCACGCTGAACGAAGCGGGGGAATACGGTGCTGACTTCGTGCGTGGGATGAGAGTGGAGGAGATGAACAAAGTGGCACTTCTGGTCTCGGGAACCGCGAGTATCGACGAGGCCGGGCGCACCGCGCATCCCGGAAATTTCGAGGCCCAGGCTGACCGTATGCTCGTGAATGTTGCCGCGCTGCTCGCCGGGCAGGGGGCTGGCTTTGCGGACGTGGTCTCTGCCGTTACCTATCTGAAGTACCCATTAGATGCCCTGCGCCTGCGGGAGAAGTTCCGCGAGGCAGGCTACCATGGCTTCCCCAATTCGTTCGTCGCAGCGCCGGTCTGTCGGTCAGACCTCCTGTGCGAAACGGAAGCGCTTGCGGTCCTGCCACGGAGCACGCCTGCAAAAGGTCTTTGAGGGCCGGTATCTCGAGGGCTATGGCGTCGGCATGCGCGGTGGCCTGGCGAGGGCGAGGAGCGATCATCAGCTCTTTTCAATCATCAGGTAGAGCACATACAAAAAAGGCACCGTTGACGCGATGCCGATCAGGTTCCAGTACCCGCAAAGCTGCCAGTAGGATTGGGGGATTGTGCCGGTAACGGCGAAGTCGCGTGCCTGTCGGGCCTGCAGGATCTGCAACGGTACCAGAACGAACAGCCAGACAAGCCCGACGGCGTAGAACCAGATCTGGCTCCAGAGCAGCCAGCCGGTCCCGAAGGGATCGATACGGGCGACAGCGGTCATTCCGTAACCGCCGATCATGACGAGCGCTGCGCCACCAGCGGTGAAGACCCAGTCGGTCCAGGTCACGATACGCTGTGCGAAAGCGAGCACCACCGGGTCGCGCGTAGTGTCTGCGTGGAATTTCCAGATGAACGTGATCGTCACGTTGCCAACCAGCAGGACGACACCGAGGATGTGAATAATCTTGAACAGGGAGTAGGTCATGACGTTTTGATGTGCCACGGCGTCAAAAGAATCGTGTTAACTGTCGTGCCATCGTTGCTAACGCATGGCCCACTAGCCTCCATCGGCCCTGCAATCCAGGCCAAGATTTGACTGAATGATAACCTCATCCAGTGCATCCGTGCGACCATCCAGGTTCAGGTCGTAGACGCTGGAGAGACCCGCTCCGCTGGCGTAGCTTTCCCATTGTCGCAGGTCCTCTTCGTCAACCACGCCGTCGATGTTGCCATCGCCAGGGCAGTCGACGACGCTGGCGCGGAGCACTGCAAGCAGGTCTTGCAATTCCGCGTAGGCGGATTGCTGCCCCGCCGACAGTGCATCCAGTGGCAGCTCGTCGCCTTTCCTGTCGAGCCATGGGGTGTCCAGCGGCTGGTCTATCTCGAACAGCTCCAGCTGTTTGCTGTCGACGCAGGGCCCGGAGCTGCAGTCCTTGAAGGTATTCTCTACCAGTTTGAAGGTATCGTTGCGTACCGCGATGGAAACCAGGGGTAGTATCTCGAAGGCGTCGCCGCCATTACGCGTCACGAAGTCCAGCACCTGGGAGCAGTACTCAAACCCCGGCTCGGGCGCCGAAATGCCGTTAACCATCGCATTGTTGTCTTTACCCCACCAGACACCGTTGTTGTCTTCACAGATGCTGCGCACGTTGGGTATCTGGGTGCAGCTGTTGATCACGCAGGGACCGTTGACCTCACCATCTGCCTGCAGGCTGAGGCCGACTTCGGTGTAATTCCAGTCGCGGATGGCCGGGTGCTCCGGGTTGGTCAGGTATGGCAGCATGGAGACGGCGTCCAGCGTCCGTGGCACCGCTGCCTGTACGTCGTCGACACCGGCAATCTCGGCAAAAAGGGCGAACAGATCGACTGCGTTTACCATCGAACGCACCTGGCGGTCGGGGGTGTCCACAAGCGGACCGCTGACAATCAATGGGACCCAGACGCCGGTCTGGTAGGCAGAGCCCTTGGAGCGGGTGAGGTCGAAGGGCAGTTTCACGGTATAGCCCAGCGAACCATTGTCGCCGAGAACCACGACCATGGTGTTGGTCGACTCGGGCGCATACAAGAGGCTGCCCCGTTGATCACGGGTGGCAAGGCCGATTTCCACCAGCAGCCTGCCGATCTCAAGATCCAGCGATTCCACCATCAGGTTGGACAGTTCTCGCTGCGCCAGAAGGTTCGAACAATCGAGGTTCGTGGCGGCGATGCTGGCCGGGGATGCCGGGTCAACCGGCGGTGGCACCAGTGGCGTGTGGATGGAGGCGAAGCTGACGGTGGCCATCCACGCCTGGTCCGCGGCGCGCGAGTTGATCCACTCGGCGGCGGCATCAACAGCGAAACTCGCGCGGAACTGACGCGCTCTCGGGTCGGTGGTCGGCAGGTTCTCCACCGAGCCGTCGGCACGGTTATAGGTCACCGGTGATACCGAGTGGGCGTTCATGCGGCTGAAGTCAAGCCGCTCCGGCACGACGCTCTGGCAGCTGGTATTCGGGTCGAACAGACCACCCGCATCGCGACAGCTGCGACCGGGTGCGACGACATCGCCCCCGTGTTCGGAGCAGCTGCCGTCAGCCAGATAGCAGGCGCCGGCATCGGCGCCGTTGGCCAGATCGCCTCCCGGCACAAAGCCGCAACTGTAGGTGCCAGGCGGGGCGATGCCGCCTGCCGTGGTATCGATCGAGGTCGGATCGCCGGTTTCCTCCAGCCAGCCTGCAAAGTAGTCCCAGCCCAGGTCGTGGACCAGTGCGTCGCCGGCGGGGTAGTTGCCCTGCAAAGCGATATGAAACTTGCCGATGAGTGCGCTCTCGTAACCCTGGCCGGCCAGAAGCCTGGGGATAGTCATGGCGTAAGGCGAGGTCATGGAGTTGGCAAGGTCGTTCGGGCCCAGCGCCGCCTTGACGTTGGTGCGCAGGGGGAACCTTCCCTCAAACATGGCGGCGCGCGTCACCGAGCAGGCGGGCATGGCCCAGGTGTCCGAAAAGCTGACGCCGGCGCTGGCGAGCTCGCCGATCGCGGGTGTTGCGGGCGCAGTGGCGCCGCCAAAACCGAAAATCTCCATCTGATCCATGCCGACGTCGTCGAGAACCACGAACAGAATATTGGGTCCTGCCGTCGCGACGGGGTCGGGGTCAGGTGGCAATGCGGGGGATGAGTCGTTGTCAGAACAGCCAGCGACCATCAGGGTAGCAATGCCCAGGAGACATCCCATCGAAAAACGGATTAGCGTGTGGCCGTGCATGGCGTGCTCCAGGTCGACGGGGTGCGCGAGCTTAACAGTAAGCCTGTTCTCCGGTTACTCATTTCTCCCCTCGCAGCAGAAACTGTACAAAGTCATGGACGCGCGACAGCGGATGGGATACAAGCTTAACCCCGCAGTCGGACATCAAGAGCAATAATGCCCGTTCGACGTTTGCGGTAACTGCATGACGACAAGAGGGGAGAGGGAAGAATGCCTTTTGGGAAGAGGGGGGCGGGTGCTTGCGGATATCGTTTACGCAAGGCCATCCTGGCACTACTGCCAGCGCTGTCAGTTGCCGTGGGCGCCGCGGAGTCCATCGAACATCAGTATCCGAAAGCCGATGCCTACCTCGGCGAGGCGATCCAGACCGACGAGTGGCATTCCGCGCAGCGACTGATCGATACGCTGGAAGATAAAATCAGAAGTACCTATGGTCCCGGTGGTGCACGCCGCGATGCACACCCGAAAGCGCACGGCTGTGTCGCTGCAGACTTTGCGATCAACGATGATCTCCCGCCGGGTCTTGCCCATGGCGTTTTTCAGCCCGGGGCAACCTATCGTGCAAAAATCCGCTTCTCTAACGGCTCACCCAACGCCACGGGTGATGACATCACGGGTGACACCCGCGGCATGGCCATCAAGCTGTATGACGTCCCCGGCGAGAAGCTTTTTACGTCTGCAGGCCGTGCCGATCAGCAGGACTTCATCCTGATCAGCAGTCCGGTGTTTTTCATCAACGATGCTGATGACTATGCCAGCTTCTTTGAGCGCGTCGATAGCGACAGCGTACTGAAGATGCTGAAAATTCCCTTCCTGCTCGGCTGGCAGGGTTCGTGGAATGCCTACAGGATGCTGTCCCAGACCATCGCCAATCCGCTGGAGACCCGCTACTGGTCGGTGGTGCCCTACCAGCTTGGGCTCGGACAGTCGCGCCGTGCTGTCAAGTATTCAGTGCGGGCCTGTAGCGACGGCAGTAGCACCATTCCCGATGACCCGGAAAGCAATTATCTGCGTGCCGCCATGGTCAGGACACTGGACGCCGGTCCCGCCTGCATGGAGTTCATGATTCAGCCGCGCACCGCGGAGATGAGTGTTGAGGATTCGATCAGCCGCTGGTCGGAAGATGAGGCGCCGTTTCAGCCGGTGGCGAAGCTCACGATACACCAGCAGGTCTTCGATACGGCGGACCAGAACAGCGCTTGTGAAAACGAGTCCTACAATCCCTGGCAGGCCCTTCCCGAGCACAAGCCACTGGGCGCTGTCAGCCGGATCCGTCGCGTGGTCTACGAGGCAATAAGCGATTTACGCCACGAGATGAACGGTGTCGAATAAGTTTTTCTGCTGGAGTTTCGAATGAAGTTGATACGCATATTCGCACTGTCTGCTGTGGCAGTGGTGATAGTTGGTGGTGGCTGGCTGTACTGGTCTGTCGAGGAGGCAGGGCGAGACAAGACCGGGATTGAGCTGACTGCCCCTGCGTCGCGCGCGTCCATGGTCCCGGTGCAGGCGGACTGGGCCGCAGAGCAACAGGCTCGCAGCGACGCCAAGACCTCGTACATCCGTGCTCACCAGGAAGCCTATGACTGGTTTACGCTGTTTCCTTTCAGCAAGTCAGATGGCACACCGCTGCTGATTCTCAAGGTGCTTCCGAATCTTGCGCCCGACATCTGGGGCGAGGGCGAGGACTTCCTGTCGGGGGTCGGTCTGTTCCACGACGAGCGTGTAGACAGCGCGATACTCCCGACCGGTGTTGGCTTCACCGGACTCACCCGGGAAGACGCGAATTCCGACATAGACTACACGTCGTTCACCTGTGCTGCCTGCCACATCGGGCGAGTGCGCGCGGACGATGGCCAGGTCCACTACATCGATGGTGGCATCAATGCCGAATTCAATATCAACCTGTATTTCGTCAGGCTGAGCCAGACCCTGGCGCAGCTGTACGGTTCGGAGCAGGATCCCGCCAAACGGCTTGAGCGCGTGACAGACAGCATTGTGCAGGCGGTCGATACCGCCGCGGCCGCGTCGCCCACCTACTTTTACGCAAACCATCGCTACGGCGACCGCACTTTCGATGCCGCTTACGAGGCGCAGCAGATCGCGCTGTTCAAGCAGAACGCAGGTACCCACGTCGGCGCATTCGTTGATTACACCGAGGGCTTTGTCGCGGCGTTCAGCCATTATCTGGACAAGACCTACGAGGGCTACCAGGAGCAGATGCTCGCTGGTTTGCCGGGCATGGCTGATGCTACCGGCGTAAGCGCCTCCCATGGCTACGAGAGCATGGCCACCAGCAGGCTGGGCACACTGATCGGCGAAAGCGTACTGCCATCATCTCCCGGTTTGACCGATTTCATGGCCGTATGGGAGCAGGAGAGTCGCACTGCGGAATGGGACCCTACCGGACAACAGCTGATCAATGGCGGCGGCCAGTATAACGGCAACATCCCTGTGCCGATTTTTCGGAACCTGGCGGCATCCATGACCATGGGCCTTGCAGACACTGATGTCCGTGTGGCTGCCTTCAGTGCTGAGCTTCTCGACGGTCTGCCTGCTACAGTCTGGCCTTTCCCGGTGGATGTGGCGCTAGCAAGACGCGGAGCGGAATTGTTCGAGCGCAACTGCGAGGCCTGCCATCAGCCGAATAACGGCCGTGTCTATGACGAGCTGGGAACGAGCATGGCTCGAGCAGGTGTTATCAATACCCTGCTGATGGAAGGCGCGCGGGCAGAATACACCGGCACCTGTTCGCCACAGACCACAGTGGAGATGTACGGTCGCCAGGTGAAGCCCTGTGCGGAATTCAAGGGCGTGCCATTGGACAATATGGAACACGTGGTCATGCGTCCTCTGGATGATCAGCGCGGCTATAACGCCCTGCCGCTGAAAGGTCTTTGGGCACTCGCACCCTACCTGCACAACGGCTCGGTACCCACCCTGTACCATCTGCTAATACCCTCCGAGCGGCCGGCAGGCTTTATCAAGAGCCGCCTCGATTATGATCAGGAGAAAGTCGGCTTTGCCTGGCAGGATGACGGAACGCCCGGCGGTTATCGGTTCGATACCGTCGCATTCCACGCGGTCAGCAACAAGGGACATGACCGCGATGTGACTCTGGATGGGGTCACGTACAAGCTTGCCTGGGAAGATGATCGCGACGGTGCCGCGGCATTGATCGAATACCTGAAGACACTTTGACATGGCTATGACAACATTCCTGGAGACCTTGATGCCTTATTCACGATTTTTGCAACCGCTGGCGCTTTGCCTTGCCGTCCAGGGCCTGTCTTCAGCGGCGCTGGCGCAGCCGCAGTCCCACCCTCAATACAACACGGTGTATGGCGATAACCTGATGATGCTCGATCAGGGCTGGGATGATGAAGAGCGCGATCGCTTTTATCATGAACCACAGGGTTCCCCGATCATGCCCTACGACTGGTTCCTGATACTCGAGCAGGCGGGAAGCACGGATCTGTTTCGCTCGAATGATCATCTGCAGAGCTTTGGCCTCATTACGGCTGCGGCGCCCAGTGCACGCAACCCCGCAGCCCTGCCGATCGGTCTCACGAAAGACCTCGGTCTCTATCCGAACGAGTACAAGCTCGGCATGAACTGCGGTGCCTGTCATACCTCCGAAGTGAGTTATCAGGGCAAGCAGGTACTTATCGATGGTGGCGCCGCGCACTTTGATTTCTGGTCTTTCATGGCGGCGCTGGATGCCGCGCTACTTCAAACCTGGGAAGACGATGACAAGTTCAAACGCTTCGCGGATCAGCTGCTCGAGGGCGATAGCGATGAGGACACGGCAGACCAGCTGCGCGCCCGCTTGCGCGGTGTGCTGAGAGAAAGACAGGACTGGTCTCTCCGCAACGCCACGCATGTCGTGCCGGGCCCGGGACGGGTCGACGCCCTCAACGTGATCCTGAACCAGGTTACCGCCATGATGCTGAACCGGCCCGACAATGCCCGGCCTTCGGATGCACCGGTGAGCTATCCTTTCGTCTGGGACGCGCCCTATCTCGATTACGTTCAGTACAACGCGGTGGTGCCTAATGAGGGCCCAGGAGCCATAGGACGGAACGTCGGCCAGGTTCTGGGGGTCTTTGGCGAGGTCTCCATGGTGCCCTCGACGTTGCCGCCGGGATACGCCTCGTCTGTCCGCACGGATCATCTGCTCATTCTGGAAAGCGCTCTGGAAACGCTGGTTTCACCCACCTGGGAGGAAATGGCGGAGAAGGGCATACTGCCGCCATTGGACAGGGCTGAGGTTGCCAAGGGTAAAGTCGTCTACGACAAGACATGCAGTGACTGCCACCAGGTGATTGATCGTCGCGACCGCGGCGAGCTTGCCAGCATCAAGGTCAGGACACTGGCCCTGTCAGATATCGGCACGGACCCGGTGGCCTCGCTGAACTTCACGGATCGTGAAGTGGAGACCGGGCCGTTGCTGGGGCGCAAGACCGACTTCCTTGAGGGTGAGCCGCTGTGCGAGCGTACTCACGCGGACCAGATCCTCGCGCACGTGACGGTGGGTACGATGATGCACGACCTGGGCGTCACCGGGGGGCCTATCCTTGGCACGCTTGGCAGCAGTCTGATGAGCGATGCCGCGGGTGCAATGAAGAGCCTGTTCGACCACGCGCTTCATGGCAGCCACAAGCAGGAGTCGGATCAGGACGTGATCGCCCGCCTGGCTGCGGCCGGAAAGAGTGAGGCGGAAATTGCGGCGACGCTTGCCGAGCGCAGTGGGGACAGGACAGCGCTGTATACCCTGCTGGTAGAAGACGGCATGGACCGTCACGGGGAAAACCGCCACTGCCTCGAGGTGCTGGAACACGCGGTCTATCGTTCGCGCCCCCTGAACGGCGTCTGGGCGACCGGTCCCTTCCTGCACAACGGATCGGTACCCAGTATTGCAGATCTGCTACTGCCCGCGGAGAAGCGTCCTGCAACGTTCCAGGTGGGGTCGCGGGAACTCGATCCGGTTCGCGTGGGCTTTGAGAACGCGGAACGGCCGGGCACCATGGTGTATGACACCCGAATAAAGGGGAACAGCAACGCCGGTCATGTTTACGGCACCAGCCTTTCGGAGAGGGACAAGGCCGCACTGCTGGAGTTCATCAAGACGCTTTGACTTGTGGCCGGATTGCACTGAGTGGCCGCCCGCCTGTCGGTCGGGCGGCGAACCCGGGGAAATTCAGAACAGCAGCCGCGCAAAAACCTTCACGGTATTGGTGTGCTGCTGATGATCTGGCTCGTTGCGACTGAGCGTCGCACCTAGCGCGATGAATCGTGTCAGGTAGTGCGTCAGCCCAAGGGTATAGTCCGTACCCTTGGTTTCACCACCGGTGACATCCACTCCAGCCACGAGACTGCTCGCCAGGGTGAAGTGATACTCACCCTGAATGCCGAGGCTGTTACTGGTGCCGGCGTCGGCATCGATGTGTTGATAGTCAAGGTCGAGTGTCAGGGACGTATTGGCCGTGGGATGCCGCGAAACGTTCTTGTAGGCGAGTCCCCAGATGTGGCTGGAACTGTCGGACAGGCCGTCAATGCTGTCGTCCGTGCGTCCGATGTTCGCCACGATCGTCGATGTGTCATCAAGGTAGCGCCCGAAAGTCAGTGACCGGGTCTCCTGTTCTGACAGGCCGGCAAGCCTGAATCGGCTGTACGTTGCACCCACCAGCCAATGCGACTTCATGATGTACTGAAGGTCAACGAGCGCCGCATCACCGTCGGTCTGGCCATTGACGCCGAAGTCTGCATCAACGTCGGCCCAGGCCATTGTCAGGCTTGAGGCGCGTTCAAGAAACGCAGCCTGGTTATGAGGTAGCGAACCGTGATTGACCTCCTGCAGAAACGCCGTACCCACCACCGTCGCAGTATCCGTGTTTTGCACACCACTCTGACGGGCACGGGAATAATCGGTCTCGATGACGCCCGAGTGGCTGATGGAGGTCTGTGCTTCAACGTGGAGGGCAAGCAGACTGCCGAGTAATGACAGCAGCAAACGGGGGTTTCCGGTCATTACTTTCTCCTGGTGCAGCTTGTCGGGTTATGGGTATTGCTGCAGGCGGCGATAGTACGCCGTTTCTGGCAGGGGCGATATATGCCGGTGTGAAAGGCGGGTGAGGGTTGGCGCTATGCAACCAGACAGCGCGGTCTTTATTGGGTAGAGCAACATCCCCCGATCTCGCAGGAGACCGGGGTCAGTGTCGAGGCCCACTAGTGGCCTGCTAGATCGGGTCGCCCGGCAGTAACTGCAGCGCCTCGGGAACCGCATACCCGGGATGCTGCTGCCAGCGGCGTATGTCAGCGGCGACCGACGCCAGATGGGCGTTGGTGTCCTGCTCGTCCTCGAGTCGCGAGGCCAGGGTATCCAGGCGATCAGCCAGCACGGCTTTTACTGCACCGGAGCTGTCATTTCCCTGCGCCTGGCGCATCATCTCATTCACGGTGACTCGCTGTACGACCTTCAGAACCTCTTGTGGATACTGGCCGGACGGCTTGTTGGCACCCCAGGTGAAGTCGATCAGGCGGTCGATCACCTCCTCGAGATCCGGGTAATCGCCCATGCTGCCGTAGGCGACCAGGCGAGCCATCCGGGCCGGGTGCAGAATCTGTTTGACCGACAGGCTGGCTGCGGCTTCTGCAGCGCCGAGGGGGTCAAACAGCAGCTCAGTGCGCCCGGGGAACTGTTCACCCTGCCCATAGCGATAGGCCGGCGGCGGAATTAGCGCAACGATATCCTGCGGCAGGGTGAGAAACCCGGGGCTCAGTGTTGAGAGAAGTGTTTCCAGCGCATCGCGCTGTTCCTCACCATCAATGATGGTAAAGGGTGTTTGTCCGTCGCCCCGAACCGCGTAGCGGTAGTCGGCTCCGCCGAGACTCTGCGCTGCCGCGTTCAGCTGAAAGCGGTGATGCATGTAGAGTGGCAGCAGTACCTCTTCCAGGGAAGATAGCGGTTCGCCATTGCGGATAACGGATTGTCCAAATTTCTCCAGCCCGATGCGACGTACCTCGATTTCATGCTTAAGGTGGTCCACCAGATTTTCCCCGTTGTCCCAGACGCTGGCATACTGATGGCCTGCACCGACAAAGTTATTGTTGGTGTGAGCCATGAAGAGCAGCCCGCGATCCAGGCTTTCCTGCACGATCTTCGCCAGTTCTTCCGCTTCGTTACTGTTCGGGGAGAACTGTCCATAGGAGTAGCGGACCGCCAGTTTGTCGTATTCGCCGATGCGCTGGACATAGGCAGTGGAGAGATCCAGCTCGCCGGCCTCGGTAATTTCCACCCGAGGGGCCGGGTAGTCCATCACACTTTCCCTGCCGTAGGTGCTGGCAATGTAGTTGTGAGGGAAGCCGATGGCGTGCCCTACTTCATGCGCAGACAGCTGTCTGACCCGGTCGAGCGCCATGTTTACGGAGGCGGCGTTGTCGTCGGCTATATCGTCAAGGTAACGGAAGCCGGGAATCAGGCCCTGGCCATGCAGGTAATCCTGGCGCAGGCGCAGGCTCCCGAGGTTCACGTTACCCTTTAGGATTTCGCCGGTGCGGGGATCGGTCACAGCATAGCCATAGGAGTAACCCCGGGTGCGACGATGCGTCCAGTGAATCATGTTGTAGCGAATGTCCTGGGGGTTGGCATCCTCCGGCAATTCCCTGACCTGGAAAGCATCGATAAAGCCCGCTGCCTCGAAGGCCTGGTTCCACCAGCTGGCGCCTTCGATGAGCGCGCTTTTTACCGGCTCTGGCGTACCCGAATCAACGTAGTAAACGATGGGTTCGACGGCCTCCGAGCGTTCCGCTTCAGGGTTCTTTTTTTCCAGGCGATGCCGAGCCACAAGGCGAACCTGTAAATCCTCACCAATAGGCATGCTGTAGTCCTGAATAGTCGGACCATTCGTGCCGATACGCGGATCCGCCATACGGGACGCGAGCTTTTCATCGGGCAGTTTCACTATGGAGTGATGCTGACGCAGGGTGATTGAATTGCCGGAGGCGGCGACGCCCCGGACCAGCTTGCCGGGCTTACTGCTGTTGAACGTCAGCATGACCTCGACTTCGATGTTCTCCGGGAAGGTCTGGGTGCTTTCCATGAAGAAGACACTGCGGCTTTTGTCCAGCGTGAAGTCGCCCTGGTCCCGGCTGGCGATTCTGCCGATGACATCCCTGGCATCGCGCATGAAAAAGTCTGTTGCATCCACCAGTACACTGCCATTCTTTTCGGCGAGCACCTCGAATCCCCAGATCACCGACGGGGCAAACGCATCGACTACGGACTGTCTTTCCAGCGGATTGTCGCTGCTGGCGACGAAACGGTAATTGGGCTGCATCAGCAGTACTTTTCGGCCGACGCGCTTTGCCGTGAGAATCGAGGTCTCGGCCAGCTGGCCGCGGTCGATGCCAATCGGGTTGGATCCCAGGCCCGAGCCCATGGAGACCAGATAAAGAAATTCCGTGTCGAGCTTGTCAATTTCCCAGTACATCCTTCCAGAGGATTCGTCCCAGTACAGGTTGAAGTAGCCTTCCATCGGCGTGGTGTCTGCCACAATGTCGCCAAAACCGGACGTTTGTGCGGACAGCTGGGGCGGCAGCATTGACACGCTGCCAAATAGAAGCAGTAAAGCCAGCAGCGATCGGGAATTCGATTTCTTCATGTCAGGCTTCCTTGCGCGAGGGCGAAGAATAATTGTCTAGCAGTGAGCTTCGATGGTACGGTCTGACCTGAACTCAAAACAAGAGAAAATAGCCGTGGTGAATTCACTCAAAATTATCATCGGTGCCTCTCTGGCTTTGCACAGCCTGTGGCTTGCGGCGGAACCCCTCGATGCACTGGAGTTCCGCAACCTGGGGCCCACCCGCGGTGGCCGTGTCACGGCTGTCGGCGGAACCGTAGCGGAACAGGGCACATTCTATCTCGGTGCCTCCGGTGGCGGCGTCTGGAAAAGCACGGACTACGGCACGACCTGGAACAACGTATCGGACGGTTTCTTTGCGTCTCCGTCAATCGGTGCGATCGCGGTTTCACAGGGCGATCCGAATATTCTCTTCGTGGGCACCGGCTCTGAGGGTCTGCGCAGTAACGTGATCCCGGGCAAGGGTGTCTACAAGTCCGTGGATGGAGGGCGCAACTGGCTGCACATGGGTCTGGAGAAAACGGCCCATATCGGCGCGGTAGAGATCGATCCCCGCAACAACAATACGGTCTGGGTTGCGGCGGTTGGCAACGCCTTCGCGCCCAACGAAGAGCGCGGTGTCTACAAGACAAGCGATGGTGGCCGCAACTGGGAACGTGTTCTGCATGTGTCCGACCGGGTCGGTTTTGCCGACGTTGAACTGCTGCCGGGCAACCCTGACGTGGTGTTCGCGACCGCCTGGAGAGCCGAGCGCAAGCCCTGGACCATTATCAGTGGGGGTGAACAGGAAGAGGGCGGTCTGTACAAGTCTGACGATGGCGGTGCCAGCTGGCGGCGCGTCGACAGGGGACTGCCGCAGGGGCTCATCGGCAGGATGGATCTGGCCGTGTCACCCGATGACTCGCGCATTGTCTATGTAATGGTGGAGGCCCCCGACGACGAGGGCGGACTCTACCGTTCTGAAGACCAGGGTGAGACTTTTACCCAGGTGTCCAGCAAATCAACGCTGCGCGCCCGGCCGTTCTATTTCGGCAGGGTGGAAGCCAATCCGCATAACGCCGATGAAGTGCACGTGATGTCGGTGCGCCACTCACGCTCACGCGACGGCGGCAAGACCTGGGAGCTGTTGCCGACACCACATGGCGATAATCACGACCTGTGGTTTAACCCTGAAGAGCCCGGTCTGTTTATTCAGGCCAACGATGGCGGCGCAAATGTCACGCACAACGATGGCGCAAGCTGGTCTACGCAGTTCAACCAGCCTACGGTTGAGGTTTATCAGGTAGAGGTGGATGACCAGTACCCCTACTGGCTTTATGCCGGTCAGCAGGACAACGGCTCGACGATTGCGGTGCCGAGCAGGTCGCCTTACTCCGTACAGAACTCGATCGCCTGGTTGATCGAGACCGGTGGCTGCGAAACCGGGCCCGCCGTACCCAAGCCCGGCAATCACAATATTGTGTATTCCAACTGCAAAGGTCGGTTCGGGGTCTTCGACAAGCGAACGGGCACTGAGCGCAGCTACTATGTGGGCGCGGCCAATATGTACGGCCACAACCCGAAAGATCTTCGCTACCGCTTCCAGCGCGTCTCGCCCATCCACGTCTCTCCCCACGACCCGGACACGGTGTATCACGCTTCGCAGTTCGTGCATCGCACCCGTGATGACGGCGTCACCTGGGAGATCATTTCGCCGGACCTCACTGCCTTTGAGCCGGACAAGCAGGTGATTTCCGGTAGTCCGATCACGCGGGATATCACGGGGGAAGAGTTCTACAGCACTATTTACTCCCTGCGGGAATCGCCGCTGGAGCCCGGTCTTATCTGGGTCGGCGCAAACGACGGTCCGATACATGTGACCCGGGATAACGGCAGCAGCTGGCAGGATGTGACGCCACGGGATCTGCCCCCCGGCGGACGGATCGATTCGGTGGAGCCCTCGCCTCACGATCCGGCGGTGGCCTACATCACCGCACTGCGCTACCAGCTTGGCGACCCCAAGCCGTATATTTACCGCACGACCGACTTCGGCAAAAGCTGGACGCTTCTAAGTGATGGCAACGGTATCCCGGCCGATTATCCCGTGCGAGTTGTACGCGCTGATCCGCTGCGAGCGGGTCTGCTCTATGCAGGCACCGAATATGGGCTGTTCGTCTCGTTTGACGACGGCGACCACTGGCAGTCTTTCCAGCAGAATCTCCCGGTAACCCCGATCAGCGATATCAAGCGTCACCGCGGTGACCTGGTGCTGTCAACGATGGGGCGCGGCTTCTGGGTGCTGGACCAGGCAAGCGTGCTGAGCCAGGAACCACTGCCCGAGCCCGGTAATACGCCTGTGCTGTTTGCGTCTCACGAAAGCGTGCGCTACCGGCAGAACATGCGCGGTTATGATCCGGAAGACATACCGCAGTTTCCGGAGCCCTCGGCGATCATCGATTATCACCTGCCTGAAGGCTACTCCGGCGCCGTACAGCTTGAGATTGTTGCCGCCGACGGCAGTGTCGTTAATGCCTTCCGCAGTGAAGATGCATCGGAAGAGCCCGTGGTGGAAGACAGCATGGCGCTCAACGAAACCCGCGTGCTTGACACGCCTGATCTGACGGTCAATTCCGGGATTAACCGCTTTCATTGGGATATGCGCCATCGCGGCGCCTGGCACGCTGAAGAGGACAAGCGTTTCCGCGGCGGTCCCATGGCGCGTCCCGGCAACTACACCGTGCGCCTCCACGCCGGTGGAGAGGTGCTGGAACAGCCGCTCACGCTGGTCGTTGATCCGCGGGTTCTGGAACAGGGTGTGACGCCGGAAAACATCGATGCGCAGGTGGCATTGCAGCTTCGGATTGTGGACCTGCTGTCTGGTGCGCGCGAGCTGGCTGATGAGCTTGAGACGGAACGCGAAGCGCTCGACGATGACGCACCGCGTGCGCGACAGATCGATGCGGCGATGGCAGAGCTGGTCATGGACGAGGGTACTTACATGCAGCCGATGCTGATCGATCAGATAAGCTACCTCGGCTATATGCTGCGTGGCGCGGACCAGGCCCCCGGCCTTGATGCGTTTGAGCGATACGAGGAACTTGCTGTGCAGCTCGAGCAGATTCGCTCGAGAGTACAGTCCTGATGTTGGCAGGTGTCTTCGGGCCTGTTCACAGAACCGCTGCCCGATCTGCTGCTTTGCCCCTCTGGGTCGTCCTGATCTGTACGCTGAGTCTGCCCGCGATGGCAGCAGCAGACAACGATGACGCCGACCTGCCCACGGTACTGATCGTGGCTACGGGCGGCACTATCGCCGGCGTGCAGGACGACCCCGACGACCCCGCCCGTTACCGGGCGGGCAGTCTGGATGCGGCGCAGATCATCGCTTCCGTCCCGGGGCTGGAAACGCAGGCGCGCATCGACACGCTGCAGTTCAGCAACGTGCCCAGCACGAAGATTACGCCCGCGCAATGGGTGGCGCTGTCGCGGACGATCACCCAGCGCCTGCAGGAGACGGAAGATCTCGCCGGTGTCGTGGTGACCCACGGCACCGATCGACTGGAAGAGACCGCCTTTTTCCTGCACCTCACGGTTCAGTCGGAAAAGCCGGTGGTTGTCGTTGGCGCCCAGCGTCCCGCAACCAATGCCAGCGCGGATGGGCCGGCCAACCTGCTGGCTGCGGTCAAGACAGCGGCGTCGGTGGACTCCCGGGACAAGGGCGTGCTCGTGGTGATGGATGAGCGCATTCTTTCGGCGCGAACAGTGCGCAAGGATTACCCGCGTATGGGCGGGTTCATGACCGGCCAGATCGGTCTGGTCGGCGCAGCGGGCCCAGCGTACCTGTTCTCGCCCACCCGACCGCATACGCACCGCTCGGAGTTCGAACTCGCCGAGGATACCGTACTTCCCGCGGTGGACCTGGTCTTTTCCTATTCGGGAGGCCTGGGGCCGCAGTATACGGAACCACCTGCCGGAGTCGTGATCGCTGCAACGAACATGCGTTGCCAGGAAATGCTGTCGGTACTGGCGTTGGCGCGTGAGGGCAGTACGGTGGTGACGGCCTTCCCCACGGGCGAAAGTCTCGGCAGGGTACGTCCGGTCGAAGCGTCCGCGCCGGCCCGCGCGCGGGAAGGTTGTCCTGAAATGGCAGGAGACCCACGTTGGGAGGGTGCGTGGATACCCCCGCTCCCGGCGCCGCGAATGACGCCGCAGAAGGCCCGTATTCTGTTGATGCTGGCTTTGGAAAAGACCCGCGATCGCAGCGAGCTGGAGCGCATTTTCACTGCCTACTGATTCCCGGGATCGCGCTGCCGTGAGCGGCGCCGCGATCCTGGTGTTCTTTTTATTTGTCCTGTAGAACCCGCTGGTAGTCGTCACGCACCCGCGTCAGGCGATCTTCCACCATAGGCCAGAAGTCCGCGTGCGTGAAGACGTTGAAGGTGCCGTCGGCCATGGCGTCCAGCGCGCGATCTATCAACTGCTCCACCGCGATGCCTTCTGCCTCGATCAGCCTGGCGATAGCATTCATGCCGTCAACGGAGGCTTCCGCTTTGGCGTTGTCCGGGTGGTTGCGTCCGCTCTGGGCGATGCGGGTCTTTACCCAGGCGGGACAGAGGACCGCTACGCCCACATGGGAACTCTCAAGCTCGAGCCGCAGGCTCTCGGAATATCCCACTACCGCGAACTTGGTGGCGTTGTAGGGGCCAAAACCGGGATTGGCGACATGGCCGGCGAGTGAGGCAGTATTCATGATGAAGCAGGGCTCGTTGAGTGCAAGCATTGAGGGCAGGAAGTTCTCCACGCCATAGGCAACGCCAAGCAAGTTCACGTTCACCACCCACTGCCAGTCCGCGATGGGTGTCTGACCCGCAGGCGAAAGGGCGCCAACGCCGGCATTGTTGAACAGGAAATTGATCTTGCCCAGTCGTTCCAGCGTGTGCAGCGCAACTTGCTCGTAAGCCGAAGGATCGCCCACGTCGAGAACGACCGTATTCGCCTCGATCCCGGCATGGCGTAACTCGCTCGCCGCCTGCTCCAGCGCATCTGCCTCGATGTCTGCCAGCATCAGTGACATGCCGCGACTGCCCAGTTCCCGCGCCATCGCCAGTCCGATACCCGATGCGCCGCCGGTAATGAAGCCGCAGGTATTGTCGAAGTTTTTCATTTTGTCGCTTACCCCATAATGTTCGGCGGTGTGGCCCTGCGCATCACCATGACAGTGCGCGGCGAACGTTCTTGGGAGCGTTGTCCCGTATGACATCGAGCTGTCCGGTCACCGCAATGACCAGATTGGCCGGGTCGAGGTACTTCTTCGCCGCCGCATTCACATCCTTTAGTGTGAGTGCTCGCAGTGCCTCAATCTGTTCCGCATCACCTGCGTAGTAGTTGAGGTACTGCGGCGATTGATACGCGTAGTGGCCAAACAGACGTCGGTGCGCAAGTCGCAGACCGACCTTGTGCGCGGTGTCGTAGGAGGCGGGAATCAGTCCATCGATAAAGGTTGTGCGCGCGGCCTCGAATTCCGCTGCTGTAACGCCGTCTTCGCGAAGCCTGCGGATTTCCTGCAGGGCAAGTCCGATCCCGCCGGCCAGCGTCTCTGGCCGACCGCCGAAACGCCAGACATAGGGGGCCGGCGCGCCGCGACCCGGTTCGACCTCGCCGTACAGCGCCGAGGTAATGCCGGTTTCCGCTCGCAGCAGGCCCATCATGCGCGAGGCGAAACCGCCACCCGCCAGAATGTGGTGCATGATCTCGAGGGCGGCATGATCGTCCGGTCTGCCCTCGATGCCCAGATGCCCCAGCATGACCTGGGCCTGACGCGTGTCCAGCTGTCGGGTGTGGACCTGCAGGCCTTGCGGACCCATTGGTGTGTCAAAATCCAGTGTGGTGCCCTCGCTCCGGCCTGGCAGCGCGTTCAGGGTGGCGAGGCTGCGCAGCGTATTACCGACCTGTTCGCGATCGACTGCCCCGGAAATCACCAGCGCAATGTTATCCGACGTGTAATGGGTCCGGTGGTGGGTGCGAACATCCTCCAGCGTGATACTGCGAATACTTTCCGCGCTCGCGCGCGCGCCCATGGGGTGACCGTCGCCATACAGCGCGCCATCAAACAGGGCCCGGGTTGCATACAGTGCATTGTCGTCGGCGCGTTCCGCCGCCAGGGCCATTCGCTCGAGCTCGTCTTCAAATGCGGCCGCGAAATCCGGTGCGGAGAGGATCTCACCGATAAGCGAGATCAGCGCCTGTGCCTGGTCGGCAGGTGCCACCGCATTGAGCCGCGTGCTGCGACGATCATGCTGTATCGTCAGCGTCGCGCCCATCCGGTTGAGGGCTTGTTCAATGGCCGCTGCATCCATGCCGACGCTGCCTTTGCGCAACAGCTGGGCAGTGAGCGCGCCAAGGCCGGCCTTGCCCTCGAGGTCCGCAAGACTCGGGGCGTCGACCAGCGCCGTGATGCGCACCTGCGGTAGCAGGTGTTCGCTGACAATGTAGCTGGAAATGCCATTGTCCAGGGCAACCCGGTAATTGCTTGCAACCGGAAAGCGAAAGTCGGTCTCGGGATACGCTAGCTCGCGATAATCGCGCGTAGGAGCCGCCTCGCTGAACCGCGCGGCCCGCTGTCTGGCCATGAAGGGCGGCACATACCAGGGCTGTTCGGCAATGGCCAGAGTATCACCATAGTCGATGTCCACGTTGTCTGTACTCGCGGTTTTGCGGGTCGCCGCCTTGCCGCTGTTTCCCCGTGTGTCGGTGAGGCCGAGAATTCCGCTCTCCTGAAGGTTTGGCCTGTCGGTGCCCTTGCGCTTGTGCTCCCTGGGCATGGGTGCGCCGCGCTCCAGGTCGGCGAGGAAAAACTCATCCACCGGACCGCCAACCGGCCAGTGGCCGGGGCGGACCGTATTCAGGCTGGCGAGCTCCAGTTCACTGTCTGTCGTCTGCCGGGCGACTCCTTGCTTGCTCTCGCGCTGCAGGTGCCCGACGATCTGCATCTTCGGTGAGAAGTAACGCTGAATGACACGCTGCAGGTCCGCTTTGCTTACCGAAGCCCAGAGCGCAGGCAGGGCGTTCAGGTAGCGCCAGTCGTAGATTGTTTCCATGGCGCCTATCGTCACCGCGCTGCGGCCGATCTCCTCAAGATTCTGCGCGAGTGTCAGGACAAGTCGATCCGAGGCTGCCTGCAGCTGCGCGTCGTCGATGGCGCCTGCCGCGATATCGGCCAGAACCGCGTTGATACCGCCTTCGACAGCATCCAGCTGCGCGTTGTCTCTGGCCTTCACCTGCATGGCAAAATGCGATGGGTATTTGGAGGTCCACGCCGAAGCGGAGGCCTCGGTCGCCAGCCGCTTCTCGTCCACCAGACGCGCCGCGAGTTGCCCGCGTGGACCCCCGAGCAGTTCGGCCAGCATATCGAACACCGGTGCATCGGCATGGCCGACAGCGGGCATCGGTACGTTGATCGCCACCGCCGGGCCCGCTGCCGCGGTAACGGTGAGGCGTTTCTGTCCAACGGGCTCGGGCTCGACGGTGCGCAGGCGGGGTGACGGTCGCACCGGCTGCCAGCTGCCGAAGTAGGCCTCTGCCATGTCGTAGACCTGCTCGGCCTCGACGTCACCGACAACGACCAGCACCAGGTTCTGTGGGATAAAATATTTGTAGAAGATTTCCCAGTGATCTTCGCGCGTGGCCTGGGTCAGATCGCTGAACCAGTGTGCCCAGCCGTAAGGGTGGGCGTCATAGGTCATGGAGCGCAGAACGCGGTTGAATTTGCCGTCGGGGTTGTTGTCGTAACGGCGGATCTGATCGATCACGACTTCCTTTTCCGGTTCGAAATGCCGGAACACCGGATTTTCCACGCGCGAGCGCTCGGCCCACATGAAAAGCTCCAGCTTGTTGGCCGGCAGATCGACATCGAACTTCATCCAGTCGCGTCCCGTGGACGCGGTGGTGCCCGTTCCGCCTTCAGACTGAATGGCGCCGAAGTACCATTCGATCTCTGCCAGTTCATTCTGTGCATCAGCCGCTTCCGCGAGTTCGGCGCGCAGGGCGTCGAGTTCGGGGCTACTGCAGTCGTTTTCCAGTTCGGCGAATACGCCGCGCTGCAGCAGGCACTGACGCTGGCTGTTCTTGGCGTCGGTGACCTGCCGCGCCAGTGTCTCGACGCGTGCTGCGATGGCGCGCTCTTTTTCCCAGTCTCTGGTGCCGGCGATAACGTCGCCTTTGAACAGATGATGCTCCAGCATGTGCACCAGTCCGACGGTGCCGGGTCGCTCGGCGGCAATGTCTACCTTGTAAAAGCTGCGCGCGCCGACCCGCCCTGCCGACTCGCGCTCCCAGACCAGCACCGTGACGCCGTTGTCCAGCACTTTTTTCTGCACGTCAATGTTCAGTTCCGCGGCGTTTACGCCGGCAGCCAGACACAGTGCAGAGAACCACTGCAGGCTCGATCGGAGAAGGGTGGGCATCGCTTGGGAATCTCTGGTGGCTGAGGGGCAGTCCGGAAGGTACCCGATTGACGCATTCAGTGGCAAGGCGGTGCGGCTTCAATCCCGCTTCTGCCCAGGCAAACCGCGTAATGCCAGCTGCTGGTTTTTGAATTCACTGTTCTGCGTCACCTCAGCTCCGAACCACTGCGGTGGCTTGAATGCGTCTGCCGCGGTCTCGTCGGGAAACTCTACCTCAACGACCGCCAGCCCGCGGTGGCGTCCGCGGTAAACATCCAGCTCGGCAGATAGCTCCCCAAGCGGAACAGCATAGCGCGTTTTCGCAGCCGTACTTCCCGGGCATGTGCTTTGTCTACGGCAAGATAGCCCTGCTCGATAACGCACCATGCATGGTCTTTCAGTACCAACGGTAGAGAATCGAGATCGATAAGGAATTTGCGCTCAATCTCCATTGGCAGCAGGCCCGGGGAAATCAGGCCTGCGCCGATTCGGCGAGAGACGCCTGCCAGCAGGTGTCGAGTCGACTTGTCAGATGTTTCGGCTTTTCCGCAAAAATCCTCTGCCCCAGCGATAGCGATCGGGTCTGCAGCCGGGTGCGTCGCTCCCAGGAGAGCGCCCGCAGCGCGTCGAGGTCGCGGCGGGAAAGGATAGCTCCCGGATTCTGTGACAGCATCTGCGTGAAGACGGCGAGATCGTGTTCGTCACCCAGATCTTCACCTAGGCGTTTTATCTCGTTCTTCCAGGGCTTGAGTACGCCTTTCCAGATCGGCGCGAGTACCCGCATATGGTAGAGATGGTATTTCACGCGCTTGCGCCAGTCGTGAAAATGCGCAGTGCCGGATTGGCGTGCTGCCTTGAGCATGGCCTTGCGGCCCTGGCGATAATTTTTTTTCAGCCCCGGTGCGAGGGAATTGAAGCCGTCGCCGATGGGCCAGGTGTGCACCCGGGCCCGCGCTTCCAGGAAGGTGACGGCGAAGGCGTCGAGGCGCTCATTCAGGTCATCGTTGTGGGAGGACGAGGTCTGCTTCTGCGCCTCCAGTACATCGCGCAGCGTTTTCAGGCGCTCACGGTTGCGCTGGCCGGACACCGTCGCCACGAGATTGTCGCAGGTCTCCAGAATGGCCTGTGCATCGCGGACATTCGACAGGCTTCGTGCGGCATCCCTGAAGCAGATGTTTTCACGCTGGTACACTTTTCCGGTAACGTCCAGATCGCCGCGGGCCAGACGCAGCAGTGCGCGTAGTTTCTTGCAGCGCTTGCGCACCTGATGCACGGTTCTTTGATTGTCGAGATCGCCGTCAGCGATCTCGTCCAGCGCCTTGTCTATCTGTTGTCGCGCCATTCGCCGTATGCCATCGCCGGCAGATTCCCCGCTAGTGAATTCAAAGGCCATTCACGAATCTCCCTTGGCGCCTGCGTAGCCTGGTCCGCGCACCACACGACCGGGAAGGGCGCCCGTATGCACTCCGTCCCGGAGTACGGGCACGCCATTGACGACAACATCACTGACGCCCGTGGCCAGCTGCTGGGGGTTGTCAAAGGTGGCGGGGTCGGTGACGGCATCGGGATCAAAAACTACCACGTCGGCGTAGTGGCCCACCCTGAGACTGCCGCGCTCGCGCAGCTTCAGGTTGCCGGCAGGCAATGTTGTCAGTCGCCGGATGGCCTCGGAAAGCGTGATGACCTTTTCCTCCCGGACATAGTTACCAAGCAGCCGTGCAAAGTTGCCGTAGGCGCGCGGATGGGTGCTGCTCAGCAGAAACGCCCCCTCCGGCGCCATGGATGCGGCATCTGAACCGAAGCTCATCCAGGGCTGTGCAATCTTCTTGCGAACATTCTCTTCGGACATCATGAAATACACCGTATCCACGCGGCTGCCGTCTTCGATCACCAGGTCCATCATGGTGTCGATGGGTGATGTTCCCCGCTGCCGGGCGACCGCTGCCAGGCTCATGCCTGTCAGGGGCTTCAGTTCCGGGCTGCGAAAACCGATCAGCAGCACGCCTTCGGCACCGCCGGCGGAAAGGTACAGGTTCTCCCAGTCGTCCGTCGGGCTTGCGATCTCTGATCGCAGGCGCTCGCGGATTGCCGGGTCGCGCAGGCGCGCTATCCATTGCGCAAGGCCGCCCGCCTGCACCCAGGGCGGCATGCTGGCGTCGAGGCCGGTGGAACCCGCGGTGTAGGTGTACATGTTCGCAGTGATGTCCAGCCCGCGCTTGCGCGCTGCCGCGATCTTCTCAATGGCGGCGTCCATCTTGTCCCAGTTCTTCTCGCCAGAGGCTTTGAGGTGATAGATCTCTGCCCCGGTTCCGGCACGTTCGGCAATCTCGATCAGCTCGTCCACGGATTCCAGAAGGCGGTTGCCTTCGCTGCGCATATGCGAAATATAGCGGCCATCGAATTCGGCGGCGGCCTGTACCAGCGCGACGAGTTCCTCGGTGTCCGCGTAGAAGGCGGGTGCGTAGATCAGTGAAGAGCCGACCCCGAGCGCGCCCTCGCGCATGGCCTCGCGCACCAGCGCCTGCATGGTAGCGAGCTCCTGGGGTGTCGGATCGACGTCGTCTTCCCCGAGGACATGCATACGGACGGTCGTGGCGCCCACGAATGAGGCCACGTTAGGCGAGATGCCTCGCTCTTCGAGATAATCCAGATACTCGCCCAGTGTGGTCCAGGCAATGTCAAAGCGAATGTCGCCCTGCTGCGCCAGCATGTCTGCCTTGAGGTCGTCATTCAGTGGTCCCATGGACCAGCCCTCGCCGAAGACCTCCAGCGTGATGCCCTGCCGGATATCGCTGAGTGAGCGCCCATCCTCAATCAGCGATTCGTTGGCCCAGCTGAGCATGTTGATGAAGCCCGGTGCCACTGCCTTGCCACTGGCATCGATTCTTTTGTCCGCCGTGCCAAGATCGTTGCCGATGGCGGCTATACGATCGTCACGCACCGCGATGTCCGCCGCGATGGCCGCACTACCGCTGCCGTCGTAGACGCGACCGCCAGCGATGATGAGGTCGAAGTGAGGCGCATTTTCAGGGCGATCCTCGGTGACTTTGCCACTGCTGGCGTCTGTTGCGCGCTCGGCACAGCCAGATATGGTCAAGGCGATGAGTAGCGCCGCAAACAGGCGCTGCGAGAACACGGACGTCCTGGACTTTCGTCGCGTCATGAAAGTTCCCCCTGTCAGATCCTGATTTGAATGATATCAGTCGCCGGGCCGGGGGCGCTGCCTCCTGGGCCACTCCCGCTGCTGTGGTCGGCAGTAGCGGGAGCGCCCGGGATTACAGCGTTGTTTACCAGGCGATACCGTAATCATCCCCGTAGTCGCTGGCACCACCCTGCATGACCTCTTCGTCGTGGTCGAACCAGATGGCCGTAGTCGGGTTGTAGACGCGGTCGACAAGTTCTACGTCATAACCCATCTCGGCGAGTTTCTCGCGGGTGTAGGGGGATACGAGCGGCGCGACCTGCAGCCGTCCGGGCTGTGCCTGGTGGGCGCCAAAGGAGCTCTGCATCTGGAAGCTCTGGATATGGCCTTTGCCTTCCGCCGCCTTTTGCACGTTCATGTCCCATTCCACCATATTGAGGAAGAACTGCAGCAGATTCTGGTCCTGGCTGTCGCCACCCTGCACCGAGAACGCCATCAGCGGCTTGTCGTCCTTGAGCGCAAGGCTGGGCGTGAGGGTAACGCGCGGGCGTTTGCCGGGTGCGACGACATTGTAGGGGTTGAGCGCTTCATCGAGCACAAAGCTTTGCATGCGCTGGCTCAGGCCAATGCCGGTGTTTCCGGCGACGAAAGCGGGTATCCAGCCACCGGAGGGGGTTACGGAGACTACCCAGCCGTCGGCATCCGCCGCCTGAATGGAGGTGGTGCCGGCAAGAAAGCCTTCGTCGTGACTGCGGGTACCCGCCTGCTGAAAGCCGTCGACCCCGGCAGCGTCGGCTTTTGGTGGCACCGGCTGCCATTGCTCCCGGAGCTCGCTGAAGGGGTTTTTCTCGCCCATGGCGGCATAGGGGTCACCAGGCCTCAGGTCAGTCAGGTTGCGGTCGGGTCGAATCAGCTTGCGCCGTTCGGCGGCATAGTCTTTGGATAGCAGGCCGGCAACCGGTTCTTCGGGTGGGAAGGCGGGGTCGCCGTAATAGAAATCACGATCGGCGTAGGCCAGGTTCATCGCCTGGTACAGCGTGTGGATATAGCGCGTGGAGTTGTAGCCCATGCTCTTGAGGTCATAGCCTTCAAGAATATTCAGCGCCTGCAGCAATACCGGGCCCTGTGTCCAGGTGGTGAGTTTGTAGACATCTACGTCCCGATAGCGGGTGGCCACTGGCTTTTCTATTTTCACTTCCCAGTTGGCGAGATCTTCTTTCGTGAACAGGCCACCGTGCTCCTGGTTGGCGCGCACGATTTCTGCAGCGATATCGCCGCGATAGAAGCGGTCATAGGCGGCGTAGATCGCCTCTTTGCGGGTCTTGCCGGCGGCGAGGGCCTCGACTTCGGTGTCCACGAGTTTCTGCAGAGTAGCGTGGAGGTCGGGCTGGCGGAAAATCTCGCCGGGGCGGGGCGCTGCGGGCGCCTCGGGATTGTCCGCATCGTAGTTTGGCAGGAACACGCGCTGCGAATCAGGCCACTGCTCAATAATCTCGCGGCGCCTTTCGATATTGGCCGACTGTGAGGCTTCCATCGGGTAACCTTCGGCCATCTGCATGGCGGGCTCCAGCACCTCTGCCAGGCTCAGTCGACCATATTCAGCCACCATGGTCATCAGGCCACCCGGCGTGCCGGGCGTGGTTGCCGCCAGCGGGCCATACTCAGGCGGATACAGCATTCCCTTGTCCCGGAAGAATTCCGGTGTGGCACCGCTCGGGGCAACGCCGAGGGCATTGATGCCCAGCACTTCACCCGTCTCGGGGTTGTAGATCAGTGCCTGTGTCTCGCCGCCCCAGCTCAGGACATCCCACATCGTAGACGTGACGGCGAGCATGGCCGCGGCGGCATCCACCGCATTGCCGCCGCGCTGGAAGGTCATGGCACCAGCGCTGGCGCCCTGGGGTTTGCCGGTGATCGCCATCCAGTGTTTGCCCAGGAGTACCGGTCTGCCGGTATCCTGGGCGGCGGTCGGTGCCGTGTTCACCAGCCAGGAAGCGGCAACTACAACGGACAGGAATTTACGGATATGGCGCGGTGACGACCCTTGTCTTGTTAGCATGATGTCCCCTCTGTCAGTCAGGGCGGCCAACCGGTCAGTGCCGGACAGCCGCAGAATGTCAGCCGGGATAATAACAGATGGGGAGCGTGTGTCGCGGGAGTGCACCTGCACTCACCGCGATCACGTGCTGCTGACAGCGTCGGCCAGTTCCTGGTCGAGGCGCTCGGCAGACGACGCACGGGGCCGGGTAAAGCGTGCCAGCCCCAGGTAGACTACCGGCGTCAGATACAGCGTGAACAGCGCGGTAATCCCGAGGCCACCGACCACCACCCAGCCCACTGACATGCGTGCCTCTGCACCGGGTCCGAAGGCAAACACCAGGGGCAGCGCGCCAAGGACGGTCGACACCAGCGTCATAACGATGGGGCGGAAGCGAACGCTGGAGGCCTCGGCAACCGCCTCGAGAATGCCGAGCCCCTGGTCACGCAGCTGATCCGCAAATTCCACTACGAGAATCCCGTTCTTGGCGATCAGCCCGATCAACATGACCAGGCCGACCTGTGAGTAGATATTCAGGGACGTGCCGGTAACAAATAGCGAAAATACGGCAGCTGCCAGACCGAAGGGCACAATGGTCATGATGACCAGTGCACTGGTCAGGCTCTCGAACTGAGCCACGAGTACCAGGAAAACGATCAGCAGGGCAAAGCCATACGTGATCAGCGTATCGCGCCTCGCCTCGTCCAGTGCAGCAGCCTCTCCCTGGTTGATCAGCTCGATGCCGGGTGGCAGGACTTCTTCCGCCAGGCCGCGCAATTCATCAACGACGGTCTGCGCTGCCACACCCTGGTTGACGTCGACATCCACCCGGATAGACCGTCGCTGCGACTGCCGGTCGAGCTGGTCGGCAATACCTTCTTCTACCAGGGTTACCATGCTGGAAAGGGGAATCAGCGAGCCGTTGCCTGCCCGCACGTAGAGATTGGCCAGGTCGGTCGGGGCCTGCACGGCGCCCGCGCCCGACTCAAGCATAATGGGCACGGATTCGTCCTCGACGCTGAGGCTGATGACATCCAGTCCGCCGACCATGGCGCGTAATGTCTGGGCGATGGATTGCAGAGGGATGTCCAGTTCACTGGCGCGTCTACGGTCAATGCGCACCGAGAGCTGCGGCTGTGATGTCTGGTAGGAGATTCGCGTTCCGGCCACGCTCTCCAGTCGTTCATCGATTGCCGCAGTATAGGTCTTTGCCGCATTGAAGATACGGTCGTAATCATTGCCCACCAGGGCAACCCTGAGGCCACCGGATGCCCCTCTGAGATTCAGGCTGTTGCGGCTGAATACACGTGCGCCGCCGGGAATCTCGTCGAGCTTCGGCTGTATTTCCGCCGCAATAGCCTGCTGGCTTCGACTGCGATTCTCCCAGGGCACGAGAGGGGCGCTGATCAGTACAATATTCGGATCATAGCGACCGACTACCGTGTAGACGGACTGGACCTCGCCTTCCGCCAGCATTGGCAGCAGGATCTCCTCGAAGCGATCTGCCTGTCTTCCCGTGAACGGCAGGCCAGTGCCGTCCGGGCCGCGTGAAAAAATGTTCAGTTCGCCCCGGTCCTCCGTTGGCAGAAGCTCCTGATCCAGCTGTTGATACAGCGATGTCGCCCCCCCGGCAATCAGCACGCAGGCAGCGAATGTGAGGAAGGGATGGGCCAGGATGGCGCCGAGCGATCGCACATAGCCGCGCTGGATAACCGCGCCGAAGCGGTGGAGCTGGCGATCAACAGCAGACAGGCGATTGTTGTCCTTGCTCCCCAGCTTCGCCATTGCCGCCGGCACCAGTGACAGCGCGACAAAGGATGAAATGGCCACGGATACGGCGAGAACAAAGCCGAATTCACGGAACAGTCGACCTGAGGTGCCCGGCAGGAAGGCAATGGGAACGAAAACCGCAACCAGCACCGCCGTCGTTGCGATCACCGCGAAAAACACCTGGCGCGTGCCCAGAACCGCAGCAGCACTGTTGCCGAGCCCCTGGCGCTGTCGGCGCTGGATATTCTCCAGCACAACAATGGCGTCATCCACGATCAAGCCCGTAGCCAGAACCAGCGCCAGCAGGGTGAGAATGTTGATCGAGAAGCCAAGCACCCAGATGCAGGCGAGTGTGCCCAGCAGCGAGACAGGGATAGCGACGGCGGGCACGAGCGTGAGCCGCATGGAACCGGAGAACACGCGAATGGTGCCGATCACCACGAGAACGGCAAGCAACAGGCTGGTCAGCACCTCCCTGACAGCGCCGCGAATGAAAATGGCGTTGTCCGAAATCTTCACCAGCTCGATATCGCCGAAACGCTCGTTCACACGGGCGATGGCCCGGTCCACCCCCGCGGCGATTTCGATCGTGTTCGACCCGGCCTGACGCACAACGCTGATGCCAATCACCCGCTGACCATTGAGGCGGACAAACGAGTCGGCCTCGGCCGGCCCGAAGGCGACGCTGGCAACATCGCCCACGCGCACATTACCGGTCAGCACGATGTTTTCTATTTCGGACTCCCGAATGGCGCGGGCGTCGGCGCGGACCAGTAGCTGCTGATCGCCGGTGCGGAAACTGCCTGCGGGGACATCCAGTGGAACGCCGCGCAGAACCTCCGCAACATCGGGAATCGTCAGGCCGTAGCTGGTGAGCCGGAGTGGGTCGAGGTTGATTCTGAGAACGCGCTGGCGAGTGCCGAACAGCGGCACATCGGCGACACCGGGGAGGGAGATGAAGGTGGGAACAATATCCTGCTCGACGATCCGCGTCAGCGCCTCCTCGCTATAACGGTTACTGACGACGGCGATGCGCACAATTTCCTCGGCGTCCTCATCTGCCTTGTACACCGCGAGCTGCTCCACGTCTTCCGGTAGCTCCCTGCTGACGCGACTGACTGCCTCGCGCACATCGGCAGCGGCGCGGTCAACATCGTCGCCGGGCTGGAACTCGACGCGAATGCGCGCACTGTTTTCCTCGCTGGACGAGTTGATGTCGCGTACGCCAGAGACGCGCGCCACGGCGCCCTCCAGCAGGCTGGTGACTTCCGAATCCATCGTCTCCGGTGACGCGCCCGGTAATTGTGCCCGCACGTTGATGATCGGACGATCCACATCCGGCAGCTCGCGTACCTCAACGGCCAGCAGTGCGCCAATGCCGGCAATGACGATCAGCAGATTGATGACGGCAACCAGCCAGGGACGCCGGACGCCGAGCGCCGGCAGGTCATTTCGGCCTGAAATTTCCTTTGCGTTGTTCATTTCAGGAGTCGGACTGGGTTTCAGGCTCGGCACGCGCGTCCCGAGCGACGGCACGCGCATCGATCACGCGAAGTGCAATACCCTCGCGCATGGCCTGTACGCCTTCGCCGATAACCATGTCGCCCTGGGCCAGGTCTCCCTCGATAAGAATGCGTCCGTCGACACGCTGCACGAGGCGCACCGGCACGCGACGTGCCTTTTCATCCTCTGCCACCCACACAAACGCGCCGTTTGTGCCCCACTGTACCGCGACTTCCGAGACGGCGGGAAAGCGTCCCCGGTCCAACCGCAGGGCAACGCGAAAACTCATCCCCGGGCGCAGCTCGTCGCCTTCATTGGGCACGCGGGCGCGCACACGAAAGGCGCGAGACACCGGATTGATTCGCGAATCCACCTCAATGATCTCGCCCTGTACGGTGCTCTCGCTGTCTCGCCAGGTGGTGACGGCTACCGGATCGTTTACGGCAAGCTGTCCCACGAAAGACTCCGGCGCATCAAACGTTACCTGCAGCGCGCTCCGGTCATCCAGCGTGGTAATGACCGACGTGGTGTCGACGCGGTCGCCGACCTCCACATCCGTGATGCCGACGTGACCGGTAAACGGTGCGTTGATAAAACGTCGCTCAAGGGCGACCTGCGCGAGATCGCGCTCGATGCGTGCGGTCTCGAGTGCCGTACGGGCGCTGTCAACGGTGGTTTCGGGGACCGTCAGATCGACGCTGCGGTTGGCGCGGTCATAGCGGTCGAACAGCCGTTGGGTTTCCTCGAGTCGCACACTGGCCAGTTCCAGTGCCAGCTTCTGATCCCGTGATTCGAGTTCCAGCAGGGTATCGCCACGCTGCACCAGATCGCCGGGCCTGAAATGTACTGCGACGACTTCGCCTGCGGCCTCGGGGAACAGCGAAATGCTTTTCACGGCTTCCGATGTCCCCACGGCTTCCAGGCGGGTAGTCAGGTTCTGGTAGGCCAGTGGCGCCGCCGCTACCGGCACCGATCGTGAGCGCTGGGGGGTGCCGTTGTCGCCCGTTGCGACCTTTTCACCACAGGCCGCAACGCCAACAAGCAGGACCACGGCAGTGCAGCGGATGAGGCATTGATAATGTCGCGTAACCATATTGTTTCCATTTCTGGTGGCGGGCGACGTGCAAGCCCCTGATAAACCGATAATTATAACCTGTTACGTTGATACTACCCAGTCGTATCATGAAGCGGACAAAGAAAAGGCATCGGCGTCGAGATGGAAGGGAAAACGTTCCCGATGAGCCTTCAGCTGGTCCGCATCAAAGGTCACACGTCGGCTTTCCGCGCCGCTGCTGAGGTCGGCGAGGTAATTGCCATGCGCATCGAAGGCGAGACTGTCGCCGGCGTAGTGCAGTCGATTACCGTCCTCGCCCACCCGGTTGACGCCGATCACGCAGGCCAGGTTCTCTATGGCCCGCGCCTGCAGCAGGCAGCGCCAGTGCTCGCGGCGGGCGTCAGGCCAGTTGGCGACGTACAGCGCCAGGTCGTAATCCCCCTGGTTGCGACTGAACACGGGAAAACGCAGGTCGTAGCAAACCTGCAGCAGTATGCGCCAGCCGCGCCACGTCACGCAGACGCGCCTGTGGCCCGGCGCATAGTGCTGATCCTCGCCCGCCATGCGAAACAGGTGCCGCTTATCGTAATACGCGACGGAATCGGGCGTAGCGAACAGCATTCGGTTGAAAACCCTGTTGCCGTCGCGCGTGGCGATGCTGCCGGTGACGGCGCAGTTCAGGACTGTCGCCATTTTCCGCAGCCACTGTTCGCTCTCTCCCCCCGGTGGTTCGGCATTGCTTTCGGCGTTCATGGAAAAGCCGGTGGTGAACATCTCCGGCAGGACAACGATATCCGTAATGTTGCGCTCATCGGCAATAAGTGCTTCCAGCTGCTCGCGGTTCTGCGCCGGGGATTCCCAGGCAAGTTCGCACTGGACCAGGGTTGCGGTCAGATTTTGCATAAACGCTGTGCTGCCTCCTCGAGCTGCGCATTCTGTTTGGCAAAGCAGAAGCGCAGAAGCCGCTGCTCAGGATCGGGTGCCTGCGAGAATACGGAAACCGGAATGCAGGCCACGCCGTGCTGTCGCGCGAAAATGTCGCACAGCACCGTATCAGGCTGGTCGCTGATGTCGCTGTAGTCAAGCAGCTGGAAATAAGTGCCCGCAGCGGGTGTGAGCCGGAAGCGTGAGCCCGCCAGTGCGCTGCAGAAACGGTCGCGCCGTGCCTGGTAATCCTCTGCCAGCTGGCCAGGATAGCCGGGCAGGTTCTGCAGGAAGTCGGCGATGGCCTGCTGAACCGGCGTCACGGCCACGAAGCAGACAAACTGGTGGATTTTGCGCAGTTCCGCGGTCAATGCTGGCGGAGCTACGCAGTAGCCGGTTTTCCAGCCCGTGACGCCGAGCGTCTTGCCAAAGGAGAAGACCGCGAAACTGCGGTCGCGCAGGCCTTCCAGCTGCAGCACGCTATGGTGCGCAGCACCGTCATACACCAGATATTCGTATACCTCATCGCTGATGACATAGAGGTCGTGGCGTGTCGCCAGTGTCTCGAGGCAGCGCAGATCATGACGGCTGAATACGGCGCCTGTCGGGTTGTGCGGTGAGTTGACGATGATGAGCCGGGTTTTCGGCGTGATCGCCGACTCGATGCGCTCCCAGTCGGGCGTAAAGGTCTGTGCATCCAGCGGTATATGCACGGCGCGCCCGCCGCTCAGGGTGATGGCGGGCTCATAGCTGTCATAGCAGGGGTCGAGGACGATGACATCCTCGCCGGGCTGTACGCAGGCGGTAATCGCGCAGTAAATGGCGACTGTGGCCCCCGGCGTTACTGTAATCTCGGTGTCCGGATCGCAGTCGACACCCCGGTCATTGACCAGCTGCGATGCCAGTGTTTCGCGCAACGCTGCCAACCCCGCCAGCGGTGCGTACTGGTTGTGGCCCTGTACGGCGTGCCGGGCCATTGCCTCGCGCAGAGCCTGCGGCGCAGGAAAGTCGGGAAAGCCCTGGGACAGGTTGATAGCGCCACATTCGCTGGCCAGTGCGGTCATGCGACTGAAGATATTGGTGCCGATGTCGGGAAGTTTGCTATGCAGCATGGTGAGGGTGTCCTGAAGCAGCGTCCGTCAGAGCTGGGTGTCCAGCGGCAGTTCTGTGGTGTTTTTGATCTCGGTGACCGCAAGGTGCGAGTGCAATTCGCGGATGGAGGGGCTCGCCGTCAGCGTGTTGCGCACGAAGGACTCGTAGTGGCGCACGTCACGCGTGACAATTTTCAGCATGTAGTCCCAGATTCCCGTCATGGTGTAGCACTCTATCACTTCCGGATGCTGCACGATGTCGCGCTCGAAGGTCATCAGGTTCTGGCGACCCGTGGAGGTGAGGTTGATGGTGGCGAACACAACCACGTCCATCCCGAGCGCAGAGCGATCAAGCAAAGCCACGCGGCCCCGGATCAGGCCTTCCTCCTCCATGCGATTGATGCGTCGCCAGCAGGGCGATTGCGACAGGTTGACGCGCTCGGCGATGCCTGCAGTGCTCTGGGTGGCGTCCTGCTGCAGCAGTGTAAGGATGCCGATATCCTGTTTGCTCAGCTTAAGAGTCATAATGTGTCCCAATAAATTTATTTATATGCATATATTATGCGTTCGTGGGTAAAAACGCACCCCAAATCAAATAACAATGCCGCGGGGTTTGGGTAACAATTGGGGGTTGGAATTCTCTGGGAGAGAGTGCTTATGGGCGCCGATAACAGCAAGACAATGCGCAAGGTGTCGCTCGACGACAAGTACGCGCTGGATGCCCCGCGGGCCTACATGACCGGGATTGAGGCGCTGGTGCGCTTACCCATGCTGCAGCGTCAGCGCGACCACAGGGCCGGACTCAACACCGCCGGCTTTGTCTCGGGATACCGGGGATCGCCGCTGGGTGGCGTGGATCAGGCCATGTGGAAAGCGGCCACCTATCTCGAACGGGACAATATCCTGTTCCAGCCGGGCATCAACGAGGATCTCGCCGCCACTGCTGTCTGGGGCAGTCAGCAGACCACGCTTTTCAAGGGCGCAAAATACGATGGCGTCTTCAGCATGTGGTATGGCAAGGGGCCGGGCGTTGACCGCAGCATGGACGTCATCAAGCATGCCAATGCCTTCGGCACCTCCCGCTACGGAGGGGTACTGGCGGTAGCCGGCGACGACCATGCCTGCAAGTCCTCCACGCTGCCGCACCAGTCAGAGCACATGTTCATCGGTGCCTCGGTGCCTGTTCTCAGCCCCGCCAACGTGCAGGAAGTGCTGGATCTGGGGATCTTCGGCTGGGAGCTGTCCCGTTACAGCGGCTGCTGGGTCGGGCTCAAGGCCATTACGGAAAACATGGATTCCGCCATTTCTGCCGATCTCGACCCAAACCGGATACAGATACAGATCCCCGAAGAGTTCCAGCTGCCCGCCGATGGCGTCCATGCCCGCTGGCCTGACAAGCCGCTGGAGCAGGAACTGCGGCTCAATAAGTACAAGATCTATGCAGCGCGGGAATTTGCCCGGGTCAACAACCTGAACCGCATCGTGATTGACTGTCAGAAGCCGCGCCTCGGCATCATTACATCCGGAAAATCCTACCTCGACGTGATGCAGGCGCTGGAGGATATGGGTATCGACGATGGCGTTGCCGCGGAAATCGGCCTGCGCGTCTACAAGGTCGGTATGCCGTGGCCGCTGGAGCCGCGTGCGACGCACGACTTCGCCGAGGGCCTGGAGGAAATTCTCGTGGTCGAGGAGAAGCGCTCCATAATCGAAGATCAGCTCACAGGGCAGCTCTACAACTACCCGGTTGCTGCGCGACCGCGCGTCATCGGCGAGTTCGACGAGGAGGGTCGCGATCTGCTGCCCAACCTTGGCGAACTCACCCCTGCCATGGTGGCGCTGGCTATTGCTTCACGCATTCGCCGCTTCTATCAGTCAGAGACCATGGATCGTCGTATTCAGTGGATTGAAGACAAGGAAAAGTCACTCGCGCGGCCGGGTGACAGTATCGAACGCGTCCCGCATTTCTGCTCCGGCTGTCCGCACAATACCTCCACGCGGGTACCAGAGGGCAGCCAGGCCTTCGGCGGTATTGGCTGTCACTACATGGCCACCTGGATGCCGGACCGGGAAACGCACACCTTTACGCAAATGGGCGGTGAGGGCGCGACCTGGATCGGCCAGGCTCCTTTCACGGAAACCAAACACGTGTTCCAGAATCTGGGTGACGGCACGTATTTTCACTCTGGCCTGCTCGCCATCCGGGCCGCCGTGTCATCAAGAGTGAATATCACCTTCAAGGTTCTCTATAACGATGCCGTGGCAATGACCGGTGGCCAGCCGATTGATGGCTCCCTCACGGTCGGCGATGTCGTGCATCAGGTCAGCGCCGAGGGCGTGCACCGTATTGCCGTTGTCAGTGATCATCCGGATGCCTGGCGAGGCAAGTTTCACGGCGTTCCCGGCTACTCGCTGCACCACCGCGACGAGATGGATGCCCTGCAGCGCGAACTGCGCGAGTACAGCGGTACGTCCGTCATTGTGTTTGTCCAGACCTGCGCCGCGGAAAAGCGACGTCGCCGTCGCAAGGGTTCTCTTGAGGACCCGTCGAAGCGGCTGTTCATCAATCCGGCCGTGTGTGAAGGCTGCGGTGACTGCAGCGTGAAATCCAACTGCCTGTCGGTGGTGCCCAAGGAAACCGAACTGGGTCGCAAGCGACAGATTGATCAGAGTTCCTGCAACAAGGACTACAGCTGCGCTAACGGTTTCTGTCCGAGCTTTGTTTCCGTGATTGGCGGCAAGCTGCGCAAGCCCGACGGCGCTGGCGCGGCATCCGAAACGCTGTTTGATCCGCTCCCCGAGCCAACCCTGCCGGCGCTGGATACGCCGTGGAATACCGTGGTGACCGGTGTCGGTGGCACGGGAGTGCTGACCATAACCGCGCTGGTGGCGATGGCGGCGCACATTGAAGGCAAGGGCTGCGCGACCATGAACCAGACCGGCCTTGCGCAGAAGTTCGGCGCCGTGGTCAGCCATGTCCGCGTCAGCGCGCAGCAGGAGGACATCAAAGCGGTGCGCATCCCGGCGGGCGAAGCCGACCTGCTGCTCGGCTGTGACTTGGTCGTGACGTCTACTTACGAAGCGCTTGGCAAGGCAGCGCGGGGACGCACGCATGCCGTGGTTAACGATGCCGAGGTGCCTACCTCTGCCTTCATTACCGATCCTGACGCGCGCTTTCCGACGGAATCCATGCGTCAGCGCGTGCGCGACGAGACCGGCGATGAGGCGACGTTTTTCCTCGATTCCTCACGCATTGCCACGCAACTGCTCGGCGATTCGATTGCGTCCAATCTGTTTCTGCTCGGTTACGCCTGGCAGCGAGGCCTGGTGCCGGTTTCTGCCGAGGCGCTGGGGCAGGCCATCGAACTGAACGGTGTCGCTATCAACTTCAACCGGCAGGCGTTTCTGTGGGGGCGTCGTTACGCCCATCAGCCCGAGCGTGTCATGCAGCTGGTGGATGAGCTGGCGCCACTTGAGCCGGAACGGCTGCAGTCAGTGGACGACATCCTGGAGGATCGTGTACGCCGGCTGACGGACTACCAGGACGCCGGGTACGCCGAGCGCTATCGCTCACAGGTAGAGCGCGTGCGTGCTGCAGACCCGCGGTCCGAAGAGCCAGGGTCACTCACGGTTGTGGTGGCGCGTAACCTGTTCAAGCTGATGGCCTACAAGGATGAGTACGAGGTCGCACGGCTTTATAGCAACGGGGAGTTCCGCAAAGAGCTTGAGCGCCGCTTTGAAGGGGATTACGAACTTCGTTTCCACCTGGCACCACCGCTATTGAGCAAACGCGACCCGAACACCGGGCATCTGCAGAAGCGGGAGTTCGGTCCCTGGATGCTGCGGGCCTTCGGCCTGCTGGCAAAGCTGCGTTTCCTGCGTGGCGGTGCGCTGGATATTTTTGGCCGCACGGAAGAGCGGCGGCAGGAGCGGGCGGATATCGCGGACTATCTGGAACTCCTCGACGACCTGGTGCCGCGGCTGACGCAGGACAATTATGCGACCGCGGTTGAGTTGGCCGCGCTGCCGGCGAAACTGCGGGGCTTCGGCCACGTCAAGGACCGCAATCGGGCGCAGCTCGATATGGTTCGCAGTCGGCTGTTGGCCCGCCTTCGCGGTGAATCAGAAGCCGTACAGTTTGTCGATGCGGCCTGAGGCAGCATCTTTTTACGCCACGCGGAAACCGGAGCAGGAACAGCACCTATGAGCGTTTTTCTGGATAGTGCCTACGATAACCACGAGCTGGTCACTTTCGGTCACGACCGGGCAACAGGGCTGCGAGCCATTATTGCGGTGCACAATAGCACCCTCGGTCCGGGTGTCGGTGGCTGTCGCATGTATCCCTACCCTGACGACGATGCGGCGCTGCGTGACGTCCTCCGCCTCTCACGGGGCATGACCTACAAATCGGCTCTGGCAGATCTCCCCCTGGGTGGTGGCAAATCAGTGATCATCGGCAACCCGCGCGAGGATAAGTCACCCGCACTCATGCGTGCCATGGGCGAGTTCGTGCATTCCCAGGGCGGTCGCTATGTGGCGGCGGAAGATTCCGGTACAGGGGTCGACGACCTGCGCGAGATGGCAAGCGTCACGCCGTATGTGAGCGGCATTGCCGATAATGAACACGGCGGTGACCCATCGCCGAGTACAGCGTATGGCCTGTTTGTGGGCATTCGGGCGGCGGTGGTTCATCGGCTGGGAGTCGACAATACTGCCGGTCTGCGCGTGGCCATTCAGGGTCTCGGCCACGTCGGCTTCCTGCTGGCGCGGCTGCTGCGTGATGACGGTGCAATCGTCTATGGCGCCGATGTCAACGCCATCAATCTGCAGCGCGCCGTCGAGCTGCTGGGCGTCATTCCCGTGGACGTTGATGACATTCTTTTCTGCGAGGCGGACATTCTCGCGCCCTGTGCGCTGGGCGCTGTACTCGATGAGCAGACGATACCCCGGCTGCGGTCAGGCATTGTTGCGGGTGGGGCAAACAATCAGCTGGCAACGCCCCTCGATGCAGGTCGCCTGCGGGATCGCGGCATACTCTACTGCCCTGACTTCCTGATTAACGCCGGTGGCATTATCGATGTCCATCATCAGCGACTGGGTTCGGCCGATGCCGCCGTCAGGGCACACGTGGCGGGAATTGAGCAGAACCTGCTCGAAGTTTTGCGGCGCTCGGATAGCAGCGGCGAATCGACAGATGCTGTGGCGGAGGCGCTGGCGATGGAGAAGATCGACCGCCAGCGTAATGTTGAAGACAGTGAGCGGGTGTCACCGGCTGATCCAGAGATGCCCCCGGCAGCAGCCATGCGCTGATGGGGGTGGGGACCTCCCCCAACATATTCCGGGAACACCGGCGGCGTCAGGTCTTTCTGCCATCTGCGTTAGCCGGGATGTTGGTAATAATGGTCGCGCGCGTAGAAGCGAGAGATTTGATAATAGCGTAGCACTCCGCGCCAGTGACAATGCCCAGCGTCGCCATGGAGCGTCGCGTGATTCGCGCCAGCAGTCGATCCTCACCCATCTGCAGCTCTACGAGGACTGCCGTGTCGCCGGTGCCGTATATCTGTCCGACGCGGGCGGGCAGCACATTCAGTGCCGATAGCCCTTCAGGACGCTGTCGCGATAGGATAATGTCCTGTGCGTGCACCCGCAGCCGCAGCTGCGTACCCAATGCAGCCGTCAGTCTCGGCATCAGCAACACCCCCGCATCGCAGCGCAACCGCGTCAGCCCATCTGCTTCCTGACCCTCAATGACCGCGCGCAGCAGCCCGCCAGCTTCCGCGTCATCGAATAATGCGCGGGTATCTGCAGCGGCGATTAGTTCTGCAACGCGGCCACTGTGCACGGCGTGACCGCGGTCCACCACCAGCAAACGGTCTGCGAGCAGCTGTGCCTCGTCCAGGTCATGCGTGACCAGGACGACCGGAATAGTCAGGCTGCGCCGAAGCTCGCCGATCGCGCGATACAGCTGTTCCCGCGTTGTCGGGTCAGACGCGGAGAAGGGCTCGTCCAGCAGCAGCACCGCTGGTTCGCGTGCCAGTGCACGGGCGAGTGCGACACGCTGGCGCTGACCACCGGATAGTGCTCCGGGAAGGCTGTCGGCACAGTGATCCAGGTTTACCGCAGCCAGCCAGCGCAGCGCGCGTCGATTACGCTCGGCCCGCCGCATCCGGCACAGCGCTGTGGCAACATTCTGCAAGGCCGTCATATGTGGAAACAGCGCGTAAGACTGGAAGATCTTGCCCAGTCGCCGCCTGTATACGGGGAGATGGATTCGCCGCGAGGTGTCCGACCATACGCTATCGCCGACGGCGACAAGCGCTTCGGTCGGCGTATGTAGGCCGGCGATGCTGCGCAGGATGGAGGACTTGCCGGCGCCGGACGGACCGGTGATCGCAAGTAACTCACCGCATTCCACCCGGAAGTCGACCCGCAGTGGAATCGGCGAGCGGGCGGCGAGCCTCACGGTCAGCGCCACGCCATCACCCGGCGGTCCAGGCGCCGCGTCAGCAGGAAGGTGAGAGACAGGGTCACCAGTGATACGGTCATCAATACCGCGGACATGGTCGCCGCCGATTCGAGATCAAAGGCTTGCACGCGGTCATAGATGGCAATGGCCATGGTCTGCGTTTCTCCCGGGATCGCGCCGCCGACCATCAGTACAACGCCGAATTCTCCCAGCGTATGGGCAAATACCAGCACGACGGCGGTCAGAATACCGGGCCAGGCGAGCGGCAGCTCCACAGCTACAAGCGAGCGTAGCGGCGACATGCCGCTGCAGGCTGCAGCCTCACGCAAATCCAGCGCAACGCCCTCGAAGGCGCGCTGCACCGGCTGCACCGCGAATGGCAGATTGATCAGCACAGAGGCAAGCAGAAGACCCTCGAAACTGAACACCAGGGGACCGCCGAACGTGGATTGCCACCACTGACCCACTGGCGAACCGGCGCCCAGCGTTACCAGCAGGTAAAAGCCCAGCACGGAGGGTGGAAGAACCAGGGGTAAGGCGATGGCGGCTTCGGCGAGCCCCTTGCCATGGAATGACCGATAGGCGAGAAAGCGTCCGCAGACAACAGCTAGCGGCACCAGAATGATAACAGTGAAACCGGCAAGGCGCAGAGACAGCCAGAGCGCGGTCCAGTCCATGCGGCCCTCTATATCCTGTCGGCTGGCAGAGAGAAACCATAGCGCCGTAGTACCTCGCGCGCCGGGCTCTCCTGCAGGTAGGCGTAGAAGGCATGCGCGCCCTCGGTCGCGCCGCGCAGCAGCACCATGCGCTGTTTCAGTGGCCGGTGCCAGTCAGCCGGAATCAGCGTGCTGTCGGCGCGCGCCGCCATCCGCGGTGCCAGCGCCAGCGACCAGGCAACGAGGCCGCCCACGGTGCTGCCCGAGAGCGCGAACTGGGCTGCCTGGCTCACGTTTTCGCCCAGAACCAGCTGCGGCTGCAGCGCCTCCCATAGTCCCTGGTGCTCCAGTACGTCCCTGGCGCGCTCGCCGTAAGGGGCATGGGCCGGATTGGCGATGGCAAAGCGCTGCCCCGGACTGGCTGCGAGCCGTTCATGCAGATTTGTCAGTGTCGGTGCTGGCGTGGATGAAACGCCCCTGGGGACAACCAGAGCGAGCCTGCCGATGGCGTAAAGGGTGCCCGCATCCTGCGTCAGCCGGTCCGAGGCCAGCGCATCGACATAGCCTTCATCGGCAGCCAGGAAGAGGTGGAAAGGCGCGCCGTGTCGAATCTGATGGGCGAAGTTGCCGGTCGAGCCATAGGTGATGCGCAGGCGATAGCCGGAGTCGCGCTGAAATACAGCGGCGATGTCGTCCAGTGCAAACCTGAGGTCTGATGCCGCAGCAACCCTTACGGGCTGTTGATCCGCGGGCTGCGCCGATGCCTGTGGGTAAAGCGTTACCGGGGCCAGGCAGAGCACCAGCAACCCAAAGAGTGCAGTGCCTGCGGCGCGCAGATAACGGTTACACCAATCGGACAGAGCGCTGCCGGCGGTATCAGTCCGGAAGGTGGCCATGGCGTTCGCAGATGCCGAGCATCTTGTAGGCGAGCAGCGCCGCGGCAAAATCATAGGCGTGAAAGCCGGCAATAGGAGAAAACTCCATGATATCGAAACCGATGATCTGCCGCTGTGCGGCCACCGACTCGAACAGCCCCAGCGACTGGTACCAGCCCAGGCCGCCCGGTACGGGCGTACCGGTAGACGGGAAGACGGAGGGGTCCAGGCCGTCGATATCCAGGGTAAAAAATACTTTCGCGGGGAAATCATCGGGCAGTGTCAGGCTGCTGATGTTATTCGGGACGAGGTCCTCTGCATCAAGGTGGTGTACGCCATGCGCCAGGCGCGCATCGCGTTCTTCTTCACAGAACGCGCGCACACCCAGAGAAAAAATGGGAATGCCGAGGTCCACCGCCCGCTTCATGACGGACGCGTGGCTCAGAGGATCGCCTTCGTAGGCCTCCCGGAGGTCGGCATGGGCATCAATCTGGACGATGCCGAAATCATTTATGCCGGCGTCGCGGAGCCCTTTGAGAACGCCGCCGGTCACGCTGTGCTCGCCGCCAAGCACTACCGGGAATGCACCTCGACGCACGATAGCGGCGGTCGCCGCGGCGATGCTGGCCATCACGGTATCCGCATCACCACTGCAGTCTATGGGGTCCACGGTGTGGATGCCGCGTTCGCAGGGGCTGCTGTGCCCGTCCCAGGTTTCAAGCTGCCACGATGCATCGAGTATGGCCGATGGACCGTTGCGGGTGCCTCCGCCGTAGGAAACGGTTTTTTCATAGGGCACGGGTAATACATGTATCGCTGAGCGGGCCGGATCCCCCTGCTCGATTTCCGAGCCGAGAAAATGTGGATACTCGCGCTGTTCGCTGCTGGCGCTCATGACAGTCGTTCCCTGAAGTCGGTGTAGTCGAAGGTCTTCACCACCCGCAGGTCGTCACTGGCGGAGTTCCAGATAGCGATCGCCGGCAGGCGGGTACCGTTGAACGTGGTGGTCTTGACCATGGTGTAATGTGCCATGTCTTCAAACATCAATCGCTGTCCCACCCGCAGTGGCTGGGCGAAGCTATAGTCGCCCATCATGTCACCCGCAAGGCAGGTAAGTCCGCCGATGCGGTAGGTGTACGCGAGCACGCCGGGCATGTCAGCGTTGCTGATGTCGGCGCGGTAGGGCATTTCCAGCGTGTCCGGCATGTGACAGGTGGCGGAGCAATCGACAATGGCGTGGTGCATGCCTGATTGCATGACATCGAGAACCTCGGTGACCAGCACGCCGCTGCCGATGGCAATGGCTTCGCCCGGCTCGAGATAAACCTGACAGTCGTGCCTCTGTGAGAAATCCCGGATAAGGTTCACCAGCCCGTCAATGTCATAGCCCGGAGCAGTAATGTGGTGACCACCGCCGAAATTAATCCACGACATCTGAGGCAGCCAGCGCGCAAAGCGTTCCTCCACTGCCGCCACGGTGCGCGCCAGCGGCTCGAATGGTTGCTCACAGAGGGTGTGGAAGTGCAGTCCGGAAATACCCTCGAGTGCCTCCACGGAAAGCTCTTCCTCGGGGATGCCAAGGCGCGAGCCCGGTGCGCAAGGGTCATAGATCGGGGTCGCTCCTTCGGAATGCTCGGGATTGATGCGCAGGCCAAACGCCAGCTGTGGTCGTTTCCGCTGCGCCGCGAGGCAGCGTTCGCGGAAGCGCAGCCACTGGCTGCAGGAATTGAACACGACGTGATCGGCAAAGGTGAGAATTTCCTCGATATCCTCCGCGCCGAAGGCCGCCGAATAGACATGCACCTCACCGCCGTAATAGTCGGCGCCGAGGCGGGCCTCGTGCAGGCCGCTGGCGCAGGTTCCCCAGAGGCGATCCCGGTACAGTGGCGCAAGCGACCACATCGAGAAGGCCTTTAGCGCCGCAAGTACCCTGGCTCCGCTGCGCTCGCCGACATCGTGCAGAATATCCAGGTTACGTTGGATCACCTGTTCATCGACGACATAGCAGGGCGAGGGCAGCGCGGCGGTATCCAGCCTGTCGAAATCGCTCAACAGCACGTCAGTCGTCCAGGCTGAAGTCGGTCAGCTCAACCACCCGCCAGGGCAGACCGTAGTCCTTCAGCCCTTCCATAAAAGGATCGGGATCCAGCTGTTCGATGTTCCACACGCCGGCCCTGCGCCAGGTTCCCTCGAGAATGAGCTTGGCGCCGATCATGGCGGGGACGCCGGTAGTGTAGGAAATCCCCTGCGACTGAACCTCTCGATAGCAATCCTGGTGGTCCTTGATCTGGTAGAGATACATGGTGCGCTCCTGTCCGTCCTTGACACCTTTCACCACGCAGCCGATGCAGGTCTTGCCATGGGTGCGTGGACCGAGCGTGGACGGATCTGGCAGCAGCTGTCTGAGAAACTGGATTGGCACGATCTGCTGACCCTGGAATTCCACCGGCTCGATGCCGGTCATGCCGACATTACCCAGAACCTCCAGGTGCTTGAGATAATTCTCCGAGAAGCTCATCCAGAACTGCGCGCGCTTCAGGCTGGGGAAATTCGCCGACAGGGATTCCAGCTCTTCATGGTACATGCGGTAGATCGTGTAGGTGCCCACGTCATCGGGGCAGGTAAAACTGGCCTTTCTTGACATTGCCGGGGTAGTGACAAATTCGCCGTTTTCCCAGTGACGGCACTCCGCCGTGACTTCGCGGATGTTGATTTCAGGATTGAAGTTGGTCGCGAAGGGATAGCCGTGATCGCCGCCGTTGACGTCGATGATGTCGAGTTCCTGAATTTCGTCAAAATAATGTTTGGCCAGGTAAGCGGTGAAAACGTTGGTCGCGCCCGGGTCGAAGCCACTGCCAAGCAGGGCCATGCGGTCCGCTTTTTCGAAACGCTCACGATATGCCCACTGCCAGCTGTACTCGAACTTTGCGGTCTCCGGCGGTTCGTAATTGGCTGTGTCGAGGTAGTCGACGCCGGCGGCCAGGCAGGCATCCATAATGCTAAGGTCCTGGTAGGGCAAGGCAACGTTGATCACCAGGGCGGGCCGCTCTGACTCGAGCAATGCCGTCAGTGCTGCAACATCGTCGGCATCGATCTGTGCCGTGCGAACGGGGCGCTCGATCTGTGCGGCGATGGCCTGGCACTTGGACTCCGTGCGGCTGGCAAGCAGGATATCGTTGAATACCTCCGGCAGTTGCGCGCATTTGTGGGCAACCACGCCACCCACGCCACCCGCGCCAATAATCACGACTTTCGACATACTGTGTCTCCTTGCTTCACTGTCTCTTGGCGCTCGTGTCAGCGCTCGAAATAGGTATAACCGTACAGGCTGTCGCGGAAGGCACGCAGCATGTTCTGGCGTTCTTCAACGTTGATACGACCGTCTCGCACCGCGCGCTCCGCCACTCTGCGGAACTGTTCCAGAACGTTCTTGGGCTCATATTCCACGTATGACAGGACGTCAGCGATGCTGTCACCATGGAATTCACGCACAAACTCGAAGGAGCCGTCCGGTTCAATGTGCACACTGACAACGGTGGTGTCGCCGAACAGGTTGTGCAGATCGCCAAGGGTTTCCTGATAGGCGCCCACCAGGAATACGCCGAGGTAATACTCGCTGTTTTCGACCAGTGGGTGCAGCGGCAGCGTGCTGTGTGTGTCTCCGAGGTAGGAAAAGCGATCTATCTTGCCGTCGCAGTCACAGGTGATGTCGGCGATGACGGCTTGTCTTTCCGGCTTCTCGTCCAGCCGATGGATGGGCATGATGGGAAACAGCTGATCTATGGCCCAGATGTCCGGCAGTGACTGGAACAGGCTGAAGTTGCCGTAGTAGATGTCGGCGAGCATTACGGGGAGATGGCTCAGCTCCGGCGACACCCGGCGCGCGTCCGGCAGCAGGGTGGCAACTCGCTCGAAGATGGCCAGCGCATAGTTTTCTGCCAGCGCTCGCTCGCGCAGTGACGCCACACCGCGGTGAAACATTTCACGCAGTTCATCGCGGTAGTAGATGGCATCGTTGTAGCATTCCTGCAGATTATCGACGTGGACATTGTCCAGCACGCTGTGCAGATTGCCAATGAGGTCATGCGCGTTGTCGTCAAGTGCTGCGGGTAGCTGCCCTGGCCGGTGGTCACGCACATCGAGAACGTTAAACAGCAGCATGGAGGAGTACGCGACAAGTGCACGGCCGGACTCTGAGACCAGCACCGGGTGGGGAATACCCTCAGCGTCCAGCGACTCCTGCAGTGTTTCAATAATATTGATGCAGTACTCGTCGAGCCCGTAGTTCATGCTGTGGGTCTCGTTGCTGCGCAGACCCTGGTAGTCCACGGCAAGGCCACCGCCGACGTCGAGGAAACCCATGGGCGCGCCTTCGGCGACCATGCCGGCATAGAAACGGCAGGCTTCGAGTACCCCCGACCGTATATTGCGGATATTCGGTATCTGTGAGCCCAGATGGCAATGCAGCAGCTGCAGGCAGTGCAACATGTCGTGCTGTTTCAGGGTCTCGATCACGCTGATCAACGAGTCAGTGGACAGCCCGAAGATGGAGCGGTCGCCGCTGTCCTCGTTCCAATGGCCTTCCACCATTGACGACAGGCGGATACGGGTGCCGATCAGAGGGTCGATACCCAGGCGTTTACTGCACTCGAGAACGATATCCAGCTCTGAACGTGTTTCCAGAACAAAGAAACACTGTATGCCGATCTGGCGCGCGTACAGGCCCAGCTCAATGAACTCCCGGTCCTTATAGCCATTGCAGATGATCAGACTGTCGTAGTCGCGCAGCTGGCTCAGTGCGATGATCAGCTCGGCCTTGCTCCCGGCCTCCAGCCCATGGTGATAGCGCTGGCCGAAGTCGGCAATCTCCTCAATCACGTGGCATTGCTGATTGACCTTGATGGGAAATACGCCGCGATAGTGGTTCCTGTAGCCGCTGTTCTCGATAGCGCGCTGGAAGGCCGTGTTGATTTCGCTGATACGGTGATCCAGCAGGTTTTCAATGCGCAGTACAACGGGCATTTCAAGTCCGCGCAGCTTCATGGCCTCAACCAGGTCAACGATCGGCACGCTCACTTCCTGGCCGGGCACCTGCACGCGCAGCCTGCCAGCATCGTCAACATTGAAATAGCCGGCGCCCCAGTCGCCCACGCCATACAGTGAGGCGCTATCCTGTGCGCTCCATTGCGATGTTGCGGCCGGCACGAGGGGAGGAATGGATGGACTGTGGGGCATAGCGACTGGATTTCCCATGGGTAGCGAGGATGCAGAGTGTGGATACTTCCCTAAGACAATGCAAAGTATTGAAAACGTGCATTTTGCGCAACTGCAGTCGCGAGGCGCAGCGGCAGTGGCGGGCGATCCCGCGCGTGGCTTCGCAGGATTATTGGCGGTGGCAGTGGATCCATCGACGACTGCTTTTGCGTATCATGCCGAGTCTCGGAGACAGAGATCGGGTTGACATGCGGCGCACACTGAAATTTCTCCATACGCTGGGAGCCATTGGCCTCACGGGAGCACTGGCTGCACAGATTGTGCTGCTTTCACAGCTTCCGGCGCCAGGATCCCTGCCAGAGTATGCCGCACTTCGTGGCGCCATGGGGACGCTGGCCGAATGGATATTGCTGCCGTCCCTCGGTATCACGCTGGTCAGTGGCCTGCTGTCAATGTCCATCACGCCCGCGTTCCACAACGCGGGCTGGGCCTGGCTGAAGCTGTTGCTGGGGGTGTCCATGTTCGAGGGTACGCTGATCACGGTTCAGGGCCCGGCGCAGAAGGAAGCGCAACTCAGTGCGCAGGCGCTGGCCGGCGACATCGATCCGGCTCTGCTGGGACAGGCAATGCAGGCAGAGTGGAACTCGGTCTGGGTGGTTCTGGCAATCGCTATTGTGAACGTAGTGCTGGGCGTCTGGCGTCCGCGGTTCAAGCGCCTACGTCAAGCGCCACGACGCGTCACGGATGATGGTTGAAGCACACCCGCCTCCCGGTCAATCCCGGGCCAGCCAGCGGTACAGCGTGCTTCGGGTGACGCCGAGTATCGCCGCGGCCTGCTGCTTGTTGCCGTCTGTCCTCTCCAGTACGCGGCGCGCATAGCGGCGCTGCAGAACCTCGAGCGTCGGAAAATCATCGACTAGCGATTCGTTGCCGGTTTCCCGCTGATTCGGAGCGCGCCCGGTCGACAGGTGCCCCTGGCTTTCGGGTATCCGCGCCGGTAGATCACCGACGCTGATCAGTCCGCCACGGCAGAATGCGACCGCGCGCTCAATGACATTCGACAGCTCCCGGACATTGCCCGGGAAGGTATAGGCGTTCAGCGCCGCCAGTGCGGCGGCATCCAAGCCATCGATGTCGCGTCCCGTTGTGCTGGCGTGCTGGCGCAAAAACAGAGAGGCCAGCAACTCTACATCCCCCTGTCTCGCGCGCAGTGGTGGCACCTCCAGCTTGAAGGTTTCAAGGCGGTAGTAGAGATCCTCACGGAACGCACCGGATGCCACCAGCTCCTCGACGTTGCGATGGGTCGCAGCGACAACCCGGACATCCACATCCTGTTCGCCGGAGGCGCCGATTGCGCGCACGCTGCCTTCCTGAAGCACGCGCAACAGCTTGGCCTGCAGCGTGAGGGGCATCTCGCCTATTTCATCGAGGAGGAGGGTGCCGCCGCTGGCCTGCCGAAAAATGCCGGCGTGTTTTTTTTTGGCATCGGTAAACGCGCCTGCTTCATGGCCGAAGAGTTCGCTCTCGATCAGCTCTCCCGGAATGCCGGCGCAGTTGATTGCGACAAAGGGCCCGTCCCGACGTTGGCTCTGGGCATGCACGCTACGCGCGACCAGTTCTTTTCCCGTTCCGCTCTCTCCGGTGATCAGCACGGGCCCATCTGTTGCTGCAATGACGCCGATCTGCTCGCGAAGCCGCTGAATCTCCGAACTATTGCCGACAATACCGTGGTTGTCTTTGCCCCGTATGGCCTGTTTCAGCCGCGCGTAATCACGGCGCAGGAATGACTGTTCGATGAGCCGGTCAACGCTGAGCAGAAAATGGTCCATTTCCAGCGGCTTGGTGAGAAAGTCATCTGCGCCCTGTTTTAGCGCGGCGACAGCATCACTAACACTGCCAAAGGCGGTAATCACCAGGCATGCCGGATGCGGCTCGGATTGCCGGGCTGTTTTCAGAACCTCATGCCCGGTCCCGTCTGGCAGTCGCAGATCGGTTATCACCAGGTCGAAGTCGTTCTGACTCAGCCGCTGTTGCGCAATGTCCACCGAGGTTGCCTGTTCCACCAGGTAGCCCTCGGCGTCCAGCTCGTCGCGGATCAGACGCAGCAGTGCTGCATCGTCCTCGACCAGTAGAATCCGCCGCTTCATCGACTGTCCTCATTATCCGTCGCTGGGAAAACCAGCTCGAATATCGCGCCATGGCTGCCGAGAGAGTAGTCCACGCTGCCGCCGTGCTCCTGCATGATGTTGTTGACAATCGCCAGCCCCAGGCCGGATCCGCTGCCAGTGGGTTCACGCGAGAAAAAGGGCTTGAAGATTTCCCGCTCATCTTCAGCGCTGACGCCCGGGCCATCATCTTCGACGCGTACGATGGCGTTGCCGCCCCGGCGTTCCACTGTCACCCAGACTGACGACAGTGCGTGGCGTTGCGCGTTGCGAACAATATTTGCGACGGCCATTTCAACACGGACTCTGTCGCCATGTGTCAGTGTATGGCTCGTGCAGCTCAGCTCGGGCTGCGGCGCATCCGCCGCGCTGCCCTGGCAGACCCTCCCGACAAGGTTGGCCAGCTCGATTGCATCATGGCCGGCGTTTTCCCGTCTCGCGTAGCTCAGAAGTTGCCGCACAATGTTTCCCATGCGCTGGACTTGCTGACGGACTTCCTGCATGGCGATCCTGGTGCCGGGTGCATCGGGCCTGCGCTCCATCTGGCGCACGCGACCGTCAATGACGGTCAGCGGTGCGCCCAGTTCATGTGCCAGACCTTCGGCGACGCGACCGATCTCAGCAGCGCGCTCGGACTGGTCCAGCCGCCGCTGCAACGCCCGCTCTTCATCCTGCTTTTTTTCCAGCGCTTTTTCTGCTTCCCGTGTTGCGCGTGCCATGCTGTTGAGGCTGTTACCGATATCTGCAAACTCGCGTGGTGCCCGGATGGCCAGTTTCAGCTCGCGTTCCCCGCGGGCGAAGGCATCAATAGACCTCAGCAGCATGGCCACGCGTGTGCCTATCAGTCTCCGGTATAGCTGCAGAGTAATGACGATGGCGGCGACAACCGCGAAGGACCAGAGAGACCACGCCGTAAGGTGCAGCCGCGTCAACGCATCGGTTATTTCCTGACGCTGTCGCGTGATCTGCAACAGGCCCTGAATACGGCCATCGCGGTCGAGCAGCGGCGTGAAATAGGCGTAGACCGTCTGTCCGTCAACCTCACGATACCCGCCCTCGTCCTGCCCGCTCGAGACGACGCCTGATGCGGCGAGGCTGCCGCGCAGCGTGTTGTCTGCGGTTCCGGCCGCTACCAGCAGTTCGCCGCCGACATTGTAGACCGCAACGCCGTAGACTCTGCGGATGCTGAACAGCGAGTCAAGACTCTCGCGGATGCCGTGTATATCGCTATCGACGAGTCGTGTGCTGATCGAAGGGGCGACGGCGCGGGCTATCAGCTCGATTTCGCCCTGCAGCCGTGCTTCCAGCGAACGCTCGGCCCACAGGGCGATGACCAGAACGAGCGCCGCCGAAAGCAGAGCGATGGGTGCGAGAATGCCGAGGAGCATGGCGCGTCGCAGGTCATAGGTGTTGCTGCGAGTATCGCTGTTTCCAGCAGGTAGATCATTCACGCCGCGGCCGCTCCGGTCGGCTGCTGTGAACGACAGAAACAGTTGAGGCTGTGTTGCAAAATGCGTGTCTCAAAATCATCCATATGTATCGCAATCGTACATCAATCGTGACTCTTACCCATGAAAAATTCTGTCATGCCAGGATTTTTAGGGTTGGCACAGGGCTTGCTGCATTTACAGTGAGCAGTGAAAACTGCCTTTTGTCAGACGAAGAGGAGCGATAATCGTGTCACTATCAGATTTTTTGAAAAGCGCAGGGCTTGCAGGTAGCGCAACACGCCGTATTCTGCCGGCGGCATTAGTTGCTCTGGTGCTTGGGACGGCGGGTAGCGCGGTCGCCCAGCAGCAGGGAGGCTATCCGTCGCCGCAGCAACAGCAGGGTGGTGAGGTGACTGACGAGAAACTGGGCCAATTCATGGTTGCCATGACCTCCGTGCAGGATGTGCAGAAAGAGTACGCAGGCCAGATACAGTCCACGTCCGATGGTGAGAAGGCGCAGGAACTTCGCCGGGAAGCGCAGAACAAAATGATTTCCGCGGTTGAGGACAGCGGGCTTACGGTACCGCAGTACAACATGATCGCTGAGCGTATGCGCACGGATCCCGAGCTCGCGGAGCGTGCGGAGGACATGCAGTAGGTAGCGACCTGTCCTGCAATCCGCCGCGCCTGCCCGCTCGGGCCGGCAGCGGTGGATGAGCGCGAGTTTGTTGCTTGCCGGCCATGTCGGTCATTGTTTCCTGATGAAAGGCACTGATTGCCTGCTCCAGGCCGGCCTTATTCACATCCTTCGTTTATCCGCATTACACCCATTGTTCAGGAATGTTGCGCTCTACCAGCTCATGAATGCTGACGGTGATAATGTTGTGTTCTTTCCCCACTTCCTCGGCAAATAACGATGCCTTACTGCTGCGCGCGATAATCATGGCGTTGGGATAGCCGCGGCGCAGCCAGATGGCCGTGCGCAGATTGTCCTCTTCATTGCCGGTGCCAAGAATGAACACCACGTTCCGGGCGTCACTGGAAATATGGACAGTATCGCGCAGGCGCTTCCACACGGCGGGATGCGAGATATCGCCCTCCAGCACTTCGCGCCGGTAGCCGGATGAAAACGTCATCTGTTCTTCCGCAACCAGAACGCGGCGCACGGCATCCCTCTCAATGATCGCTACCGTTTCCAGTTCCCGCAGGGCGTGCGCCTGCAGCTGCTCGATGATGGTCTGGCCGAAGCGGCCAAAGCCCGACAGCACCACGATATCGCGGCCGCTTGTATCCAGAAAGCGCTGCATCAGATGTTCCCGCACGAGGCCCGATGCGGCGAGATGATAGGAGTTGAAGATCTCGCAGCGCTTGGCAACGTCTGTGTGCTGCATTGCACGCATGAAGCGCAGATTCGTACAGTGCATCACGATGCGTTTACCGATTCCGGGGACCATGCGTTGCATGATGCTGGCAGCTTCATAGCTGCGCAGGCTGTTGTCGGACAACAGGACGATGCGGCGTGCCCGCTTGACGCGCAGCTGCTTGAGGCAGAATTCGTGCGTGATATCACCGGTGGTCACAATGGCATCATAGGTTTCCCGCAGTTCATCGGCTATTGAGGCCTCGGGCTCCTGACGCGAAACAATAATGACCTGCACGGTGCGGTCGCGCTGCCGCAGCACCCGGAGATAGCTCATTGCGAGCTCTCCCGTGCCGATGACGACAATGTGATGGCGCAGACGACGCATGTGCAGGTTGTGCGGTGACAGAACGCGCAGCAATACATCAATCAGCGTGGTGGCTGCGAGTATCGGTGAGCCGAAATACGCGAGCCAGAGTAGAGCCTTGCTGGCCGCCGGTCCGCCTGTGGGTGTGCCCAGCTCAACGCCGCCCACCACGAACAGGCTAAGGCTGTAATAGGCCTGCGCCAGCAGCCCTGCATGCGTGACATCCGGGCGCTCGGTCACGGAGGCGCCGGTAGCAAAGGCGATAATACCGCTGGCGAAGAACAGCAGGGCAGCGATGGTGCGCCAGGGGAATTTGATGCTGTTTTTCATGCCGCCAGTCTACGCAAGAGCGGCGCCTTTGCGTATCGGATATTTTCGCAGGGGGGCGGCAGTCGGACCGGCAAGGTGGCAGGCGGCGTTCAGACCGCCTCGCGCGTCTGTCCTGGCAGGTCTTCGGCAATGGTGAACCAGCGTTCGGGATCATTGCGTTCAATCCTGCGCGGTGAGTCCGAGGCTGCCGTAGTGCGTTCTGTTTTGCATGCCTTTGCCAGAATGTCTCTCGCGTCCGCTATCAGCTGCCTGTAGTCCGGCTCGGAGTCAGGCGGCGTGTCAGCCCGGGGGCAGGCCTCGAGGAAGTCAAACGCGTCAAGGTCGACGGGCAGTTGTGGCGATACTCCGTGGTAGCGCCACATGCCGGTGCCGGGATCAAGCGTGTAGTGCGGCAGCAGCCGCCAGCCATCGCTGGCAATCAGGCAAATGGCATCCAGCAGGTAATGAAACTCAGCCTCGCTTATGAAGTAATTGAAATTCAGCCGCACCCAGCCGGGCCTCAGGGCGCTGTCTCCGTTTGCGCTGCGCTCCTCCAGGGCCCTCGAGCGCGCGTTATCAAGGCCCAGCAATAGATGGCCATAGGGGCCGGCGCAGGAACATCCGCCACGCGCCTGAATGCCAAACAGGTCGTTGAGCAAGGCGATCACGAAGCCATAATGCAGTTCGCGCCCGGCGCAGAGAAAGCGCAGAGACACAATGGCAAGACGCCGTGCTTGCGTGCCACCCAGAATGTCGATTTCCTTGATTGCGGAAAGTCGCGTGAGGGCGGTCTGTATGCGCTCGCGCTCTATCGCTTCAATTGTATCGGTGCCGACTGTCTGCTGAAGCTTGAACACCAGCCCGGCACGGATGGATTCGACAATTGCCGGCGTGCCGCCTTCCTCACGGCGTTCCGGGGCGGTAATGAAGCGATGGCGCTCGGCGGTCACGTAAGACACCGTGCCGCCACCGACAACGCTTGGCACCGGATTTTTCAGCAGGCTCGTTTTGACGGCGAGAATCCCCGGCGTGCCGGGGCCACCCACGAACTTGTGTGGTGAGAGGAAAATGGCATCGATGTTGTGGCCGCCGGGATTCATGTCGACGCCCACGTAGGGTCCTGCTGCGGCGTAGTCCCAGAATGCCAGCGCTGCGTGTGCCTTGAGAATGCGGGTAATACCGGCAACATCGCTGCGGATGCCGGTGACGTTGGACGCTGCCGAAAAACTGCCGATGCGAAGTGCGCGGCCCTTGTAGCGCGCGAGCGCGGATTCGAGGGCTCGCTTGTCTATGTCACCGCGGTCATCGCCGGGAATGCGCACGACCTCGGCCTTGGACTCGCGCCAGGGCAGCTCATTGGAATGATGCTCGTAGGGGCCGACAAAGACGACCGCGTGCCGGGCCTGTTCCGCTGGCTCGGTGTCAGCGTCGCCTGGTGCCGCGCTGGTCTCGCGGGGAGCGCGCAGCGCCAGCATGTCGATAAGGCGATTGATCGCTGCCGTGGCACCGGCACCACAGAAAATCACCGCGTCGTCATCGCCGGCATTGATGGCGCTGCGAATCTGGTCGCGTGCTGCCTCACGCAGCGCCGTGGTCTGGGCGCCGGTGAGAGAGGCCTCCGTGTGCGTGTTGGCGTAATACGGAAGGACCTGATCGCGCACAATTTGCTCGATAAAGTCGAGACTGCGACCGGAAGCGGTGTAATCGGCATACACCAGAGGTCGCTTCCCAAAGGGCGTTGTTATCGGCCGATACTGACCGATAAGACCGCGCTGTATTCGGTGGATCAGTGTGCGGGTTGTTTCTTTCATCGCCGTACCGCCTCCGGGCAGTCATCATCTCAATTACGAGGCCCATAGAATAGTTGCGTAACGACAGGAAAGGTGTTCTTTTTATTGTCTGTATGTGGAAATGTATGCAACAAATGTCTATTTTTTATTAAAATAATGAAACAAGCATGCCAGGCGTCAGCGTGGAGCTTGCCGTGTGGTGCACTGTTCACTGTCGTTATTGGGGGGAGGCGTAAATGACCACGGAGATACGGCTGGATGCGGCAGATCTGCGTCTTCTACGGCAGCTGCAGCGTGACGCTTCCCTGGCGCTGGTGGACCTGGCGGAATCGGTGAACATGTCGCGTTCGGCTTGTTGGCGACGCCTTCAGAGGTTGCGCGAGAGTGGCATTATCCGGGAGCAGGTCATGCTGCTCAATCCGGCGGCCCTCGGTCTGTCACTGACGGTTTTCATCTCTGTACGCACCAATCACCATAACGCCGCCTGGAGTCGGCAATTTCGTGAGGTGATTGACGGTATTCCTGGCATTCTCGAGGCCTATCGCATGGGAGGCGATGTGGACTATCTGTTAAAGGCGGTGGTGGCTGACATGCCGGACTACGATCGCCTGTATCAGGAACTGATTGCGGCGGATCTATTTGACGTGAGCGCGGGCTTTGTCATGGAGGAGTTGAAGAATACGACATCATTGCCGCTGTGAGTCGCACCGGGGTGGGCCGGTACGACTCAACACCTTGCCAGCGTTTATTTGCCGAAGAGTTTCTTGAAGGCCTCGCCCACGGCTTCTCCGGCCTCTTCTGCCGGGTTTGACGCGCCTTCCTCCACGTCGCTTTCGCTGGCATCGTCCTCGCCTCCCAGTTTTTCCATCATCCCGGAGAACAGACCGCCGACGCCACTACCGGCGTCCTGCGGCTCCTCGGCAGCCGGGCTGCCGCCAGCGTTCTGGCTGGCAGCGCTACTGAAGGCTCCCATCAGCCCACCGAGATCATTCATGTCGATGGGTTTGGCGGGAAGTTCAAAGCGCGCTGCCGCTACTGTGTCACCATCAATCGCGGCAACTGTCATTTCTGTCCCGTAGCGCAGTATGCCCATGTTCATGTCGCCAAGACGCCTGCTGAAGTCCTCGCTGTTACGGCGGAGCTCCTCATCCATTGCCTCAGTGCTGGCGCGGACCATGGTGAACAGTGCGTCGCGAAATTCCAGGGCTCTGGCGTCTGAAGACATCACCACCTCCTGGGTGATCTCGTCGCCTTCCTCGCGGGTTGTGATCTCGTAGATCTCACCCTCGATGCCGGCCACGGTTTCCCTGCGACCGGTTGCTTCAATGGATATGACCTCAGCCGTGGCGCCGGCAGGCGCCGCCTGCTCGGTCATTTTTGCCATATCGGCAAAGCCCTTCATCATGGTGGACGCATTCACGACCATGGGCTTGCCATTATTGTAGGATACTGCGTAGAGCGTGTTATCGCGCACGAGCATGTAGGTGTCCTGCTGCGGCGTATTGAGCCGCAGCTTGTCGCCATCGGCATATTCAAACATCATGCTCTCGCCATTCGGCGACTGTACGGTGGCTGATCCGGCGATGGCTGCGCTAGCGTATATGAGGGCCAGTGCCGACAAACCACCCCCCAGAAAAGATGTGCGCGAGTTGGTTGAAATCATGTTGTTATCCTCAGCAGGTGTCTGTTTGTGTGACCTCAGTTCCAGTGTAACCCCGGAAACGCCGACTTCAAGCGCGGAAAATGTACTCTGCCTGCGTATCCCGGGTCGTCCCGGCATACTGTCGTGAAGCGCGCGAATCCCCAGGGCAAGGGGCTGGTGCCCGCACTCGAGGCCTGGAACGATACCCGTCCAGCGCAGGCGACATCATCTCGCCCCGTGCAGTCATTGCTCGCTGATTTCTGTGCCTCGTCGCTGGTTCTCGCCGCCCGGTTCGAGTTCCGGCCTGTGCCGGGGAACAGTTATCATCTTTACAAGTGTGGTGACACCTGGCGGCTGTCACTGATCGCACCTCAGGAGTGGGGTGCACGGCAGCCGGGCATTCATGTTGCGCGCTGCGACCTGCGACGGGACATGACCTGGTCTCTCATTGGAGCGGAAGGACTGGCAGAGAGCCCGGAAGTCGTAGAGGCGCTTGAACGTCATATGGAGGGCTTTCTTGCCGCGGTAAATACGGATGAGCCCTTGTCAGATACCCTGCCTTTTCACGTCGCCGACCTGCCTTTCTATCCGCGATTGCTGGCCTCAGCGCTGGCGCGGTCGCTGCGCGACAACCTGCAGTTCAATGGCCTCGACGCTGCATCTGGCAAAACGCTGCTGACGGCCACCGGGTCGAGCGCCCGTTTGTTGCACATCCTGCCACCGCAGGCGCCCTCATCATAAACGCGGGCTTGCCCGGTGGCTGATCTTCAGGTCTGGGAATACGCCTGCATCGGCCTGTTGTTCGTCTGGAGCGGTTTCGTGCGCTCAGGGCTCGGTTTTGGCGGCGCGGTCCTGACCCTGCCGTTCCTTCTCATACTGTTGAATGCGCCTCTCGTCTTCCTGCCGATCATATCGGTGCATCTGCTTTTTTTCTCTGCTTTGACTATTGCTCTTGCCAAGTGGGAAGGGCGTCGCCGACGGGAAGCCAGCCAGGACCCGTCAGCGGATACGGTCAACTGGGCGTTTCTGCGCTACGCGCTGCCGCTCATGCTGGTGCCGAAGCTGATTGGCGTAGCCGGGGTGATAACGCTGCCGGCAGATGTCGTCAGCGGGTTTATCTTCACGCTGGTATCAGTTTATGCGCTCAGCTACATTCTGAATCGCCCTTTTCGCAGTGGCAGTCGACGGATTGATGCGTTGTTCATGGTTATCGGGGGGTATGTCAGCGGCACGTCGCTGATAGCCGCTCCGCTGGTCGTGCCGGTGGCCGCCAGCCGGGTTCGACGAGAACAGTTGCGCGATACGTTGTTTGTGCTCTGGTTTGTTCTGGTTGGCATCAAGCTAGCCGCGTTTGTGATCGGCGGCGTCGATCTGCAGTGGGTGCATCACCTGTGGCTGCTGCCCTGCGCCGCTGTCGGCCACGTGCTGGGGCTGCGTTTTCACCGCTATACGCTGCGCGCTGAGACGTCAGTATTTTTTCGCGTCCTGGGTGGCGGGCTGCTGGTGGTCAGTCTCGCCGGTCTGGCGAGGATTCTGCTGGGCTATTGATAACCCCGCACTTCTGTGCTTCTTTAAGAAAGTCCCCACTGCGACAACCATGAGGTGTAGAAATCATGAATTTAACCACGACGAGAATAAAGCGGAACGGGACCTTTCTCGCAGCCGCCGCATCGCTGCTGCTGTTCATGGCGGTCGGTGCCCGTGGCGATGAGCTGTTGCAGACCAACTGGATTGAAATGGTGCGCGGTTTTCAGGATGCCGATTCCGGTATACGTGTCAGGGAAGTCACTCAGGATGACAGTGGTGCTACCCACCTGCAGATTGCCATCCCCAAGGTGAGCATGGCCGGTGTAATGGACATGGAGGAAGTGCGCGTGATCGGTCAACGGCCCCAGGAGTTCGAGTTCAGGAATTTGCTGCCCGAATTAGAGTATGAGTGGGTTGACGATTACGACAACAATTTCTACGGCCTGCTGGTGCATTTCAAGGGAGGGCCGAAAACCCCGCTAAGGCTGTTCTTTTCGGCTGAGTCAGGATTTCTACAGCGCTGACCCCGCGCAGCAGCCGCAGGCCGATAGGCGGCCTGGCGTTGCCTGCTGCAGGCCGCGTTTCACGACGCCGAGAGGCATGAGGTAGCGATGGGTCCGCACGAACGAGGGCCGGATCCGGGTCGTCCAGTGAACCCGGAATACGAGATGCAACTCAGCGAACTGCTGGCGCGCCTCGCCACGACTCTGATCCACCGCCCCGATACAGCGCTTTCCGAGCTTGTCGACTACGCGCTGGGTCAGATTGCCGCGTTCGTCGGCGCTGATCGCGGCTATATCTTCCTTTATGACTTTCCACGCGATCGCGCTGTCTATTCCTATGAATGGTGCGCCCCGGGCATCAGTCCGCAACTGGCGACAGAGACGGTCGTCGACACCGCCACGCTGGGCGGGTGGGTGGACCTGCATCGGCGCGGCGAGCCCGTAGTGGTGGCGGATGTACAGGCCTTGGGTGACGCGCCAATCCGGCGTGTGCTTGAACATCAGCAGGTCGTCAGTACGGCCATGGTGCCGCTGTTGAAGAAGGGCGAATGCATTGGCTTTTGCGGATTCGACGCCGTGCGTCGCCGACGTGACTATAGCGGACAGGAGCTGCGTTTGCTGCAGGTGTTCGCGCAGATGCTGGTCAATCTCTGGCTGCATGAAGAGACGCGCGAGCAGCTGCAGCAGCTGTCGGACATTGTCGAGCTATCCCCCGCCGTGGCGGTTGTCTGGCGCAATGAGCCGGGATGGCCCATTGACTATGCCAGCGATAACATCCGCCAGCTGGGTTATACCGCCGAAGAGTTCATTGCCAGCGACATTCGCTATCGCGATCTGATACATCCTGATGATCTGCCTGCAATCGAAGCGGCGGTGGCAGATCACATCCGCCATGGCCCGGATGAATACAGGCAGACCTATCGGCTGTACCGGCGCGATGGCAGCGATATCTGGATTGATGACCATACCTGGCTGGTGCGCAACAACGACGGTGAAGTCGAGGCGATCCACGGCATTCTCATGGACGATAGCGCGCGCAAGCAGGCGGAAATTGCGCTGGTGAGCAGTGAGCAGCGTTTCCGCCGGTTGTTGGAGGATATTCCCAACATCGCGGTGCAGGGCTACGACCGTGATCTCAAGCTGATTTTCTGGAATCGGGGCAGTGAGCTGATTTATGGCTGGAGAGCCGAGGAGGCACTGGGGCACTCACTGCTCGACCTCATTATCCCCGAGACGCTGCGTGAAGACGTCGAAGCTGGTGCCCTGAGCTGGCTTTCCGGTGGCCCCCCGGTCGATTCAGGCGAATTGATGCTGCAGCGGCGGGATGGCTCCACCGTGCCGGTTTACTCGAGTCACGCGCTGCAGGTCAACAGTCGCGGTGAATGCGAAATGTACTGCATCGATGTCGACATGACGGCGCAGCGAGCGGCACGGGCCCGACTGGAGCTTTGGGCGAGTGTATTCACTCACAGCCACGAGGCGATCTTCATTCTCGACGGAGAGCGGCGCATCGTCGAGATCAATGCCGCCTTCACGGCAATCACAGGTTATGTGGGCAGTGACGCCCTGGGCAGACCGCTGGACTTCCTGAGTGCCGATTCCGCATCCGTAGCCCGCTACACGGCGATGTGGCGCGACCTGTCGGCACAGGGATTCTGGACCGGTGAACTGCCCAGCCGTCGTGCTGACGGAGAGCAATTCGAGGCGTTCCTTACCGTCAGCGCTATTGCTGATACGGGTGGGGGCGTGGCCAACTTTGTCGGCCTTTTTTCAGACATCACGGTACAGAAGCACTACCAGCAGCAGCTGGAATACACCGCCTTTTATGACGCACTGACTGGTCTTGCAAATCGCACGCTGCTGGCGGACCGCCTGCGCCAGGCAATGTCACTGGCGGTACGTCGCGGCGAGCCGGTCGCTGTCTGCTTTATCGACCTGGACGGCTTCAAGGGTATCAATGATACCTTTGGGCACGGTATCGGCGACGAACTGCTGGTTGCTGCCGCTGCGCGCCTCAAGTCGCTTTTGCGCGAATCAGATACCGTCTCGAGAATGGGGGGCGATGAGTTTGTTCTCCTGTTGCTCGACCTGCCTGAGAGCAGCGTGCGGGATGATTTCTTCAATCGTCTGACAAAGGCCATGGCGGATCCCTTCGAGGTGGGCGATCACAGTCTGCGAGTCTCCGCAAGCATGGGGGTGAGTTTTTTCCCACAGGGTGATGTGGCGCTGGATGCCGATCAGATTCTGCGACAGGCGGATCAGGCAATGTATGAAGCGAAGCATGCCGGGAAGAACCGTGTCGTATATTTTGACAGTGCGCTCGACGAGACCGAGAAGCAGCGTCGCCGGCATGTCGACAGGCTGACGCGGGCAATAGATAACAACGAGCTGCGGCTGCACTACCAGCCGAAAGTGGATCTGCGGGCGGGCGTGGCGACTGGTGTAGAGGCCCTGGTCCGCTGGCAGCACCCCGAGCAGGGCTTGTTGGCACCTTCCGACTTCCTTCACCTCGCCGTTAACGAGGACAGGCTGGCGGTGAGATTGGGGGAGTGGGTGCTGCGTCAGGCGCTTGTCGATTTTGCCGGACTTTACCGCGATCTTCCGGATGCGCGTATCAACCTCAGTGTCAACCTGGATGCCGTTCACCTGCTGAGTGGTGATTTCGCCGGCCAGCTCGGTGCTGCCCTATCGCAGCACCGTGATCTGCCCGATGGCGTGCTGCGGCTTGAAGTGCTGGAGAGCAGCCTGATTCCCGATATGGATCAGGCGGTGATCACAATGGAGAAATGTCGCGGTCTCGGCGTGCGCTTTGCACTCGACGATTTCGGCACAGGGTACTCTTCTCTGCACTATCTCAAGATTCTTCCCCTGGACGAGATCAAGATTGATGCGGGTTTCGTCCGCGATATGCTGACAGATCCCGATGACCTGGCTATTGTCCGCGGCGTGATCGATCTGGGCGAAGCCTTCGGCATTGATGTGGTCGCCGAGGGTGTCGAGACCGGTGATCATGCGGCCTTGCTGCTCCGCCTCGGCTGCGCCACCGTACAGGGCTATGGCATTGCGAGGCCAATGCCCATTGCCGAACTGCGCCGCTGGATGTGTCAGTGGCGTCCCGATCCCAAATGGATGCAACTCGCGCCGGTCAACAGCATGGGAGCGGCGCTGCTGCAGGCGGAAGTCCGTCACCGGGCGTGGGTCGCCGGGGTCCAGGCTTATCTGAACGGATGGGCAACGCGACCACCGCCGCTCGGCGAAGCGGATTGCCGTTTCACGAGATGGCTTGATGCCTTGCCGGGCGATCGTCTGTCACATGCGACGCTGACTGACCTGAAACGGCTGCATCATAAAGTGCACACGCTGGCGCAGGATCTATGCGCAGCGTTTTCCGATGCCGCGGGGCCACCAGACGCGAGCGCGCTGGCTGAGCTCGAGGAGATTTCCGGACGACTGCAGTCGCTCATGCAGACTATGCTGACCCACGCGGGCATGCTGGATGGCGGCACAGTCAGAGGACGATGAGCACGAATGTATAGGTCTTGACTTGGGCTTTTCGTCTCCCTATAGTGTCGGCCTTTCGCGCCTGTAGCTCAGCTGGATAGAGTACCTGACTACGAATCAGGTGGTCGCACGTTCGAATCGTGCCAGGCGCGCCATCTTCAGGCTCTCCGGCTCTCCCCACCCAACGGAGAATGCCCAGTAAAACAAGCACATCCCTGCTTCCTCGCAGTACCGACCCGAAAAGCCATTACGCGCCATTGCGCCGACCACCTGTTTCTCCTTGTTTCGTGAAAAACGGTGCACCACAAGAGCCCGTCTGGGCCAATCCGCTCAGGCGTTCTGAAAACGTCCCGCAGTCCACCAGTGTGGACCGGTCTTCGCTGCTGATTCTCAGGTAGTCACCCTGGCTCGCCATGTTATGCTCGGGCATTAGCGGTTATCAATGTTATCCAGCCACTCCCGAGCTGCGTGTTTTCTGTGGAGAC
>CAZTJR010000005.1:0-124315 GCA_964613795.1 uncultured Alteromonadaceae bacterium | reverse complement strand
TCATCGAGATCAACCAGCCCGGCGACGAGCACTGACGCTGGAGACAGGCAATGACCGACCGCAAGATATATGACCGTGACAGCGCCGATCTGGACGCGTGGCGCGAGCTCGCAACCCGGCAGATGAAGGGCCGTTCTCCTGATGAGCTGATCTGGGAGACGCCCGAGCACATCGATGTAAAGCCGCTCTATACGGCGGCAGATACAGCGGACAATCCCTACACGGACACCATGCCCGGGCTGTCGCCCTACATCCGGGGGCCCCAGGCGACCATGTACGCGGGGCGTCCATGGACTATCCGGCAGTACGCGGGCTTCAGCACCGCTGAGGAGTCCAATGCGTTCTACCGCAAGGCGCTTGCCGCCGGTGGTCAGGGGATATCCGTGGCCTTCGATCTCGCCACCCATCGCGGCTATGACTCGGATCACCCACGGGTGACCGGGGATGTCGGCAAGGCCGGTGTGGCCATCGACTCGGTCGAGGACATGAAAGTCCTGTTTGACGGCATTCCCCTGGACCAGGTATCTGTTTCCATGACCATGAATGGCGCGGTGCTGCCAGTGCTCGCCGGCTATATCGTGGCCGCAGAGGAGCAGGGCGTCGACCAGGCGCAGCTCGCGGGCACCATCCAGAACGATATCCTGAAAGAATTCATGGTGCGCAACACTTACATCTATCCGCCCGCGCCGAGCATGAAAATCATCGGCGACATCATCGCCTATTGTTCACGTCACATGCCCCGCTTCAACACCATTTCCATATCGGGGTACCACATCCAGGAAGCCGGGGCCAATGCGGCGCTGGAGCTTGCCTACACTCTTGCCGACGGCAAGGAATATATCCGCACGGCGCTGGCGTCCGGTTTGCATATCGACGAGTTTGCGCCGCGTCTGTCGTTCTTCTGGGGCATCGGCATGAACTTCTATATGGAGATCGCCAAGATGCGCGCGGCACGCCTGCTGTGGGCGGAAATCGTTGCCGAGTTCGAACCGGAGAACCCGAAAAGCTCTATGCTGCGCACCCACAGCCAGACATCCGGCTGGTCCCTTACGGCGCAGGACCCCTATAACAACGTGGTGCGTACAACGATAGAGGCCATGGCCGCGGTCTTTGGTGGCACCCAGTCGCTGCACACCAACGCGCTGGATGAGGCGATTGCACTGCCATCCGATTTTGCTGCCCGCATCGCCCGCAATACTCAGCTCATTCTGCAGGAGGAGGCCGGCATCACCCATGTGGTCGATCCCTGGGGCGGCTCCTACATGATGGAAAGCCTGACGCGCGATATTGCGGACAAGGCGCGTGAACTGATGGCCGAGGTGGAAGAGGCCGGGGGAATGGCGAAAGCCATCGAGACCGGTATGCCGAAGCTGCGCATCGAGGAGGCGGCGGCGCGCAAGCAGGCGCGTATTGACCGCGGTGAGGATGTGATTGTCGGGGTCAATAAATACCAGAGTGAGGCGGACCGCGCTGTCGAGATCCTCGAGATCGACAATGACAAGGTACGTGAATCCCAGATTGCACGACTCGAGTCGCTGCGTGCCGCCCGCGACGAAACCGCCGTGAACGACGCGCTGGAAGATATTTTCGCCTGTGCACACGGCGGCGAGGGCAACCTGCTGGCACTGTGTATTGAAGCGACGCGGCGACGTGCGACAGTGGGGGAGATTTCCTCGGCGATGGAGCGCGAGTTCGGGCGCTTCAAGGCGCAGGCGCAGACGGTGTCTGGCGTTTATGGTTCCGCCTTTGACAGCGACGAGGACTGGCAGTCCATGCGCGGCGATATCGATGCCTTTGTCGAGGTGCAGGGCAGACGCCCGCGCATGCTCGTGTGCAAGATGGGGCAGGATGGTCACGATCGCGGTGCCAAGGTCGTCGCCACGGCCTTCGCCGACGTCGGCTTCGATATCGACCTGTCGCCGATGTTCTCGACACCGGAGGAGGTGGCTCGCCAGGCGATAGAGAATGATGTCCATGTCATTGGCGCATCGTCACTGGCTGCCGGGCACAAGACGCTGGTGCCGGCGCTGATACACGAGCTGGAAAAGCAGGGCGCTGCCGACATCATCGTGATCGCCGGCGGGGTAATCCCGGAAAATGATTACCCCTTTCTCTATGACGCCGGCGTGAAATGCATCTTCGGACCGGGTACGCCCATTCCGCAGGCGGCGCGTAAGGTACTGGCAGCCGTGCTCGAGTCAACCGCGTCCGCCGAATGACGGCAATAGACCTCGAGGCGCTGCGTCGCGGCGAGCGTCGCGCTCTGGCAAAGGCGATCACCCTGGTAGAGAGCCGGCTACCGCGCCATCGCGATGAAGCCCAGTCTGTTCTCGAGGCCTTGCTGCCTGACACCGGAAACAGCGTGCGCATCGGTGTCACCGGGGTGCCCGGAGTAGGCAAATCCACCTTTATCGAGGCCTTCGGTCTGCACCTGATAGCGCAGGGCAAGCGCGTGGCTATTCTGGCGGTGGATCCGAGTTCGCCGCTGGCGGGCGGTTCGATTCTGGGCGACAAAACGCGCATGGAGCAGCTCTCCCGTCGCGACGAGGCGTTCATCCGGCCCTCGCCGGCCGAGGGCGCTCTCGGTGGCGTCGCCCAGAAGACCCGGGAAACCCTGCTGCTTTGCGAGGCTGCGGGTTATGACGTCATCCTGGTGGAAACGGTCGGCGTCGGGCAGTCCGAGTACCAGGTGGCCGCTATGGTGGATTTCTTCATGGTGCTTATGCTCCCCGGCGGTGGCGACGAGCTTCAGGGCATCAAGCGGGGTATTCTCGAACTCGCCGACGCGCTGGTGATCAACAAGGCCGATGGCCCCAGTGAGGAGATGGCCGCCGTGGCGCGGCAGCACTACAGCAGCGCCATGAGTCTGCTGCGCCACAGCGGGTTCTGGACGCCTCGGGTGATGACCTGCTCGGCCCTGCAAGGACGCCACATAGGCGATGTCTGGGACATGATACGGGGCTATTATACTGAAGCCAGGGAGCGCGGTGACTTCGAGCGCAAGCGCGCGCATCAGAATCGCGACTGGATGCATCAGCTGGTTCGCGAACTGATGATGCAGCGACTGGAATCACGGCCCGGCATCCGCAGCATGCTCAAGGATCTCGAGACAGAGGTCGAAGCGGCGCGCACCACGCCCTACCGCGCGGCGCGCAAGATTCTCGCACAGTTCTGACGCGGCCCCCTCTCGTCTTTGTGCTGCAAAACCGCGAGAATAGGGAGACGTCAGAAAAGTGAGAGTTGGCATGAGCAGTCAGAGTTCCGATTTTCGTGGTGGCATTCGCGCCGCGACGACCGCCAGTGAACCGGGCGTCGTCGCCGATCTTTTGCAGCGGCACGCCATGGATGCCGAGGTCCGCGCCCGGGTATTGGCCCGGGCAATTGATCTGGTGCAGCGCTGCCGCGGTAAAAGCGACAGATCCGGTACGCTGGATGCTTTCCTGCAGGAGTTCGGCCTGTCCAATAAGGAAGGCATCGCACTCATGTGTCTCGCCGAGGCGCTGCTGCGGGTGCCCGATGAGGAAACTGCCGACCGGCTGATTGCCGAGAAAATACGCTCGGGAGACTGGGGCTCTCATCAGGGACGTTCGCAATCACGCTTTGTGAATGCCTCGGTGTGGGGACTCATGCTGACCGGCCGTATCGTCCGCCTGGATGATCCTATCGTGCATGATACGGGGTCCTGGGTGCGGCGGCTGTCGACCACCCTCGGCGAGCCCGTTGTTCGCCGCGCTACCTTACAGGCAATGCGTATCATGGGAGGTCAGTATGTGCTGGGTCGCACGATCAGCGAGGCATTGACCCGCGGAACCACCGAAGCGCCCAGAGGGACCCGGTTTTCCTTCGATATGCTGGGCGAGGGCGCGCGCACGGCAGGCGATGCCAGCAATTACTTCGATTCCTATGCCGACGCCATTCGCACCATCGGCGTTACGGTGAAGTCGCGGGACGTCTACGCCGCCAATGGCATCTCGGTAAAACTGTCGGCACTGCATCCACGTTACCAGTATCGCCAGCATGATCGCGTGATGGGTGAGCTGTTACCGCGTGTGCGTGAACTGGCGCTGATGGCGAAGCAGGCCCGTATCGGTCTGAGTATTGATGCCGAGGAGTGCGATCGCCTTGATATGTCGCTGGATGTGTTTGAAGCCCTTGCGCGGGATCCCGCGCTGGCCGGATGGAACGGTCTTGGCTTTGTGCTGCAGGCCTACCACAAGCGTGCGCTTCCGGTGGTGCAGTGGCTGGCGGACCTGGCGAGGGATACCGACCGCCGCCTGATGGTGCGGCTTGTCAAGGGCGCCTACTGGGACAGCGAGATTAAGCATGCGCAGGAACTGGGCCTGAATGACTACCCCGTATTCACGCGCAAATGCCATACGGATCTCTCCTACCAGGTGTGCGCCGAGGCCCTGCTGGAGGCCGGGGATGCGATTTACTCGCAGTTTGCCACGCACAATGCCCATACCATCGCGTTCATCCAGGCCGTCGCCGGGGAACGTCGGGATTACGAGTTCCAGCGCCTGCATGGCATGGGTGAGCTTCTCTACGAAGAGGTCCTGCGTGAGGCACCTGACACGCCGGTTCGAGTGTATGCGCCGGTGGGAAACCATCGCGATCTGCTGCCTTACCTGGTCAGGCGGCTGCTCGAGAATGGCGCCAACAGCTCTTTCGTCAACCGCTTTCTCGACAGTGATACACCGCCGGAGGTGCTCCTGCGAGACCCTGTCGAACAGTCAGCAGAGGGCGAGGCCCGCCGCCACCCGCAGATACCGCCGCCACCTTTGCTGTATCGCGATGCCACCCCGCCATGGCGCAATGCTGCAGGTATCGACCTCTCTGATCCGGTGCATGCGGATCGGTTACGCCGCGATATGCAGACCTTTGCCCGTGCCCAGTGGCAAGCCGCGCCTCTGCTTGCCGGACAGCGGCATGAGGGTGAGGCGCAGCCCGTGCGCAACCCGGCGCAGCGGGACGAGGTTGTCGGTACTGTTGTTGAGGCCAGTGATGCTGCGATTGACAGCGCCCTTTCTGCGGCAGTTAATGCCCAGCCGGCATGGGATGCCGCCGGCGTAGAGCAGCGTGCCGGGTGTCTGGAGCGGCTGGCCGACCTCATGGAGGAGCATTGTCATGAACTGATGGCCCTGCTTTCCCGCGAGGCCGGGCGTACGCTGGATGACGGCCTGTCCGAGGTGCGGGAAGCGATTGATTTTTGTCGCTACTATGCTCAGCAGGCCCGTCTGCGACTGGCGCCGCAGGTGCTGCCCGGACCTACCGGTGAAATGAACGAGTTAACGCTGCACGGTCGTGGTGTGTTTGTGTGTATCAGCCCCTGGAATTTTCCGCTGGCAATATTTACTGGGCAGGTGGTCGCGGCACTGGTGGCGGGCAACAGCGTCATCGCAAAGCCGGCAGAGCAGACGCCGCTGATAGCGGCACGAGCTGTGTCACTGATGTGTGAGGCGGGCGTGCCCGACAGCGTCCTCCAACTGCTGCCGGGTGATGGTGCGCGCGTGGGTGCGGCCCTGGTTTCTGATAGTCGCGTCGCCGGCGTTGCTTTTACCGGCAGCACGCAGACCGCGAAGCTGATCAACCGGACGCTGGCGGATCGCGATGGCGCATTGCCCGTGCTCATTGCCGAGACTGGCGGCATCAACTGCATGCTGGTGGACGCGACCGCACTGCCTGAGCAGGTGGTGGATGACGTCGTGATTTCTGCCTTCCAGAGTGCCGGACAGCGCTGCAGCGCGTTGCGCGTCATGTATCTTCAGGATGATATCGCCGACAAAGTGCTGGGCATGCTGGGCGGGGCGATGAAGGAGTTGCGGATCGGCGATCCCTCGAAGCTGGAAACTGATATCGGGCCGGTCATCGACGCCGGGGCGCAGGCGATGCTGCAGCGCCACGCGGAGCGCATGGACCGTGAGGCAGTGCCAATCGCCGCCTGTGAACTGGGTTCTGAGGCACTGGCGGGGACGTTTTTTGCACCGCGGGTTTACGGGATCGAACGCCTCGACCAGCTTGAATCAGAGGTTTTCGGGCCCATTCTGCACGTCATCCGCTATCGCGCGAGCGAGCTTTCCGCGGTGCTCGAATCCATCAACCGGTCGGGCTACGGCTTGACGCTGGGCGTGCACAGCCGCATTGATGGTTTTGCGCGGGACGTATTCAACGCGACTCGCGTTGGCAATACCTACATCAACCGCAACATGGTGGGCGCGATTGTCGGGGTCAATCCCTTCGGTGGCCAGGGGCTCTCCGGCACGGGTCCCAAGGCGGGTGGTCCGCACTACGTGCTGCGTTTCGTGACAGAGAAAACCCGCACAGATAACGTCACCGCCAAGGGCGGTAACGCGCAGCTGTTCAATCTGGCAGAGTAATAGGGGAGTACCGCCGCGCAGCCCGTATGGCCTGCGGCGGGCGGTTACAGGCTCAGGCTGCGAAATCCGGGATGCGCACTGGCGTGTTGCCAGAGCTCGTTGAACGTATCGCTATGGCGTGCGCCACCCGCGCGATCATCAATCCGGAAAAAACCGTTATCCCGATCTTCCGCCGGCGCGATCAGCACGCCGTCGCGGTCGCGAATCACGGCGCTGTGGCCTCGCCAGTCGGGGTGCTCCGGCAGATGCCGAAAGTGTATGCTGGTCGGCAGGCGGCGAGCCAGCGTCAGCAAACGGTGACCGCGCGATGTCACCGCTTCCGCATCGCCAACCAGGATACGCACACGCGCATGCCGCGTCTGGCGCACCACTGCCGTTATCGCGCTGACAAGCGTGTCGTTGTCGAATACCCTGGCGTCCAGCGCCGGACTGAGAATGTCCAGATGCCGTCGCGCTGTGCTGGCCAACGCAATGGCGAGCGCCGCAAAGGGCTGCGGATAGGACACCGGTACGACATCGATCCGGCACGCCGTATAGTCCAGTTCCCGTCGCATGGCGACATGCTCAATGCCGGCCTCGATAAAGGGATCGCCTTCCTGAATGAAGGCCTGCCGCCGGTAGAAACCCGCGGCATGGGCCTGTGCATGCAGATAGACAGCGCGCATGCCCCCACGCATCGCCTGATCAATCAGGGCTGTCATGACGCGGGCACCGATGCCTCTGTTGCGTGCCTCCGGCAGCACCGCCATACGGCCGATTTTTCCGTCCGGCATCAGGCGTCCGCAGGCGACGGGGCGGCCCCCGAGGTCGGCAATGGCATGTGCTGCCGCCGCGTCCTTGCCATCCCACTCGATGTCCGCGGGCACCCCCTGCTCTTTTACGAAAACCGTTTCTCGCAGTGTCCTCAGGGTGTCCTGATCCCGATCCCAGTTTGCCTGGCGCAGGCTTAGTGGTTCAGCTGACACGGCGGCCTCACCCAAGGTCTTCGGCCTGGGCCCGCGCGTTGCCGGTATAGGTGGGGGGGGTGAGCGCGAGCAGCTCGCGTCGTGCTGACTCGGGGAGCGTGTCCAGGCTCTCGATGAAGGTGTGCAGACTGTCGCGGGTTATCGCCTGGCCTCGGGTCAGGGCCTTGAGCTTTTCGTAGGGCTTGTCGATGCCATGTCGGCGCATGACGGTCTGCACTGCTTCCGCGAGGACTTCCCAACTGTCTTCAAGATCCCGATCGAGTTGCTGCGCGTTGAGCTCCAGCTTGCCCAGACCTTTCTGCAGCGAGGCGTAGGCAATCAGGCTGTAGCCGAATCCGACGCCCATGTTGCGCAGGGCCGTGGAGTCAGTGAGGTCACGCTGCCAGCGGCTGATCGGCAGCTTCTCCGCCAGATGACTGAAAATCGCGTTGGCCAGACCCAGATTGCCTTCGGCGTTCTCGAAGTCGATCGGGTTGACCTTGTGCGGCATTGTGGATGAGCCCACCTCACCCTCCACGGTTTTCTGCTTGAAGTACCCCAGCGAGATATAGCCCCAGATATCGCGACTGAGATCCAGCAGAATTGTGTTCAGTCGTGACATGGCGTGAAAGAGTTCTGCCATGTAATCGTGCGGCTCGATCTGCGTCGTCCAGGGGTTGACGTCAAGGCCCAGCGATTCAACAAAGATACGCGCGTTGGCCGGCCAGTCGACTTCAGGATAGGCTGCAAGGTGCGCGTTGTAATTGCCTACTGCGCCGTTGATTTTGCCAAGGTAGCTTTGCTTCTCCAGCGATGCGAGCTGGCGATCCAGCCGCGCCACCACGTTGGCGATTTCCTTGCCCACCGTGGTTGGACTGGCTGTCTGCCCGTGGGTGCGCGACAGCATCGGCTGCGCCGAAAAAGCCGTCACCATTGTTCGCAGCGTATCGCGAATCGTTGCCAGCGACGGATAGATGACGGACTGTACGCCGTCCCGAAGCATCATGGCATGGGCCAGATTATTGATGTCTTCAGAGGTGCAGGCAAAATGCACGAACTCGGCGATGGCGTCGAGTTCCGGGTGGGGAGCGATACGCTCCTTGATGAAGTATTCGACCGCCTTCACGTCATGGTTGGTGACTTTTTCAATGGTCTTGACGTGGGCAGCCTGGTCCTCATCAAAGTCATTGATGATTGCATCGAGCTCGGTGTTGGCGTCTGGCGACAGCGGCGGAACCTCGGTAATTCCCGGGTTGGCGGCGAGCCGCTGCAACCACCGCACCTCAACCTCGATGCGACGGTGCATCAATCCATACTCACTGAAAATATGCCTGAGCGCCTGGGTCTTGCCGGCGTAGCGCCCGTCGATCGGACTCACCGCTGTGAGTGTGGATGGATTCATCTGCGCCTCCGAAAAGTAGCGGATTTTACACCACGCCCAGTCCTCGGGACAGCTTCTGGCAGACGGCTAGCTGGCGTCGGCGCTGAAGGACGAGTTTCCAGCGACGTCCACCGAGCTGTCGCCAGAGGAATGCTGAGCGGATCCCGGCCAACAATAAGGCACGTATTTTGTCCGCAGTCTGGCGATCCTGCAGGTGTTGCGCGCTGCCCGTGACCTTGATGCGGAAGCGCAGCTGGCTGAGGGTGTCGCCGTAGATGCCCGCAATGCTGTGGCACACTTCGCCGACGTTGTCGCTGAAATGCTCTGCCTTGAAGCTCGCGTGCTGAAGCCTGGAGTGCACCACGCCCATCATTTCGGGATCCGCGGCAAAGCGGCGCTCAAGATGCAGCAGCGAAAACAGGTAGCGATTGACATCGCGCTGCTCCGGGCCCTGCTGGTTCGCCAGCAGGCTGGACAGGGTGTCGAGTCCCAGCTTGACGCCGGCGACGCCACCAAAGACCGCTGCGGCGTCTTCGGCTTCGAAGCGAAACAGGCTATGAATAGATGCCTGCAGGAACTGCGCCGGATAGCTTCCAGTGCGCGATAGTTGGTCGACCATGCGCGCTGACTGCGCGACCCCCGCAAGGGCAAGGGTTTGCTGTTCCAGCTCACGCATGGGCGGTCTCGATAACGGCGCCGCCAAGACACTCATCGCCGCGATAGAAAACGATGGACTGCCCAGGGGTTACGGCGCGCTGCGGATTGTCGAAGGCTACGTGCAACCCCGTCTCTCTGGCGGTCACGCAGCACGGCTGGTCTTCCTGGCGGTAGCGGATCTTGGCATGGCAGCGCATAGGTAGGTCCGGCGATTCCCCGGCTACCCACAGCGCTGGGCTCGTTGCCAGCGCGCGCTTGAACAGGGCGGGGTGGTTGTTGCCCTGCACCACCACCAGTTCGTTGCGCTGCAGACACTTGTCTGCCACGTACCAGGGCGCATCACCGGCATCGGCGCGCCCGCCAATGCCCAGTCCCTGCCGCTGTCCGATGGTGTGATACATCAGGCCCTGGTGGTCACCGAGATACGCTCCTTCGGGATCCACGATGCGCCCCGGCCTGGCAGGCAGGTACTGCTGTAGAAAATCGCGAAAACGGCGCTCGCCGATAAAGCAAATGCCGGTGGAATCCTTTTTGTCATGCGTGATGAGCCCCTCAGCAGCGGCAATGCTGCGAACGTCGGGCTTGGCCATGTCGCCTATCGGGAACAGGGTGCGGGCGAGTGCATCGTGATCCACGGCATGGAGAAAGTAACTCTGGTCCTTGTTGTGATCCTCGCCCTTGAGCAGTGTGGTCTTGCCGTCGCGTTCGCCGCGGCGCGCGTAGTGACCCGTCGCAATAAGGTCGGCGCCAAGCATCAGGGCGTAGTCTAGGAAGGCGCGAAACTTTATTTCGCGGTTACATAGAATGTCGGGGTTGGGTGTGCGTCCTGCGCGGTATTCCGCCAGGAAATGCTCAAAGACGTTGTCCCAGTACTCCGCCGCAAAATTTGCGCCGTGCAACGGTATACCGATGCGATCCGCCACCGCCTGTGCATCGGCATAGTCGTCTTTGGCCGTGCAGTATTCGGTGCCGTCATCCTCGTCCCAGTTCTTCATGAACAGGCCTTCCACGACGTAGCCGGCCCGTTTCAGCAACAGTGCACTGACGGAGGAGTCGACGCCGCCGGACATGCCGACGATGACTTTGGTAGATGCAGTTGTCATTGGCTAAAAAATGCTGTCCAGGGGATAAACGGTGCCGCTGCGAGCGCGCTCGATGGAGGCCAGCACCAGCGGACTGCGCATTCTAGCAGAAAGCGCATTCAGATCGGCGTGTCCGAGCCAGTGCACGGCGAGTATGTCGGGATCAATCCTGGCCGCCGGCTCGCGTGCTTCAGGTCTTGCCATGAAGGTGGTCCGGAGGAAGGTGGGCATGCCCTCGCCGGGCGTCCACAGGGAAATGCCGATGACACCGGTCAGGGTGACAGTCCATCCGGTTTCTTCGCGGGTTTCCCGCAGTGCTGCCGCCTGCAGCGTCTCGCCTGGCTCGAGATGGCCTGCGGGCTGGTTGAATACGCGCTGTCCGCTTTGCCTGTCGCATTCCTCAACCATGAGGAAGCGCTGTTGCGCATCCATTATAACGGTGGCCACCGTGGCGCGCGGGCACCAGACCTTCATTGCTTCCCGGTACCCGGCTTACGGGTCTGCCGTTGCGGTCCGATCGCTGCCGGGCGGTTGTGTCGCTCGGTACCTGCTGGCAGGTGCACGGCGAACCGGCGCGACTCGCCGGGAGCCAGTCCCGCCAATGACCAGTCTCCCACGCGGTGCCGGACCAGCCGTAGCGTGGGGTACCCGACTGCAGCGGTCATCCGACGGACCTGGCGATTGCGACCCTCCTGTAGTGAAAGCTCCAGCCAGCTGTCGGCGATATGCCGCCGTTCGCGCACCGGCGGCTGGCGCAGCCATAGACCGGGTGGTTCGTGGATAACGCGGGCCTTCGCCGGCAGGGTTGGACCATCGTTCAGCGCCACGCCGTCGCGCAGGCGGGCCAGTGCTTCCTCGGAAATGCGACCTTCCACCTGTACCCAGTACGACTTCCAGTGCCGGTGCCGCGGATTGGCGATGCGCTGCTGCAGCCTGCCATTATCACTGAGCACCAGCAGGCCTTCGGAATCGAAGTCCAGACGGCCGGCGGGTCGGAAGCCGGGTGCCCGCAGATAGCGGGCCAGCGTTGCCCTGCCGGCGGCATCAGAGAACTGACTTAGCACGCGGAATGGTTTGTTGAACAGCAGGATATTGGCCACGCTTTCCCCCGGTCCGGGTGTGTGCTGCGGCGGGAGCGCCAGCGACAAATCTGGTACACTACAGGCCGTTTCCGATGAGAGTTTCCCTGTTGCTGCAGTGGCGCAGGCAAGTCCCCTCGTCAATAATCGAACCATACAGCATTGGAGTAGATCAATGGGCTACAAGCACATTCAGGTGCCCACCGCGGGTGAACGTATCACGGTCAATGACGACTACAGTCTCAACGTACCTGATAATCCGGTGATTCCATATATTGAAGGTGACGGTATCGGAATCGACATCAGTCCCGTCATGGTGAAGGTCGTCGATGCAGCAGTCGACAAGGCCTATGGTGGCCAGAAGAAAATCTCCTGGATGGAAATCTATACGGGCGAGAAAGCGGCGGAGCTCTATGAGGGCGATTGGTTTCCAGAGGAAACACTGGATGCGATCAAGGCGTATTCCGTTGCCATCAAGGGGCCATTGACTACCCCTGTGGGCGGCGGCTTCCGCTCGCTCAACGTGGCGCTTCGCCAGGAGCTTGACCTGTATACCTGTCTGCGCCCCGTCCGCTGGTTCGAGGGCGTGCCATCGCCCGTGAAGAAGCCCGGGGACTGCAACATGGTCATATTCCGCGAGAACTCCGAAGACATCTACGCCGGTATCGAATACAAGGCGGGTTCCGAGGAAGCCCAGAAGGTCGTCGATTTCCTGATCAACGAGATGGGCGTCACCAAGATACGCTTCCCGACCGACGTCGGTATCGGCGTCAAGCCGGTATCACAGGAAGGCACCCAACGCCTGGTGCGAAAAGCCATTCAGTACGCGATTGACCAGGACCTGCCGTCAGTGACACTGGTCCACAAAGGCAACATCATGAAATTCACCGAGGGAGCGTTCCGCGACTGGGGTTACCAGCTTGCTGAACAGGAGTTCGGTGCCGAACTGCTCGACGGCGGGCCCTGGATGACCATGAAGAATCCGCAGTCCGGCAAGGACATTGTGATCAAGGACGTGATCGCCGACGCCATGTTGCAGCAGATTCTTACGCGGCCTGGCGACTACAGCGTTGTCGCGACGCTGAACCTCAATGGCGATTACCTGTCCGATGCATTGGCAGCGCAGGTCGGTGGTATCGGCATCGCGCCGGGCGCCAACCTCTCGGACACCGTTGCTCTGTTCGAGGCGACCCACGGCACGGCGCCCAAGTACGCCGGGCAGGACAAGGTGAATCCCGGTTCACTGATTCTCTCGGCTGAGATGATGCTGCGTCACATGGGCTGGAACGAGGCCGCAGATCTGATCATCAAGGGTATGAACGGGGCCATACAGAACCGTACCGTAACCTATGATTTTGAACGGCTTATGGATGACGCCGAGCTTGTTAGCTGCTCTGGCTTTGGCGATAAAATGATCGAGCAGATGTAGCGCTGCCGCAACGTGGACAGGTCCCGCCAATGCCGGGGCCTGTCCGGTTTCGTGCCGTAATGTTCAACCTGGCGAACGCGTGACACGCCTGCGTGTGAACTGCGTTTTAGCCCGAAAAGCCTTATAGTGAGGAAGGCATGTCGCTAAAGGAGCGTGAAATTCATATCGTGGCTATCACACATCAGTGGCCGGCAGGCGTGCGCGCTATGGCATCAAACCCCGACTCCGACTCGGACAGCGGCACCGTTACCCAGGACGCCACGCCTGAACTGAAAAAGCCACCCCTGTTCAAGGTGGTCCTTCTGAACGACGATTACACACCGATGGAGTTCGTCGTCGAAGTCCTGGAAACCTTTTTTTCCATGAACCGCGAGCAGGCCACACAGGTCATGTTGACGGTACATACACGGGGCAAAGGCGTGTGCGGCATCTACACCCGCGATATCGCGGAGACCAAGTCGGCGCAGGTCAACCAATACGCACGGGAGCATCAGCATCCGCTGCTGTGCGAAATCGAGGCATCGGAGGGGTAGCACCCCGGGAGCAACGCCATGCTGAGCAAGGATCTAGAGCAAACCCTTAACGACGCCTTTCGTGCCGCTCGCGCCCGCCGGCACGAGTTCATGACGGTAGAGCACCTTCTGCTGGCTCTGCTGGATAACAATGATGCGATCCGCGTCCTCAAGGCCTGTGGCGCAGAGATCAGTGCGCTGCGCGGCGACCTGGTCGAGTTCATCGATTCCACCACCCCGCTCATCCCCGCGGAGGACGAGGAGCGTGAAACACAGCCAACCCTGGGCTTTCAGCGTGTCCTGCAGCGAGCGGTGTTTCACGTGCAGTCGTCCGGCAAGAGCGAGGTCACCGGTGCCAATGTGCTGGTCGCCCTGTTCAGTGAGCAGGAGAGCCAGGCGGTCTACTTTCTGAAGACACAGAGCGTGACCCGTCTCGATGTCGTCAATTACATTACCCACGGCATTTCCAAGGTGGGCGATGAAGACATGGACGAGGAGCGCGGTAGCGCTGCCGCGCCAGAGCAGGGAGGCGAGGAAGGCGAGGCGAATCCACTGGATTCGTATTCCACCAATCTCAACGCCGAGGCCGAAGCCGGCAGGATCGACCCTCTCATTGGCCGTCTCGGCGAAGTGGAGCGCGTTGTCCAGATTCTTGCGCGGCGACGCAAAAACAACCCCCTGCTGGTGGGCGAGTCCGGGGTCGGCAAGACCGCCATTGCCGAAGGGCTTGCCAAAATGATCGTCGATGGCCAGGTTCCAGAGATGCTGCGGGATTCCTGCGTTTATTCCCTGGATCTCGGCGCGCTGCTGGCGGGCACCAAGTACCGGGGAGATTTCGAGAAGCGCTTCAAGGGGCTGCTTGCCGAGCTAAAGCGGCGTGATGGCGCTATATTGTTCATCGACGAGATACACACGATTATCGGTGCCGGCGCGGCATCCGGCGGCGTCATGGATGCGAGCAACCTGCTAAAGCCCCTGCTGACGTCCGGAAAACTGAAGTGCATCGGTTCCACCACTTTCCAGGAATACCGCGGCATTTTTGACAAAGACAAGGCACTGAGTCGTCGCTTCCAGAAGATCGACGTCATGGAGCCGAGCCCCGATGATGCGTACAAGATTCTCAAGGGCCTCAAGTCACGGTTCGAGGAGCATCACGGTCTGCGCTATACCGACAATGCGTTGCGCACGGCAACGGATCTGTCAGCCCGCTACATCACCGACCGCTTCCTGCCGGACAAGGCGATAGACGTTATCGACGAGGCGGGTGCCTATCAGCAGCTGCAGGCGCCGTCGAAGCGCAAAAAGGTCATTGGCAAGGGTGATATCGAGGCGGTGGTTGCCAAGATTGCCCGTATTCCGCCGAAAACGGTCAGCAGTAACGACAAGGAAATCCTGCAGAAACTCGAAAGTAATCTGCGCATGGTGGTTTTCGGTCAGGACAATGCCGTTTCCAGTCTCGCGACATCCATCAAGATGTCCCGGGCCGGTTTGCGCGGCGGCGACAAGCCGATCGGGTCCTTCCTGCTGGCGGGTCCGACGGGTGTCGGCAAGACGGAGGTCACCCGTCAGCTTGCCAGGATTCTCGGTCTCGAGCTGATTCGCTTTGACATGTCAGAGTATATGGAGCGGCATACCGTGTCACGGCTGATCGGTGCACCACCCGGCTATGTCGGTTTTGATCAGGGTGGGCTGCTTACCGAGCAGGTAACCAAGCATCCGCATGCCGTTGTGTTGCTCGACGAGATAGAGAAGGCCCATCCGGAGGTCTACAATCTGCTGCTGCAGGTCATGGACCACGGAACTCTGACCGACAACAACGGTCGCAAGGCCGATTTCCGCAATGTCATTCTCATTATGACAACCAATGCGGGCGCAGAAAGCATGAGCCGGCGCAGCATCGGCTTCACCACCCAGGATCACCGCAGCGACGGCATGGAGGCGATAACGCGGATGTTCACGCCGGAATTCCGCAATCGCCTTGACAGCGTCATTCAGTTCGAGCCCCTGGGCGAGGACGTCATTCTAACGGTGGTCGACAAGTTCATCGCCGAACTGCAGGGACAGCTTGATGAGAAACGGGTAACCCTGGACGTTGACGAGGATGCACGACTGTGGCTGGTTGAGAAAGGCTACGATGAGCGCATGGGCGCACGTCCCATGGAGCGCGTAATACAGGAGCACATCAAGAAGCCTCTGGCGGAGCTTGTCCTGTTCGGTGCTCTTTCGAGCTCCGGTGGTACTGCACTGGTGCGTCTCAACACAGCGGGGGATGCACTGGAGGTGCGGGTCGAAGAAGAAGAGGCCGTGCTGGAAGGAAGCTGAGCGGTGTCGCCTGTCATCATAAAATGATGGCGGGCGTACTTCAGCGCTCGCGGTACGTAATGCGTCCCTTGGTCAGGTCATAGGGAGTCAGCTCTACACGCACTTTGTCGCCCGTCAGTATCCGGATGTAATTCTTGCGCATCTTCCCTGAAATATGGGCCGTCACAATGTGCCCGTTCTCCAGCTGAACGCGAAACGTCGTGTTCGGTAAGGTATCGACTACCTCACCGTCCATTTCAATCTGATCTTCTTTTGCCATGTGGCCTCAGTGTCTGTCATGCGAAGCGCGCATTTTGCCGTAAACGCGGCCTGACTTCCACTGTTTCCGGGAGGCTACGTCATCAAGCATCGCTGGCAAGTATGTCATCGTTGGCGCGCTGCCAGCGATTTTCCAGCAGCAGCTCTAGTGGTCGATAGTCCGACTTGTACGCCATCTTTCCACAGTTGCGTATCCAGTATCCGAGGTAGAGGTAAGGCAGGCCCACCGAGCGCGCTGTCTCGATCTGCCAGAGAATGGCGTAACGGCCCAGGCCACGTGCCTGTTCATCGGGGTCAAAAAACGTATAAATGGCGGAAAGCCCATCCAGCATGACGTCCACGACGGCGACAGCGACCAGACGCTCGCCGCTGTGAAAGCGATAGTAGCGCGTGCAGTCCCAGGCGTTGCTCAGGAACGACTGATACTGATCGCGGTCCGGCGGGTACATGTCGCCATCGGCGTGGCGCTCGACGATATAGCGATGGTAGAGGCGGTAAGCCTCATCATCGGCGATGCCATCTGTACGGACCACTGTGAGATCTGCGTTCCGACGCCAGGTGCGGCGCTGTGTGCGGTTTGGCCGGAATAAGTTGATGGGGATGCGTGCCGGTACACAGGCGCTGCACTGCCGGCAATGCGGCCGGTAGACATGGGCGCCACTGCGCCGGAAACCCAGCAGGGACAGGCGCGTGTACAGGGCCTGATCAATGGGCTGTCGCGGATCGATGAACAGGGTCGTCGCCTCCTCATCCTCGAGATAGCTACAGCGATGAGGGTAGGTGGTATAGACCTTTAAATCGCGCAGTGACGACGTCACAGGAGTTCTCCGCAACGGATCGGCAAATGCCAGGCAGACGATGGTATGTCGATGACCTGATTACGCGCAAGCCATTGCTCAAAGTCTTCGCGGCAAATGTTGCGAGCACCCATGCTGTTCAGGTGATCGCTCTCGACCTGGCAATCGACAAGACTGCCGCCGCCGCGTTCAAGCAGTCGCACCAGGGCGACCAGGGCCACCTTGGATGCATCGCTGCAGTTGCTGAACATGCTTTCCCCGAAGAACGTGCCGCCAAGTGCCACGCCGTAGAGTCCGCCGACAAGTGCGCCGTCGTCGTTGCGCACCTCAATGCTGTGGGCGCAGCCACGGCGATGCAGCGCGCAGTAGGCGTCCAGCATGCGCTGATTGATCCATGTGCCGCGCTGGCCGTTACGCGCGCCCGCGCAGGCGTGCATGACATCCGTAAAGGCCGTGTCGACGGAAAGCCGGAATGTGTTCTGCCGCAGTGTCTTGCGCAGGGACCGGGACACGTGCAGCCCATCAACGGGAAGAACCGAGCGTGGGTCCGGGCTCCACCAGAGGACCGGCTGTGGGTCCTCGAACCAGGGAAAAATACCGCGACGGTAGGCGGCGATCAGCCGGTCGATAGCCAGATCATCCGTTACCGCCAGCAGGCCATTGGGGTATTCGAGCGCGGTTGCCGTCGACGGGAAGGGCTCACCCGGGCCCAGATACTGCAGCAGAGACACCCGTGCCGGCCCTGTTGCTCAGTGTTGGTCCTGTGCATCGAGATACTTTTCGGCGTCCAGTGCCGCCATGCAGCCAAATCCTGCCGAGGTGATGGCCTGACGATAGATATGGTCACCGACGTCGCCCGCAGCAAATACGCCGGGCGCGCTGGTTGCGGTGGCGTTGCCCTCGGTGCCGCTGTGAATCACGATGTAGCCGTTTTTCATATCCAGTTGTCCGGCAAACATATCGGTATTGGGTTTGTGACCAATAGCGATAAACACGCCGGAAAGCGCGATTTCCTGTGCACTGTCGTCATGGGTGGAGCGCACGCGCATGCCGGTGACGCCACTATCGTCACCAAGGACCTCATCGAGAACATGATCCCAGAGCAGGGTGACCTTGCCCTCCCTGGCGCGCGCAAACAGTCGATCCTGCAGGACCTTCTCAGCACGCAGACTGTCGCGCCGGTGCACCAGAACCACCTCGGAAGCGATGTTGGCAAGATACAGCGCCTCTTCTACGGCGGTGTTGCCACCGCCGACAACAGCCACTTTCTGATTGCGGTAGAAGAAGCCGTCGCAGGTGGCGCAGGCGCTGACGCCCTTGCCCATGAAGGCTTCCTCACTGGGCAGACCCAGGTACTGCGCGGAGGCACCAGTGGCGATAATGAGGGCGTCGCAGGTGAATGTGCCGGTGCCTTCCAGACGCATGGGGCGAACAGAAAGGTCGACATGTTCGATATGATCAAAGATGATCTGCGTGTCGAAGCGTTCCGCATGAGCCTGCATCTCCTGCATCAACTGGGGCCCCTGAAGATCCGCGGGGCCACCTGGCCAGTTCTCGACCTCGGTGGTTGTGGTCAGCTGACCGCCCTGCTGCATGCCTGTAATGACCACCGGTGCCAGATTGGCGCGAGCGGCATACACGGCGGCCGTGTAGCCTGCCGGGCCGGAGCCGAGAATAATCAGTGGATGATGATGCGCGTCACTCATGTCGGGAGTTTCCTGTTGTACTCGTGGGCGGAGTCGCGTTGCGAGGGTTCTGTGGCTGCGGCAGTACACCGCGCAACCCTGTCGTGGCGCGGGTAGCCGGTGGCTCAAGCTGCGCTAATGGTAAAGTAAAGAAGCGGTGTCGGCAAAGTTGTTAGATCGAATCTGCGATTCACGCATAAATTATTGAAAAGAATGAAGAAGTAATGAAAACTATGACGATATTTTTAACGGGGCAGGGCATTGGCCAGAGCCGAAAGTAAATCCGCCGCAGCGGACAGGGTATCGCGACCGAGATGGCGCGAGGGGGCGTTTATTGGCGTGACTGCGGCCTGTGCCTATCTGTTGCTCGCCTTGCTCAGCTACAGTTCCCAGGACCCGGGCTGGTCGGCGACCGGTGCGGGGGGGGGCATCCGCAATCTCGGGGGTCCCGCAGGCGCCTGGCTGGCGGATGTGGGTTTTTCCCTAGTGGGGTACGCCGCCTACCTGTTTCCCCTCATGCTCGCTTATCGCGCCGCAGTGATCTTCGCCGAGCGCTACAGCGTCAGCGGTATCGACTGGACCCACGTTGGCGTGCGGTTTCTCGGGCTCCTGATGGTCATGGTGTCGGTGACAGCGATCGCCGCTCTCAACGACACCGGGGGGGCCGGCCTGCCCCAGGGCGCCGGTGGCATTCTCGGTCAGGCGATTGGCAATGCATTCAGTAACGCCTTCAATGACATTGGTAGCCGTGTCATTCTGGCTGCCGTTTTTCTTTTCGGCATGACCATCTTTACCGATCTCAGCTGGATGCGGCTGATGGAACAGTTGGGCGCCTGGGCCATTGACGGCTCTGTAGCCCTGCGCGACCGTGTGGTGGCCTTCATCGATGCTACTCGTGATCGCCGCAGTCGGGAGCGGCAGCTCGAGGCGCGAAAGGCCGTCATCACGCAGCATGTTGAGAAGGAGAAGAAACGCACGCCGCCGAAGATCAAGGCTCTGGAAGCGCCCGTTCAGACCAGCGAACGCGTGGAGCGCGAGAAACAGAAACCGCTGTTCGACAATCCGGTGACCGGGGAACTGCCGCAGTTTGAGTTGCTGGATGCGGAAGTCAAAGACCCGTCAAAGGGCTATTCCGCCGAGGCGCTGGAAAAGCTGTCCAAGCTTCTGGAGCTGAAGCTCGCGGATTTCGGTATCGTCGCTGAAGTGACGGCGGTAATGCCAGGGCCGGTTATCACGCGCTTTGAATTGCAGCCCGCACCGGGCGTCAAGGTGTCCCGCATATCCAATCTTGCGAAGGATCTGGCGCGATCGCTGGCGGTTATTTCCGTGCGTGTGGTCGAGGTGATACCCGGCAAGAGCGTGGTCGGTATCGAGATACCCAACGAAGACCGCGAGGTGGTCAATTTCCGGCAGGTGTTGTCATCGCGTACCTTTGACCAGAGCAAATCGCCGCTAACGCTTGCGCTGGGCAATGATATTTCGGGGCACCCCGTGGTGGCAGATCTTGCCAAGATGCCCCACCTGCTGGTGGCAGGCACCACCGGCTCGGGCAAATCAGTCGGCGTCAACGCCATGCTGCTCAGCCTTCTATATAAAGCTACACCTGCGGATGTGCGACTGATTCTGGTAGACCCGAAAATGCTCGAGTTGTCGGTCTACGATGGCATTCCGCATCTGCTGACGCCGGTGATCACCGACATGAAGGATGCCGCCAACGGGCTGCGCTGGTGTGTCGCGGAAATGGAGCGTCGCTATAAGCTCATGGCCACGATGGGCGTCCGCAACCTCGCCGGTTATAACCGCAAGGTCGAGGACGCGGCAAAGGCCGGGTCTCCCCTGGTCGATCCGTTCTGGACGCCGGACCCGATCCTGCAGATGACCGATGAGGAGCAGAGCGCTCCGCCCCTGGAGCGCCTGCCCTTTGTGGTGGTGGTGATTGACGAGTTTGCCGACATGATGATGATTGTCGGCAAAAAAGTGGAAGAGCTCATTGCGCGCATTGCACAGAAGGCACGCGCGGCCGGTATCCACCTGATTCTGGCCACGCAGCGCCCCTCTGTGGATGTCATCACCGGCCTTATCAAGGCCAACGTTCCCACGCGTATCGCCTTTCAGGTCAGCTCCAAGGTGGACTCCAGGACCATTCTTGACCAGGGCGGTGCAGAGCAACTGCTGGGCTACGGCGACATGCTGTATCTGCCCCCGGGCACCAGCATGCCCACCCGCGTGCATGGCGCATTCTGTTCTGACGACGAAGTGCATCGCGTGGTGTCTGACTGGAAGCGTCGTGGCGAGCCCGAGTACATTGAGGGGCTGCTCGACGAGGGCAGCAGCACGCCCGTGACGCCTGGTGAAATGCAGGCAGACGGTGGCGACGACGAGAATGACGCGCTGTATGATGAGGCGGTCCATCACGTGACCCAGAGCCGCCGGGCGTCGATATCCAGCGTGCAGCGCAAGCTGCGCATTGGCTACAATCGAGCAGCGCGCCTTATTGAAACGATGGAAGCCGCGGGTGTGGTGTCGACCATGGGTACCAATGGTCAGCGCGAAGTACTGGCGCCGCCTCCGGTGGGAGACTGAATGTGGATATAACCAATACGGCTGAGCGAATGGGCTGGCACTGGCTGTGCCTGTTGCTTCTGGTCATTGGGCTGCCTCTGGTATCGCCCATGGCCTCAGCATCGGGGGACTTGCCTCAACAGGCGAGTGCCGTGCAGTCCCTCGGTGATACGCTGGCAACAATCGATTACCTGTCGGGCCGGTTTCGCCAGACCACATACCCGCAGGAAGGCGGCCGTGCGACCACCGCCTCCGGCGACTTCCGGCTGCAGGCCCCCGGTCGCTTTCTGTGGCGCATCGAGGCGCCCGACAATCAGCTTGTGGTCACCGAGGGCACCTACCTGTGGCATTACGATGAGGATCTGGAAACCGTGACCCGTCGGCCGGTGAGCGCGACAGCCAGTGCGCCACTGCAGGTGCTGGCGGGTGACCAGGATAGCCTGGCGCGTGACTTCACCGTTTCCCGTCGTGGCGACCATTCATATACGCTCTTGCCCACGGCACCTGATGCCGGTTTTCAGTCGCTCGAGCTGGACTTTGAAGAGGGACTCCCTGTAACGCTGGCCATCGTTGACAATCTGTCGCAGCGCATCGAGATCCGTCTTGAAGCCTTGTCCACGGAGGCATTTGACAGCGACATCTTCAACTTTTCTCCACCGGACGGCGTCGACGTTTTTATCCACGATGCCTGAGGCCGGCGATCTGTTTCACAATGAAGCGGCAGGCAATGTCTACCAGCCTCTGGCAGCCCTGCTGAGACCTGCCAGCCTCGATGCCTTTTTCGGTCAGGCGCACCTGCTCGCGCCGGGCAAGCCACTGGCGCAGGCCATTGCGCGTGGACAGCTTCACTCCATGCTGCTCTGGGGGCCCCCGGGGGTCGGTAAAACCACCCTCGCGCGGATTGCCGCCGACGCGGCGGATGCCGTATTCCTGCAGCTGTCGGCGGTGCTTGCCGGCGTACGTGACATTCGAGCGGCGGTCGAGACAGCGCAGCAAAACCGTCACCGGGGATGCAATACGGTCCTGTTTGTGGACGAGGTCCACCGCTTCAACAAGGCCCAGCAGGATGCGTTTCTGCCCTACGTTGAGGATGGAACGCTTATTTTTATCGGTGCCACCACGGAGAATCCGGCGTTCGAGGTCAACAGTGCGCTGCTTTCCCGCGCCCGCGTGTACAAGCTGCGGGCGCTGCAGGTGGACGAGATGATCGCGCTGCTGTCGCATGCGGTCGATCATCTCGGTAACGGTCTTCGCGCCGGGCCTGCCGTGTTGTCCATGATTGCCGAACTGGCAGATGGCGACGCCAGGCGCGCCCTTAACCTGCTGGAACTGGCCTCTGATCTGGTCGAAGCGGATAGTCAGGGTGTCCGCGAGTTGGGACGTGCCGCGGTGGAGGAGGTCAGCCAGCAATCCCTGCGCCGTTTCGACAAGGGGGGTGACCAGTTCTACGACCTCATCAGTGCGCTGCACAAATCGGTTCGGGGTAGTGCGCCGGACGCTTCGCTGTACTGGCTGTGTCGTATGCTGGATGGCGGCTGTGATCCCCTTTACCTGGCGCGGCGCATTGTGCGCATTGCCAGTGAAGATATCGGTAACGCCGATCCTCGCGCTCTGACTCTGTGTCTTGATGCCTGGCAGGTGGTGGAGCGGCTGGGCAGTCCGGAGGGGGAGCTGGCGCTCGCGCAGGCCGTGCTTTATCTGGCCTGCGCGCCAAAGAGCAATGCCGTTTACCGGGCGTTCAAGGCGGCGTCGGCGGACGTGGCTGCAGCAGGGACAGCCGAGGTACCGCTGCACCTGCGCAATGCCCCGACTGCCCTGGCAAAGCAGATGGACCACGGGGCCGGCTATCGCTACGCCCACGACGAGGAGGACGCCTATGCCGCGGGAGAGCGCTACCTGCCGTCTGAACTCGGCGAGCCCGGTTACTACCAGCCGGTGCCCCGCGGGCTGGAGCAGCGCATTCGGGAGAAACTCGCCGCGCTGCGTGAGCGGGATGCGCGCAGTGCGGTGAAGCGCGACGCGGACTGACCTCGCTGCCTGTCCGGCCGCATGCAAAGCGCGTACAATGCCCCGCCGGCGGGCGGGCCCAGGTGGCGTGGGCAAAGAGAAGGCAGATACATGAAATACCTCGTTTTTGTTGCCGTGGGTGGTGCCGCCGGTGCCGTTGGACGCTACAGTCTCTCACGCTGGGTGCATAGCCTGTGGCAGGGAAGCTGGCCACTGGGCACTTTGCTGGTCAATCTGAGTGGTTGCGTTCTGATGGGTGTCGTCTTCGTCCTTGTTGAACGCTCTGCCCTGCATCCCGATTGGCGCAATGTGCTGATGGTGGGTTTTCTGGGGGCGTTCACCACCTATTCAACGTTCTCACTCGAGACTGTCGAGCTGTGGCAGGCCGGAGAGGGCGGCCTGGCCATCGGCTACATGGTGGTGACCACCTTAGGGTGCGTGCTGGCGGCGGCGACGGGAATCTACATTACCCGCGCGCTTGGCTGATCCCAGCAGCCATCGCGCAGACTATTGGGTTAGGGAAAGGAAACGGAACATGCTGGATATCAGGGAAGTGAGGCGCGATCCCGCAGCGGTCGCCGAGGCGCTGGCGGCACGCGGGGTGACTTTCGACATCGCGGCATTCGAGGCGCTGGATGCGCGGCGCAAGGCGGCAGATGTCGCCAGTCAGAACCTGCTCGCCGAACGCAAGGCGGCGAGCCGGAAAATTGGCCAGCTGGTGGGGCAGGGCATGAGTGTCGATGCCGCCAAGGCTGAGGTGAATGCCACGCTCGATGCCATCGCCGCGCGGCTCGATAGCGCTACGGAAGAGGCGCGCGTAGTTCAGGGTGAGATGGACGCGTTGCTCGGAGGTCTGCCCAACCTGCCACACCCGGACGTTCCTACCGGCGATACAGAGTTGGACAACGTGGAGGTGCTGCGCTGGGGCACACCGCCGGCGTTCGATTTCACTGCACTGGATCATGTGGATATCGGCGAGCGGCTGGGCCTGCTTGACAGCGAGCTGGCGGGGAAGATTACCGGCTCGCGCTTTAGTGTGATGCATGGAGGCCTGGCGCGGCTGCACCGGGCGCTGATCCAGTTCATGCTCGACCTGCACACCACGGAGCATGGTTATCGGGAAGTCTACGTTCCCTATATCGTCAACGCCGAATCCCTGTATGGCACCGGGCAGCTGCCGAAATTCGCCGAGGACCTGTTCAGGCTGGAAGGCGACCAGGAGTACTACCTGATTCCCACAGCCGAGGTGCCGATGACCAATATCGCCCGGGGACGCATCTTCGAGGACAGCGAACTGGGCGAATTCGGATTGCGAATGACCTGTCATACCCCATGCTTTCGCAGTGAGGCGGGCAGCTATGGGCGCGATACCCGAGGCATGATCCGTCAACACCAGTTCGAGAAGGTCGAGCTGGTCAGCCTCGTGCGACCAGAGGCCGGCGAGCGGACCCTGGAAGCGCTCACAGGGCATGCGGAGGCGGTCCTGCAGCGCCTGGGGCTGCCTTACCGCAAGGTTATTCTGTGTACCGGGGATCTCGGTTTCTCGGCCTGCAAGACCTATGACCTGGAAGTGTGGCTACCGGGACAGAATGCCTATCGGGAAATCTCTTCCTGCAGTCACTTCGGCACCTTCCAGGCGCGGCGGCTGCAGGCACGCTGGCGCAATCCCTCGACCGGCAAGCCAGAGCTGCTGCATACGTTGAACGGTTCCGGTCTCGCTGTGGGGCGGACGCTTGTCGCCATTCTGGAAAACTACCAGCGGGCCGATGGATCGGTAGCGGTTCCCGAGGCGCTGCAGCCTTACGCCGGCGGCCTGACCCAGCTCGACGCCGGCTGAGGCAGCACCGTGGAGGCTCTGCCGGTATTTCTCAAGCTGCGCGGTGAGCCGGTTACCCTGATCGGCGGCGGCACGGTGGCGTCGCGCAAAGCCCTGTTTCTGTGCCGCGCCGGGGCAAATCTTACGGTGATTGCACCTGAGATAGACAGGGGCCTGCAGGCGTTACTTGATGATCACGAGGGACGCTGGGAGCCTCGGGCATATGCGCCGGGCGATCTGGACAGACAGATACTGGTGATTGCGGCAACGCCGGACAACGTTGTGAACCGACGGGTGCACGCAGAGGCGCGTGAGCGCAATATCCCGGTCAACGTGGTGGATACGCCTGAACTTTGCACGTTCACCTTTCCCTCAATTGTCGATCGCAACCCGTTGTTGGTTGCTATCGGCACCAACGGCGCGAGTCCCGTGCTCGGTCGCGCGGTGCGTCGGCAGCTCGAGGCAATGCTGCCGGCCCGGATCGGTGATGTGGCGCGTTTTGCCGGTAGATTGCGTGTCCGGGTAAAAGCCGCCATCCCGGATGAGTCGACAAGGCGGCGCTTCTGGGAAGACCTGGTGGAGGGGCCGGTGGCAGAGATGGTATTGGCCGGGCGCACCGATCAGGCCGACGCTGCGGTGGATGCATTGCTGGCGAAAGCCCCGACCCCTGTTGGCGAGGTGTTTCTTATCGGCGCGGGCCCCGGTGATCCCGACCTGATGACCTTTAAGGCGCTGCGTCTTCTGCAGCGGGGGGATGTCATTCTGCACGACCGGCTGGTACCACAGGCCATTATTGATCTCGGTCGCCGTGACGCGCAGCGTATCTATGTCGGCAAGCGGCGTGCCGAGCATGCTCTGCCGCAGGAGGCGATCAACCAGGCCCTGGTGGACTATGCGCTAGAGGGGAAATGCGTGGTACGTCTGAAAGGTGGGGATCCCTTTATATTTGGCCGCGGTGGCGAGGAAATGACGCTGCTGGCACGCCACGGCATCCCCTTCCAGATTGTCCCGGGCATCACCGCTGCCAACGCCGCCGCCTGTTATGCGGGCATCCCGCTGACCCATCGCGATTACGCACAATCGGTGCGCTTTCTCACCGGGCATACCCGTGACGGCAAGTTGCCGCATCGTTGGGAAGAGTTCCAGTCGCCCCAGGAAACCCTGGTGTTCTACATGGGGCTCGTCGGACTGCCCATTATCTGCGACCAGCTACAGGCCTATGGGCGCGATCCTGGCACGCCTGTTGCTCTGGTGGAGAAGGCCAGCACGGCCGAGCAACGGGTCATAAGGGGGACCCTGTCGACCATGAATGCCGTGGTGGAGCGTGAACAGCCGCAGCCACCGACGCTCATCATTATTGGCGACGTGGTGCGGCTTGCCACAGACCTTGCCTGGTGCGACTGACCGTCAGTCCTCCTTTTCTGCGTTGACCGCATAAGACGGTTCACGCATCAGCAGTGTATCGACAAGAATCTGACCCGCTTCGGTGAGCAGGACGTCGTCTACCTCGTCCTCATCGTCTTGCGCTTCGGCGTCGGTCGCTGCGATACCGTCAGCGCTGTCATCTTCCTCCTCGCCTGCATCGTCGTCATCGAGTGATGCGAGGGGCTCTTCGCCTCGTGCGCTGCGTCGGCGGTTCTCGATAGCCAGAGCTTCGGTCATCCGCTCCTCACGCCGGGCGCGCCGAACCGTTTCGTTCAGGGATACACTATCGATATCGCTGTTGTCATTCGCCAGCGATACCTGTTCTACCAGATAATTCAACTCGGTATTGTCTTTCTTGCGCTCGTCGAACAGGGCGGCGAGCTCCGGGATAACCGCATCCAGATCGCCATAGCGGCGATGTCTCACGGGATTGATCTGATCCCACGCAAGTGCATGGTCCAGTGAACTTTCGCCTATTTCCTCAGCATTGAACATGGAGGGAAAGTTGATGTCAGGTACAACGCCGCGGTGCTGGGTGCTGTCGCCGGAAATGCGATAGAATTTGCTTTCGGTAACCTTGAGCTGCCCCTCCTGCAAAGGCACCATTGTCTGCACCGTGCCCTTGCCGAAGGATCGGTCACCCACGATGATGCCGCGCTCGTAGTCCTGAATCGCACCGGCGAAAATCTCCGAGGCAGACGCGCTGAGCCGGTTTATCATCACCACCAGGGGACCTTCATAGTAGGCGCTGCGAAGTCGCTTGCCATCGCGCCAGACGCGCCGCGACGAGTGTCGTATCTGTACTGTAGGTCCATATTCGATGAACAGGCCAGTGAGCTCGTTAGCTTCCTGCAGAGAGCCACCACCGTTATTACGCAGGTCGATGATCACGCCCTCGACCCCTTCTGTCTGAAGCTCCTCAAGCAGCCTGCCGACGTCGCGCGTTGTACTCTTGTAATCGTCGTCGCCGCGACGCATAGCCTCGAAATCAATGTAGAACGCCGGGATATCGATCACGCCGACCTTGATGGTGTCGCCACCGGCTGGCAGTTCCAGTACACGCTTCTGCGCGGACTGCTCCTCCAGCTTCACGGTGTTGCGGACAATCTTGATGGTTTTGCGCTCCTCGGCTGCCGCACCTGGCGTACCTGGCATTACACGGAGTCGCACTGTGCTGTCCTTCGGTCCGCGAATCAGCTCGACCACCTCATCGAGACGCCAGCCGATGACGTCTTCCATAGGCCCGTCTTCTCCCTGTCCAACAGCCACGATGCGGTCCGACGGCTTCAGATCGCCCTGCTTGTCAGCCGGACCGGCCGCCACAATGCGCGCCACCTTGGTGTAGTCGTCATCAGTCGACAGCACGGCGCCAATCCCTTCAAGGGACAGGCTCATGTTGATATTGAAATTCTCGGAGCGTCGCGGGGACAGGTAGTTGGTGTGAGGATCGTAGAGCTCCGTCAGTGCATTGGCGTATACCTGAAATACGTCCTGGGCATTGTACTGAGCGACTCGCTTGAGCTGCCGCTGATAACGCTTGGTCAATACGCTGGCGATGTCGTCCTCGTCCTTGTCCGTCAGGCGCAGACCCAGCGCCTGGTTTTTCAGGTGCTTGCGCCAGCGTTCGTCGAGTTCGTCGCTGTCCAGTGCCCAGCTGCGCTGCTCTCCATCGATGACAAAATCCTCGTCAACCGTAAAATCCATGGCTGCGTAGCGTTCGGGCAGGCTTTCTACGACGCCGGTCAGGCGGGTCTCCAGCCGCTCGGCAAAGCGATTGAAGATCATGAAGCCGACACCGAGCTGGCCACTGGCAAAATCATTCTCCGTACTGGCGGCATATTCTCTGAACTTCGCGACATCTGCCTGGGTAAAAAACATCTTGCCGCCGTCGAGGCTGTCGATGTAGTTCACAAGGTGCGCAGTCGCAAGGTTTTCATCGTAGTGCAACTTGGCGTAATGACGCTTTTCAAGCTGCTCGACCAACTCCTGCGCGGTATCTGCCTGCGCTTCGGACGGCTCGAGTTGTGTGACTGCCTGAACCGTCGCTGCGGAGAGCCAGAGGAGGCAGTTGAAGGCCAGTGCTGTAAGCGTGCGTCGCATTGTCAATGTCAGGTACCCGGTTGCCAGAAGGGGAGTTTGCTTAGCTTGAAGTGTAGCGTCCTGTGCAGAGCGGTCAAACACCGTCTTCTCTGCCCGTTGTTGCGAGGTCAAAGGTGGCGCTGACGCGGGCCTTGAAGGTCTGCTCGCCGGCAATATAGGTGGCGTCGGCACCGGTGCTCTCGGCAGAGGCGCGCATCATCGTGTCCCTGGCCATCGGAACGGGTCGTGGACTGCCGGTCGTGCCGATGTCACGCACCGCACCCAGAGAACCGCCCAGTGCCTCTGCAATGGCGCTGGCGTTGGCGCGCGCATCCTCGGTCGCCAGCCGCAGCGCATCGCGTCGCAGCTCGGCCTCCCTGCTGTGCGACAGCTGTGGCGGGGTGATCCGATTTGCGCCTGCATCTGCCGAGCCTTCGATTACCGTCGATAACAGCGAGAGGTCCATCAGCGCGACCTCGATGCTGCGCTGTACGCTGTAGCCTGTCAGTACCTGGGTTTTCCGCTGCTCGTCCCAGCGATACTCAGGCAGCGTGTTGATATCGGTGGCACTCACCTGTCGCTTCTCAATGCCCAGGGATATGAGGTGCTGCAGAATGGCCTCGCTGCGTCGCGTCACCTCCTGTCGTGCCTGGACGAGGTCCTCATGACGCACCTGCATGCCCAGCTGCAGTGCGGCGCGATCAGGCTGTGCCGTGACCTTGCCCTCGCCGACCACCGATATTGCGGGCGGCAGCGGCTCGCTAGCGGTGTCTGCGGCCAGCGCTGTCCTCGGCGCGTTAAGGGTGAGGGTAAGAAGCGTTGCGAGTACGGCACCGGTCGTGGCGCGCTTTCGTCGCATCTGGCCTTGCATGATCCTGTAGCCCTGCATGTGTCTGACATCCTTATACTGAATCTTCCTGTTGCATCTGAGAGACATTGACCGGTAATCGCGGCGTCGGTTCCATCAGTGTTGCGCTTATACGGCTTCGGCAAAACTGTCCATAAGCCTTATGCGCGCTCCACGGCTTCGGACTGTGTGGCGGGCGCGTCCCGCTGATGCACGCAGCGCCCACCCGACCAGGTCTCGCGGATTGCCCGGTCATCGCCGAGCGTGCTGAGCACGAACAGGGTTTCAGCCAGATCGCGACAGTGCTGTAATCGGAAAGCCAGCAGCGGCGTGCAGGCGGTATCGACAATAATGAAATCGGCTTCCTTGCCTGGCATGAAGTTACCCAGTTTGTCCTCGAGATCCAGCGTTCTGGCGCCGCCGAGTGTCGCCAGGTAGAACGCTTTGAGTGGCGACAGGTGCTCCCCCCGAAGCTGCAGCACCTTGTAGGCCTCGTTGAGGGTTTGCAGCAGTGAAAAGCTGGTCCCGCCACCAATATCGGTGCCGAGGCCAACATGGATTCGGTGCTCGCGCGCGCAGCGCAGCGAGAAAAGCCCACTGCCGAGAAACAGGTTCGAGGTCGGGCAGAACGCAATATTGCTCGCGCTGTCCGCGAGTCGCGTCCACTCTCCGTCCGTCATGTGTATGCAGTGTGCAAAGACGCTGCGGCGCCCGAGCAGGCCCGCCGCGTCATAGGCGCCGAGATAATGCGGCGCCTGCGGGAACAGACGGCCGACCCAGGCTACCTCATCCAGATTCTCGGACATGTGCGTCTGCAGATATACCCCAGAGTGTTCGCGCAGCAGGCGGCCGGCCAGGGCCAGCTGCTCGGGTGACGATGTGGGTGCAAAGCGTGGCGTGACGGCATAGCGCAGACGGCCACGTCCGTGCCAGTCATGAATCAGGCGTTTGCTGTCCCGATAGGCACTCTCTGCACTGTCGCGCACAGTGTCGGGGCAGTGCCGGTCCATCATTGCCTTGCCGGCGATCATGCGCAGCCCGCGTCGCTCACAGGCGCGGAAAAACATCTCTACAGAGGTGGCATGGACACTGCCGAACACCATAGCCGTGGTGGTGCCGTTGCGCAGCAATTCGTCGAGGAAGCGCTCTGATACCGCGCTGGCATAGGCGGCATCGGCAAACTTCGCCTCTGCGGGGAAGACGTATTTCTCGAGCCACTCCAGCAGTTGCTCGCCGTGAGCGCCGATCATTTCCATTTGTGGCAGATGAATATGCGTGTCGATAAAACCAGGAAGCAGGAGGGCATTGTCATGCCGCTGCACCGGGCAGTCAGCCGGTAGTGATGCCAGTAGTGTCGCCGCCGAGCCAATGCTGTGCACGCGATCATCCTCTGTTACGAGCAGGCCATCGGGGTAATAGGCCCAGGCATCTCGTGCCGGTACCAGATCGGGGTCCTGCAGAAAATGCAGCACAGCCCCTCTGTGTGCCCGCAGCATCAGCTGCCCCGACAGGTGCTGTGGCCTACGCTACGGTCGCGCTAGGCCGCCGGCTCTTCGGTGACTGATCGGTACAGCGATTGACGTGGCTGTGCGAGCACCCGCCTCAGCGCCGGTTCAAAAAAGGCAAGTGGGTAGGTCTCTGCGTCGGGATCAAACGCCGGGGCGTCGTAGCGCTCGATGAACTCACGGGTGCGTGCGTAGTGGGGATGGTCCTCGAACCGGCTGTGCATGTTGCGGTCCATACCCAGGTGGTGGAAGAAGTAGTAGCCCTGAAAGATGGCGTGATGCTTCACCATCCAGTGGTTTTCTTCTGATACGAAGGGCTCGAGCAGAACTGCTGCCACGTCCGCGTGATTATAGGTGCCCAGTGTATCGCCGATGTCGTGGAGCAGAGCACAGACGACGTACTCGTCGTCGCGCCCATCCTTGTGAGCCAGGGTGGCGGTCTGCAGGCAGTGTGTCAGGCGGTCAACCGGGAAGCCACCGCAGTCACCCTCCAGCAGCAGGAGGTGTTGCATTATTCTGTCCGGCAGGGTGCTGGCAAACTGAGCGAATTCACCGGCGATAATCGACCAGTCCCCGGCGGTGCCGTCCTTCATGTGGTGAAATGTTGCGCGTCTTGGGGTATCGGAACTCATGTGTGTCTCCGCCGGTTAGCGTTATCGGGATAAGGTAGAAGATTTTGCGGCGCCTGCAAAGGGGGCGCGCGACAGGGCGGTCGGTCTGCCGGCGGGCAGGAGGTCCATGACCATCGGCTCCAGCTTAGGGCGCAGCGTTCAAGCCAGTATGCGCTCCCGGTGATAGAGATGAACCGCAAGGCCGAGGAAGAGTGCAGCAGCCGCGATAGAACCCGCTGCTGACACAGCGAGGTAGTGCGGCGGGAGGTCTTTGCCGAAGACCACTGTCTCCATGATCTGGAACTGGCTGAGCAGCGGGACGAGCATGCTAAAGCTGCCAACGGGCACCGACAGGAACTGCAGCGCAAAGAACGGAACCACGGGCAGAAGCATCGCAAAACTGAGGTGGGTCTGGGCCTCCTTAGAATTGCGGGTAAACGCGGCGATCGCCATCATGAAAGCACTGATCAGCATCGCCGTGGAGATATTGGAGATCATGGCGATGGCAAAGGTTGGCAGGCCAAAGTTGAGATTGAGATCCAGCAGATCGACTGGCAGCAGGCTGAACAGGGCAAAGGTGGAAATCAGCGGCAGCAGCATCGCCAGTCCCACGAAGCCCAGAATGGCGCAGTACTTGCCAAGCACAATCTGATAGCGGGGAAGCGGCAGGCTGAGCAGCGGTTCCAGCGATTGGCGTTCACGCTCGCCGGCAGTGGTGTCCACCGCCAGGTAGTAGCCTCCCATGAGCATGGAAAACATCAGCAGAAAGGGCACCAGGTAGGCAATGAACAGCAGGCCGCGTGGCTTGTCGGACTGGTCGCGCTCACTGATTGCCAGCGGATCGAAGACGCGACTGTCGATGCCGCGGCTGCGGAAGCGCAGTCCCCTGATCTGGCTGGCGTACTGCTCGAGCACCGCGCGCAGCTGGCGGCGCCGACTGACAGATTCGTCCTCACTGCTGGCGTGATAAATTATCAGCGGTGCGGGTTTGCCACGGGCAACGTTTTCGGCGTACGCCGGGGCGATAACCAGTACCACGGGCAGTTCGCCCCTCATCAGCTGCTCTCGGTAGTCTGTCGGCGCCTCGACGGCGTCCAGATTATGCTGATGCAGGAACTGCAGCAGGTTTGGCGCATGTTCTCCGCCCTCGACCGCAATCTGTGTCGGCGCTTCGACATCGATCGTGTGTCGATCGATGTTATACAGTATCGGCCCCAGCATCATCAGGGGCAGGAGGAAGGGGCCATAAAGAAGCGCAAAGAACAGCGAGCGCCGATCACGCAGGTTGTCCCGGACTTCCTTCCGGGCGAGGGTCCAGACAGCGCTCATGCCTGGGCAGCCACTGTCTCGCCAATGGCAACGACAAAGGCATCTTCAAGATCAGTGCAAGCGGTGGCGTCGAGAATGTCGGCGACAGATCCCGAGGCCACGATGCGGCCATCGCTGATGATGGCGACCCGATCACTCAGGCGTTCCATCTCCTGCATGATATGACTTGAAACGAGCACACAGTGGCCGCGATCGCGCAGTTGCCGAAGGAGAGAGCGCAGACCGCGAGTGGCGATGACGTCAAGGCCGTTGGTTGGCTCATCGAGTATCAGCGTGCGCGGGTTGTGAATGAGCGCTCGCGCCAGCGCAACCCGCGTCCGCTGACCCTGCGAAAAACCCTCCGTGCGCCGATCGCCGAAAGCCTGCATGCCCATCAGCTCAATAAGCTCCTCGGCGCGCCTTTCGCTGTCGCGACTGTTCATGCCGCAGAGTTCGGCGTAGTAGATCAGGTTTTCCCGGGATGTGAGGCGTGGATAGAGGCCCGCGTTGTGCGCTAGATAACCGATCTGCCGTCTTACGCATATCGGGTCTTCCGCGACATCGTAGCCATCGACGACAGCGTGCCCGCTGTCTGGCTGCAGCAGGCTTGCAAGAATACGCAGTACGGTGGATTTCCCGGCACCGTTGGAACCAAGGAGACCGGTGATCTCTCCGTCGCGCGCCTGGAAGCTGACATCCGTGATGGCGCTGATCCACTCACGACGTGTGCCCTGCTTGCGGAAAGCCTTGGATAGTTGTGTCGCTTCAATCATGGCGGGGCATCAGGGTGTGGGGCCATTGGCATTGACGAACAACGGGGCGGCCTGCAGACGATCAAGGCACTCTGCCGCGGGTTCTGCGTCGCCGTCACTGCTGATGAATTGCGCGACGAGGCGAGGCAGGCAGCCCCGTGGGCTGACAAAATGCCCCTGGCCGCGTGCCACGAGGTGTCGGCCCCGGGGCAGGTGGGCGAGAACGGCCTCTGCATAGGCCGGTGGCGTGATGGGGTCGGCTTCGCCGCTGAGTAACAGCACGGGAACGTCTGCAGTCACCGGGCTGCGAAAGTCCTCGTCCATGACCCCGACCGGCCATTCATCGCAGGTAACCTCTAACCCGCGGACCACCAGGTCGCCCATGTAGGTCTCGCTGAGCGCCTCACGCTGTGGCCCGTCGATTGCGAAGAAGGGGACGTCTTCGGTGCAAACCACCGAATTGTGCATGCCAATCGCGAGTGTCCCTGCCATCTGTTTCACGATGGCGTCCGCCGTTCGTGCCAGGGCGGTGAAATTATCATTTGCGTAGGCCTGATGCAGCATGGGAGGCAGTATCGATAGTTGCTCGGACTGGTAAAGTGACAGCCTGAGGACACCTACAAGGTGCGCGCGGGTAAAACGCATACCGTCGAGCCCGCCCGTGCGAGGGTCCTCGTAAACAAGTTCCCGGGGCGCATCGCCAAGCCCCGTCAGCAGTGAGTTCAGGCCCCGGGCGAGGTCCGGGAACGCCTTGTTGCAGGCGGTGTTTGTCTCGCAGCGGTCAAGCAGGGTATCCAGTGCCTGCTGGCTGCGTAGCGCAATGTCAGGCCCCAGTGCTTCCGTCGCAGGTACCACGGAATCCAGCACTGCGGTGCGGATAACCTGTGGATGTCGGCGCAGATAGTGCTGGACCACGCGAGTGCCATAGGACACGCCGAACAGGTGCCATCGCGGGACACCGAGTGCTTCGCGCACCCGCTCCAGGTCGCGTATGGCGATGCTGGTGGTGTACAGGGTAGGATCGCCGTCAAAATTCGCAAGGCACTCCCGGGCTGACTGGCGAATCTGGCCCATATCGGATTCAACCTGCATGAGCGCCTCATCATCCAGGTCGCAGTGCTGAGGGTTTGAACCGCCGGTACCGCGCTGGTCGACGAGATAGAAATCCCGGTACCGTGCGACATCCGGGAACATGTGATCGAGGTTGAGAAAGGCCTCACTCGCCGCCTGGCCAGGCCCGCCGGCGATCGCCAGCAACGGTGTGCCAGCGCCGCTGCCGTTGCGAGCGTCGAGGCGGACGATTCGAATCGACAGGCTCCTGCTGTCGGGGTTGGTATAATCTTCCGGGACGACCATCCGCGCGCATTGTACGGCGCGGCTGCGCCCCGCATTGCTCAATTGGCACTCGCGAAAGGCCAGGTCGCCCACGCGCGCAACGATGTCGCTCTGCTTGTTCACTGCAGCGCTTACCCGGGGGGCAGGCGCAGCGGGCGCGGCAGTCAGCAGACAGGCCACGCCGAGAATGCAGGCAAGAGCAGCAGGTACATGGGAGTTCATGTCAGCCATACGGGCCCAGACGCCAGTGTGTAAATGACCCTCGAGACTAGGACTCAGGACGCCAGATTTCAATCATCAAATGAGGCCCGCCTGCGGTGCCGGGTGCGTTCATGCCGCGAGACAGTTAGACTGACGCAGCGAAGGATACCGCCAGGCCAGAGGAAGCGCTGCGTCGTAGTACCACGTCCTCCGTAGTCTGGTGCCAAACAACACCAAACTCCCAACGGTAATAAGGTATGTCTGATCTGTTTCCGGCAATACGGAACGGCACGGTGCGACCAGTGTGAAGGGGCGTTTTGTGCTACCCGGGCAACTGGCCCCGTTGGCAAGGTGTTCCGGTGAATCGCCCACCGTGCCGCGCCTGACTCTCGCACTGCTGTTTTTTCTGGCCGCTGGTTTCTGCCACGTTTCGGCCGCTGATGTGTCACTGACTGTCAAGCTGTCTGGCGTCAGCGGTGAGTTGCGCGATAACGTCGAAGCTCATCTCGGGATACTCGCGGCAAGCGAACGTCGTTCCGGCGGTCCGGTTGCGCGCACGGAGAAGGCGATTCTGCGCCTGCACAAGGCTGCAGTGGAGGAGATTGAGTCGGCGCTGAAGCCTTTCGGCTACTACTCGCCCGAGATCAGTGCATCACTGGAAAAAGGCGAGACGGTCTGGCGCGCCACCTACGACATCGACCCGGGAGCGGAAACGCGCCTGCGCGAGGTGGTGATTGCGATAGAGGGTGAAGGCGAGAGCCAGCCGACGCTCCGGGAAAAGGTGGAAAACACCTCCCTGGCACCGGGCGTGCAATTGAATCACCCGGCCTACGACAACCTTAAGAGCGCGCTGCGCAACGACGCCTATGCTCTTGGCTACCTGGACAGCCGGTTTCGTCGGAGTTCCATCAGGGTTTATCCCGATCAACAGGTGGCAGATCTGGCGCTTGTCCTGGATACCGGTCCTCGCTTCTATTTCGGGGAAATCAACGTAGAGCAGGATATTCTGTCGTCGTCGTTTATCGATAAGTTTGTGTCGATCCGCCCCGGTGAGCCGTTTGAGGCACGCCGGCTGACAAATCTTCAACTCGCGCTTAGCGACAGCCCCTACTTCAACCAGGCAGAGGTGACCATTCAGCGCGAGCAGGCGGAGGGTCAGCGCGTACCGATTCGGGTGTCGACGATGGCGTCAAACTCACAGCGCTATGAAACCAGCGTCGGCTATGGCACCGATACCGGGCCGCGCGGCGGCGCGGGTATCCTCTGGCGGCGCATCAATCAGTATGGTCACCAGTTTCGGACGGATTTCCGGCTTTCGGCGATTCAGTCTACCCTGGCGTCTCAATACAAGATTCCCACAGGCGACGTGGCCACGGAGTATATCGATTTCACGGCGGATGCCGAACAGCGCAGTCTCAACGATGTCGATGCCACCAGTTACGCGGTCGGCAGCAGCCTGAACCAGAATCGTTGGGGAGGTCGGAGGCGCTTATCCCTCGCCCTGAGGCACGAGGTCTGGGCCTTTGGAAACAACCCGAACGAGTCCGCCACGCTGTTGACACCGGGATTAGAGTATTCGCGCATAGTCGCCGACGACCTGTTGTTTACCCGCCAAGGCTACAGCGCCAAGTTTGCAGCCAGTGGCGCCATGGAAGAGGTCCTGTCCGACACATCGTTTCTGCAGGCGAAAGTCAGCGGGCGATACATACGCCCCCTGGGCCCCAACGGCAGGTTACTTGTGCGCGGAGAGTACGGTGCGACGATGACGGACGAGTTCAACCGTCTGCCAGCCTCGCAGCGCTTTTTCAACGGTGGCGCACAGAACGTGCGGGGCTACGGGTTTGAGGAGCTGAGCCCGAGGGATGATCAGGGCAATCTCATTGGTGGGCGCTATCTGGGGACCGCGAGTGTCGAGGTGGACTATCTGGTTTATGGCAACATGGGCCTGGCGGTCTTCTTAGACGCGGGCAACGCCTCCAACAATGCGGATATCGACTGGAAATCCGCTGCGGGCATCGGTCTGCGCTACAAGTCGCCGGTGGGCATGTTCCGGCTGGATTTTGCACATCCCTTCGATGACCCGGATTCGTCGTTCGCCTTTCACATCAGCTTCGGGCCTGATCTGCAATGACGAAACGCCTGTTCGCCGCCATCGGTATCGGCCTTGCCGCCCTGCTTCTCGCAACGACACTGCTGTTGGCCTGGATGCTCGGGACGCAGAGCGGGTCGCGGATGCTTTGGGGTGTTGTCACCGGCGCGGTTGATGGGCTCGAGGCCGAGTCCATGAGCGGTAGCTTCGGCGGACCGCTAGACCTGCGCGGGCTGCGCTTTGAGACCGAGGCATTACGTATTACGGTCGGTTCCCTGCAGCTCGACTGGTCGCTTTCCGCACTGCTGCGCCGGGAGCTGCGTGTGGAAAAATTGCAGGTTGAAGACGTGGCCTACACGCAGCTGAAGCCGGCGCCGCCAGAGGAAGCGACCGACGCGGAGCCGTTCTCGCTACCGGAGCAGATTTCCCTGCCGGTTGCACTGTCACTACGCAATATCGCGCTGCGCTCGTTCGCGTACCGCTCTGCGCCCGAGGCCGAACCAGTGCGGGTGGATGAGGCGACGCTGGCCGCCAGTTTCCGCGGCAATGACCTTTCCATCGACCAGCTGTCGGCGCAGGGTCCCCTGTTTCAGATTGATGTGGTCGCCAGCGCGCACACCCGGGATGCCTATGCGTCGACCGCTGCTGTGGACTGGCAGGTGTCACCGCCCGATCTTGCGCCGCTGGGCGGCAGACTGTCTGTCGAGGGCGATCTGTCTGCAGCGCGCATAATGCAAACGCTGGACGCACCTTACACGTCGACACAGGAAATCAGGATCAGCGACCTGCAGAGCGATGACAGGCGCCTTGATGCGCAGGTGGAAATCGACGCCATCCGCTTGCAGGATATCGGTGATACGCTCCCGGCGATGACGCTGGCGGGCACACTGCGCGCAGACGGCAGCGTTATCGATCTGGACTACCAGGCAGATTTGACGCTGGACTCGGAGGAGTTCGGTGACCTGGCGCTCCTCGCCAGTGGTGGCCTGAGGGAGCAGTTGCTGGCGATTGATCAGCTTCTTCTCACCCGGGAGCCCGGTGCCGCGAGGCTGGAAATGACAGGTCAGGCAAATCTGGCGGGTGCCACCCCCACGTTCGAGCTTCAGGGCGACTGGCGTGATCTGGCCTGGCCTCTGGGTGGCGAGCCGCGTATCAGCAGCGGCAGCGGCCGCTTCGCTGTCGATGGCAGCCCCGAGGATTATCGCGTTGATCTGAAGACGGCGCTCTCCGTGCCCGATCAGGCAGACGGTGAGCTGACGATCTCGGGAAGCGGCGATGACGAAAGCTTTGAGCTTGATAGCCTCACGCTGGCTTTGCTGGACGGCTCGCTCACGGGCCGCGGCAATGTGCGCTGGAGCCCTGAGATCCGTGGTGCCGTTACTCTGGACGGCGAAGGTCTCAATCCTGCGGTGCTGGCGCCGGATTTTCCCGGCAACCTTGAGATTTCTTTGCGCGCTGCCGGCGGCGTGACGGAAGGCGCTGTGCAGACGCAGATAGACACGCTGGCGCTCAAAGGTACTTTTCGCGAGCAAGCTCTGGATGTCGAGGTGAAGGGCGAGTACCGGGATGCGCGGCTGCGCCTTGATACCCTCGTGGCCCGGTCCGGAGAAAGCCGTATCAATGCAGCAGGCTATGTGGGTGACAGCATGGATCTGGACTGGGAAATCGATAGTCCCGACCTGGCCGATCTGTTGCCTGGAGCGTCTGGCACATTGTCAGGCGCGGGACGTCTGGCCGGGAGTCTGCCACTGCCTGTCGTGAGCGGTACACTGCAGGGTGAGTCCCTCGCCTATGCGAGTTATCAGCTGTCAGGCCTGTCGCTTGAGCTGGACGTCGACCTGCAGCGCGAGGCGCCCTCGCAACTGCAGTTGACACTCGATCAGGCCCGTCTGGGGGACATCGAGGTCGGCCGGGTGAGCGTCAGCGGCGAGGGAAACCGCACTGATCATCGACTGGACCTGGCGGTCGACAGCTCTGTCGGGGCCGCGCAACTCACGCTCGCCGGGGGTCTGCAGGACGCGTTCTGGGTCGGTGAACTGAGAGCGGGTGAGCTGCAATATCCCGACCTCGCGGCCTGGAACCTCGAAAAGCCGCAGTCCCTCCGCCTCGGCGCCGACAGTCAGTCCCTGGGGCGGGGTTGCTGGCTCAGCGGTGACGCCAGTCTGTGTCTGCAGGGACAGCGCATTGCGGAGGATGTCGATGCGTCATTGAGCCTGGAAAATCTCAGCGTTGACTATGTACGCAGCATGATTCCTGAAGCCATGTCTCTTGCCGGCGTGCTTGATGCGCAGGCCAGTTTCCGCCAGGGCTCTGGCGCACCCCCGGAAATCGGGATCACCCTGAAGGCACAGGGCGTGGAATTGCGCACCGGGGAATCGGCTGAGCAGCCCGATCAGCTGCTGCTGGGTCTTGAGCCCTCGACCGTGAGCATGAATTACGCCGACAGTGCTGTGCTGGCTGAGGTCTCCCTGCCGTTCACGGAGGGCGGCGGTATCAATGCCACTATGCAGGTTGGCGAGGGCAGTGATCCCCTGACAGAGCGCGCACTGACCGGAAAACTGGCGCTGGCGCTAAATGATATTGGCTTCCTTGGCGCGCTGTCTTCGGAGATAGAGCAGGCTGCGGGTGCGCTCAGCGGGGACGTCGACCTCGGAGGGACGCTGGCAGCGCCCTTGCCTGCCGGTGAACTGAGGCTGGCGGATGGACGGCTTGAGCTGGCGGCCCCGGGCCTCAATATCAGTGACATTGACATCCGCGTAAGCAGCAGTGGTGAGTCGCAACTCGACTTCGATGGAAGCGCCACCTCTGGGGGCGGGACGCTGCAGCTGGGCGGCACCGCGCAGCTTGATGGCGCCAGTACGGCGTTTGATCTCGACATTGAAGGCAAGCGCTTTGAAGTGGCGAACACCGTGGATGCCCGTGTTTTCGTGTCGCCGGACCTTCAGGTTTCCCTACGCGAGAGTGGCATTGTCATTAATGGCGAGGTCGTCGTGCCGCGCGCAGAAATCACGCCGAAAGAGCTGCCCGCATCCGTCGTCACCGCCTCGAGCGATGAGGTCATTGTGACGGATGAAAGCGAGGAAGGTATTGCCGCAGCTGCGCCGAGAGAGCTTGAAGCGCGTATCCGCATCATTCTGGGCGACGAGGTCTCTATTGATGGTTTTGGCCTGACGGCTCGTCTGGCCGGCGGCGTCACGGTGACTCAGGCACCTGGCCAGCCGACGCTGGGCAGCGGCGAAGTGAATATTCTGGACGGCGAATATCGCGCTTATGGACAGGGTCTGGTGATTGACACAGGCAAGATCCTGTTTGCCGGCGGGCCGATAAGCGAGCCGGGCATCAATGTGCGCGCGCTGCGTCGACCGGCGGAGGGTGTTGTGGTAGGGGTGAGTGCGCGCGGTCCGCTGCAGAACCCGGATTTCAGCGTGTTCTCTGAACCGGGCATGACCCAGGCCGAGCAGTTGTCGTGGCTGGTGCTCGGGCGTCCACTGGCAGGTGCCTCGGAAGGTGAGAGCGATATGATCGCACAGGCGGCCCTGGCGCTGGGACTACGGGGCGGAGATTTTCTCGCGGACCGCATTGGCGGCTCACTGGGCGTGGACAGCGCCGGCTTCGAGACTGGCTCTGGCGAAGCGGGCGCTGCCAGCGATGTGAACCAGGCGGCGTTTGTGATTGGCAAATACCTGTCGCCGGATCTTTTCGTGAGCTATGGCATCGGTCTGTTTGATTCGATATCCACGGTCAAACTTGAATACACCCTGAGCGAGCACTGGAAGGTGTCCACTGAATCCTCCACTCTCTCAAGTGGGGGCGATGTCACCTACACTATCGAGCGTTAACTGCCTGATCCATCGGGCGGCGCGCGCCACGCCGTCGCTATCGCTAGCGGTGTTGATCATCAGGGCGTGAGACCGCTCCTGTGAACTTAATGGCTCGGCGGTCTGTTGCTGGTGCGCAAGGACTGCAAGCCCTGCTTCGGACGGATCGTCGCCCGCGGCCTCGCGCGCCAGGAGTCGTTGCTCCAGTTCTGTGCTGGCGGCGTGGCAGTGCAGAATTCCGAAGGGAACACCGCTTTTCCTGGTGAGTTCTCTGAAGACCTGGCGTTGCCAGTGTTTGAGACAGGCCGCATCAATCAGGCAGGGTATTCCAGCGTCGATCAGGGCTTGCGCCGTGTCGGCCAGGTACCGGTAGGTGCGCTCGGTGGCCTCGGCGGAGTAAAGACCGTCATCGACGGCGGCGTGACCGCGCTCGGGCTGGCTTACTCCATGCAGCCGTTTACGTTCTACATCGGAGCGCAGCCGCACCATGCCGACATGCTCCACCAGCTGCTGCGCGAGCCACGATTTGCCGCTGCCGGACAGGCCCGTGGTAATAATGATTGCGGGCCGCTTCTCCAGGCTTGTTTTGCGGGCGAGCTCGACATAATGACCCACGTCCTCCAGTAGGGCACGATGATTTGCGTCCGGGTCCCCCAGACGCAGAGCAGTGACCTTGGCGCGCACCAATGCGCGATGAACCATGTATAGCGGCAGCAGCTGCAAACCCCGATAGTCGCCGGTTGCAGCGAGGTAGTGATCCAGCATAAGCCATGCAAAGCCGGGTTCGCCGCGCCGGTGCAGGTCCATCACCGTGAAGGCGACATCTGACATGAGGTCAATCCAGCGCAATTCGCTGCTGAATTCCACACAGTCAAACAGCGTCACCTCTCCGTTGATCAATGCGACATTGCCAAGGTGTGCATCGCCATGACACTCGCGAATGAATCCGTCGCGATGTCGCTGCCTGAGGATGGGCGTGAGTCTCGCCAGCTCAGCCTCCGTCCATGCCTGTAGCGGTGTTAGACCAGTCGCCACGGGCGCGTCGCCCAGCGTGCCAGCCAGATCGGTGAAATTATCACGCATGGGTTCGGCGGTGGCGCGGACGGTGCCGAAGTCACTGCCCGCGCCTGCGATGTCGGCAATACGATGCAGATCAGCCAGTTTTTTTCCGAGGTCGATAATGTGCTTACGCTGCAGCCGATGCCGGGAAAGCAGATGATCAAAGCCTGCACCTGCATCGAAGCGGCGCATTCTCACGGCGTACTCTATGATATCGCCGGTGCCGTCTAATCTTGGGTTTTCCGCCGTGCCCCGAATCGCGACCACGTCCAGGTACAGGTCGGGCGCGGTGCGTTTATTGAGGCGGACCTCCTCCTCGCAGAAAAACTTGCGCTTTTTGAGAGTGGAGAAATCGAGGAAGCCCAGATCGAGTGGCTTCTTCAGCTTGTAAACCCGGTCGCCGGCAAGCAGCACCCATGAGATATGGGTTTCCACCAACTCAACACGGTCGACCCGATGCGGGTAGCGCTGAGGGTGTTGCAGCGCGTCAATCAACGGCGTTTGCATGGACGGTGTCCTGTGGTTATCGAAAATCGCCGGCGCGGAGGAATACCGGGCACCTCGGCGTGACAGAATAACGCCGGGAGCGCGCAAGAGCGACAGTTGCCGACACAAACGGGTTCTGCGACGCTTTTCAAACGGTTGGCCCCCGCCGGCTTTAGCGCTATCGTTGAGGCATGTGGAAACATACCGGAAAAGAGCGCCCCGACTTTGCCGATACCCCGGGACCCGGGCAGGAATCCGTATGGGATTATCCCCGGCCACCGGCCCTGGTGAGCAGCGATGAGTTAGTAGACGTGAGCGTTGACTATATCCCTGTCGCCAGCAGCCGCTCGGCGTTGCGTGTGCTGGAAACGGCAAGCCCGCCTACCTATTACATTCCTGCCGCTGATATCGACTGGCGCTTGCTGGTCGCCACAGAGCACAGCAGTTTCTGCGAGTGGAAGGGCCGGGCCAGTTACTTTGCGCTGGTAAGCCAGCCGACTGCCGGCCCCGTGGCATGGCTGTATGCCGACCCTAGCGATCGCTTTGCCGCATTGCATGAACACGTGTCCTTCTATCCCGAAAAAATTGACTGCTTTGTCAACGGCGAGCGCGTGCGACCGCAGCCGGGGTCATTTTACGGCGGCTGGATTACCGATCATGTCGTGGGTCCGTTCAAGGGAGCGCCCGGCACGGGCCACTGGTAGAAGGCGGCGGAGCTGCCATAGGCTGCTGCGTCCCAGTCACCGGCAGGCAGTCACTGAGGCAGGGTGCGCCGGCGTTTCAGCTGTACAACGCCGGTCGCGATCGCCGTGCCGACCAGGGTGACCACCATACCGGTCATTACCTGCAGGGTAATGGTCTCGTCCAACAGCAGCACACCCCAGGCGATCGCGCTGACCGGGACCAGCATGGTCACGGTAGATGTTGCGGTAGCTCCGGCGCTGGCGATCAGTCGGAAGTACAGTAGCAGTGCCGCAGCGGTACTCAGTGCCGCGAGCCCCAGAGCGGAACCCCAGGCAAGATAGCTGATCGGTGTTTGTGGCCAGAGAAGCACGCCTGGCACCAGCAGTATTGTTGCCGCCACCGCACAGGCACCGGCTGCCAACACCGGGCTTGGCAGATGGGACAGGTGCGTTCGCGAGTAATTCCCGCCGACGCCGTAGCTGACGGTGGCCGCCAGTGCCGCGACAATGAACCAGCCGTCTCCGCCTGCGCTGAAATCGAGGCGTCCCGACGACAGAACTGCCACACCGGCCAACGCCAGCGTCAGCCCTATCACCTGCTGGCGTAGAATCGGTGTGACGAAGAAAGCGGCACCGATCAATGCTGTGGCGATGGGCGTGGCGGCATTGATCAGGGACGTGAAGCCCGCATCCAGGCGAACCGTTGCCAGCGCCAGAAGCGTATAGGGAAGCGCGGTGGTTGTGATTCCCAGAATGATCAGCGGTCCCAGGTTTTCACGCATCAGGCGACAATGGGTGCGGTTCGCCAGCAGCGGCAGCAGCAGTAGCGCGCCGACCGACATGCGCAGGAAAATCAGGCTTACCGGACCGAACTCCGGAACAGCGACACGCATGAAGATGAAGGAGAACCCCCAGAGCGAGGAAAGGAGTAGAAGGCGCAGGGTATCCGCGGATGACATGGTGAATCCTGGTGGCTGGTGAAGTTCGGCCAGGCGATCGAGGTCTGTACAGGCCGGGCATTGTCGCTGTTATGCTTTGGGGTCGGACACCCGTTGACCGGGGCATCATACTGCAAGCCCCTGAGTGCGCGGAAGAGCGCGCTGTCCGCACTGTCGTTCGGGCGGGCCACGGGGCCGTCATGGCAACACCCGGTTGTGAGCGAGCCCGCATGACTTGCCGGTCACTGATTTTCCACACATGCCAGGAGATCACCGATGCAGAACCGATCATCCAGACTCCCGCCCCTTCACCCGTCACATATCGCCATTATCGAACGGTGCGGGGGGGGATATCCGCCCGCTGGACCCTGTCGGAGCGTCGGTGCATCGACCTGTCTTTCACGGAAGAGCCGTCGAGCGATCTTGTCAGTGCGCTGGAAGCGGAAATGGCCAATCGCGGATTTATCGCCTTCAGGAACACCATGTCACTCGACGTCAATGATTTCCTGCGCGCCAGCTGCTGGTGGGGCGGCCGCGCGCTGCACAGTACCCATGGTGTGCACCCGGCGACACCCGGTGGCAACGGTCACATCTTCCGGCTGTCGAACGATCCCCGGCACGGCATACCGGGTGTCGGACCGCAGTGGCATAACGACGGTAGTTTCAACACGCACACGTTTTCCCACGCGGGCTATCACATCATCCGCCCCGCGGAAAACGGCGGCGGTACTCTATTTGCCCATCAGGCTGCCGCTCATGATGCGTTATCACCGGCGAAGCAAGCGTATTGGCAGCGTCTTTCCTCGGTAAATTCGGCCTCGGGGGTGGTGCATCCGCTGGTGCATGAGCATCCTGTCTCCGGACGTCTATGTGTCTGGCTGCACCTCGGCATGACGGGCGCCGTGATTGAAAAGCGTAGCGATGGCGATGGCTTCCGACTTCTGGATGCATCGGAGCTCGGTCAGCTCTGCCATGACTACAATAACCTTCTCAATGCAGGACTCGAGCAGGGCTACGCCATTCAACACGAGTACGCTGAGAACGACTGCATTTTCATTGACAACCTGGCCGTGGCGCACCGTGCGTCTCCCGAGGCTCACCTGCCGTCGGGGGAGCAGGGTCTGCGGATCATGCACCGCAGCACCGTCCGCGGCGTTCAGGCGCTTGCGCCGAGCTTTGGTCTGCCGCTGCAACTCGATATACAGGGGCCAAGCCCGCTGGGCGAGGGTGTCTGGCAGGGTGGTGGCGTGGGCTTCCGGTGGCAAGAGGGGATTCCGATGCAGAATTAGCCAGCGCAGTGTCCCCATGCATGTGACTCGGCGAGTTTTTTCACTCCGTTTGCCTTCACAGTGGGTAGCAAGGGCTGACCCGGGCGAGCGCAGTGTATTCGCGGCGCGGGACACCTTCCACCTTATCAGCGCTTGCGTCCGGCCCCGACAGGCGGTAGTTTTCTCGGCTTCGTGGCCCCGCGGGGCGTCTGTCTGCCGGAGTTCTTTATGCGCTGTCGTTTGCTTCACGCTTGTCTATTGTCTGTCCTTGCTGTTCTGATGACGCTTCCGATCCTGCCCGCGAGCGCGGTCGAGCCGGCGCTGCTCGACGGACTCGAGTATCGGCTGATTGGACCCTGGCGCGGTGGCCGTGTAACGACGGTCACCGGTGTACCGGGCAACCCGCAGCGTTACTACATGGGTGCCGCGGGCGGCGGCGTCTGGCAGACAGATAACGCCGGCGTTTCCTGGGACAATATCTCCGATGAACAGATTCCCGTGGGCACCATCGGCGCCATCGCGGTGGCACCCTCGGATCCCAACGTCATTTATGTCGGCAGCGGCGAGGCGCCGATCCGGGGTGTCACCACTGCGCAGGGTGAGGGACTGTGGAAGTCGACGGATGCCGGTCGTACCTTCACCTTCATGGGGCTGCCAAAGGCCGGTCAGATCGCGAAGATAGAAGTACACCCGACCGATCCTGACACGGCCTGGGTGGCCGTACAGGGTCAGATCTGGACTCCGAATAAAGAACGCGGTGTTTTCCGGACGCTTGACGGTGGCGCAACCTGGGAGCACGTGCTCAAGGTGAATGCCGACACTGGCGCCACGGACCTGTCGCTCGACCCGACCAATCCGCGCATCCTGTACGCCGGTCTCTGGCACCACGGCCGCAAGCCCTGGTATATCAAATCTGGTGGCGAGGGCGGCGGCATCTACAAATCCACCGATGGCGGCGACAGCTGGGTACAGCTCGAGGGCGGATTACCCGGGATGATCGGCAAAGTCGGCCTCGACGTGTCGGCCAGTCAGCCCTCGCGCATCTATGCCGTCATCGAGGCCGAGCCAGGCGAGGGGGGGCTATGGCGCAGCGACGACTACGGTGAGACCTGGCAGCACATCAATCCGCACCGCGTTCTGCACACGCGCGCCTGGTACTACATCCATCTGACCGCCGACCCCAGCGACCCCGACACAGTCTGGGTGCTCAACGTGCCGCTCATGAAGTCCATCGACGGCGGCGAGACCTTCAGCAAGGTGGATACGCCCCACGGCGATCACCACGATCACTGGATCAATCCTAAAGATAGCCGCAACATGATTAACGGCAATGACGGCGGTGCCACAGTAACCTTTGATGGCGGCGAGACCTGGTCCAGCATTGAGAATCAGCCGACCGCGCAATTTTATCGCCTGATTACCGATAAGCAGACACCCTGGCGTCTTTATGGCGGTCAGCAGGACAACTCGACGGTATCGATTGCCGCCTGGTCATGGGATGGCGCCATTGGCCGCGACGACTATCACGCTGTCGGCGGCGGTGAAAGCGCGCATATCGCTTTTGATCCAGAGAACCCCACGCTGATCTACGCCACCACGATCAACGGGACGCTCACTGAGTTCAACGAGAGTAACCAGAAAAAGCGCTACATCGTGCCCTACCCGGAGCGGGTTTACGGTAAGGACGCGAAGGACCTCAAGTACCGCACAAACTGGAACGCGCCGGTCATCACCTCACCGCACGACCACTCGGTGATCTATTACGGGACCCAGTACCTGCTGCGGAGCACGGACCGGGGCATGAGCTGGCAGCGGGTCAGCCCGGATCTGACCCGCAACAACCCCGAGCATCTGGGCCGCAACGGCGGGCCGCTGACGCCGGAGAACGTGGGCGCGGAGTTCTACCACACGATTTTCACCATCGTCGAGTCAGCGAACGCGCGAGGCACAATCTGGGTGGGCGCCGACGACGGCCTGCTGCACCTGACCCGTGACGGCGGCGAGAGCTGGCAGGATATCTCGCCACCGCACGCCGGCGAAGCCATGATCAACGCCATTGAATTGTCGCCCCACGCCGAAGGGACTGCCTATGTGGCGGTCACTGCTTACAAGTTCAATGATTTCGCCCCCTACATCTATAGAACCACAGACCACGGCAAGAGCTGGGAACGCCTTGAGGGCAACATACCGGATGGCGCGTTTGCGCGCGTCGTCCGCGAGGACCCGACGGTGAAGGGGCTGCTTTACGCGGGCACCGAGAAGGGTCTGTTTGTTTCCTGGAATGATGGCGCCCAATGGCATTCTCTTGACCTTAACCTGCCGGCCGTGCCGATCACGGATCTGCGCGTACGCGAGGATGCGCTGGCCGTCGCTACCCAGGGTCGGGCCTTCTGGGTTCTTGACGACCTGTTCGTGGTGCGCCAGGCGGCCGCGGCCGACGCCGCGACGCCGGTGCACGTTTACGCGCCGCCGGCGCTGGCCATGGGCAGGCCGAACAGCCGCAGTGTAACGTTTGAGGGGGCGAACCCGGAGCCGGATCTGCCTATCTACTACTACCTCGCCGAGGAGCTGCCGGACGATACGCCGCTGATTATCGAGGTGCTTGGCGATGCCGGCGACGTGCTGCGCCGTTATGAAAGCAACGAGTCCGAACAGGACCGCTGCCGCCTCAACAACATGGACCCGCGAAAACCCCTGACGATCGACTATCCGGTAACCGAAGCTGGCCTGCAGCGCTGGCACTGGGACCTGCACAGGGAAGATGTTCGCTGTATCGATAACCACAACCTGTTCGAGGGTTACGGCGGGCCGCCGGTAGCGCCGGGGCGTTACACGGTCCGCGTTTCGGCCGGTGAGGCATCGGTAAGCACGGCGGTGGAGATCCTGCCCGATCCCCGTTCCAGCGCGAGCAGCGCGGAACTGGCGGACTGGATTGCCGTGCAGGAGCGCATCGCCCACACGCTGGAAGAGGTCATGGGCGCACTGCAGGGTGCCCGTGCGGCTCGCGGGCAGGTGTTGACACTGCTTGCCGGACATGACGATCCAGAAATGGTGGAAATCGGCAATGCTGCTGTTGCAGCCATTAATCGCTGGGAGCCGCAGATCACCGAGCTGCGACACGAGACCTTCGAAGACGAGGATGCCTGGGTCATGCAGCTCGATGGCCAGCTCCGCCATCTTCTGGATGTTGTGGAAAATGGCGGCGCGCCTGTGACCACTGGTGCCAGGGAGCGGTTGCAGGACCTCGAGCAGCGGTGGGCGCAGCTTCGCCGGGAACTCGAAGGCATTGACGCAGAGTATCTTGCGCGTCTGAATGCCCGGGCACGGGCGCAGAGCCTGCCTCATGTCGCTTCGCCTCTTGCGCTGTGACAGGAAGGTGAGTCATGGCGCGATACATTAATTTTGCGCTCGCGGCTTAAAAGGCCGCGAAATGCGCCTATACGCTTCAACCGTTATAGGTTAGTGTTGGTGTATGAGCGATCGATCCCCAAACATGCAGTTCGACGAGCCCGGCGGCGCCTTTGAAGAGCGGCTGCTTTTCAACGTCGTCTACTGCAGTCGCGCAAGTGAAGGCGTCGGGAGCGCCGATGTAGACACTATCGTGGCGACTGCCAGGCGTCGAAATCCGGCACTTGGCATCACCGGCATTCTTGTGTTCGGGAGTGAGGTGTTTTTTCAGTGGATTGAGGGCCCCAAGGAAGAAGTTCTGGGTCTTATGAAGCTAATTGAAGTGGATCGTCGGCATGAGACGATGGTGGTGCTAAGCACCGGCGAGGAAATTCGCGAACGAGTCTTCCCAACCTGGGATATGGAACTCGTGGATGGTGAGGATATTCAAGAGGTGTTGCAGGATGCCCTTGAAACCGCGCAGGATAAAAAAACTGTGGACGCCTTGCACCTCCTGCTGGAAAAACTGCAGACGGACGCCTAGCAATGAGATTCATTAGCTGCATCTGAGTACAACGATCGCCGCGTGGCTCTATTGAGGCGAGGCTGTCCCCGCGGAGCACACCGCGTTCAGGCGCCCACGGTGTCTGAGATCATGCGCTTCAGGGCAGTCTGCAAATCCGGCACCACCTCACAGTCCTCGATCCCGTGCCGCGCCGCCAGGTAGACCGGATCGTTGTAGCCGATCCAGGTCCGCGATTCCGCATCCTCCCAGACCAGGGCCTTCAAAGGCAGGTCGATCCCCACGGATTGGGCGCATTCCATGAAGGGGGTACCGCCCTGCGGATTCCCGAAAATCAACAGCTCGGTAGGGCGCAGGGATGTGCCGACTTTGGCGGCGCCCGCCGCGTGGTCAATGCGCGCGAACACATTCAGGCCACGCGCCTTGACCACGGCCTCCAGTCTGTTCATTGTCTGTATGGTGTTGTGAGGGCTTTCTACGACGATCAGGCCGTCAGCGGCGTTGGCTGCTATGCTGGTGATGAGAGCGGTCACTGCCGCGAGGTGACGAAATGCGAACATTGTTTTCTCCTTATAGGCGTGCCGGCCTGCCGGCATTTCGGGAGTGCGGTGGATACCAACGTACAATACCCTCCGCTGCAGGGCGAGCCGTTGATGGTCTTCATCAACGCCCGGCACTGTGCGTGATTTCCCGGGTGCCCTGATGAGCGATCGCGAGTCCCTGATCAGTGCGATGCCAGAAAATGCGACACGGGTAGTGCAATACCACCAGCTTATGCTGGATCTTTCCATGTCATTCATCAACCTGCCTATCGGGCGCGCGGGGCATGCCACGCAGCAGGCACTCAGCAGGATGGCGTCATTTTTCGAGGCCGACAGGGCCTATGTCGTTAAATACGATTTCGAGCGGAATACAGTATTCAACACGCACGAATGGTGTGCCAAAGGCACCGAGCCGGCAATCGAGCAGCTATTGGCTGCGTCCATGGACGATCTCTCGAACTGGCTGCACGCCCGCAGGGTCGGCGACCCACTGCTGCTGTCTGATGTCGAGCAGTTGGCGCCTGGGCCGTTGCGCGATGTTCTGGGTGCCCAGGGCATCAAGAGCCTGCTTGCGGCGCCCTTGATGAACGGTGAGGACTGTCTCGGCTTCGTCGGTTTCGATTCGGTCAGGCGTGCACGGCACTTTATAGCGGATGAGCACGATCTTCTGGTTCTTTTCACCCAACTGCTGGTCAGCATTGAGCAGCGCAAGCAGACGGTCGATGAGTTAAGTCACGCGCGTGACTACCTCACGCTGGTCAACCAGCGGTTTCTGAACATGCTCGACGGCACGCAGGCAGCGGTCTACGTCGCTGATATCGATACTCACGAGGTATTGTTTGTCAATCGCTACTTTCGGGAGTTCATGGGTGATGTGGTCGGCAAGACCTGCTGGCGTGTCATCTATGCCAAGACCGACGGTCCCTGTGATTTCTGTACCAATCCGCTGCTGCTTGATGCGGATGGCAAGCCAGGCAAGCCAGTGGTGTGGGAGCACTATAACCCCATATCCCGGCGCTGGTTTCACGTTACCGATCAGGCCATTCCCTGGGAGGATGGGCGCTTCGTCCGCATGGAGCTTGCGCTGGATATCACAGAGCGCAAGCGTGCCGAAGAAGCGCTGCATGAAAGTGATCAGCGCTACCGCCGGCTGTTTGACAACTCACGGGATGCGCTGGTTATTCTCCAACCTCCGGACTGGAGGCTGGTGACCTGCAATGCAGCGACGCGGCAGCTGTTCGGCTATGACGAGGATCTGCTTGACGAATTCAAGATCGGTAAGCTGTCACCGCCAACCCAGCCTGATGGACGCGACTCTGTCGACGCTGCTGCGGCCCATCTGAAAATCGCTCTACAGAACGGGACCCACTTCTTTGAGTGGCAGCACCGCCATAGAGAGGGCTATCTGCTTGAATGCAGTGTGCTGCTCAACCGGGCTCATTGGTCCGGGAATACGGTCGTTCAGGGAACGATTCGCGACATCGGCGCCCGCAAGTCTGCGGAGCGCGCCCTCAAACAGCGCACGGATGAGCTCACCCGCGCGAATCTGGAGCTGGAGCAGCTGGCCACTGTTTTCACCCACGCCAATGAAGGCATTTCCATTACGGATCCTGAAGGGACGATCATTCAGGTAAACGATGCCCTGTGCGCCATGAGCGGTTATCCCCGCGAGGAACTCATTGGCGCAAACCCTCGTATGCTCAGGTCCGGTCGCCATCCCAGGGGATTTTATCGCCGTCTGTGGCAGCGACTGCTGGATGTCGGCCACTGGAGCGGCGAGGTCTGGCACCGCAAAAAGGATGGCGAGCTGTTCGCGGCCAACCTGACCATCAGCCGTGTTTGCGACCGACAGGAGAAGGTGCTGCACTATGTTGCTCTCGCCACCGATATTACCGATCAGATGCATCAGCAGGAGCAGCTGGAGCGCATTGCCCATTACGACGCGGTGACCCAGTTACCCAACCGGATACTGCTGGCCCGCGAGCTCAAGCAGGCTATGGCCAGATCCCGAAGGCGCAATTCCCGCATCGCCATTGCCTACCTCGATCTGGATGGCTTCAAGGCAATCAACGATCAGTATGGACACGATGTCGGTGACCGGCTTCTGGCGAAGGTTTCCGGCAATATGAAGGGGGCATTGCGGGCTGAAGACACATTGGCAAGGCTTGGGGGCGATGAGTTTGTTGCCGTTCTCTCCAGCGTGGATACGGACGACGCTCTGCACGCCGCGCTGCGGCGGATGCTGCGTTCGGCAGCGCTGCCGGTTGATCTCGAATCGCGGTCCCTGCACGTCTCTGCGAGCCTCGGGGTAACGCTCTATCCCCAAAATGACCCCCAGGACGCCGATCAGCTATTGCGTCAGGCCGACCAGGCCATGTATCAGGCCAAACTGTCAGGCAAGAACCGCTACATGTTGTTCGATAAAGAGCACTATGAGGCCGTTGTCGGTCATCACGAGCGTATTGCCCGCATTGAAAAAGCGCTGGAGGACGGAGAGTTCGTACTGCATTACCAGCCCAAGGTGAACATGCGCACAGGCAGAATCATTGGTGTTGAGGCGCTTGTGCGCTGGCAGCATCCCGAGCAGGGCCTGCTGCTGCCCGACAAGTTTCTCGGGGTCATCCAGAATCATCCACTGTCTATCGCCCTGGATGCCTGGGTTCTCGGTGAGGCACTCATGCAGTCTCAGCGCTGGCAGGCGGATGACGGACACGCCCTGTGTGTCAGTATCAATCTCAGCGCCATGACGCTGCAGCAGGGCCAGTTTTTCGCCATTCTCGAAGCACGCCTGGCGCAGTTGCCTGCCGGTGCAGGCGAGTTGCTGGAAATCGAAATTCTCGAGAGCAGTGCGCTCGATGACATCGATTCTGTGAGCGGCCTGATCCGCCAGTGCCGGGACCTGGGCGTTCGCTTTGCGATAGATGATTTCGGAGTGGGCTATTCGTCGTTGACCCACCTGAAAAGGTTGCCGGCCAATACACTGAAGATTGATCAGAGTTTCGTGCGCGATATGCTGAGTGATGCCGACGACATGGCGATTCTGCGTGGCATTCTCAGCCTCGCGCAGGTGTTTGACCGAGAGGTTATCGCGGAGGGAGTTGAAACCATCGCCCATGGCGAGTGCCTGCTCGACCTCGGCTGCGATATCGCCCAGGGCTATGGCATCGCCCGCCCCATGCCGGCAGACCGGGTAATTCCTTGGATCGAGGCCTGGATGGCCCCGGCCCCCTGGCTGAATCGCGCTAAGCGCTGACAGGTGTTGTATTGTGATTGCGCGTTGCGAAGCGGACGATATCAGGGGCGTCAGAAGCGGCAAGTGTCAGAGAACCGTTCCTGATATACTCGAATTTCATTCATCAACCGCGCAAGAGGTGTTGTATGCTCAGACAGGCGTTAGCCCCCATGTTAGGAATGTTCCTTGTCGCGACGGTGACGGCCCAGACCGATCTGCCGTTTGAGGTTGAGGCAATCACGAGTTTCGATGAGCCCTGGTCGATGGCCTTCATGCCCGACGGCCGCATGCTGGTCACGGAAAAGAAAGGCAACCTGATTATCGTCACGCAGGCGGGTGACAAGCACTCCCCGGTGGTCGGCCTGCCCGACGTGGACTACGGTGGTCAGGGTGGCCTGGGTGATGTTGCGCTACATCCTGAATTCGCCGAGAACGGCATCATCTACATCAGTTATGCGGAATCCGGCGACGGTGGCGTCCGTGGCGCGGCCGTGGCCCGCGGCAAGCTTGTCGAGGGCGGTCGCAGTCCGCAGTTCGAGAACATGGAGGTCATCTGGCGTCAGTATCCGAAGGTTCTCGGTCGCGGCCACTACGCGCATCGCCTGCTGTTTGATGACGAGGGTTATCTCTGGATCTCGTCCGGTGATCGGCAAAAGTTTACCCCGGCGCAGGACATGCAGTCATCGCTGGGCAAGATACTTCGTCTGCACGACGATGGCTCGGCGCCTGAAGACAATCCTTTCGTGAACTACCGTGACGACAACGCGTTTGTCGATGGTGGCGGGGTATACGACCAGATCTGGTCCCTTGGCCATCGCAACCCGCTGGGCATAGCCTTTGGCCCTGACAAGCAGCTCTGGGCAATCGAAATGGGCCCCGCCGGCGGTGATGAGCTCAATCTGATCGAGCGTGGCGAGAACTACGGGTATCCGATTGTTTCAAATGGCAGGCACTACGATGGCCGGGACATCCCTGACCACGACACCCGGCCGGAGTTCAAGGCACCCGCTATTACCTGGACACCCGTTATCTCACCCGGCGATATCATGGTGTATGGCGGTGACATGTTCGCGGATTGGCAGGGTAACGCCTTTGCGGCAGGACTGTCCGGGCAGGCGATCGTGCGTATTGAACTTGACGGCGAAAATGCCCGCGAGGTGGAGCGTTATGACATGGGCGCACGCATCCGGAACGTTACCGAGGGCCCGGATGGCGCGATCTGGGTGTTGGAAGACGAGCGTGCCGGCAGCCAGGGCCGGCTGCTCAAGCTGACGCCGGCTTCCTGACGGCGTGCAGCCCGGATTTCGTTGATGAAAGTCATCTACCGGGCGCAGGATATCGTCGAGGCCCACATCCTCGCCGGTCTCCTGCAGTCGCGAGGTGTTGAGGTCTTCGTCGGCGGCCACTACCTGCAGGGCGGAATCGGTGAGCTGGCAGCACTCGATTCCGCTACCCTGTCCGTGGAAGACCACGCTGAGGACAGCGCGAGAGCGGTCATTGCAGAGTACGAGCGTGGCGACCTGGCAAATGATGTATAGCCCGTAAGCCGTGCCCCCGGGTTGGCGTCAGAGTGGCCATACCCACAGCAGCATGGGAACGCTTACGGCAACGACGAGCGCCTCGAGCGGCAAACCCAATCGCCAGAAATCACCGAAGTTGAAGCCACCCGGTCCGAGAATCAGGGTGTTGTTCTGATGGCCTATGGGCGTCAGGAAGGCACAGGACGCGCCGATCGCCACAGCCATGAGGAAGGAATCCGGATTGACACCCAGTGCGGAAGCCGTGCCGATGGCGATCGGGCACATCACGGCGGCGGTGGCCGCATTGTTCATCAGATCTGACAGAAACATGGTGACCACCAGAATCAGCGTAAGCACGGCAATTGCGTTGCCCTGGGCCAGTGTGGTGAGCAGGAAAGTCGCGACAAGGTCTGCGGCGCCGGTTGCCGCCATCGCCTCGGCTACCGGAATCAGCGCGGCCAGCAACACGATGACCGGCCAGTCGATGGCATTGTAGACATTGCGTGGGGGCACGGTGTTCAGTGCCATGGAGGCGAGGACGCCCATAGCAAAGGAGATAGCCGCGGGCAACAGCCCGAATGCCGCGCCGACAACCGCGCCAGCCATGATAAGTCCGGCGATCCAGGCCTTGCGCTTATCCGGAATACGAAGCTCGCGTTCGGCAAGCGGCAGACAGCCATTGTCGGCGGCGAATTCGGCAATGGACTCCCCGGATCCCTGCATCAACAGCAAATCGCCCGGACGCAAAGCCATGTGGCGTAGTCGCTTGCGCGCGCTGGCGCCTTCCCGTGATACCGCCAGGAGGTTCAGATTGTAGCGTGTCGCGAGCTGCAGGTCGGCGGCCGAGCGTCCGGCAAGCGAGGACAACGGCATCACCGCAAGTTCGCCGAGGACGGGTTCTTCGCGTCCGCCCTCGTTTTCTGCGGTGTTGTCTGCAGCTACTGGCTGTTCCAACTGGCTACCTTTTTCAGTTGCGCCATCCTCGTCGTCACGCGATGCGGTGGCTTCGAGTTCCAACCCCAGCTTCGATAACAGATCGGCGAGAGCCTCGACATCGGCCTCCATGATGAGAATATCGTCGTCGAGCAGTTCACGGCCGGGATGTGGGGCAACCAGTCGAACGTCGTTGCGCACCAGTCCGATAATCTGCGCGCCATCCTCTCCCAGCGCGGATTCGACCTCCCTCAGCGTCATGCCGGACGCCTTGCCATCCTCCTTGACTCGGGCTTCCGTCAGATAGGCGCCGGTCGCGAAGTCCCTGGCTGCGTGCTGTTCCCGGGCGGGCACAAGCTTGCGTCCGAGCAATATCACGAAAAGCGTGCCGATCAGGGCTACCGTAAGGCCGACGGGCGTGAAGTCAAACATGCCGAAACTGCCGCCACCGGACTCGGCGCGAAAACCGGAGACAATCAGGTTGGGAGGCGTGCCGATCATGGTGGTCATACCGCCGAGAATGGTGCCGAATGCCAGTGGCATCAGGACCTTTCCCTGTGGCAGCTCGTGCTCCCTGGATACCTGCAGCGCAATCGGCATGAGGAGCGCCATGGCACCCACATTATTCATGAATCCGGACAGCACGGCACCCAGCGCCACAATGGCAGCCAGGCTGGCAAGTGGCCCGGCATCACCGGGCAGCGCTACACGGGCGAGAGCGTCAACGGCGCCGGAGGCCTGCAGGCCACGACTCAGGACCAGTACGCAGGCGACCGTGACCACCGCGGGATGCCCGAAACCGCTGAAGGCCACCGAGGGATCGACCAATCCCGTGACGACACAGGCCAGCAGTGACCCCAGGGCCACCATATCGTGACGCCAACGGCCCCACAGGAACATGGCCACGGTGGAGAGCAGGATGGCGATAATCAGGATCTGTGGTGTGGTCATGACGGGTTGCTTCTCTGGCGGGCCGGTGCACGATATGCCTTCTATCTAAAAAATGGTGGCAAACAGCGGGCCATTGTCTTCCAGTGCCCCGCTGTTTGCCAGTAAGCTGGCAGCCCGGTTCCGCGATATTGAGAATGCTTTATGTCCAGTCGTTCTGTCCTTTTCATCAATTCACTGTTTATCACCTCACTTCTTGTGGGTTGTACCTGGGTGAAAATACCGGAAGAGGCCAGAGCGGTGACTATTGTCGAGGAGACCGAGGTTGCAAACTGCAGGCAGCTGGGAAATGTCACCACCCAGGTGAAGTGGAAGGTGGCGGGTGTCGCGCGTAACGCGGAAAAGGTACAGACTGAGCTTGACGACCTGGCCAGGAATCAGGCCCTGGGTCTGGGTGCAGATACCCTGGTGAGGGATCGGGCAGAAGAGGGGCAGGGGCGCTATCGCGCCTATCTTTGCGAGCGCTAGTGGGCCATCTGCCGGAATGTGAGATTGACTCTCGGTGATGAGACTTTTTTCGTTGGTGGCAGTCTGTGCAGCCAGTAGCGCTGTGTTTCACCCCGCATGACCAGCAGGCTACCGTGCTCAAGCTCCAGTGAGACCGTTTCCTTGCTGTGGCGGTGCTTGAAGGCAAACTTGCGCGCCGCGCCAAGGCTGATTGAGGCGATAGTGCCGCCGCGCACCAGGTCGCGCTCGTCATCGCTGTGCCAGCCCATGCCCTCGCTGCCGCTGTGGTACAGGTTGAGCAGACAGGCGTTGAAGGCCTCTCCGGTATGACGTTGGACAATCGCGCGAATGGACTGCAGCGGCGCTGTCCAGGGCAGGGCCGTGCGGGTAATACGTGAATAGGTGTAGTTCAATGGCGTGTCCGCATACCAGGCCACCTTGCGCGCCGTGACAATGCGCTTTCCGAACATCACTACCTGATCGTGCTCCCAGGCGATGTCGCGAAACAGCGATCCAAAATAGTGGTCCGCGCTCTGTTGCGCCATCACGGCGCCGTGGTAAGTCACTGTGCCATCGCGTGGCAGCAGGTTTCCGAGATAGCGGTAACTGTCGCTGAAAAGATCCATGTGCAGGAATCAGTCCGTGGAATAGGGCAAAAAGTCACCCAAAGTATGACGGAGTGTCATGCCTGCGCCCATGCCGAGACCGCGTGTGGCTGGCAACGAGGACGTTACGCATCCTGCGTGCACGTTCATATCACGCTTCCGATAATGCCTGCTGCGCCGACTCCCAGCCGATAAGCGCAGCCTTGCGCGGCAGGCCCCAGCGGTAGCCTCCAAGGGCGCCGCAGCTGCGAATAACGCGGTGGCAGGGTATCAATACTGCCACCGGATTGCTGCCGATGGCGGCGCCCACCGCACGGGCTGCACCAGGGTTGCCGAGCTCCCCGGCAATCTGCGCGTAGGTGACAAGACGGCCCGATGGAATGCGCAGCAGGCTTTCCCAGACCTTCAGCTGAAAGGGGCTGCCCTGCACATGAAGCTGCACCGGTTCCTGCATTCGCCCGGAACCGCCGAAGCAGCGCAGAGCGGCCTGCTGCTGCGCGTCGGTGCCGCAAGTCAACACGGCGTTCGGGAATTGTCGCCCGAGAGCCTCGAGCATTGCTGATTCATTGTCGTCGTCAACAAAGCTGAGCGAACAGATGCCGCGACCGGTTGAGGCGATGAGCACGCGGCCAAAGTGGGTCTCATGCACTGCCGTTCTAATCTGCAGTGTCGCGTCGCCGCGGCGGAACTCATCCGGTGTCATGCCGTCAAGCGTGATGAAAAGATCGTGCAATCGTCCCGTATCGGCCAGCACCGAGGCGCTGGTTGTCTCCTCGACGGCCGCCTGTTCGGCGAGCAGTGCCCTTGCATGCTCAAGCGTCAGGTATTGCAGGAACATTTTCGGGCTGACCCCTGCCCAGGCGGTCAAAACACGCTGGAAGTGTGCTTGGCTCAAGTGCACGGCCGCAGCGAGTTCGCTGAGTGAGGGTTGTTTCCGGTGGTGATGCTGCAGGAAGCGAATTGCAAAGGCAACGCGCTGATAATGGGTGCTCGCTGGCATAGTCTGTATCCTCGAGGCCAAGTGTAGTCTGGAGGCTGCCCTGGGACCACCCGACAACTGCATGTTTTGCGTGTCGTACGGCGAAGGACCGAATTCTATTATTCGTTCCTCACGAGCGTGATCGTGTATGCTATTTGACCCGGCAGAACGCAGGAGTCCGTGCCTTGACGGTTCAATTCCCACCGGAGAGGCAACAGGTAATGAACAAGTGGCTTGTGGCTGGCGCAGTTCTCTCGCTCCTGGCGGCCTCGTTACTCTGGCTCTTTCGTGCCGAGGCGCTGCTGGCGGTGCTCGCCTGGCGCGGTGCCGGCGAACAGGTCGCCGCCACCCGGTTGATTGAGTGGCGGCACGTCACCGCACCGGTGCTGGCTCGGGGGGACGTGCCGCAGCCAAATATTATATTTATCGTGCTCGACGATTTCGGGATCAACGACCTGTCGACCTTCGGCGGTGGCGTCGCCGAGGGCAGAGTAGGCACCCCGAATATCGACCGTCTCGCGCGCGAGGGTGCGTCTTTCTCGCAGGCCTATGCCGGCAGCGCCACCTGCGCGCCGTCGCGCGCGATGCTCATGACGGGGCGCTACCCGACCCGCACGGGTTTTGAGTTCACGCCAATGCCGCCTGGAATGGGCAGGGCCTTGAGTGTCATCACCGGCACCGGCAACAATGGCTTGCCGCCGGTCCGATACAACTCGGAGGCAGCGGAAGCCCTCCCTGCGTTTGAGGACATGGGACTGCCGGGGGATGAAGTTACCGTCGCGGAAGTATTGCAGAGTGCCGGCTATTACACCGCGCACATCGGAAAATGGCATCTTGGCCGTGGGCCCGGCTCGCACCCGAATGACCAGGGTTTCGACGACAGCTTGCTGATGGCCAGCGGACTTTACCTGCCCGAGTCGCATCCGGATGCGGTCAACGCAAGGCTCGAGTTCGACCCCATAGATCGGTTTCTGTGGGCGCGTATGCGCTACGCCAACAGCTTCAACGGCAGTGAATGGTTCGCGCCCGGTGGCTATCTAACGGACTATTGGACCGACGAGGCCGTGCGCGTGATAGAGCGCAACCGTGACCGCCCGTTTTTTCTGTATCTGGCGCACTGGGGAACACACTCGCCGCTACAGGCTACTCGCACCGATTACGATGCGGTGGGGGATATCCAGCCACATCGTCTGCGTGTCTATGCGGCCATGGTGCGCGCGCTGGATCGCAGTGTCGGGCGTATTCTCGACAGTCTTGAGGCCCAGGGTCTGGATGAGAATACGCTGGTGGTGCTCACCAGCGATAACGGTGCGCCGGGCTATATCGGTCTTCCGGATTTGAACGCACCCTACCGTGGCTGGAAACTGACTTTGTATGAAGGGGGGCTGCGGGTGCCCCTGTTCATGCGCTGGCCCGGGCATATTCCGCGGGGACAGCGGGTTGCACAGCCGGCGGCACATATCGATGTGATGCCGAGCCTGGTCGCCGCAGCCGGTGCTGCATTACCGGGCGACCGGGTGATTGATGGCCGCAACCTGTTGCCTCTGGCGCGGGCCGAAAGTGAAGCGGCGCCGCATGAGGCCATCTTCTGGCACAGCGATTATTATCAGGCGGTGCGGGCCGGCAACTGGAAGCTACAGCGCAGTGAGAGGCCGGCGTTCTCGCGTCTGTTCAATCTGGCCGACGACGCCACGGAAAGGCGTGACGTCAGCGATTCGCACCCGGCGGTTGCGACGCGACTGCATGCACTGCTCGATGCGCACCTCGCCAATCGGCGACCGCCGCTCTATCCCAGCACGCTACAGGGACCTGCTGCCGTTGATAAAACCCTGGCCGAACGGTTTCTGAAAGGAGATATCTGGGTCTACTGGCCTAACTGATCGCCGGGCCGCCAGACGCTGCCTGTTTCCGGTGCTGGATGAACGCTGGGATGCAGAGCGTGAGCCATCAGCTCGAGACCGTCGAGGAGTCGGGGCCCCGGGCTGGAAAAGTAGGCATTGCCGTCAGCAACGCACACTCGATGCGACTGCACCGCTGGCAGCGACAGCCACGCCGGGTTGTCGCTGAGCGCAGCGATATCGGCCAGCGTTCTCTCGATCGTGAAGCCACAGCATGCGACGAAGGCAAGGTCCGGTGATACGTCGCTTACCGATTGCCAGTCCAGCGTGCGCGAGGGGCCACCAGGGCTTCCCAACAGATCATCACCGCCGGCGAGGGTAACCAGCTCCGGGTTCCAGTGGCCGCCACTGAAGGGCGGCAGCAGCCACTCGAAGAACATCACTCTGGGACGGTCGGCCTTTGCAATGCGTTCCGAACGTTCTGCCACCCGATCTCGCCGGGCGCCCAGGCTGGCGACAAGCTGTCGGGCACGGGCCTGCGAGCCGGTGGCATCGCCAACCCGGAGCATGTCGTCAAAGACATCGGTCAACGAGTTGGGTGTGAGGTCGATCAGCTGTGGCGAGCCTGGAAGCGATCGGATGGCGTCACGCACGTCGCCGGTCGCCACGGCGCATACGTCGCACAGGGCCTGGGATACGACAACGTCGGGTCGCACGGCCGCCAGCGCTGCCATATCGAGGTCATAAAGGGCGGTGTTGTCGCCAAGATGCTCGCGCACATAGGCATCAATCTCGTCGCTGCCCGCTGTGTAGGGCACCCGGGTGCTGGTCATGCGCGGCAGCGCCTCGACGCCGGGCGGATAATTACAGCCGTGCGATACACCGACCAGGTGCTGCTGCAGTCCCAGCGCGCAGACGATTTCCGTTGCGCTGGGCAGCAGTGAGACGATCCTCATGCCGGGACCGACCTCGGACCCCGATTCGCTGCCAGCGCATGCAGACCGAACAGCACTGCCGAATACGCCGTGTCAGCCATCAGTGATAGTCCAAGAAAGGGAAGTCCGGCAATATAGCAGGCCAGAAGGCCTGCCGGCGTGGCGGGATAATACCCGGCGAGCCAGACGCCCAGGTTGGATACGAGATAGAAGGCCCCCGCCGCCGCAACCAAGGCGACCGCGAATCGCGCCGGCGAGCGGCGGCGGGCAAGGCACAGTCGACCGATTGCCGTCGCCAGTGCGAATCCGGCAAAGACACACAGCATGACGGCAGTAGGGTAGGTGGCAGTAAACAGCGCCACCAGTGCCAGGGGCGCCAGCGGCACCAGCCAGGCGCTCCCGCGCTTGCCGTAGGCACCAGCGTACAAGGCAGTCGCACCGATACTGGATACGCCGAAGGGGTGTGGCAGCCAGTGAATGGCCCAGGCCAGAAGAATAACGAATCGGTTCATGCTGCTCTCCTCACCAGCCAAAGTCGGTCTTGACGCCGACGAAGCCGGCGCGTCCCCAGGTTCCGTAGCCCACCACGTTCTCATAGTCGGCGTCGAGCAGGTTGGTGCCCCGTGCGTACAGCGTCACGTTCGGCGTTAGCTGATAGTGCGCGGTCAGCTCCACCAGCCAGTAGTTGTCCAGCTTCAGGGTCTCAGCCGGCAGTGGAAAGGGCGGAAAAAACCGGTCGAATCGGGTGCCACCGTAGTCTGCAACCAGCGTTGCGCGGAGTCGGTCGTCCCGCGATGCCATGTTCAATGACAGGCTTCCGACGTGTTCTGGTCGGCGCAGCTCCACGACGCTGAGTCCACTGCTGTTCTCTTCGGTGGCATCGGTATAAGTATAGGAGGCGGCTGCGCTGATCTGCTGGCTGATCCGCCAGTCGGCCGCCAGCTCAATGCCCTGGCGCTCGCTGCTGTTGTCAAGATTCTGCGCCGTTGCCAGGGACGTGCCCGGGAGAAAGACAAAGCCGTTGATCTCGTCCTGCAGTTCCTGCCGATACAGCGTTGCCTCTAGTCGCAGTGCGCCATCGGCAAGTGTCTGGTCAATGCCGATATCAAAAGACACAGACTGCTCGGGATCGAGATTGGGGTTACCGACAAACTGATCAGCAAAGAAGCCGAAGCGCTCGATGAAGGTCGGCGTTTTCTGTCCGGTGCCGATATTGCCGCGCAGACGGGTGCTGTCGGTCAGCGCATAGGCGAGCGATAGCCGGCCGGTGAGTGCGTTGCCGAAGTCACTGTAATGATCGTAACGGCCGCTCAGCATCCAGGACAGGCCGCTGTCTTCCGTGTGCCGATATTCTGCCATCGCGCTCTGCATCGTCAGCGAGCGATCCTGGTTGGGGTCGCCGAAGGAGACGATACCGCGCTGGCTGAAATCCGTCTCCTCGCGCTCCAGCGCGAGCGTCAGCGCGCGCTCATCGGACAGCGCGATATCGGATTGCAGCGTGGTGGTGTATCGCGATGATGCGGTGGATGAATCCTCGTTGCCATCGGCAAAGTTGCGGTGCTCGGAGTCAAAGAATGCTGTGCGGGCCTGCCAGTTGACGCTACCGTCGTGGGTTTCGAGGGTCGCCGCCACTTGCGCGATGATGTTTCCGCTTTCGGTAAAGCGGTCTGCATCCCCAGGCAGTCCCGTGGCGAAGTCGGTGGGATCAAAGGCTGACGTTGAATCGGTCCCTCGCAGGCTGGCCTGGAAGCCTATGGCGCTGTTATCCGCGTAGCGCAGGCCAATATGCCCTGATGTCAGTTCCGCGCCATCGCGTCCTGTGCCGACGCGGGAGATGTTTTCGCCATCCGTGTCCAGTCGTTCAGCGTTGGCGTCAACGGTCCACGCGCCTCGGGACAGCACGCCATTGGCGCCGATGTTACGCGTGCTGTTGCTGCCTCCCTCGAGGTATGTACTGGCGCTGCTAGCGGCCCGGCTGCCGCCGCGCGTCGTTATGTTGACGACGGCGGCAATTGCCTCGCTGCCCCAGAGCGCGCTCTGGGCACCGCGCACAATTTCGATACGTTCAACCGCTCCGGTTGCGAGATGCTCCCAGGGGAATTCGTCGCTGGTGGCCGGGTCATTGGCGCGTACGCCATCGATCAGTACAAGCACATGATTGGCCTCGGCGCCGCGGACTCGGACCTGGGTCTGCGATCCCGGCCCGCCGCTGCGCGACACGGCGAAGCCGGGTACCGTGCGCAGCAGGTCAGTGACATAGCGTGTCTGGCGTCGCTCGATGTCCGCGCGAGTGAAAACAGATGTGGCACTGCCGACATGTTTGAGCTCGACGGGAACACGAGACGCCGTCACAAGGACCTGCTCGATGGCGCTGTCAGCGGCTGACGAGGTCTGGGCGAAAGAGGGTGTTGCAAGAACGGAGGCGGCAAACGCTGCCGAAATACGGATCTTCATGACTATCTCCCGCAGAATCCCCCGCTTCTGCATAGTGGTTCTGCGGAGAGATACAGCAAGAGTTCACAGGAACCCCCGCCAGTCGCCCGCCGCAACTGAACAGTGAATGAATGGCGGGCCGGTATCCGGACTCATGAGAGGCATGTCACTGCCGTGCCGACCGCCTTCCCACGCTGTTGGCGCAGTGGCATTGTGATCGGCGTCCTCATTTACCGTTGCGGGGGCAGTGACGGCATTGCTGACATGCAGCGCACCGTCTTCCCGTTTAACCCGACATCGCAGGGATGCAGGTTCACCCGTCAAGCAGGTCCGCAGAGTACCGGATGCACAAAACCCAGACAAGCCGCTTTCTTGAAATTGTGTTGATGATTGACCTCGCGCCGATCGCTGCCTGCGCAGCAGCATGCGTGCCACACTATGCGTGCCACACTATGCGTGCCAACGCACACAGCGGGACGGAATAATCGTGCATGCTGGGACGTCTTGCCCCTAAGAACAGCGTTGCTGTGGGTCTCAGTCGCGGCCTTGCGTCAAACGACAGGACGCCGCGTGTGAGTGGCCGTTTTTCGACAGCGCCACGCAATACGATTTCCGGAGGTATGTATGGATCCCGATGAAGTAATCAGGGCGCTGGTGTCTGTAGGCCTGGTCGTGACCCTGAGTCTGGGCGCCAATTGTCAGGGCGCTGTTGGCGGCGTCCCCGTAGCGCAGTCAGATCTGCAACAGCCGACCTCTGCAGAGTCTTTAGGGCGCGCGTCCAGCATGCAGACGGCACAGGAAGATCCGGCAGACTGACAAGTACATCTGGCAGCCTGCGCATGGACGGCGCTGGTTGGCTTAATTCAGGGCGTGGTGAGCGGGAAAGCGGGATTCTCCACCCTGTCAAAGCTGGCAAAGAACTGTCCCAACCGGATACGGCTGCCCTCCACTGAGACGCCCTCGTTACCCACCAGGTCGGTAACCTTTGCGCCACCGCCAAGCACCTTGAGCAGCATGGGGTGGCTGATGTTCAGCGTGACATCCGCGTTATCCGCAAGGCCCTCGCGAAAGTTCATGACCGCGTTTTCCAGCAATAGCGTGAACTCGGCATCCTTATCAGGCACCCGGAGATTGACCGTAATGACCTTATCGCCAGCTTCATCCGGATTCAGGTTGGTCGCCATCGCCGTGAGAAAAAGATCAATAGGGATGGCGCCGATCAGACCGGCGTTGCCGGCGAGTCCCGACATCGGCGTGATGCCATTGCGCAATTCGTGTGCGCCGCTCAGATAGACGTCGCGCCACGGGCCGCTCTCGGCAAGATATCCGAGCTGGTCATAGGCGCGGGCCAGCATGATTCGGCCCTGCGTATTGTCCGGATCGGCGAATACAACGTGGTGTGCGAGGCGAGCGGACCACTGGAACGCGCCCTCGCGATACGCAGTTCGTGACTTATCCAGCACGGCGTCGACACCGCCCATGGCCTCGACGTAGCGACGACTTTGGGACTCCGGCGGCAGGGGATCAAGGTTCACCGGGTTGCCGTCGTACCAGCCGAAGTAAAACTGGTAGACCGCCTTGGCATTGTGCTTCAGCGTGCCGTAGTAGCCGCGCGTGGCAAAGTTTTCGCGCAATGAAGGGGGCAGGGCAATGGTGTCGGCGATTTCGTTCGGTGTCAGACCGCGTGAGGCAAGCCGCATAGTCTGATCGTGGGTGTACTTGTAAATATCGCGCTGTTTTTTCAGGTAGTCATCCACGGCACCGTTACCGAACACTGGCCAGTGGTGGGAGTTGAAAATTGTGTCGACCCGGTCCCCGAAGCGAACCAGCGCATGGTCGATATAGCCCGACCATTTGAGCGCATCGCGCACTTTCGCGCCTCGAAGGGTATAGAGATTATGAAAGTTGCGTGACAGGATCTCTGCGCCGCACAAGGCCCTATGCTCGGGCAGGTAGAACATGAATTCCGCCGGTGCCTCGGCGCCTGGCGTGTGCATGAATTCAAAGGCGACGCCGTCAATCTCCAACGCACCGGTGTTGTCATCGATTGTCACGGTGGGCTGTGTAATGGAGGCCGTGCCATCGGCCGGCTGTTTGCCAAGCCCTGTGTCAACGTGGCCGGTGGCATTGCGAGGCAGGTTCATACCGTACATGTAGACTGCCCGGCGCATCATGACACTGCCCGCGACAACATTCTCCGATACGGATTCGCGCAGGAAGTCCTCTGGTGCAATGATGGATACATCGCGCCGTTCCTGTTCCTCGGCTGACAGTACCCCGCGGATGCCGCCGAAATGATCGATGTGGCTATGGGTGAACAGCACTGCGCTGACGGGTCGCTGTCCGAGCGTATCATTGACCAGGGCGAGGGCAGCGCGGCTGGTTTCTTCGACTGTGAGGGGATCGATCACAATCCAGCCCGTCTCGCCCTCAATGACGGTCATGTTGGCAAGATCTAACCCCCTGACCTGATAAATGCCTTTCTGGACTTCAAACAGGCCGTGGATGTTGTTGAGGCGCGCCTGACGCCACAGGCTGGGGTTGACCGTTGCCGGTGCCTCCTCTGCGGCTTCCTGCCAGGCATAATTCTCGAATGACCAGGCCAGCTGCCCGTCACTACCGGTGATGCGCCCGCGATCAATCGTTCCGAGGAACCCGCGTCGTGCATCTTCAGCATCCTGCGGGTCGTCAAGCGGGAGCAGATCAGCCACGGCGGCGTTCGCATTGCGTGTCGATTCGCTGGCGTCCCCAGGCTGGCTGCCGTCCCCGTCAGCGAGAGAGTTAATGCCAGTAGTGGGGGCTTCGCCACCGCAGGCACTCAGTAAACCGATGACAAAGAGACTAAGGCAGGGGTTTCGCATGGACTTATCCTTCATTCCGGGTGTCGGGTGCGCTGTCCAGTATCTGGTGCAGGGCACGTGCGTGTTCCGTGGCCTGATGCCCCAGCGACGTCAGGAAGCCGCCGTCCGGCTGGTCGATCAGCCCCTTGGCATACAGCCGCTGCGCTGCGGCAACGATGGACGGTGAGGCATCGCTGTGAATCTTCAATCCGTGCTGCATGCTATCGGGATCAAATTTCAGCAGTAGCGACATTTCGTGAGTCATTTCCGGGTCAATGGTCATGGTGCGCTTCTCCGGCTGCTTGGTATTATTTGATGTCGAGGATAACTGAAAGTGTGCTACCGGGGTCAATCCCGGTCGCTGCTATCTTTTCCGATCAGATGCTCCCTGATTTCACCGATCTGCCGCTCCATTACATTGAGCCGGGTCACCATCTCCTCGCGCTCCCGATGCGCCTGGTCTTCGCTGTCGCGATGAAACTCTCGAGTCATGACGTCCAGAATTGTGCCGACCATCATGTTCAGAAAGACAAAGGCCGTGAGGAAGATAAACGTGATGTAGTAAATCCAGCTCAGCGGAAATGTTGCCATGGTCTCGTACATGACGTCTGTCCAGTCCTCAAAAGTTGCGACTCTGAACAGAGTCAGCATTGAGATGGCAACATCCCCCCACAAGGTTTCGTTGATACGTGCGAAGAACATCGAGCCGACTGCTCCATAAATATAGAAGATGATGAACATCAACAGTGCAATATGGCCCATGCGCGGAATCGACTTGAGCAGCGCGTTGATCAGTGAACGTAGCTCAGGGACCACAGAGACCAGGCGCAGTACCCGGAAGACTCTCAGCAGGCGGCCGATAAGCACAGCATCTGCATTTTCCAGCGGGATCAGGCTGCCGATCACCACCAGTGTGTCAAAGATATTCCAGCCATCGGCGAAGAAGCGACGTTTATTGTCGCAGGCCAGGAAACGCAGAGTGATTTCGGTCAGAAAGAAAACGGTAATCGCGTTGTCGAGATAGGGAAGCAGCCTGTCGGCGAGTGGCGGTAGCTCGTAGGTCTTTGCGCCGATGGTGATCGCCGATAGCACGATGATGAAAATGACCGAGCCCTGGAACAGGTAGCTCTGCTCAATCCGGCTCAGTGCATTGCCGGCGTTGCCTGCGGGAAAAGTGGGCATGTTGCTTCAAGCGTCCTGGCGATAAGGGGCGCACAGTATACGTGCTCTACCTGTGCTGCGGCTTTCGGTTCGGGCGTGCTGCGACTGTGCATTGCGAGAGCTCTGAAAGGGGAGTTCAGGTGTCTGGCCATACTGACATACAAGGCTGTGGATACTTCTGTGATAAATGTGTTATTTAACATAATATATATTATACGCAGTTGTGGATAAGACGGCTGATCAGGCCGGCTAGTGGATCTGCCGGCTCACTCTGCAGTCAATGCGCTATATCTGACCCGGAGCGGTATTCATCGGGAGCACTTGTGCGTGACGGGTGTGTTTTTCGTCAGGTCGCTCAATGCACACGCGGCATCTCACGCAATCGCGATGCGCCCGGGCAAGTCTTCCGCTTTGCGTTGACGCCTGGCGTTTTCCCGATGTGGCGCGCTAGGGTCTTCAGAGCTGACCGTGATGAGTCAGCCAGTAAGCGCTGGATAAGCCATAAAAATGTTATAAAACAGATAAATAGGAGCAATAAATGAAGTGCTTTATAGAATTATGCCGCAGCCTGTCTTTTAGTCAGGCTGCGGCACGCCTCCATAATGCGCAGTCAATAAATATAATATGTTAAATAGTTGTCTGCGAGTGACGCATCAGCTACTCGCTGGCCGTCAGTCGGCGGTAAAGACTTCTCACGCTGATCCCCGCTGCCCGTGCCACGGCGTTTTTGTCCCCGGCAAAATGCCGCATCAGAAAATTGAGATGCTGGCTTTCCACCTGCCGGAGTGTCTTTACACTATTTCCCGTTGCCGACGTCTGTTGCGGCGATATCGCAGCTGCTGTGCCGCTGTCGTTTTGCAGTACCTGTCCGCTAATGGCCCGCTCTACTACACCGCTGTCGATGACGTTGGAGTTACCGATGATGGAGCAGCGGATAACGATATTGCGCAGTTCCCGGATGTTTCCCGGATAGGCATAGCTGCGCAAGCGCTGAATGGCCGACTCGGTGAAGTGCATGCCGACACCCTGCCCGGTCGTCCTCAGAAACGCGTTGGCCAGCACGGGTATATCGTCAGGTCGCTCACGCAACGCCGGCACCCGTACCGGAAAAACATTGATGCGGTAGTACAGGTCCTGGCGAAAGCGGCCCTCCGCAACCATGCCCTCGAGGTCCTTGTGGGTGGCGCAGACCAGACGAAAATCCGCGTGACGCACTTCGGTGCTCCCCACCTGTCGATAGGTGCCTGTTTCTATTAGGCGGAGCAGCTTCACCTGCAGTGGCAGAGGGACGTCTCCGATCTCGTCCAGGAAAAGAGTGCCGCCGTTGGCGGCCTCAACCAGCCCTGCCTTATGGTAGTTGGCGCCAGTGAAGGCGCCGCGAACATGCCCGAATAGCTCGCTTTCAAACAGGGTTTCTGTCAGGCCAGCGCACTCCAGCGTAACCATCTGTGCCCTATGACGCAGGCTGTTGCGATGCAGCGTGTGCGCGGCAAGCTCCTTCCCTGCCCCGGATTCGCCGGCGAGCAGCACGGCGACGTCCGAGCGTGCAACTCGCGAGATCAGGGCAAGCATGGCATTGAAGGCCGGGGATTGACCGGTCATGTCCTGGCTGGCCGCCTGTTCGCCTGCCGTGGGCAGTGGCCGCAGCAGTTCAATGAAAAACGCGGGTTTTCCTGTCTCATCCGCGATGGGGAGCATTTCGACATCGACATGCTCTCGCCCCTGCGGGGTATTGTGGATATGCAGCACCCGCTCCCGCTTGCCCGACGCGGAGGCGGCGCTCAGTGGGCAGGTCTCGCCCGCCTCATCGCAGGGCCGGTCGTAGCCGTGGGAAACTGCGTAACATCGCGGCAGGACGTCGGTGCTGTCGGGCAGTCCGAAGGTTTCGCGGTAAAGATCATTGGTCGCCAGGATTTCATAGTTGCGACTCACCAGAATCGCCGGGCTCTCATAGCCGTCGAGCATTCGGGCATAGGTCGGATTAATATCACTGGCGATCAGGTTCATCGTGTCATTTCTGGCAAATGTGTTTGCCAATTATGGCGGTAATTGGCGACAGCGGCCACAAATGGCCGCTCGCCGGTGGTCCTGAAACCCCTGGCTTTTTTAAAGAAACGTAATGTATAACAACGATATGCGATCGCTGGCGGCTTTTCTTTCGCCCGCTGGCACAGAGGTTGCAACAGCCCTATGAGCACTTTTGCATAGGCAGCCCGCTGTTGAAACAGAGACATGATGGCTGCAAAAACAGGAGACAGATGCCCATGACTCAAACACATGCTGCCGCGACCGGAATGCCCGACGTCATTCCCTTTTTTGACGAACCGACAAACACGCTCACCTATATCGTACGGGACCCGCAAAGCGAGCACTGTGCGCTGGTCGATTCTGTGCTGGACCTCGATTACGCATCGGGCACGATCAACTACGAGGGCGCGGATCGCGTTATCGCCTATATCCGAGAAAACCAGTTGACGCTGGACTGGATTCTCGAGACCCACGTTCACGCGGATCACCTTTCCGCAGCGCCTTATGTCAAGCAGGAGCTCGGTGGACGCATCGCTATCGGCAACCATATCTGTACGGTACAGGATACCTTCGGCAAAATTTTTGATGCGGGCCCCGGTTTCCGCGATGACGGTTCCCAGTTTGATGTACTCCTCGCTGAAGGTGACGCCATTGATATTGGCGGGGTCACCGGCTACGCCATGCATACACCGGGACACACACCGGCCTGCATGAGCTACGTGATCGGTGATGCGGTTTTTGTCGGTGATACCCTTTTCATGCCGGACTATGGGACTGCACGCTGCGATTTTCCCGGTGGTGATGCAGCCACACTATATCGCTCTATCAAACGCATACTGGCCCTGCCCCCGGAAACCCGCATATTTGTCTGCCACGACTATCTGCCGAATGGACGCGAGCTGGAGTTCGAGACAACGGTAGCAGCAGAGAGAGAGAACAATATCCATGTTCGGGATGGGGTAAGCGAGGCGGGGTTCGTCGATATGCGGGAAAAACGCGACGCGACACTTGGCATGCCAAAGCTCATCCTGCCCTCGCTGCAGGTCAACATGCGAGCCGGCCACATGCCGCCGCCAGAGGCGGATGGTCGATTTTTCCTCAAGATACCGCTGAATGCCTTCGGCGGTCCGACACTGTCCAGGCTCGCCCCGGACCAGGAGACAGGCATATGAGCATCAACGTGATCAAGGTCAGTGACGAGTTTTCGGTTTCACCGCAAATCCAGCTGCAGGACATTGAGACATTGGCGTCTATGGGCGTCAGGTCACTGCTATGCAGTCGACCCGATGGGGAGGCCAACGACCAGCCCACATTCGCCGAAGTCGAGTCGGCGGCACACAGCTACGGGCTTCAGGTGGCACACGTGCCGGTGATTTCAGGCAAGGTAAATGAAAAAAATGTGGATGAATTCCTGTCGGCATTCGAGTCGCTCGAGAAGCCCGTACATGCATTCTGCCGGACGGGCACGCGGTCCATGACCCTCTGGAGTCTCTATCAGCGGCGTCTTGGTGTTAGCGACGAGACGCTGCTCTCGCGTGCCCGCGAACATGGCTTTGACCTCGCCGAGGCTCTGGGTATTACTGCCGATACAGCCTCGGCTGAGGATACCGGTCGTCGCAGGGATCATTTCGATGTGGTCATCGTGGGTGCAGGCGCTGCCGGTATCTCAGTCGCTTCCAGTCTGCGTGCGCGGACCCAGGACCTGTCCATCGCCATTATCGACCCGGCACAGGTGCACTACTACCAACCGGGCTGGACTCTGGTTGGCGCGGGTGTGTTTACGCAGGAGGAAACCGTCAAGACCACGGCATCGCTGATCCCGCAGGGAGTCACCTGGATACAGGCGGCGGTGGGGAACTTCGAGCCCGAGCAAAACCGGGTGCTGCTCGAGGATGCCCGTCCGATCTATTATGATCGGCTGGTTGCCGCGCCGGGCATCAAGCTCGACTGGAACGGCATTGACGGACTGGTGGAAACCCTCGGGCGAAATGGCGTCACGTCCAACTATCGCTTTGATCTTGCGCCCTATACCTGGGAACTGGTGAGCTCACTGCGCAGTGGCCGTGCCGTGTTCACGCAGCCGCCCATGCCGATCAAGTGCGCCGGCGCACCGCAGAAAGCGCTTTATCTTTCCGCGGACCACTGGAAGCGCAGCGGCGCACTGAAGAATATGGAAATTGCCTTTTATAATGCCGGCCAGGTTCTCTTCGGGGTGAAAGAATACGTTCCGGCGCTGATGTCATACATGGAGGCGTACAACGCCGAACTCAATTTTGGCTTCCGTCTTGTTCGCGTTGATGGGCCCGGGCGCATGGCCTGGTTTGCCACTACGAATGACGCGGGCGAAACCGTCGAGGTATGCACCGAATTTGATATGCTGCATGTCTGCCCTCCCCAGGTTGCACCCGACGTGGTACGCGAGAGTCCGCTGGCAGATGCGGCCGGCTGGATTGATGTCGACCAGAACACGCTGCAGCACCGAACCTACGAAAACGTCTGGGGCGTGGGAGATGCCATGAACGCCCCGAACGCAAAGACCGCCGCCGCGGCGCGTATGCAGGCGCCAATCGTTGCCAACAACCTGCTCCAGCACGCTGGCCTGGCGTCTGGTGTCTCACACTACAATGGTTACGGGTCCTGTCCGTTGACCGTTGAGCGTGGCAAGATAGTGCTCGCGGAATTTGGCTACGGCGGCAAGTTGCTGCCCAGTTTTCCGCGCTGGATTATTAACGGGCAAAGACCGTCGCGCATGGCGTGGCTGCTGAAGGAGCGAATTTTGCCGCCTGTCTACTGGAAAGCCATGTTGAAAGGACGTGAGTGGATGGTAAACCCAGAGCGAAGCAAACCGGTCTCCTCTGACGCATGAAGCTCAATCCCGGGCGGTGGCTGCCGCCAATGGAATGGCTTCGCAGCTATCACCGCGGGATGGCCGCGAACGATCTGCTGGCTGCGGTCATCGTTACGGTGATGCTGATACCGCAGTCACTGGCCTACGCCATGCTCGCCGGCCTACCGGCGGAAATGGGGCTGTATGCCAGTATTCTGCCTCTGGTGCTCTACGCCGTCTTCGGCACCAGCCGCACTCTTTCGGTAGGCCCCGTCGCTGTGATATCGCTGATGACGGCTACCGCAGTGGGAAAGGTCGCTGCCAACGGTAGCGCAGACTACGCAAGCGCGGCGGTCGCCATGGCAATGATATCAGGACTCATGCTGATCGGCATGGGCTTGCTCCGTTTCGGCGAGCTGGCCAACCTGCTTTCCCATTCGGTGGTCAGTGGCTTCATCACGGCATCGGGGATCATCATCGCGATCAGCCAGATCCGGCATATCGCCGGTATAGCCGGGCACGGTGACAACCTCCCTGCCTTGTTCGGCAGTATGCTCGGTGAGCTGTCAGGCTTCAGTCTGCCGACGCTCCTGGTTGGCGTCGGTGCCCTGCTGGTGCTGCTGTGGATACGGCGGGATCTAGCCAGGCTTCTGCAGGTGGTTGGAGTGCCGGCCGCGGTCGCTGAGATCTGTGCCAAGGCGGGGCCCGTTCTGGTGATTGCGGTTACCACGTGGATCAGCTACGGCGCTGGCCTTGAGGCCAAGGGTGTGGCCGTGGTCGGGGTGGTGCCGAGCGGCCTGCCGGCGTTCAGCACGCCGGTCTTCAGCGTGGCACTGTGGTCGGAGCTGGCAGTGTCCGCACTGCTGATCAGCCTCATCGGCTTTGTCGAATCGGTGTCCGTTGGCAAGACACTGGGCGCGAAACGCCGACAGAACATCAACCCCAATCAGGAATTAGTGGCGCTGGGTGCCGCAAACGTGGCGTCGTCCTTATCTTCCGGATTTCCGGTAACGGGCGGGTTTTCCCGCTCCGTGGTGAATTTCGATGCGGGCGCACAGACCCAGATGGCCGGTGTCATGGCGGCACTGGGCATTGCCCTTGCTACGCTGTTTCTCACGCCGGTTCTGTACTACCTGCCGCAGGCCACTCTTGCCGCCACTATTATCGTGGCCGTGACCTCGCTCATTGATATTGCGCTGCTGCGTCGCGCGTGGCGCTATTCGCGCCGTGACTTTATTGCAGTGACGGTGACTATTGTTGCGACGCTTGCCCTCGGCGTGGAACTTGGTGTTCTCGCGGGCATTGTGGTGTCCGTCGCCCTGCACCTGCACAAGACGACGCGTCCGCACATCGCCGTTGTCGGTGAGGTTCCCGGCACAGAGCATTTTCGCAACGTCATGCGCCACGATGTCATTACTTACCCCTCCATCGTGTCCATACGCGTCGACGAGAGTCTGTATTTTGCCAATGCAAGCTATTTGGAGAGTGCAGTCTATGCGATCGTCGCCGGTCGGCAGGACCTGCGCCATATCATATTGCAGTGTACGGCAGTGAACGAAATTGACCTGAGTGCGCTGGAAACACTCGAACAGATTGATCACCGCCTCAGGGAGCAGGGTATTGCCCTGCATCTGAGCGAAGTGAAGGGGCCGGTCATGGATGCCCTGCGCCGCACGGACTTTCTCGATTCGCTCAGCGGTCAGGTTTATCTGTCACAGCACCAGGCCGTCGAATCACTGCGTCCGCTCGGTGGCGTTGCAGTAGAGTAATCAGTGCAGGCGGCGGGAAACGCCGTGCTGCCACAGCCGCAGTAGACTGCGCTCTACGGCCGACCCCGCAGCCATCCCCAGCTTCTCCTGCCAATTGCGCTTGCGTACAAAGCGGATTTCAAAAACGTCGCTGTCGTCAAGCCTCGCCTGTATCATCGCATCTGACGTCGACAGCGCATCGACCAGGCCCTCGTCAAGAGCCTGTTGTCCGTACCAGATTTCGCCTGTGGCCACGCGGTCGATATCCAGCGCCGGGCGGTTATCCTTTACAAAGTGCTTGAACAGGGCATGGGTCTCTTCCAGTTCCTCTACAAACTTCTGCCGCCCCTTGTCGGTGTTTTCACCGAACAGTGTCAGCGTGCGCTTATATTCCCCCGCAGTGAGAAGCTCAAAATCGATATCGTTCTTTTTCAGCAGGCGATGAAAGTTCGGCAGCTGCGCAAGAACGCCGATTGAACCGATAACGGCGAACGGCGCTGCGACAATGCGATCGGCAACACAGGCCATCATGTAGCCGCCACTGGCAGCCACCTTGTCAACGCAGACTGTTAAGGGGGCGCCGGTGTCACGGATGCGGCGCAGCTGGCTGGCGGCCAGGCCATAGCCATGCACGACGCCGCCCGGGCTCTCCAATCGCACCAGGACTTCATCCCCCGTCTTCAGCTGCGGCACGATTGCCGATATTTCTTCTCTGAGATTGTCGGTGGCAGAGGCGTGCATGTCACCGTCGAAATCGAGGACGAAGAGCACGGGACGTTCACGCCGCGGCGCATCGGTCGATGACGGCTGGGCACTGCTATCTTTTTTTGCCTTTAACGCTTTTTTACGTTGTTTGACCTTCACTTTTTCGGCTTTTTTCCTCGCCTTGGCCGTGGCTTTCCATGTCTGTGGGTCGTTAATGGCGTGGTTTAGCGTGTCGCTGACATGTTCCGCGCGCTGGTTGATCCGGGTTATTTCAATGTGGCCTTCATGGTCTCCACGCTGCCGATGAGAAATGGCGACAAGGCCCAGCGCCAGCAAGAGAATGAGGACAACCAGTGTGACGGCCTGCGCCGCAAACAATCCCAATTCGGATAAAAACTCCATGCAATGAGCTCCTGCCGCAAGGGCATTAAGACGGTGCTTTACCGGGTTGATACTCGGGTAACGTGGTGACGAATCAATTGCCCCGCGATCGAGGTTTCCGGCGGGACAGGCGGCAGATCGGTGTAATGATACCAGTCTGCCTCAGCGATTTCGCGCGGATCGCAGCATATATTGCCGCTTCGATAGTCGGCGAAGTAGCCGAGCATCAGTTGGCTCGGAAACGGCCAGGCCTGGGAATCGAAGTAGCGGATGTCGTCGACATCGATGCCGACTTCCTCTCTGACCTCGCGCCGCAGACACTGCTCCGCGTTTTCCCCGGCTTCGATAAAACCGGCCAGGGTGCTGTACATCGGACGCCGATACCGAGTGTGCCGCGCGAGGAGAAGATATTCACCGCGCGTGACCAGAACGATAATGCAGGGTGAAATACGCGGGTAGAGCGCTATTTCACACGTCTGGCATCGCATGGCGCGTTCGGCGGGCAGGATCTCGGTGGGATTACCGCAGCGTCCGCAGTACCGATGATCGCGCTCCCATTCAAGCAACTGCTGCGCTCGCCCGGCCAGAGCGAACAGGGCGTCATCGACGCGTCCAAGCAACTCATACAGGGTGACTACCTGATGCCGCATCAGATCGACGTGCTGCAGATCGTCGATTTCAAGCGCGAAACAGGGCTGATTCTGCCAGTGGCCGATAAATTGTTCGCGCCGTGTTTGCCAGCCGTTGATAATGAGGTCGGCTTCCGTGTGCACGCAGGGATGCCGGGATCGCATATCGCTGATGAGCCTGCCACCCTGAAAAACCACGTGCAAGGCGTCTTGCCTGGAGTCGGGTGGCCGCTTGTCGAGGTCGAACATATCTGCTTCGGAAGCCTTTCGTCTGCCGGGCGTGACATGGTATGGGCGCCGACTGTTCTGGGCAAGTCGCGGGTATCGATGTACGCCTCTTCATGCTTTTTCCGACATATATGATCGGGCAGATGCTGGACCTGCGTATGGCACTGCGTGTAATCTCCCCAACCTTCCAATAACAGGCACGACGGACGGAACCTCAAATCGCCATGAGATCACTCCTGACATTGATTGCGGTGCTGGCTGTTTTTTGGGTCAGCAACTCGGGGATGTTCAAGCCCCTGTTGCTGTCTCTTGGCGTGGCGTCGATAGCGCTGACCGCCTGGCTAACGTGGCGTCTGAGGGTCGTCGGTTCTGGCAGTCGGCCGATCAGCATTGCCCGTACGCCAGGCTACTGTGCCTGGCTGGCGGTGCAGATCGTCAAGAGCAATATCGATGTCGTGCGCTGCATATGGATGGGACGCGAAGCGATTTCTCCGACCGTTGCACGCATTCCCCTGCCGGCACTGAGCGATGCGGGAAAAGTCATTTACGCCAACTCCATCACACTGACACCGGGAACAGTCGCCATGGATGTCGACGTACCCGGAGGCACCATTCTCGTTCATTCGCTCACGCGCGATGGTGTTGCCGATCTGGAGAGTGGCGAAATGGCCCGGCGCGTTCAGGGTCTGGAGCGCTGATGGCCATGCTCGCGGCCATAGGCGCTGCCCTCCTCGTTGTCATGGCGATCGCTATTGCGCGGGCGCTGGTCGGTCCAACCATCTATGACCGTATTCTCGCCGTAAACCTCTTCGGCACCAAGACCGTGCTTCTCATCGCCGTGGTCAGCGTCCTTGCAGGCAGACCCGACTATCTCGATATTGCCCTGGTTTACGCCCTGATCAATTTCATCAGCATTATTGGCGTACTTCGGTATTTCGAGTACGGCGGCGAACCGACGGAAGATCGCTGATCATGGACACTGTCATCACTATCGCAAGTGGCGTTTTCGCGGTGTTCGGCATCGTACTGATTCTCAGCGGAGGGCTTGGTGTTATGCGCCTGCCCGATTTTTATTCCCGTATGCATGCAGCAGGTGTCACCGAAACGCTGGCGGCGTTTTTCATTGTGCTTGTGCTGATGCTGGAAGTGGGTTGGAGTATCGGCTTGTTCAAACTTTTATTCATCATGTTGTTCGTGCTCATCACCAGCCCGACGGCCAGCCACGCTCTGACCAAAGCAGCGCGTCACGGCCGGCTGCGCGCGGAAGGTGATGATCCGGAGGCAGGTTCACCATGATCGATTTCGCACTTATCGTTGATGTCGTCGTCCTTGCCCTGCTGCTCGTTACCGCTTTGGCGATTGCGCGGATGAAGGATCTTTTTGCGATTGTCATGCTGTCGGGCATCTATGGTCTTCTCTCCGCCGCCTTCTTCGTTTCTCTTGACGCCGTTGACGTTGCCTTCACTGAGGCCGCCGTTGGTGCCGGGATATCTCCGCTGTTGTTCCTGTCGGTGCTCAAGCTGACCGGGCGCTACGAGAACAGCTCTCACTCCCACGCACTATTTGCGCTGCTTCTGGTCGTTGTGACGGGGCTGATGCTGGTGGTGGGTACTCTGGACATGCCGGCCTTTGGCGATCCCGGCAGTCCGGCCAGCAGCCACGTCGCCGTACGCTATCTGGAAGAGTCGGCGCGTGAAATCGATATTCCCAACGTCGTCACATCCGTCCTTGCCAGCTATCGCGGTTATGACACCTTTGGGGAGGCTGTGGTGATCTTCACCGCTGCCGTCGGTGTTCTGTCCTTGCTGGGCCTGCTTTCAGGGCCGCGTGAAGGTCGCGAAAGTCCGGTGCGCATGGCAGACCACCTGGTGCTGCGCCTGATCAGTGAAATGCTTATACCGCTGATATTGCTGTTTGCACTCTACGTGCAGTTCCACGGAGAGTACGGCCCAGGCGGAGGCTTCCAGGCAGGGGTGATCTTCGCTGCGGCGATTATTCTTTACAGCATGCTGTTTGGCTTACACGCGGCGCAGAGTGTCGCCCGCCCTGCCGTGCTGCGTGCGCTCGCTGCCATTGGCGTGCTTGTCTATGGCAGTGTCGGCGTGGTGAGCATGCTGTCTGGCGGCACATTTCTCGACTACTCCGTGCTCAGCGACGATCCCGTGAGTGGGCAGCATCTGGGCATCATCGTCATTGAGCTGGGCGTGGGTGTCACGGTGGCGTCGACCATGATCCTGATTTTCTTTGCCTTTACCTCGCGGTCGGATGCCGCGCACCCGGAGAGCTCGCGGTGATCATGGACCTCTACAATTACTGGGTGGTTATCGCTCTGATGATGATCGGTTTCTACAGCGTGATTGTGCGCGGTAATCTGGTCAAGAAACTCATTGGTCTGAATATCTTCCAGACGTCGGTGTTCATTTTTTATATCAGCGTGGGCAAGGTCGATGGCGGGACGGCGCCGATTCTCGTGGATGGCGTCACGCTTTACTCAAATCCCCTGCCCCACGTGCTCATATTGACGGCTATCGTCGTCGGCATCGCCACTCTGGCACTCGCGCTCGCCCTGGTTGTCCGCATCAAGGATGCCTATGGCACTGTTGAAGAAGAAGAAATCCGGGAGATCGACGAACAGTGATGGTGCACCTTCCAGTCCTGCAGGTCGTCATTCCGCTGATGGCCGCTCCGGCTCTGCTCTTGCTCAATCGGCCCTGGCAGTCGTGGTTACTGACCTGCGTGGTCACCATCACGGCCTTTGCTATCAGCGGCTCTCTGCTGGGAACCGTTTACAGCAGCGGGACCATAAGCTACGAACTGGGCGGCTGGGAGCCGCCCTGGGGCATTGAATACCGCATTGATCTGCTGTCGGCCTACGTGCTCCTCATCGTGTCTGGCGTTGCGGCACTGGTGGCGGTGGCCTCGCGGCAGGGACTCGATGCTGACGTGGCGAGCGACAAGCAGCCAACGCTATACGTGCTTTTCTGTCTGTGCCTCGCAGGTTTGCTGGGTATTGTTGCCACCGGCGATCTGTTCAATGTTTTTGTTTTTCTTGAAATCTCATCGCTGTCCACCTATGCCCTTATCGCTATGGGCCCACACCGGCGTGCACTCTGGGCGTCTTATCAATACCTGGTAGTGGGCACGATCGGCGCGACATTCCTGCTGATTGGCATCGGCTTTATTTACAGTCTCACGGGCACTCTCAACATGCAGGACATCGCCGCACGGCTGCCTCTGGTCGACGCGGCCCATACGGTGCATACGGCGTTTGCATTTATCGTCGTTGGCGTTTGCCTCAAGCTGGCCCTTTTCCCGCTGCATTTCTGGCTGCCGAACGCGTATACCTATGCCCCGTCGATGGTTACCGTATTTCTCGCCGCGACAGCGACAAAGGTTGCCGTTTACCTGCTCATACGCCTGCACTACTCCATTTTTGGTCCTAATTTCGCCCTGGATGTTCTGCCGCTCAACACGCTCTTCCTCGTGCTTGGACTGGCGGGTGTATTCGCGGCATCGCTGGTGGCTGTGCAGCAACCGAACGTCAAGCGCCTGTTTGCGTACTCCAGTATCGCCCAGATTGGCTACATGATTGTGGGTCTGGGGCTGGGGACGGTGATCGGCCTGCAGGCAACACTGCTGCATTTGTTCAACCACGCTCTGATGAAGGGCGCGCTGTTTATGGCGATCGCCGGCGTGGTCTATCGCGTTGGCGGCTCGGATCTTGCGCACTTTGCGGGTCTAGGCCGGCTGATGCCCTGGACTATGGCGGCCATTCTTATCGGCGGCCTCAGCCTGATCGGCGTTCCGCTGACGGTGGGCTTCATCAGTAAGTGGTATCTCGTTCTCGGCGCCCTCGAGGCGGGACTGTGGCCCATTGCCGGCCTGGTGCTGATTGCCTCTGTTCTGGCGCTGTTCTACGTGTGGCGTATTGTCGAGGTGGCCTATTTCGAGGCACCGACGTCGCTAACCGAGGGCGCCCGCGAGGCGCCGTTGGGGATGTTGCTGGCGACCTGGGTACTCGTGGGCGCCAACATCTTCTTTGGTATCGATACTGAGCTGACGCGGCAAACCAGCGAGCTTGCGGCTCAACACCTCATGGGAGTCCAGCCATGATGGGGGCGCAACAGGTGCTGCAATGGGTGATTCTGCTGCCGGCGATGGCGATACCGCTGCTGCTGTTGTTGCGACATTATCCCAACCTCCGCGAAGGCGTATCACTGCTGGCATCCATCACGCTATTTGCCCTGGTAACGATCCTGTATCGCGATTTCACCGTTGGTGGCAGTGCCGAGGTCGTATGGATAGCGATCATGCCGGGCCTCGATATAAGCTTCAGGGTCGATGCGCTCGGTGTCCTGTTTGCACTGGTCGCCAGCTTCCTCTGGATCATTACGACGCTGTACGCGATAGGCTACATGCGGGCCCACGCCGAGGATAACCAGACCCGTTTTTATGTTTTTTTCGCCGTTTCCATCGCGTCTGTCATGGCCATCGCCTTTTCGGCCAACCTGTTCACCCTGTTCGTTTTCTACGAAGTGCTCACCCTGGCCACCTACCCATTGGTGACCCATGCAGGCACGGCCAAGGCACGTGCTGGTGGGCGCACCTACCTTACTCTTCTGGTGGGTACGTCGGTCGTGTTTTTCCTGCCGGCCATCATAGCTACCTATGCCATCAGCGGGTCCCTCACGTTCACTCACGGTGGCGTTTTCGCGGCTGATACATCGCCGGTTCTGCTGGGCGCGCTCTTGTTATTGTTCATCTTCGGTATTGGCAAGGCGGCCATCATGCCGTTCCATCGTTGGTTGCCCGCGGCGATGGTAGCTCCGACGCCTGTGAGCTCCCTGCTGCACGCGGTCGCAGTGGTCAAAGCGGGCGTTTTTTCTGTTATCAAGGTAGGCGCGCTGATCTTTGGTCTCGATACGCTGGCTGGTCTCTGGTCCACTGACCTGCTGCTCTACCTCGCCGCATTCACGGTCATCGTAGCGTCTTTGGTAGCGATGCGTCAGGACAATCTCAAGGCCCGTCTGGCGTATTCCACGGTAAGCCAGCTGAGCTACATGACGGCTGGCGTTCTTCTCGCGACGAGCACCGGTTTGCTCGGCAGCAGTATGCACATTGCCATGCATGCCTTCGGCAAGATCACGCTGTTTTTCTGTGCGGGGGCCATTCTCGTGGCGGCGCACAAGAGCGACATCAGCCAGATGCGGGGCCTCGGTCGGCAGATGCCCTTCACCATGGCCGCCTTCTTCATCGGCAGCCTCAGTATTATCGGCCTGCCGCCGACTGGCGGCACCTGGAGCAAGTGGTATTTGATCACGGGAAGTCTGGAGGCAGATCAGTGGGCGCTTGTCGTCGTTCTTATGCTGAGTTCTTTGCTGAACATTGCCTATCTGCTGCCGATTCCACTGCGTGCCTTCTTCCCGGGCGACGTGCGTCCGCTTGAGGGAGCGGTTGGCATTCGCGAGGCCCCGCTGCCGTCCCTCATTGCGATAGGGATTACCAGCCTGATGTGTGTGCTGCTGTTTTTGTTCCCGCAGCGCCTGTATGACCTGGCCCGCGCCGTCGGAGGGTGAGATTGATGAAAGATGAGAAAACGTATTTCTTTGATCGGCCGGAAAACGTGAGGCGTCTTCTGCGGGTGTTTTATGGTGCCTGTATTGTCCTCGCTGCGCTGGACTTTGTGATTCATCGCCATGTGTATCATCCCTGGGAGAATCTCTGGCTGTTCTATCCGATCTATGGCTTCGTTGGTTGCGTCCTGCTCGTGCTGGTTGCGAAGTGGATGCGCACATTCCTGATGCGTGACGAGTCCTACTACGAGGATCTTGAGCGGTCGAGAACGGATGCCCTGGGAGATTCGCGTGATGCCTGAGTCTCTGCCACCTTTTCTGATTTTCTACGTTGTTGCGCTGCTTGCACTGCCCGCACGCGGCATCCTGCGGGCCGGGCTCATGTTGTTGGCCCCGGTTCTGGGTGCCTGGTGCGTCTGGCAGGCGCCGGAGGGCAGCCACGGCGTTCTGCAGGTGCTGGAGTTTGAGCTCACGCTTCACCGCGTGGATCGACTGGCGACCCTGTTCGGTTACCTGTTCAATCTGGCCGCATTTATTGCATTCGTCTACGCACTGCACGTGCGCGATCGGGTGGAGCAGACGGCGAGTATTCTTTACGCCGGCAGTGCCCTGGGCGCGGTGTACGCCGGCGATCTGATCACCCTGTTTCTTTTCTGGGAGATGCTGGCACTCACCTCGGTTTTCCTGGTGTGGGCGCGACGCACTGATCGTGCCTATCGCTCCGGCATGCGCTACCTGATCATCCAGATCCTGTCCGGACTGCTGCTGCTTGGCGGTGTTATTGCCCATGCCGCTACTGGGAATTCTCTGGCGTTCGATTATATCGGCCTGGAAAGCGTTGCCAGCTGGCTGATACTGCTGGCATTCGGCATCAAGTGTGCCTTCCCTTTCATGCACAACTGGTTGACCGATGCCTACCCCGAGTCGACCCCTACCGGCACCGTTTTCCTGAGCGCATTTACAACCAAGGTGGCCGTTTATGCTCTGGCTCGTGCCTTCCCGGGTACTGAACTGCTGGTCTATGTCGGTGCGACCATGGCGACGTTCCCGATTTTCTTCGCGGTAATCGAGAACGATCTGCGCCGCGTGCTCGCTTATAGTCTCATCAACCAGGTGGGTTTCATGGTCGTCGGCATCGGCATCGGTACCGCACTTGCGATCAATGGCGCGGTGTCGCACGCCTTCAATGACGTTATTTTCAAGGGACTGCTGTTCATGTCCATGGGTGCTGTTCTGTACCGGACTGGCAAGATAAACGGTTCTGAGCTAGGGGGCCTTTACAAGACCATGCCCAAAACGACCGTGCTGTGTATTGTCGGTGCGGCCTCTATTTCGGCATTTCCCTTGTTCAGCGGCTTTGTCAGCAAGTCCATGGTAATGAGTGCGGCGCTGGCCAACGATTTTCATATCGTCTGGCTACTGCTCCTGTTTGCGTCGGCCGGTGTATTTCATCACGCGGGTATCAAGATTCCCTATTTCGCGTTCTTTGCCCACGACTCTGGAATCCGTACCCAGGAAGCGCCCACCAATATGCTGGTAGCCATGTCGCTAGCCGCCGCGCTGTGCATAACCATTGGTGTCTTCCCGGATTTTCTCTATCGTCTGTTGCCCTACGACACCGGCTACAATCCGTACGACGCGACGCACGTACTCGCACAGACCCAGTTGCTGTTTTTCTCAGCGCTGGCATTTGCCTGGCTCAACCTGCGCGGCATGTATCCCCCCGAGCTGCCGTCGACTAACCTGGATGCCGACTGGCTATACCGGCGGCTCGCGCCGTCGGTGATAGGCCTTACGGCCTCACGGGTGGCGAGATGGGATACGGAAATGCGCGCGTCGGGCAGATTAGTGCTGGTGCGTGCCGCCCAGCTGGTCAATCGGCATCATAGCCCTGGTGGTTTTCTTGCACGCACCTGGTCCACAGGCAGCGCCGTGTTCTGGGTGGTGGCCATTCTCGCCATTTACCTGCTGCTATTTGCGGTCGGTGACGGTATGGCACTGCGCTGATGCCGCGATAGGCCATTGCGCCGGCGCGCCGCTACTTTTTTCTATGGCGGCCAGCGTCGCTATGTGGGCTGATGCTTCCGCGTCAGACGGTTGGATAACCGGTAACCTCGGCCGTTGCTCTGGCAGCGGCCTGATTCGGCTCTCGCTGCCGCCCTCGCTACCACGCTCCTCCTCATCCGATAGATGAAAGGTGGTCTGACCTCCAGTCATTGCCAGATAGACGTCCGCCAGGATCTCCGCATCCAGCAGCGCGCCGTGCAAGTCGCGCGTCGAGTTATCAACCGCATAACGCGAGCACAGCACATCCAGGTTGTTGCGTTGCCCTGGATGCTTGTGTCTTGCCATCTGCAGCGTATCAACGATCTGGCAGTGTGACTGTATGCCGATGTAGCCCGGGCGATAACGCTGCAGCTCACTGTCCAGAAAGCCGACATCAAAGGGGGCGTTGTGAATGATTAGTTCGGCATCCCCGACAAAGGCCAGAAAAGTTTCAGCAACGCGCGCAAAAACCGGCTTGTCGGCGAGGAATTCCGACGTGATGCCATGGACTTCAATGGCGCCCGCATCGATTTCGCGCTCGGGGTTCACATACTGATGGTAGTGACGCCCCGTCAGACGCCGATTGACCAGTTCAACGCAGCCTATCTCAATAATCCGATGCCCCTGGCTGACCTCAAGGCCTGTGGTTTCCGTATCCAGAACAATTTGTCGCATGGGTTTCCGTCGTGTCGTGAGCGTGGGATGGCTGGCGGCCTTCAGGCAGCGCGGTTCTTCTTGCTGTGGCGATGCGGCATGCCTGAAGGCGTCGGTGCGGGGTTGGCGACGCCCAGGCCGATGAATGATCGCCGCCGCGCCAGCCGCTGTATCGGTCGGCGTATATTCGGCACCTGCTTTATCGCATGCGCGAGGTAGACCGAGCCTATGGGCAGTTGGTGGCGATTGAGTGCTGCATTGAGTTGGATGACCGTTCGATGAATACGTCCGCTACCCCAGGGCGGCAGCGGATAGAGGTGTTCAAAGCACTCGACTTTGCAGCCGACCAGATGCAGCCAATCGTTCAAACGATACTGGCTCACGGGACGGCGGGTGCGCCACAGCGAGTTCCCGAGTGCGCCACGCAGCCGTTGCGAGAGGCCCTTCAGGCTGTAGGGGTTGAAGCCCACGATCAGCAGATGTCCATTCGGCGTCAGTACGCGCTGCATTTCACGCAGGCAGTTATGCGGATTGTGGCAGAATTCAAGCGTGTGCAGCGCGACGACGATATCAACGCTGTCGGATTCGAGCGGCAGTTCTGCACACTCGCAGGGCAGCGTCACGCCGCTCGTTCCGGCTTCGCCGGCGATGATCTTGTGGTGTATACGACTGTCGTGCAGCAGGCTCCGTCCCGGCAGGGGCCCGAGCTGAAGAATATGGTAGCCGAAAGCCGTTTCCAGAAGCGGAGCGCTGCGTGCGCGGATTTCTGCAAACAGACGCTCTCCGGCGTCTCTGGCGTACCAGGTTTCCAGTTGCTGTGAAATCTCGCTAAACTCGTGTGCCATTTGCTGCTCGTCGCCGATGGGTATATCAGATTAGCCAGCAATGAGGCTGCAATGCAACCACTGGAGTTCAAGCTTTGAAAACCGTTCGCCCGATCAGGGCCTTCAGCGACAATTACATCTGGCTGCTTGAAGCAGAGGACGGTCGGGTCGTTGTCGTGGATCCCGGCGACGCCGATCCGGTGGCCGCCGAGCTTTCCTCAAGGCAGCTGACGCTTTCCGCAATCCTCGTCACGCACCATCATTTTGATCATACCGGGGGTGTGGCTGAACTCGCCGCCGCCTGGGGGTGTCCGGTATACGGTCCGGAAAATCCGGCCATTGCGGCAATCACTGACCCTGTCGCCGCCGGGGATCAGGTTGAGGTTCTGGGTTGTCGCTTTGAGGTCATCGCCGTCCCCGGTCATACGCTGGATCATATCGCTTTTTTCCAGGCCGGAGAGGCGCCACTGTTGTTCTGTGGCGACACGCTGTTCGCCGGTGGCTGCGGGCGCGTCTTCGAGGGCACTTATCCGATGATGTACGAGTCGTTGCAGCGGCTGGCGATGCTGCCGGACGAGACCCGGGTGTACTGTGCCCACGAATATACGCGGGCCAATCTTGCCTTCGCAAGGACCGTTGAGCCAGACAATGCAGAGCTTGCCCAGCGGATTGCCCGCGTCGACGCCCTGCGGGATGATGACCAGCCCAGCGTCCCTTCGCTGCTTGCCACTGAGCGTGCGACAAATCCCTTTATGCGATGCACGCAGTCGAGTGTCATGCAGGGCCTGGTGGCCGCTGGCCGGCCTGCGGACGGCGCACCGGAGGATTGCTTTGCCGAGCTGCGTCAGTGGAAGGATAATTTCCGGTGAGGGTTTCCGCGCCGTTCGGGCGAATCGGGATTTTGCTGCCAGCCCTGCTGCTTGCGGCCTGTCAGGGGCTTGCTCCGATGGAGGAAGAGCCTGACCGGGACGAGCCTGGCGTGAGCCCCCGGGTCACTGCAGTGGACACGCCTGTGGCGTCTGCAGCGCCTGAGGCACCGCCGGAGGATCTCTGGGAGCGCATGCGGCGCGGTCTGGACTGGCGTGCCGAGAACAATCCGGCGGTACGCAGCGCGCGCGATGCTTATCTTGCGCAGCCGCTTTATCTACGGGTGGTCGGCCAGCGGGCCCAGCGCTACCTTCACTACATTGTGGAAGAAGTCGAATCCCGCAACATGCCAATGGAGATCGCACTTCTGCCACTGGTGGAGAGCACGCTTGACCCTTTTGCCATATCGCCGCAACAGGCGGCGGGTCTGTGGCAGATCATGCCCGCAACCGCGAAGTACCTTGGTATGGAAACCGACTGGTGGTATGACGATCGGTTTGATCTTCGCAATTCAACGCGGGTCGCGCTAGATTATCTGGAGGGCTTGCACGCCGACTTCAACGGTGACTGGTTGCTTGCCCTGGCTGCCTACAACGCGGGTAAAGGCCGGGTCTCCGGCGCTGTTCGGCGCAATGCCGCCCGCGGCCAGCCTACCGACTACTGGTCACTGCCGCTGCCGCGCGAAACCCGTCGTTATGTGCCGCGATTGCTGGCATTGAGCGAGATCATACGCAACGCGGACGACCTGGGCGCCGAGCTTCCACCGGTGGCCAATGCGCCTGCTTTCATCGCGGTTTCTACCGGCGGGCAGATCGAGCTGCAGCGTGCGGCGCAGCTCGCAGGTGTGGAAATCGCGACATTACGCAACTACAACCCGGGACACTTGCGCTGGGCGACAGCACCAGAGCGCAACGAAATACTGCTACCGGCGCTGCATGCTGAGCGTTTCAGCAGGGCCGTTGCCACGCTCCCCATAGATGAACGGGTAAGCTGGTCTCACTATCGCATCCGCTCTGGTGATCACCTTGGCGGCATAGCGCGTCGCTTTGATACGCAGGTGGAGCTTCTGCGGGAGGTCAACGGTATTGACGGCCATTTCATCCGTGCTGGCGATACCCTGCTGATACCCCGCAGGGGTAACTGGCGCGGCAGTCTGGATCTTGCCCGACGAGCGAGCGTCGAGCGCGAACGCGAACGCGCGTATCGCGTGCGCAGCGGGGACTCCCTGTATCGCATTGCAAACCGGTTCAACGTAACCATTGACGATCTGGTGAGCTGGAACAAGATCGATCCGTCAGACTACCTTCGTCCAGGACAGACGCTGACACTGTTTGTCAGTGGCGGTTAGCAGTCGTCACCGGCTGCGCTGTCAAGGCCCACCCTGCCCTGTTACCATAATCTTATAAACATCACGAGTCGGCAAAGAGCCATCAGGAAACGCCACATGAGCGACAATTCACCTGTTCACAACATCAACGTCGCATCCCAGGAAGTTCTCATCACGCCGGAAAAGCTTAAGGCCGCACTCCCGCTCAGTGATGCAGGAAGACGTGTCGTGACGGCCGGCCGTGAAGTGATATGGGACATTCTTGACGGTCGCGATCAGCGCCTGTTCATTGTGGTGGGGCCCTGCTCGATTCATGATCCGGTGGCCGCCATGGATTATGCGCGTCGACTGAAAGCACTGGCCGCAGAGCTGTCCGACACGCTGTACATCGTGATGCGGGTCTATTTTGAAAAACCGCGTAGCACGGTGGGTTGGAAAGGTCTGATAAATGACCCTCACATGGATGATTCGTTCAAGATTGAAGACGGTCTGCACATTGGTCGCAGGCTATTGCTCGAGATTCTCGAGCTGGGTCTGCCAACCTCCACCGAAGCCCTGGATCCCATCTCGCCGCAGTACCTGCAGGATCTGATCACCTGGTCCGCGATTGGTGCGCGAACTGCCGAGTCACAGACGCATCGGGAAATGGCCAGCGGGCTGTCCTCGCCGGTCGGCTTCAAGAATGGCACAGACGGCAATCTCAATGTAGCGACGAATGCCCTCAAGTCCGCCGCCAGACCCCATCGTTTTCTGGGCATCAATCGCCAGGGCCAGGTGTCGGTGTTCACAACCCGCGGTAACCGCTATGGCCACGTGGTACTGCGAGGTGGCAGCAACGGCCCCAACTACGACTCGGTGAACATCAAGCTTTGCGAGGACGCGCTGGTAGCGGCGGGATGTTCCTCGAACATCATGGTGGACTGCAGCCACGCGAATTCCAACAAGCAACCGGAGTTGCAGCCCTTGGTGGTAGAGGATGTGGTCAACCAGATAAGAGAGGGCAATCGATCAATCGTTGGCCTGATGCTGGAGAGCAACATCAATGCCGGTTCCCAGGCCATATCGGAAAAGCCGGACACGCTGCGGTATGGCGTTTCGGTGACGGACGCCTGTATCAGTTGGGAAGAGACAGAGTGCAGCCTGCGGGAGGCGGCAGACAAATTGAGGGATGTTCTCCCCGGGCGCCGTTCATCTGAAGAGGGACCTATACCCGATTAATCAACAGGCGGCGGACAGACCTGTGCCGCCGCTCTGTCACTACCTCAATAATACGCCTGGGAACGGTCACTGTGGTCGGTCATGTCGCGGACACCCGAAAGGTCGGGAATCTGGTCCATAAGGGTCCGCTCTACGCCGTTTTTCAGGGTGATGTCAACCGCGCTGCAGCCCTGGCAGCCGCCGCCGAACTGCAGCACGGCGAAGTTGTCATCGGTTATCTTGATCAGTGACACTTCGCCGCCGTGGGCCGCGAGAGACGGGTTGACCTCGTTGTACAGCAGATAATTGATGCGATCTTCCATGGTACTGTTCTCATCAACGCGCGGCATCTTTGCATTGGGGGCCTTGATGGTCAGCTGGCCTCCCATGCGGTCCTTGGCGTAGTCAACCAGTGCATCCTCGAGAAAAGGCACACTGCGTGGGTCGAACCAGGCCTTGATCCGGTCGAACTCGTGAACGGTGTCCCCGTCCTTGACCTCACCCTCGCGACAATAGGCGATACAGGTCTCGGCGCGTGGCGTTCCCGGCTGGTTGATAAATACGCGTACCCCGAGTGCGTCATCCTGCTTTGACAGCAATTCTGCGAGATATTCCTGTGCCGAATCGGTGATCGTGATCATAAGCCCTGCTTCCTGACTAAATTACTCAGGTATTATAGCAAAGGGAGTGCCGCTGTCTCTACCTGCGTGCCCTTCCCGACAACTTTTTCTCTCGGGGTCTGCTAAACTTGCAGGCTTTTTAGCGAAGATGACACCTACTATGACGGCTGCCCAGAATCCCGATGTATCCCCCGGACGCCAAGTGGAGCAACAGCTGCGCAACGCTCTTGAACAGCGCATTCTGGTGATTGACGGTGCCATGGGAACCATGATTCAGGCGGAAGGCCTTTCCGACGATGATTATCGCGGCGAGCGCTTTGCCAGTTTTAGCGGCGATCTCAAGGGCAACAACGACCTGCTGGTGCTGACGCGCCCGGACCTCATCGCGCGTATTCATCGCGATTTCATTGACGCGGGCGCCGACATCATCGAGACCAACAGCTTCAATTCGACCGCTGTGGCGCAGGCGGATTACGGACTGTCCGAGCTTGTTCCCGAACTCAATCTGGCGGCGGCGGGCATTGCGCGGCAGGTTGCCGATGAGGCGATGGCGGAGGACGCTTCACGTCCCCGCTTTGTCGCCGGGGTGCTCGGACCGACACCCCGTACCGCTTCTATCTCGCCGGATGTCAATAATCCCGGTGCGCGTAATATCGATTTCGACACGCTGGTAAGAGACTATGCTCAGGCCGCCGCATCGCTGATTGAGGGCGGTGTCGATCTTCTGCTGATCGAGACTATCTTCGATACTCTCAACGCCAAGGCGGCGGTGTTTGCCTGTCAGCAGGTTTTCGATGATCTTGGCTACAGTCTGCCGCTAATGATCACCGTGACGTTTCCGGACACCAGCGGCCGGCTGCTGTCCGGCCAGAATGCCGAGGCGTTCTACAACGCCATTGCCCACGCCCGTCCGCTGATCATTGGCAGCAACTGTGGCCGCCGATTCAAGGAAGTACGACCCTTCCTCGAGGAGTTGTCCAACGCCGCTGAATGCTATTTCAGCGCCCACCTGAACGCGGGCCTGCCCAATGCCTTTGGCGAGTATGACGAGCAGCCCGAGGAAATGTTCGAGGATTTTCAGGGTTTCGCCCGGCGCGGCTTTCTCAATCTCGCGGGCGGCTGCTGCGGCACCACCCCTGCCCACATCTCCGCGGTGGCAAGAGCGGTGGCGGAAGTGCCGCCGCGGGACATTCCGAAGCGTGCCCCTGCCTGCCGCCTGAGTGGGCTGGAAGCGTTCAATATCGATGCCGACAGCCTGTTCGTCAATGTCGGTGAGCGCTGCAATGTCACCGGATCTGCGCGCTTCAAGCGTCTGATCATGAACGGCGACTTCGAGACCGCCCTCGAGGTCGCCCGCATACAGGTAGAGGATGGTGCCCAGATCATCGACATCAACATGGATGAGGGCATGCTCGAGTCCGAAGAAGCGATGGTCACTTTTCTCAATCTGGTTGCCTCTGAACCCGATATATCCCGCGTGCCCATCATGGTGGACTCGTCCAAATGGAGCATTATCGAGGCGGGCCTCAAGTGTATTCAGGGCAAGGCCATCGTCAATTCCATCAGCCTCAAGGCGGGTGAAGAGGAGTTCCTGCAGCAGGCGCGTCTGTGCCAGCGCTATGGCGCGGCGGTGGTGGTCATGGCCTTCGACGAAGACGGGCAGGCAGACACCCTGCAGCGCCGCAAGGACATCTGCGGGCGTTGTTACACACTGCTGCGCGAACGCCTGGACTTCAATCCCAACGATATCATCTTTGATCCGAATATCTTCGCGGTCGCCACCGGTATCGATGAGCATAACAATTACGCGGTTGATTTCATTGAGGCCGCGCGCTACATCCGCAGCGCCTTCCCGGGGGCGCTGGTCTCCGGGGGCGTCTCCAATGTGTCGTTCTCCTTCCGCGGCAACAACACGGTACGCGAAGCCATTCATTCGGTGTTTTTGTACCATGCCATACGCGCGGGCATGAATATCGGTATCGTCAATGCCGGCCAACTGGCGGTATATGACGAGTTGCCGGCAGAACTTCGCGAAGCTGTCGAGGACGTCATCCTGAACCGTCGCGATGATGCCACCGAGCGACTGCTTGAGCTCGCCGAAAAATACCGCGACGATGGCAAGACTGCGGTACGCAAGGAGGACCTGGCCTGGCGTGAGTGGCCGGTGGCGAAGCGCCTCGAGCATTCTCTGGTGAAAGGCATCAACGGCTATATCGAGGAAGATGCCGAGGCCGCGAGGCAGCTTTTTGACCGCCCTATCGAGGTGATCGAAGGCCCGCTCATGGACGGCATGAACATTGTTGGCGACCTTTTCGGCGAAGGCAAGATGTTCCTGCCACAGGTGGTCAAGAGCGCGCGCGTGATGAAGCAGGCTGTGGCCTATCTACAGCCCTATATTGAAGAGGAGAAATCCGAGGGCGCCCAGACCAACGGCCGCATCCTGATGGCCACCGTGAAGGGCGACGTGCACGACATCGGCAAGAATATTGTCGGTATCGTGCTGCAGTGCAACAACTTCGAGGTGATAGATCTCGGCGTCATGGTGCACTGCGAGACAATTCTCACCGTCGCAAAGGAGAAAAATGTCGACATGATCGGCCTCAGTGGTCTCATCACGCCGTCACTGGACGAGATGGCGCATGTCGCAGCCGAGATGCAGCGCCAGGATTTCCGAATTCCGCTAATGATTGGCGGCGCGACGACGTCGAAGGCACACACCGCAGTCAAAATTGCCCCGCAGTACGGCAACGACTGTGTAGTCTACGTACCGGACGCCTCGCGCAGTGTTTCCGTGGCCACCCATCTTGTGAGTGACCACAAGGCAGACTTCGTCGAGGCGCGCCGGCAGGAGTACGTCGATGTGCGTGAGCGCGTGGCTAATCGCAAGCCGCGTGCCCGCCGTCTGTCTTTTGGCGCCGCTGTCGATCACCGTCTGGCGCTCGAGTGGAGCGCATACCAGCCCCCGGTACCACAGCTGTCGGGCTTGAAAGTCATTGAGGACTACCCGCTGGAAAGCCTGGTCGAGACCATTGACTGGACCCCGTTCTTCATCACCTGGGAGCTTGCCGGCAAGTACCCGGCAATACTGGAGGACGCAGTTGTGGGTGCACAGGCACGCGACCTCTACCGCGACGCCCGCGAGATGCTGGATAGAATTGTCCGTGAAAAGTGGCTGACCGCGCGGGGCGTCGTCGGATTCTGGCCTGCCAATGAGCGGGACGGCGATATTGTGCTGTTTGATAGTGAGCAGCGCGACCGTGAGTGCGCTAGACTGCATCCTCTTCGTCAGCAGGTGGAAAAACCCAGCGGCGAGGCCAACCTGAGTCTTGCGGACTATATCGCGCCCGTGGGGACGCCTGACTATATCGGTGGATTCTGCGTGACAACCGGGCACGGCGTTGCCAGCCGCGCGGCCGAGTTCGAGGCCGCCAACGACGATTACAACAGCATTTTGCTGAAGTCACTCGCAGACCGCCTGGCAGAGTCATTCGCCGAGTGTCTGCATCGTGAAGTGCGTCGGGAGCTCTGGGGCTATGCGCCGGACGAGGCGCTGGAAAATACTGACCTGATACGCGAACGTTATCGCGGCATCCGGCCTGCCCCCGGCTACCCAGCCTGTCCGGATCACACGGAAAAGTCCACCTTGTTCCGTCTGCTGGACGCAGAGGCGAACTGCGGCGTCAGCCTGTCGGAGAGTTACGCCATGGATCCGGCGTCGTCCGTCAGCGGCTGGTATTACTCCCATCCCGACTCGCGCTACTTCGCTGTCGGAAAAATCGGCAATGATCAGCTGGAAAGCCTCGCGGAGCGCAAGAACATGCCGCGCGAGGAACTCGCACGCTGGCTGTCACCGAATCTCGAATAAGGTCATTAGCAGATGCAGGATAAAAGACATGCCGACGGTGAGTCGCAGGCGCCTCACCAGCGTGATGAAGAGCTACCTGAAGAGACGCCCAAAAGCCTGAAGCCCCGGCAAATCATCAGCAGTGTATTTGCTGCAGGGCTGGGCGTGCAAAGCAGCAAGAATCGCGAGCGCGATTTCAAGGAAGGGAGTGCCGGCCTCTTTATCATTGCAGGCCTCGTGTTCACCGCGCTGTTTATCGGCGGCGTCTATCTGGTGGTGCAGGTGGTATTGAAGACCGCGGCGTAGCGTTCTGCCAGATACCACCCCACCCGTGCTCAGGTTGGCATGCCGCCGAGCCAGATCGCCATGCCAATCACGACAATGGTAATGATGGCGGTTGCGGCGATGGCGTCGGCGGTGCCATCTCTCGAGCCGTTAGTCTGTTGTGCCATGACTGTCTTTCTCCGGTTTCATCGTGCTGTCGACGCGGCATGCTCCGACAAGAACTAATAAGCGTAAGTATACCAGCCGCAACGCGCGACAGAAGACCTGTTGACTGGGTTCTATCTATAGAAAAAAATAGAATATCAGGTAGTTCTTTTATTCTGTTACAGTGCCGCACATTCTCGACAGAAGCGCCGAATACCCGATGTACGCCTACGACCACTATGATCAGCAACTCGTGGATGAGCGCGTTGCACAGTTCCGTGATCAGACCTCGCGCTATCTCGCCGGTGATCTCACGGATGCCGAATTCCTACCGCTGCGACTGCAGAACGGTCTTTACGTGCAGCGCCTGGCACCCATGCTGCGCATCGCCGTGCCCTATGGTCTCCTCAGTGCGGTGCAGGTGCGCAAGCTGGGGCAGATCACGCGTGACTACGACAAGGGTTATGCGCATATCAGCACCCGACAGAATATTCAGATCAACTGGCCAAGGCTGGAAGATGTGCCCGAGATACTGGCACAACTGGCGAGTGTCCAGATGCACGCCATACAGACGAGCGGCAACTGTATTCGCAATACCACCACGGACCAGTTCGCGGGCGTGGCGGCGGACGAAATCGAGGATCCACGTCCCTATTGTGAAATTATCCGGCAATGGTCAACGCTGCACCCTGAATTTGCCTTCCTGCCGCGTAAATTCAAGATTGCCGTGTGTGGCAGCCATGAAGATCGCGCAGCCATCCATGCCCACGATATCGGGCTGGAACTGCACGCCAATGCCGCCGGAGAAATGGGCTTTCGGGTCCTTGTCGGGGGGGGCCTTGGCAGGACTCCGGTTATAGGCAGCGAAATCTGCCCGTGGCTGGAGAGGCGTCACCTGCTCAGCTACCTCGAGGCAATTCTTCGCGTTTACAACAAGCACGGCCGCCGCGACAACAAGTACAAGGCGCGCATCAAAATTCTGGTCAAGGCGATGGGCGTCGATGCGTTCCGTCGTGCCGTCGAGGCTGAGTGGGCATCGCTCAAGGACGGCCCGACAACGCTGACAAAGACCGAAATCACGCGCATGGCGACGTTCTTCTCCCCACCACCATATGAGCAGCTTGACGCGGCGGCCGAGACGGCTGCTATCGACGAGGCCGCAGCGGCGGAGCCGCTGTTTGCGAACTGGCTTCGGCGTAACACGGTGGCTCACCGGGTCGATGGCTACCGCGCGGTCACCGTATCCTTGAAGGCGACGGGGAATCCGCCCGGGGACGTGACCGACAGCCAGCTCGACCTGTTGGCTGAGCTATGCGAGCAGTTCAGCTTTGGCGAACTGCGAACCACTCATCAACAGAACATTGTCCTGGCCGATGTTCGCGAGCGCGATCTGCATACGCTTTGGCGGGCGCTGCAGGCCGGCGGACTGGCGAGCCCCAACGCCGGTTATCTGACCGACATCATCTGCTGTCCTGGTGGAGATTTCTGCTCGCTGGCCAACGCCAAATCCATACCGGTGGCCGAGGCCATACAGGAACGCTTCGATGACCTGGATTACCTGTATGACATGGGTCCGCTCGAGCTCAATATCAGTGGATGCATGAACGCCTGCGGACATCACCACATCGGCCACATCGGCATTCTCGGGGTCGATAAGAAAGGCGAGGAGTTCTACCAGGTGTCCCTTGGCGGCAGCCAGTCAAAGGACGCCAGCATCGGCAAGATTCTCGGGCCGTCTTTCAGTCGCGCAGAGATGCCGGACGTGATCGAGAAGATTCTGTCAGTTTACGTAGCCGAACGCCTGGAGGACGAAACCTTCCTGCAGGCCTTCCGCCGAATTGGCATGCAACCGTTCAAGGAGCGTGTCTATGCCCGCGTTGATCCGCAATAACAAGATCGTCGAAGACGAATGGCGCTTTGATGCTTCAGAAAGTGGCAACGTTGCGGTCAAGCGCGTTTACACGCTGCTCGACTGGAAAGAAAGCGATCGTCCTGCGAATTCAGGCGTTCAAATGGAGCCAGGGGACGACTGTCGGGAGCTCGCTGAGGTATTCCCCCGGCTGGATCTGATTGCTGTGTATTTCCCGGCGTTCACGGATGGGCGAGGGTTTTCGATGGCGCGCGAGTTGCGCGATCTGGGATATCGTGGAGAACTCCGGGCCCGTGGCCATATATTGCCTGACCAGCTGCACTTTCTGCGCCGCTGCGGTTTTGATGCCTTCCAGCCTGATGACAGCTCACGACTTGAGCCCTCGCTGGCGCGGCTTCAGGGCTTCTCTGAGCACTATCAGGCGGCTGTCGACCAGCCGCTTCCGCTTTTCCGCCGGCGCGGGTGACCCGGAGGTGTTCGGGTCACCCGGCGTCGGTCGAGATCAGAGTTTGGACTCGAGCTCTGGCAGCGTCGTGAAGAGGTCAGCGACCAGTCCGTAATCCGCCACCTGAAAGATGGGGGCGTCATCATCCTTGTTGATTGCAACAATGGTTTTTGAGTCTTTCATGCCCGCCAGGTGCTGTATCGCGCCAGAAATGCCGACCGCGATGTAAAGGTCTGGCGCAACAATCTTGCCCGTCTGCCCTACCTGCATGTCATTCGGCACAAACCCGGCGTCGACGGCGGCACGGGAGGCGCCGATGGCGGCACCCAGCTTGTCGGCAATGCCCTCAAGCATCTTGAAGTTCTCGCCGTTCTGCATGCCGCGGCCGCCTGAAATGACGATGGGCGCTGCCGTCAGCTCGGGTCGATCAGACTGTGCTATCTCCTGACTGATGAATTCGGACAGACCCGCGTCATGCACAGCATCAATTGCTTCCACGCTCGCCGAGCCGCCATCTGCCGGCGCGGGATCAAAAGCCGTGGTGCGCACGGTAATGACTTTCTTGACGTCGGTGCTCTGAACAGTTGCGATCACGTTGCCTGCGTAGATGGGGCGCTTGAACGTGTCTGCCGACTCCACAGCGATGACGTCGGAGATCTGTGCGACATCCAGCAGCGCCGCAACCCGCGGCATGATGTTCTTACCGTTGGTCGTCGCCGCCGCAACCACATTGTCATAAGGCGCCGCAACTTCCGCGATCAGCAGGCTCACGTTCTCGGCCAGTTGATTGCCGTACGCCGCATTGTCGGCACACCATACCTTGCCCACGCCGCTGATCGCCGCCGCCGCCTCGGCAGCGGCCGAGCAATCTGCACCTGCAACAAGAATATCGATATCTGCACCCAGCGCCTGGGCAGCGGCCATGGCGTTGAGCGTGGCCGGGCTGAGTGATGCGTTGTCGTGTTCTGCGATTACCAGTGTGCTCATCCGATCACCTTTGCTTCGTTCCTGAGTTTGTCGACCAGCTGGTCGACATCGTCGACCTTGATACCTGCCTTGCGCTCTGCCGGTGGCTCAACCTTGACCAGCGTCAGGTGTTTGCTCACTTCGACGCCGAGATCGCCGGGTGTGAAGACATCCAGCGGCTTCTTCTTGGCCTTCATGATGTTGGGAAGCGAGGCATAGCGAGGCTCATTAAGGCGCAGATCGGTTGTGATAATGGCGGGCATACTGAGGCTGAGCGTCTGCAGTCCGCCATCAATTTCCCGAGTGACTTTCAAGCGGTCACCGTCGACCTCAACCACCGAAGCGAAGGTTCCCTGGGCCATATTGGTCAGAGCGGCAAGCATCTGCCCCGTCTGGTTGTTGTCACCGTCGATTGACTGCTTGCCGAGGATGACCAGCTGGGGTTCCTCCTTGTCTATAACGCCCTTCAGCAGCTTGGCAACCACCAGGGGCTCTATCCCACCCTCAGTTTCGACCTGGATACCGCGGTCGGCGCCCAGGGCAAGCGCAGTTCGAATCTGTTCCTGGCAGGCTTTTGCACCGATGGAGACGGCGACGATCTCGGTTGCCACACCGGCTTCCTTGAGCCTGACGGCCTCTTCCACGGCGATTTCACAGAACGGGTTTATAGACATCTTGACGTTATTCAGGTCAACGTCCGTACCGTCAGCTTTGGCGCGGACCTTAACGTTGTAGTCAACGACGCGTTTAACAGCGACTAGAACCTTCATGCAGTCTCCATTCATTACTTGGTCGGGGTAATTGGGGTGGCGCGCCCTCTTGCGATCGCCGTACCGGGTCGTTGCCGGAAGGAGCACAAAATTGGCGAGTCATGGTGCCGAGTTTCTTTTCAGTGGTCAATACTAGCGGGAAGTAGAACCTGATGCCCAGTACCTGCCAACTGCGTGCTTCATAGGCTGGCTATCGAGGCTGTCACTGATAAGTGTCCTGGATTCCTGTAATCTATTGCCGTTGCCATCCGAGTCAGGAAGCAATGCCAACAGACAAGGTACAGGACGATGCCATGGTGAATTCGTGAAAGCACGAGCGCTGATATCCCCGCATAATGCAATGCCCCACATACTGATGGCCGTGCGAACCAGGCTGGGCGCACTGGCAACCTTTGGAAATCACAGGCTATCCCTGCTGGCGGTGTCGGGTACGCGCCGGCCAGAGATTGATCTGGCGCTGGTTGGACCGAATATACCCTTCCGGAAGCTGCCCGGCGTCAGGACCTTGCCGGGTCAGGGGGGCAGCGCATGAAGCTCAGCGTTTTTGGTGAGAAGTTTTCCGCGCGCTCGGGTGTCGTTGATCTCATGCGCGACCTCGGTGATGCGCTGCACGACAACCCCGACATGCTGTTCATGGGCGGGGGCAATCCCGCACGCCTTCCGGCGGTAGAGGCTGTCTACCGAGACAGGTTGCGCGCGCTGCTCGATGATCCGGGGCAGTGGCAGCGCCTGGCGGGGAGCTACCAGTCCCCCGGTGGCGATCGCGGGTTTCGCGAAGCGCTGGCGAGCTATCTCCGAAAGCGTTATGGATGGACGGTCGGCCCTGACAACATTGCCGTTACCAACGGCAGTCAGTCCGCTTATTTTGTGCTGTACAACCTGTTTGCGGGACAGATGCCGGATGGCAGTCGGCGCACGATACACCTGCCACTCTCACCGGAATACATCGGCTATGCCGATGCGGGAATTGGCGTCGATTTCTTCTCGGCGACACCACCACAGATTGCGCTGACGGGGACGCATGAGTTCGAGTATCGCCTCGATACTGCCAGCCTGGAAATTGATGACAGCGTCGGCGCACTGTGCGTATCGCGGCCGACCAACCCGTCAGGCAATATCCTGAATGCTGAGGAACTTGCTGCGCTGGAAACCCTGGCTGCTGCGCGGGACATACCCCTGATTGTCGATGGCGCCTACGGTGCGCCGTTCCCGGATATCACGTTTACCGAGGCAGAACCACGCTGGACGCCGGGAACGATCCTGACATTGAGCCTGTCGAAGCTTGGGCTGCCGGGTTTGCGCACCGGCATTATCGTCGCCAGCGAACCCGTGGTTGCTGCGTTCAACAGCACCAACACCATTCTTACCCTGGCCAGCGGCGCTGTCGGACCGGCGCTGGCCGAGGATCTTATCCGCAGCGGCGCGCTTCAGGAGTTGACCGACACAACGATTAAGCCCTTCTATCGCGATCGCATGCAGCACGCCGTTGCCACTGCGCAGCAAGCGTTTGACGGCCTGCCCTACCGGCTGCATCGCCCACAGGGTGCGTTCTTTCTCTGGTGCTGGTTCGAGGGTATGCCAATCAGCAGCGCTGAGTTGTACGAGCGCCTGAAGCAGGCCGGCGTGCTGGCGATACCGGGTGAACGCTTTTTCATCGGACTCGACCCTGCCTGGACGCATACCCGGGAATGCATGAGGCTTTCCTATGCGCAGGACCCACGCGTGGTCGAGGCTGGCCTGGCCCTGGTGGCGCGTGAGGTACGGCGCGCTTTCGACGCTGGCTGAGCACTGGTTTTTGCCCTCCGCACTCCTTATAATTACCATTCCAATCAATGATTTAGCCTGATTATCCGGCGATCTATCCGACGCCAGTCACACTAATGAAAGGAAACGTACATGACGGTTGAGCGAGAGTCGATGGAGTTTGATGTTGTCGTGGTAGGCGCAGGCCCCGCTGGTCTGTCAGCTGCCTGTCGCATCATGCAGCTGGCCCAGGAGAACGAGCGTGAAGTGTCGGTTTGCGTCGTCGAAAAAGGGTCTGAAGTGGGGGCCCATATCCTCTCGGGTGCAGTGCTGGAACCGCATGCCCTGGATGAACTGTTTCCCGACTGGCAGTCCATGGACGCGCCCGTCTCCACCAGGGTCAGCGAGGATCATTTTTACTTTTATACCAGCGATAAGAAAGCCACTCGGCTGCCTCACTTCCTGATTCCGAAACCGACCCATAATGATGGCAACTATATTGTCTCTATGGGCAATGTGTGCCGCTGGCTGGCAGAGCAGGCCGAGAATCTGGGCGTGGAGGTCTACCCTGGATTTGCCGCGGCTGAAGTCCTTTATCATGAAGACGGAGCGGTCAAGGGCATCGCCACGGGCGACATGGGGATTAGCGCCGACGGCGAGCACAAGCCCTCTTATACGCCCGGCATGGAGCTGCATGCCCGCTACACGCTGTTCGCCGAGGGCTGCCGTGGCCATCTCGGCAAAGAACTGATTCGCCATTTCGACCTCGATGCCGGGAAGGATCCGCAGCACTACGGTCTGGGCATCAAGGAGATCTGGGAAATTCCGGCAGAACAGCACCAGGAGGGCCTGGTTACCCACGGGCTGGGTTGGCCGCTCAAGGAGAGCGGCTCTTCCGGTGGCGCCTTCATGTATCACGCCGAGAACAACCAGGTCTATATCGGCTTCATCACAGACCTGAACTACAGTAATCCCCATGTATCCCCCTATGACGAATTCCAACGGTGGAAGCATCACCCGGAAACCGAGAAATATCTGAAGGGAGGTACCCGGCTGGGCTACGGTGCCCGTGCCATCACCAAAGGCGGCCTGAATTCGCTGCCGAAGATGCACTTCCCCGGCGGCCTGCTGATTGGCTGTGATGCGGGAACGTTGAATGCGGTGAAGATCAAGGGTAATCATACGGCGATGAAAAGTGGGCTTGTTGCCGCTGAAGCCGTTGTCGAGGGACTGCTGCAGGACGATGACGCGCCGCGAGACCTGACTGCTTTCGCCACGAAACTCGAGGCGTCCTGGCTCTACAGAGAGCTTTACACTACGCGCAACTTCTCCGGCTTCATGCACAAGTTCGGTTTCCTGCTGGGCTCCGCGATGGTCTGGATGGATCAGAATCTTTTCGGCGGCAGGCTGCCGTTTACGTTGAACGATTCGGTGCCTGATCACGCGACCCTCAAGCCCGCGGCGGAGTGCCCGAAAATCACCTACCGCAAGCCCGACAATGTACTCAGCTTCGACAAGTTGTCCTCTGTATTCCTTTCAAATACCAATCATGAGGAAGACCAGCCCTGCCATCTCACGCTGAAGGATGCATCAATCCCGATCCAGCACAATCTCCCCATGTACGACGAACCTGCTCAGCGCTACTGCCCTGCCGGCGTTTACGAGGTGGTAGAGGATGGCGACGGGCATCGCTTCCAGATCAATGCGCAGAACTGTGTCCACTGCAAGACCTGTGATATCAAAGATCCGACACAGAATATCGTTTGGGTGACCCCGGAAGGCTTCGGCGGTCCCAACTATCCGAACATGTAGCCCAGAGCTGCGATGCTTACGGCCTGTCGGTCATCATGACGACGGGCCAAGCAGGTAGGACCATTCGCCGCTGCGTATCATCAGGTTTTCACCACTTTTCTCTGCAGTCTCTACCAGCCGATACCAGACACTTCTGGCCAGTCCGGCAGTGAGGCCATGGTTGCAGACAAGCCAGGGCACATCGCTGTTCTCTGAAGCGCACAGAGGATGGTCTTTCCCGATTACGATATCGGGACCATGATTACAGGTGGCGACGAGGGTGCCATCCGTCGACATCCGGGTGATGTCGATAACCTGCAGTGCATGCGCCTCTACACGTATGCGCCATTTTTCTACCGGCGTGACCAGGTAGTACTGACCATCCGCCTCGCGCCTCAGAATACTGCTGAACAGGTCAACGATCGCGCTGCGCTTGAAGGGCTCGCCCTCGTGCAGCCACTCAGCGTCGGCCCTGATCACGATGTCGATGTCGCCCGACAACGGCGGGTCCCAAAGCTCAAGCGCTGGTGTGGCGCCGTTTCCGGCCCCCTCAAGCTGTTTCCCGATGTCGCCCAATGGATCGACCATACTGCTAAAATCCTGATGCCGCTCTTAACAAGGCACGACTTACCATTCAGTAGACAGTAACCTCTGCCTGATCTCTCAGCCGCCTCTCGAAATGGCGTTGCACCATGCCGGCATATTCTCCCGCTATACGATCAGCGAGCCGGTTTCGCTGTTCTGTGTCCAGTGCCGCAAGCTGTCCCGGTTTGACGCGCGACAGTTCAACGACGTAAAGATCGCCGTTTTCCGCTCGCGCGGTGTCGCGAAGGGGCTGATCCTCTGGCTCAGGCAGCTCGAAGCCACGTTGACTCACAACCGCCGGGAGCCTGCCGCTGCGGCGGGTTGTGCCAAGTTCTACCTGCCAGTCGTAGTTCAGATCCTGAGCCACCTGTTCCATCGTCTCGCCGGCATTGAGACGCGCGATAATAGTGCGCGCTTCACTTGAGGACAGATCCCTGGCTCGCTCGGCCGCGATTCGACCGGCGATGCGCTCGCGAACCTGTTCGAGAGGCTGGGGTTCTGGCGCGTTGTAACTGTCGACATGCACGACGATAAAGCGACCTGAATCAATTTCAACCACTTCACTGTTATGTCGAAACTCGAGCACGTCCTCGGAAAAAATGGACGACTGCAGTGCAGGATTGCCAAAAACACCGTCCTGGTTGCCGCGACGGACGTCGTTAGCTGTCTCCACTTCGAGGTTCATTTCCTCTGCTGGCCCGCTCAGGTCCTCGGCGTTGAATACCAGATCCCTAAGTTGCTCGACTGCCAGCAACAGCTCCCTGCGTGCATCACCGCTTTGAATCTGCTGTTCGAGCTCTGCGCGCATGTCTTCAAATTGAATGCTTTCGCCGGCGCGGCGCTCAACGACCTTGATCAGGTGAACGCCGGCGTCGGTCTGCACCGGAGGGGAAATTTGTCCGGGCTCGAGTGCCGCGATGGCCTCTTCCATCGGCGCTGGAAAGGTGTCCCCTGCCGTGAACCCGAGATCTCCACCGAAATCCGCAGAGCCGACATCGTCAGAATAGAGGGCTGCGGCCTCGTCAAACGGCATGCCTTCATTTACCGCCTTCTGTGCCTCTTCTATGCGCCCGCTGAAGGCTGCTTCAGACTCGTCGTCACCCTGCTCCAGCAGAATGTGCGCCACGCGGCTCTCGGTCTGGTACTGCGCGTCCTGCTTGGTCAGCTCAAATGCCTCCCTTAGCTCGTCTTCGCTGACCGGTTCGCGGAACGCATCCACGTTGAGCTCGATAAAGCTGATGTCGACGCTTTCGGGAGACATGAACTCTTCGCTGTTGGCGTCGTAGTAGGCCTGTATGTCGTCGTCAGTGATCTGGTCGGCCTTATTGAAGTCGTTAAGCGGTAGCATGATATAGCGAATATCACGCTGCTCTGCGGTAACCGTAGCGCTTGCGCCGAGCTCCGTGGGTGTTGCGAATTCGCTCGCCGACAGCCCCGCCCTAAGCTGAGCCAGCAAAAGATCCTCTCGTAGGCTGCGTTGGAAGAGCGCCGGCGTATAACCGGCGCTGGCGAGCGTGTTCTGATAGAGCGGTGCAGAAAACTGTCCGTCCATCTGGAATTGTTCCATGCTGGCGATAATCGCGCCGACGTCGCTGTCGGCCACCACCAGACCCTGTTTCCTGGCTGCCTGTACCAGGAGTTTGCGTTCTACCAGGCTATCGATCGCCTGTGCGGCGAGACGCTCGTCGTCCAGCAGCGCCGGGTCGGCATCATCGCCCAGCATCGATAACAGGCGACGCTTCTGCAGGTTTACCGCCTGCTGCACCTCGGCAGGGCTGAGCTCTTCGCCATTGACCTCGGCGACGGCATCTGTCGCGCCGCCAACCAGAAGTGACTCGATGCCAAATATGGAAAAAGAAATGACGATGAGGCCTATGATGATCTTGGCCAGCGTGCCCTTACTATTGGCGCGGATGTTTTGCAGCATGAGGGGTCGTGTTTTCCGGGTTCAGTGGTTGATATGGCGTCGCAGGAGCCTAAACAAAAAAAGCGCACCTTTCCAGCACGCTTTTCGAGAGACTGCCTATGATCACTGTATGAGACTTGCGATGGCGGGGCGAAGAGACGGGTTCCACCTGCCTGGGCGCCAGGCTCAGGAGTTGACAGCGTCCTTGAGAGCCTTGCCTGCCTTGAAACCCGGCACATTGGACGGTGCAATCTGAATGGTGGCACCGGTTTGTGGATTGCGTCCTTCGCGACCCGCACGCGCCTTGACCGAAAACGTACCAAAACCGACAAGTGCTACCTGGTCACCCTTTACGAGTGCCTTCGTAATGTTGTCGATCACGGCGTCAAGTGCCCGGCCTGCATCCGATTTGTTGATGTCTGCATCGGAAGCGATGGCGTCGATGAGTTCTGATTTATTCACTATGATCCCCTTTGATTCATACTGTTATGCAGGCAGGACCTGCGCTGCGATGGGAAGGTTTACGGGTACCGCGAAGAGCCACGAACTCTATAACACGGCACCCGGAATGGTCAACAGAAAGCCCTGCTTAATGTGTGTTTATGCGCGCTTCATCGGTGTCTGCCGAGGCATCCTTGCCCGGTTGCACGGTGCCTGCCAGATACTCCTTGTCGCTGAGCGGTTCCGGTGTATTCTCAAGCGCAATCGCCAGCACCTCATCGATCCATTTCACAGCAATGATATCAAGATCCTGCTTGATATTATCCGGCACTTCCTTCAGGTCGCGCTCGTTTTCCTTCGGAATAATCACGGTCTTGATACCGCCGCGTCGCGCTGCGAGGAGCTTTTCTTTCAGCCCGCCAATGGGCAGCACCTCACCACGCAGCGTGATTTCACCGGTCATGGCAACATCGGCGCGAACCGCAATGTGGGTTGCCACAGAGACCAGCGCCGTGCACATGGCGACACCGGCGCTCGGGCCGTCCTTCGGTGTTGCGCCCTCGGGAACATGTATGTGGATGTCATGCTGATCATGGTAGTTTGCCGGTATGCCCAGCATCTGTGATCGGCTGCGGACGACCGTTCCTGCGGCCTGTATTGACTCCTGCATGACGTCGCCAAGTGACCCCGTTTTCACGTAGCGGCCCTTGCCAGCAACTGATGCGGCTTCAATTGTGAGGAGTTCGCCGCCGACTGAGGTCCAGGCAAGACCTGTCACCTGACCTATCTTGTTCTCCTCCTCGGCGATGCCGTAGTTGTACTTGCGTACGCCCAGCAGATCCTCGAGATCGTCCGGTGTCACCGTCTTGCCGCTCTCGGCCTCGCCCGTGGCGATTGCCTTGACCATCTTGCGACAGACTTTCGCGATCTGGCGCTCCAGTGAGCGAACACCCGCCTCTCGTGTGTAGTAGCGGATTATGTCGATGACCGCATCAGCTGCCAGCGTGACTTCGTGGGTCTTGAGCCCGTTCAGCTTGGTCTGTTTCGGGATCAGATAGCGTTGTGCAATGTTGAGCTTCTCGTCCTCGGTATAGCCGGGTATCCGGATGACCTCCATGCGGTCGAGCAGTGGCGTCGGGATATTCATGGTATTCGACGTGCAGACAAACATGACGTCGGACAGGTCGTAGTCGACCTCCAGGTAGTGATCATTGAAGGCATGATTCTGCTCCGGATCCAGAACTTCCAGCATCGCGGAGGCGGGATCACCCCGGTGATCCATGCCCATCTTGTCAACTTCATCCAGCAGGAACAGGGGGTTGCGCACACCGGCCTTGGCCATTTTCTGCAGGAGTTTTCCCGGCATGGAACCAATATAGGTACGGCGGTGTCCGCGAATCTCCGCCTCATCGCGTACGCCACCCAGAGCCATACGCACGAATTTCCGGTTAGTCGCCCTCGCCAGCGATTCGCCAAGAGAGGTTTTGCCGACCCCGGGGGGACCAACAAGGCAGAGTACAGGGCCTTTCAGCTTACGCACGCGCTTCTGCACCGCAAGGTATTCGAGAATGCGTTCTTTGACCTCTTCAAGGCCGTAGTGATCCTTTTCCAGGATGTCACTGGCGCGCTTGAGATCATGCTTTACCTTGCTTCGCTTTGACCAGGGAACGCTGACCATCCAGTCAATATAGCTGCGAACCACCGATGCCTCGGCAGACATCGGCGACATCATTTTCAGCTTGCTCAATTCCCCCATCGCCTTTTCGCGAGCCTCATCGGGCATTTTAGCTTCCTGGATGCGCGCCTCCAGGTCATCGGCCTCGTTGGGCACATCGTCCATGTCGCCGAGCTCTTTCTGGATGGCCTTCATCTGCTCATTCAGGTAGTACTCGCGCTGGCTTTTCTCCATCTGTTTCTTGACGCGGCCGCGGATGCGCTTCTCGACCTGAAAGAGGTCGATTTCGGCTTCCATCAGGCCCATCAGTCGCTCCAGCCGCTCCTTGACATTGGCAATTTCAAGAATGCGCTGCTTTTCTTCCAGGTCGACACCCATGTGTGCCGCAATGGTGTCTGCGAGACGGCCCGGATCATCTATGCCGGACAGCGAGGTGAGCACCTCTGCCGGGACTTTCTTGCTCAGATTGACGTATTTCTCGAACTGCCCCGCCGTGGAGCGCAGAAGCCCTTCGCTCTCTGCTCCCGCAGGTTCGTCGCCCTCTATTTCCCGAACGCCGGCAACCGCAAACGGACCGTCATCGTTAACGAAATCGACTGCCGCACGATAGCCGCCCTCAACCAGCACCTTGATCGTTCCATCCGGAAGCTTAAGCAGCTGCAGAATGTTCGAGACCGTGCCAACCTGGTAGATATCATCGACGCCGGGATTGTCGTCCGACGCATTGCGCTGTGCCACAAGCAGCACTTGCTTGTCGGTTGCCATGGCCTCTTCAAGCGCATCGATTGACTTTTCCCTACCGACGAACAGTGGCAGGACCATGTGTGGATACACAACCACGTCGCGCAGTGGCAGCAGTGGCAATTCAATTACGGTGGTGTCACCCATAGATGTCTCCGGGACTGTCAGCATTGCTACTGAGGTGGGGCCATATTATGAGAAAACAAGATGACCGGGGTTGCGGGCGAGGACGCCGCCGGGCGGCGGCGTCAGTCGTCTGTGGACGCTGCCCTGGCAGGCTCGCTGTTCTGATAGACCAGCAGTGGCTCGGAGTCGCCGCGTATGACGGACTCGTCAATCACCACCTTGGCCACATCGTCGCGCGACGGGATATTGTACATGGAGTCCAGCAATACCCCTTCGAGAATCGAGCGCAGACCACGGGCACCGGTCTTCCGCTCCATTGCCCGCTCGGCGATCGCCCGGAGACCATCATCCCGGAAATCAACCTCCACACCCTCCATTTCGAAGAGCTTGCTGTACTGTCTCGTCAGCGAGTTCTTGGGTTCGGTCAGGATCTGCATCAATGCAGCGACATCCAGCTCCTCAAGCGTTGCAATAACCGGCAGACGCCCCACAAACTCGGGAATCAGCCCGTATTGCACCAGGTCCTCTGGTTCGAGTTCGAACAGCAGCTCACCCATGTTGCGGGAATTGTCTTTGCTTTTGACCTCGGCGCCAAAGCCAATGCCGCCTTTTTCCGAGCGATTGCGGATGACCTTGTCAAGGCCGGCAAACGCCCCGCCGCAGATAAACAGGATGTTGGCAGTATCGACCTGCAGAAACTCCTGCTGCGGGTGCTTGCGACCCCCCTGGGGTGGCACCGATGCCACGGTGCCCTCGATAAGCTTCAGCAGCGCTTGCTGCACGCCCTCACCGGACACGTCGCGGGTGATCGACGGGTTGTCTGACTTGCGCGAAATCTTGTCGATTTCATCAATGTAAACAATACCGACCTGTGCTTTCTCGACATCGTAGTCACACTTCTGCAGCAACTTCTGAATAATGTTCTCGACATCCTCACCAACATATCCTGCCTCGGTGAGCGTGGTGGCATCCGCTATCGTGAAGGGAACGTCCAGAAGGCGTGCGAGTGTCTCGGCAAGCAGTGTTTTACCCGAGCCGGTTGGGCCAACGAGCAGGATGTTGCTCTTGCCCAGCTCGACGTCCTCGCCGCGCGAGCTGCCGTAACGCAATCGCTTGTAGTGGTTGTAGACCGCTACCGAAAGTACCTTCTTGGCGCGCTGCTGCCCGATGACATATTCGTCAAGAATGGCGTTTATTTCCTGGGGTACAGGAAGCCGATCCTGCTTGTCGTCGGCATTTGCCTCTTGCACTTCCTCGCGGATAATGTCGTTGCACAGATCAACGCACTCGTCGCAAATAAATACCGACGGCCCCGCGATCAGCTTGCGCACCTCATGCTGGCTTTTGCCACAGAAGGAGCAGTACAGGAGTTTTCCGCTGTCGTCTCCGGATCCGGAGGATTCCTTACTCATTTATCCGCCTATTGCCACGTGCTGGATGTGTCTTTTACTGACCTAAGGTTGAAGTTTTTCACCTGGCTTTGCAAGTGTGAGAGCTCAGACGCTGGCCGCGTCCCGTGAGCTGACGACGGAATCCACCAGGCCATAATCGCGACTTTCCTCGGCGCTCATGAACCGGTCCCGCTCGGTGTCTCGCTGAATCGTCTCCAGCGGCTGTCCGGTGTGATCCGCCATCAGGCGATTGAGTCGCTCGCGAATGAGGAGAATCTCGCGGGCATGGATTTCGATATCACTCGCCTGGCCCTGGGCGCCGCCCATAGGCTGGTGGATCATTGTCCGGGCGTTGGGGAGTATGAACCGCTTGCCCTTGGCGCCACCGCCGAGCAGAAAGGCACCCATTGATGCAGCCTGGCCGATGCACATGGTGCTGACGTCCGGCTTGATGAACTGCATCGTGTCATAGATAGAAAGCCCCGCAGTCACTGATCCGCCCGGGGAATTAATATACAGGTGCACGTCCTTGTCAGGGTTTTCCGATTCCAGAAAGAGAAGCTGCGCGACGATGAGGTTTGCCATGTGGTCGTCCACGGCGCCAACCAGGAAAATCACGCGCTCCTTGAGCAGACGGGAGTATATGTCGTATGAGCGCTCACCGCGTGCGGTTTGCTCCACGACCATAGGAATCAAGCCGATGTTGGAAATTGTGTCCACTGTTGCGCCTGTGTGTTGCGACATGTTGACGTGTCCTTGACGGGCCAGAGTCGCGCTCTGGCCGGGTTGAAAATGCTCGGGGTCAGCCGTTTGCCTGCTGGCCCTGACTGATTGCTTCCTGGTACGTGCAGGGCTGTTCCGTCACAGTCGCCTGCTCAAGCAGTTTTTCTACCACTTGATCTTCCAGAACCTTGGATTCTACGTTGGCCAGCTGCTCCTGGTTTGCGTAATACCAGTTGATCACCTCTTCCGGGTCCTGGTATGTGGAAGCCATTTCCTCTATCTCCTGGCGAACGCGCTCGGCATCTGCCGTCACTTCCAGCTTATTGATTAATTCTGACAGCAGAAGCCCCAGCTTGACCCGACGTTCAGCTCGCTCGCTGAACATGTCGTCCGGCAGCAGTGATTCCAGGTCAAGGTCTTGCCCTGCTGCGCCGCCGAACTGCTGGAACATCTGTTGCCGGAGCGTACCGACTTCCTGCTTGATCAGTGCTTTCGGGATGTCCAGATCGGTGTGGGCTTCCAGCAACGCATCCATTACCTGCTGCTTGATCCTGGCTTCCACTGCATTGCGCAACTCGCGTCGCATGTTGTCGGCAACTTCCTGGCGAAACGCAGCTTCGTCGTTGCTTTCAACACCATAACTGGCGAACAGCTTTTCATCCAGCGGTGCCGGCTGCAGTGCCTTGACATCCTTTATCGCGACCTTGAATTCCACCGCGGCGCCCTGCAGCTCTTCGGCGTGGTAGTCGTCGGGGAAGGTCAACGACAGAGTTTTTTCATCGCCTGCCTGCATGCCCTCGACCCCCTCCTCAAACCCAGGGATCATGCGGCCCGAGCCCAGTTCGAGCTCGGCATCGGTGGCGCTGCCACCCTCGAACTCCTCGCCGTCGCGGGTGCCTGTATAATCGATAATAACTTTGTCTTCCGCCGCTGCGGGCCGCTCAACACTCTCCCAGGAGCCCTGCTGCTTGCGAAAAATGTCAATAATGGTGTCGACGTCTTCTTCGGAGACATCTGCAGCCGGCTTGTCGACGGCGAAACCCTCTACGTCTTTTACCTTGATGTCGGGGAAAACTTCAAAAGTGGCGATGTACTCAAGGTCACGGCCGGCCTCGATACTGCGGGCCTCGATTGCCGGCTGCCCCGCCGGTCGCAGATTCTCCTGAACAACGGCATCCTGGAAGGTCTGGCTCATCACTTCGCCCAGCACTTCCTGACGGACGCCCTGGCCGAAGCGTTGACGCATGACTTTCAGTGGCACCTTGCCAGGTCTGAAGCCGGGCAGCCGCACGTTCTTGACAGCCTTTTTCAGGCGATTGTCAACTTCGGCGTCCACGCGCTCCGCCGGTACGCCCACGGTCAGACGGCGCTCAAGGCCCGACGTCGTTTCTATAGAGACCTGCATGGTGTTTCCTCACGTAAACAGCGCAGATCCCTGCAGACCTGCGCGCTGTTATTTAGCCGCGATGCCCGCGGACTGCTGCTGATAATGGTGCGGAAGGAGAGACTCGAACTCTCACGCCTTGCGGCACTGGAACCTAAATCCAGCGCGTCTACCAATTCCGCCACTCCCGCATGATCTGCCCGACCCGCCCGCGCAATGCCTGTCATCCGCAACCGGCAAGGCCGTCAACCCGATGAGAGGGGTGGTCAGACAAAGCTGGGTAGCGTGCTGGCGGGTACTTTTCAAGGGCGTGAATTCTGCCACAAGGCCGGGTGCCATTCAACCGGCTTTTGGGGGTGGCAGATGGCCTCAATCCGTCAGGCAGGCCGGGTCGAAACGATAATCTCCCCGTAGCCAGGCCACAACCTCGCGGGCCGCCGGGGTGCCCAGGGCACCATATACCTGCTGCAGTGCCTGCCCGTCATCTTCAAGCAGCTGTTCTCTCTTGCGTTCCCGAAACCGTCCCGCGTCCCGCCGCAGCCTGCTATATGTGACATCACCGAGGGTGTCGGCCAGCCAGTTATGCCTGTCGACTGTTGCATCATAGAGGGCCGCGAGGCCCGCGAGAGCCGGCAGTGTCAGCCAGGGTTGATTCATGCCGTTGCACAGGTGGCCTCGCGAGACCGTGCGCAGATTATCGGCATCTCGCGCCGGCGGGGGCTCCAGGTAAAGATGACGTGAGCGGTCTGCCCCATCGTTGACCGGATAATTGTCCCAGAGCATTACCGGACGCCGCAGTTCAGCGTTGATGACGTTGAGCGTCGACGCTGGCACTGCGTCGGCGCAGACTTTCTCACCCGTCCAGAATATATCGACCTCGCCCGGTATTGCAGCACCCAGGTCACGCCAGTACGCCGCCGGCCTTGTGCCGAACACCCGCTCCAGTACAGGGTCATAGGAATAATAGGTCGGGCAGACCGCCACCCGCTCGGCGCAGCTCCATGCCAGGCAATCATTAACGATGTCCGCCTGCCGCGCCGCCAGATCCATCTGATTACCGGGCATGTCGTCGAATAGAATGGCCAGAAACGGCGCGTCGAGCGCGTTCAGGCGCTCTATTTTTGCCCGCAGGCGGGACCGCTGGGCCGGGCTGTAATCGGCGTACAGGGAAAACGGCGACAATCCGATACCGAACATGATCCCGGCTCTCCGGTGCCGTTCCGCGAGATTGCGCAGCATACACCACTCGTCCTCCGGCCAGTGTTCTGTCCAGGCACGGCGGAGATAGGGATCTGCCTTGGGGGCATACAGATAGCAGTTGAGGCCCAGCTCGGCCAGCCAAGCGGCATACAGCGATCTGGCTTCTGCCGGCCAGGGGCTGCCGTAAAAACCTTCGATCACGCCTCGCAAGGGTTGTGGGTTGGCGGTCGCGACCATACTAAATATTCCTGGGGTTAATCCAGCTGGATGCCTATATAACTAATGGTGCTATATTTTTGCCATGAAACCTGTGGAAAATTACCTGGATTGAGCGATACTTGTGCTGTGGCTCAAGCCTCGTTGGGCTTTCGGGCCGCCAGAGCTCACCCAATGGCTCTGCGAAGGGAGAAATTCCTTTGTGTTTCACTCCTAATGGTCTTGTTGGGCTCCTTATTGGAGCCCATTTTTTTGATAGGAAGTTATTAATATCAGCATCTTGCAGAGATTTTCTGTGATCAATTATAAGTTGTTTACATGGTGTGTGTCGGTTTTTCCGACTTCAGGGCACCCGCCAGATATGCCTCTATCTTGGCGTTCGCAGCTGCATCCTGTTCGGAGAACTGTACCCCAATGCCTGCGGTGCGGTTGCCCTGCGCGCCACGCGGGGTTACCCAAACAACACGGCCGGCAATGGGGATTTTTTCCGGCTCTTCCATCAGAGACAGCAGCATGAAGACTTCGTCACCGATGTCGTAACTTTTATTGGTGGGGACGAATAAACCACCGTTCCTGACAAATGGCATGTAGGCGGAATACAGAACCGCCTTGTCCTTGATGGTCAGTGACAGGATCCCCTGACGACTGTTGTGTGGCTCGTTCACGTCAATTATCACCTGTCATGCGAGGCCGGAGAGTTTATCACCTCGATGGACCTGACCCCAAAATACCCGTCAGCTCGCTCGCCAGCGCATCGCCCAGCAGTTCCTTCTGCGGCGTTGCGCCCCCCGCTATGGCGCGCTGCAGATCGCGCAAGCGGCTGTCGAGTGCGAACAGTGCGTGTGCCTGCTGCCCACGCAATTCCTCACTGGATAGTTTCCGAAGGTAGCCATGCAGACGCGCAAGCAGGTTGCCGACCGCCGCGGCCGGCTCCATTGCGCTGAGCATCCTTGCCACCTCTGCCGACTCTCCCCTTCCGGCGAATAGCATGGAAAACAGCCGATGCTGCGCTTCTGCTTTATCCAGCGCGCCGTCGATTCTCAGCAGCTGATCAGCGAGGAGCGGCATGCCTTCCGCGCCCGCCAGCGCGCGCTGCGCCAGCTGTCGGTCGCCATTGAGCATCGCCAGCCAGTCGAGCGCGGTATCGTAGGCCGGCGTCGACAAACGCAAGTGCTGACAGCGTGAGCGTATCGTTGCGGGCACGCCGGCTGGTGAGCGCGTGACCAGCAGGATGAGGGTGTCCTCCGCTGGCTCCTCCAGGCATTTCAGAAAGGCGTTGGCGGCAGCCAGGGTCATGCTATCGGCGGGATGGATCACCAGGATCTTGTATCTGCCAAGCGCACTGGTCTGCGCACTGAAGCGGATGACATCACGGATCTGGTCAATTCCTACCCCCCTGGCTTTGCCTGAGGGCCCCACCCAGCGCCAGTCGCTGTGGCCCTCACCCTGACTGAGCAGGCAGGTCTTGCATTGGCCGCAATTGGATCCCTGTACTGGCGCCTGACACAGGAGGTAGCGCGCCAATGCCGTGACGAAGCGCCGCCGGCCAGTGTCCTCCTCGCCACTGATCAGCAGCGCGTGAGGAAGACGCCCATCATCTGCCAGCGTCGTCAGGCCCTCCCAGGCATCTCGTTGCCACGGCAGCGGCGTACTGATCGCATCGTATGTCGGTGTGTCTGTTGGCATCATGGTCCGCTCGCCTCGCTCCAGCAGCGCACCAGATCCAGCCCTATGTCCTCAAGCTGCGAGTTTACTGACTCCAGAGGTTGCGACGCATCGACAAGCCGGTAACGCCCGGAGCCTTCCCGAGCAAGACGCAGATAGGTATCGCGGACGCGCTGGAAAAAAGCCCGCTGCTCGCGCTCGAAGCGGTCGAGTGTTCCGCGACCCCGGGCGCGCTCAATGCCAGTTTCCACCGGCGCATCCAGAAGCAGTGTACAGTCCGGGTGCAGATCTCCCTGTACCAGTTGCTCAAGCTGCTGGACCCATTGCATGGGCAGCTGGCGTCCGCCGGCCTGGTACGCATAAGACGCATCCGTGAAACGATCGCAAAGTACCCAGGTCCCCTGCTCCAGTGCCGGGCAGATCTTTTCTTTCAGATGCTGCGACCGGGCAGCGAACATGAGCAGGAGTTCTGCGAGGGGGTCTACCGAGGAGTCTCGAACAGATAACAGCACCTGACGTATTTCCTCGCCGAGTGGCGTGCCGCCCGGTTCCCGAGTGACCTGAATCGGAATGCCTGCGGCACCAAGGTAATGATGCAGATACTCCAGCGCAGTCGATTTTCCGACACCCTCGCCCCCTTCAACGGTAATGAACAGGCCCCGCGTTGTCATGTCATCCCCGTGGCGGTTGTGAGCGATAGTCGGAGCGTCGCTGCAGCTGATACTGCTGCACTGCGCGCTGGTGGTCTTCCAGTGTGTCACTGAACACGTGCGTACCATCGCCACGGGCGACAAAATACAGAGCGCTACCTTCCTCGGGGCTTAGCGCCGCGTGCAGAGCAGGTAGCCCAGCCAGTGCAATCGGCGTCGGTGGCAGACCGCCGTGGCGATAGCTATTGTAGGGGTTATCGACATCCCTTAGGTGGGCCCGGGTAAGATTGCCGTCGTAGCTGGCGCCGAGTCCGTAGATGACGGTAGGGTCGGTCTGCAGTCGCATGCCACGCTGGAGCCGCCGAACAAAAACGCCGGCTACCTGTCGGCGCTCCCATGCCACGCCGGTTTCCCGCTCCACGATAGATGCCATGATCAGTGCATCATAAGGTTCTTCATAAGGCAGTGACAGGCTACGTTCATTCCATAGCCGATGCAGTGCGGTCATCAAATCCTCATGTGCACGATGCAGGATTTCCCAATCCGTCGTGCCGCGCTCATAGCGATAGGTTTCCGGAAGAAACAGTCCCTCCGCCGACGCCCTGCCCTTGGCAAGCGCCAGCAGGCGCTCGTCCTCGGGTCCGGAAAGAATACTGGTCAGTCCTGGTGCGTCCTGGATGATGGCCAGCGCCTGCCCGAGGGTAATACCCTCGGGCAGGGTTACCGTGTAGGAAATCACATCGCCGCGGCTGATAAGCGCCAGGACCTGCGGCGTCGTCAGGCTGCCTTTGAGTCGATACTCGCCGCTCTGCAGGCGGGCATCGAGTCCGGTCAGGCGTCCATACCAGTTCAGCAACAGCCTGCTGCGGACGATACCGTCCTCTGCCAGTCGATGGGACAGGGACGACAGCGTGTCGCCCGGCGTCACGTCAAGATAGTAACCATCCTCTGGCATGGCAACCGGCGCCTTCCACTGAGTCCAGAGTGCATAGCCGGTAACCCCCAGCAGCACTGCCGCTGCCGTGCAGAACAGGATCAGGCGGCGCATGTCAGCAGGCGCTCCCGGTACAGCTCCTGGAGGCGTAGGGCGATGCGATGCCGACGCCAGCGCCGGTCGCCATAACGCCCTATGGGCTGGTAGCCTCGCAGACTGTTGCAGTAAAAAGCCTCATCGGCGGATTCAAGATCGGCCGCAGTCATTGCCACCTGCAGGCAGTCGAGCCCTAGTGTCGGAGCGAGTTCGTCCAGGACCAGCCGCCTGCGTGTGCCGAGGATGCCGCAATCGGTGAGCGTGGGCGTCAGCAGCTGATTGCCGTTGAGCAGGAAAAGATTGCCGCTGATCACGGAGACGGCGCTGCCGCTCGTGTCCGTCATGAGCATCTCATCAAGCCCCTTCTGCTGCCGCTCTTTTGCCGCCAGCACCTGCTCAAGACGGTTCAGGTGCTTGATGCCTGCGAGCAGGGGTTGTCTCGCCAACGTGACGCTACAGAGATCGACATGGGCGGGTGGCAGTTCCGGCTGGCCGGCGCTATCTGCACACGAGATTTGCACGATATAGGTTGGCCGCGCCGGCTCGGGAGGCGCGTAGCCTCGCATGCCCGCTCCCCGAGTGACCGTCAGGCGCATAACGCCGGTAAGGCGGCGATCGTCCAGCGCTGTTCTAATGTAGTCCCGCACGGGGCTGTGTGCCTCACTGTGAAACCCCAGCTTCAGCAGTCCATCCTGCAGGCGCTCGAGGTGGTAGCTGAGCCAGGGAATGTTTCCGTCGATAATCGGCATGGTCTCGAAAAGACCGTCGCCGTAGTCAAGGCCCCTATCCGGAAGGGGCAATGCAGTCACTTCCTGGCCATCGATCCATGTGCGAATGGTCGCGGACAAACCGGTTAGCCGTTTAGTGAACCACTAGCTCACCCGACTGAAAACGAGTGAGCCGTTGGTGCCGCCGAAGCCGAATGAATTTGACAGGGCGTGCCTGATGGCGCGTGGCTGAGCATTGTTTGGCACGTAATTGAGTCGACAGCCATCATCGACATTCTCGAGGTTAATCGTCGGGGGGGCGACCTGGTCGCGCAATGCAAGAATCGTGTAGATGGCCTCAACAGCACCCGCGGCCCCCAGCAAATGGCCGATCATCGATTTGGTAGAACTCACCGCGACAGACTCGGCCGCCCTGCCCAGAACAGATTCTATTGCGCGACTCTCGGCAAGGTCACCCGCCTGCGTGGATGTGCCATGGGCATTAATGTAGTCGATGGCATCCGGCGCCAGGCCGGCATCGCTCAGGGCATTTGTCATGGCGCGAGCGGCGCCGTTTCCGTCTTCTGGCGGCAGCGTCATATGGTAGGCATCGCCACTCATGCCAAATCCGCTGACCTCGGCGTATATGTGGGCGCCTCGCGCTTTTGCGGATTCGAATTCCTCCAGCAACAGCACGCCGGCACCATCGCCGAGAACGAAGCCATCCCGGTCCCGGTCCCAGGGTCTGGACGCTGCCGCAGGATCGTCATTGCGCGTGGACAGGGCGCGTGCGGCCGCAAAGCCCCCCAGGCCCACAGGCGTGGTTGCCATTTCCGCGCCCCCCACCAGCATAACGTCGGCATCGCCCTGAGCAATCAGCCGTGCACCAAGGCCGATGTTGTGCGTACCGGTCGTGCATGCGGTAACAATTGCCAGGTTCGGTCCCTGCATGCCGTATTTGACAGACAGATTACCGCTGATCATGTTGATGATTGAGCCCGGCACGAAAAAAGGCGAGATTTTTCGGGGGCCGGAGCTGTTGACGATTTCCGTGTTCTTTTCAATCTGGCCGATACCGCCGATACCGGAACCGATTGCACAGCCGACCCGCGTCGCGTTGGCGTCACTGATTTCAACCCCGGCATCCTGCATGGCCTGAATGCCCGCGGCCATCCCGTACTGGACAAAGACATCCAGCTTCCGTGCTTCCTTGGAAGACAGATAGGGGGACACGTCAAAATCGCGGACGCTTGCACTGAAGCGGGTGCTGTAGGCACTGACGTCGAAAGCCGTGATGTCAGCCGCGCCGCTTTTCCCTGCCAGTATGCTTTCCCAACTTGCCTTGACTGTGTGCCCGACTGACGTCACCGCACCCATGCCCGTTACCACGACTCTTCTGCCGATCACAGGTTTGCTCCTCGCCCGGTGATGCCTCTAACCTGATATGAAGCACGATCGCCTTTCAAAAAAAAACCGCCTCATGATGCAGAGGCGGCTTTCCGGCAGGCGATCACATTTCTCAGGCGAGATTGGCGTTGATGTAGTCAATGGCAAGCTTGACCGTGGTGATTTTCTCGGCTTCCTCATCCGGGATTTCGGTCTCAAACTCTTCCTCAAGTGCCATGACCAGCTCCACCGTGTCGAGGGAGTCTGCACCGAGATCCTCGACGAAAGAGGCTTCCGTCTGAACTTCGTCTTCTTTGACGCCCAGCTGCTCGGCGACGATTTTTTTTACGCGTTCTTCAATGCTGCTCATGATCGTAGATTACTCCTGCTTCTGTTGGGGACCCAAACCTCACCCGGTTCGAGCCTCGATTTTACAAGTTTTTTTCGGGTAGTAGTACTACTTTTCAGGGCGCGGGTATCACGCCATATACATGCCACCGTTTATGTGAATTGTCTCGCCTGTGATGTAGGCTGCTGCGTCGCTGCACAGAAACGCCACGAGCGCGGCAATTTCCTCCGGCGCGCCGAGTCGCCCGAGCGGAATCTGACCAAGCATCGCGTCTCGTTGTGAATCGGTCAACCCGCGGGTCATATCAGTATCGATAAATCCAGGCGCGACACAGTTGACGGTAACATTCCTGCCACCCAGTTCTCTTGCCAGTGCCCGGCTGAAACCGCCGGCGCCGGCCTTGCTTGCGGCATAATTACTCTGCCCCGCATTGCCCATGGCGCCAACCACCGATGTCACATTGACGATGCGCCCCCAGCGCGCTCGGGTCATGCCTTTCATGCATGCTTTGCTGACACGATACAGCGCACTCAGGTTGGTGCTGATCACGTCGTCCCACTCGTCAGACTTCATGCGCATCAGCAGGTTGTCCCGCGTGATGCCCGCATTGTTGACCAGCACCAGTGGGGCGCCCTGCTCGTCCGTCACCCGCGAGACCAGATGGCTGACCGCGTCGCCGTCAGTCACGTCGAGCGCCCTGCCGTAGCCAGGTGTTGCTGCTGCGCCCAGAAATTCGCTGATTGCTGCAGCGCCATTTTCCGAGGTCGCGGTACCGACTACAGTGTGTCCACTGGCAGCGAGCTGCTCTGCAATGGCGCGGCCGATGCCGCGGCTGGCGCCTGTCACCAGTGCTATTCTTCCTGGGGTTTCCGCGTCCGTCATCCTATTCTCCGAGGTGCGAGCTGTTTCTGTCGATCAGTGACTGTACACCCTCTGGCGTTTCGAGGGGAAAGCTCTCAATGGTCTTGTCAATGCGTTTGTTAAGGCCGCTAAGAACATTGCCGGGCCCGCACTCCCCGAATCGGGTCATTCCCGCGTCGACCAGTGCCCGTACGCAGTCGGTCCACATGACCGGCGATGCAATCTGTGTGGTCAGCAGCTCCCGAATACGCCCGGGGTCGGTCTCGCTTCGGGCATGTACATTATGAATGACAGGAATGTTCGGCGACTTGATGGGCACGTCCGCGAGCAGAGCCGCAAGCCTTTCTCCGGCGGGTCGCATCAACTCTGTGTGAAAGGGTGCGCTGACAGGCAGCGGCATCACGCGTTTCGCACCCGCAGCCTTGAGTGCCTCTGCGGCGGCATTGACGGCGCCAGCGTGACCGGCAATGACGACCTGGCCCGGGGCGTTGAAATTAACCGGTGCAACGACGCTATCATGCGCCTTCGCGAGTTCATCACAAATGCGCTGTATATCAGCATCATCCATGCCGAGCACCGCTGCCATTGCCCCTTGTCCCACCGGTACGGCGGATTGCATCAACCGTCCGCGCTCGCGCACTAATCGCAGCGCGTCGGCAAACTCAAGACTGCCTGCGCAGGTCAACGCTGAGAACTCTCCCAGGCTGTGCCCCGCCATCATGGTCGGCGACTGTCCACCCTGGGCGCGCCACAGACGCCAGATGGCGACGCTGCTGGCGAGGAGCACCGGCTGCGTGGTCTCTGTCAGGTTGAGTGCGTCCTGGTCTCCCTTCGAAATCACGGCCCAGACGTCGTAACCCAAAGCCTGCGACGCCTCGTCAAAGGTTGCCCTGACATCATCACTCAGGGTGTAGGCGGCCGCCAGCATTCCGGTTTTCTGCGATCCCTGCCCGGGAAATACAAAGGCTAGAGAGTCGTGCCTCATATGCCGATCCTTTTTCTTTTCATCTCACCATAAAAAAACCACCGGTGGGCTCTTTCAGAGCCTGGCGGTGGTTTGCTGATCCCGCGGTGCCTGCTCCGGTGGAAGAGCAGGCCGATACCGGTTCAGTCTTCGTTGCCGGTGTCGACAACTTTCTTGCCACGGTAAAAACCGTCCGCTGTCACATGATGTCTGCGGTGGCTTTCTCCCGATACCGGATCGACGCTCAGCGTGCTGCCGGTCAGACTGTCGTGTGAACGACGCATGCCGCGCCGTGAGCGTGTCTTTTTGTTCTGCTGTACTGCCATGGTCTTCTCCTGCCTGTATTAATGATCAAGGTCGCGCTTCAATTGCGCCAATACGTTGAACGGGCCGTCTGTCCTGCCGTCCTTCGCTGGTGTGCCTTCGTCAGCCATGGACGCTGCAAATTCCGCCCCTGCCAGCTTTTCGATACACGTCTTTTCCTCGTGGTAACTGTAAACTGGCATTGCCAGAACCAGTTCATCCTCTACCACGGCCCACAAATCAATGTCTCGTGCGGCCAGCAACGGTTCGAGCCCTTCCGGTAAACCCGCCGCCTGCTCGTCCGTCCTGACAACCGCGAGCTTGCTGGTTGCATCGAGCGGTCGCTGAAATACCTCAAGGCAGCGTTGGCAGCGAACACTGATACTGGCGTTAACAGCCACAGACAGCACGGTTCTGCCCTGCTCATCGAGGTCGCAGCTGATTACCGCGTGAATGTGCCCTTCGTCACCCGCGAGCAGCCCTCGCAATCGCTGAAGATCTGCAGGCGCCACGTCGCCTTCAAAGTACGCCTTATGCATGGCTGGTTTACGCAGATCCAGCGTGCGCGGAAGGGGGGTTGCCGACATAGGCGCGCACTATAGGGACAGCGCCGGCCTTTGTCAAAAAAAAACGAGGTAATACAAGCAGTTCAACCCACACTTCCCGCTGCCGGGGCAAACGGCCTGGCCGCTATGGCTGTGGCGCCCGATCGAGCAGGGCCGCGAGGTCGTCGTCGAGGGCTGCATTGAGGTCATAAACGTCATCGCCGAGGCGAAAGCGCAGTCGCTCTGCGTGCAAAAACAGGCGCTGCAGGCCCAGCGCGCGGGTCAGCGCCGCACTGTCCTCATTCTGATACTTGTCATCGCCGAGGAGTGGAAAGCCGGCGTGTCGGGCGTGTATGCGGATCTGATGCGTGCGCCCGGTTATCGGGCTGGCTCGAAGCAGTGTTGCATTGCCAACATAGCGTACAACCGAGAAGGCTGTCTGTGATGGCTTGCCGCCCCTGGCGACACGCACCATTCGCTCGCCCGACTGCAGCGTGTTCTTTTCCAGTGGTGCCTCGATGCGTGTCAGATGTCTTGGCCAGTGACCGACTGCTAGCGCCAGGTAATCCTTGCTGACACCCGTGCCGCGAAGAAGACCATGAAGTTCCCGCAGAGCCGCAGGCTGTCGTGATACCAGAATGAGCCCGGATGTATCTCGGTCAAGGCGGTGCACCAGCTCTAGATGGCGGTCCTCCGGGTAGATCTGCCGCAGACACTCGATAAGACCGAAGTCGAGCCCGCTGCCACCATGCACCGCCAGGCCGGAAGGCTTGTTGACGACGAGAAGCCGTTCATCACGCCGGACGATCCGCCCGGCCAGGCGCTCTGACCAGTAGTAAGGTACAACCGTCGCTTCCCTGCGGCTGGCCTGATGCAGGGGCGGCAACCTGACCACGTCGCCGGTCACCAGCCGATAGTCTGCACGTGCGCGGCCCTTGTTTACCCGGATTTCACCCTTGCGCAGGGCGCGGTAGAGGCGAGTCCGCGGGACGCCATGCATTTCCCGGATGAGGAAGTTATCGAGTCGTTGACCATCACTGCGCTCATCGACGGTCCGATGGCGCACGCGAGGCGCAACAGTGCCGGGACTTTCGGTCAAAACTCTTACCTCTTATATTTGAGTGCGTCGGGCTTTGCTGCTATTCTCCACGCCTAGCGTCGGCGCGTCACTGTATACATCACAGCACAGCCGGACAACCCGCCACTGCAAGTACGGCCCGTTATTATGTGCCGTATCCACAGGCGGTGTCGATGCGAAGCACCTGGCCCTGGTCCAGGGGTTGGCCGGGGACGGCGAGAACCAAGACAGTAGCGCTTCCCTCCCCCGCCTTGAAACCCCGGATAGCGCACGGGATTGAGAAAACGTTACAGGTAGGCCGGAATTACGCAGACATGATCACCGGGTTTCCGCCATTTAACGCGGGAGCGCGTGTTGGCCATCGGGATATGGCAACGCAGGATCGTCATCGGGCGTTTGCTGCGCGAAAATACCAAGCAGTTTTTGCACAAGAGTAGTGAGGGCGCCGCGGAACGGCGTCGGATAAGCGGTAGATTATCGAAGCGGAGCCTGCATTATCGATGCAGGACGTCTGTGTTTGCAGAACTGGTCCTGACTTTCCGGCTCGCCTGAACACAAGGTGAGTCACCCTATGAAGAAAATGCTTATCAATGCCACGCAGCCTGAAGAAATGCGTGTCGCACTGGTGGACGGTCAGCGTCTATACGATCTGGATATCGAGAATCGCACCCGTCTACAGAAAAAATCCAATATCTATGTCGGTAAAATCACCCGTGTGGAACCCAGCCTGGAGGCGGCTTTCGTCGACTTCGGCGCGGATCGCCACGGCTTTCTGCCGCTCAAGGAAATTGCCAGAGAATACTTCTACCGCAGCCCCGGCGATGCCGACGGCCGTACCAAGATCCGCGATGTCGTCAAGGAAGGCACCAAAGTCGTTGTTCAGGTCGACAAGGAAGAGCGCGGCAGTAAAGGCGCGGCGCTGACAACGTTTATCAGTCTTGCCGGTCGCTACATGGTGTTGATGCCCAACAACCCGCGCGCCGGTGGGATATCCCGTCGCATTGAGGGCGATGACCGGGCAGAGCTGCGCGAAGCCTTGAGCGTGCTGGATATTCCAGACGGCATGGGCGTCATTATCCGCACCGCGGGCGTTGGTCGAAGTCCTGAGGAGCTTCAGTGGGACCTCAGCTATCTCCTCCAACTGTGGACGGCGATCTGCGAAGCCAGCAAAGAACACAGTGATCCCGTACTCCTATACCAGGAGAGCAATGTTATTATTCGCGCAGTACGCGATTACCTGCGCGACGATGTCGACCAGGTGCTCATTGATGCACCAGAGGCCTACAAGCAGGCCACTGATTTCGTCTCAATGGTAATGCCCAAGTATGCCAACCGTATCAAGATGTACGAAGACAGCATCCCGCTGTTCAACCGCTTCCAGATTGAAAGCCAGATAGAAACTGCATTCCAGCGAGAAGTCCGATTGCCATCCGGCGGCTCTATTGTAATTGACCCGACGGAAGCCCTGGTTTCCATCGACATCAACTCCTCCCGGGCCACCAAGGGCAGCAATATTGAAGATACCGCCCTGCAGACCAATCTCGAGGCGGCCGACGAAATAGCGCGGCAACTGCGCTTGCGCGACATGGGTGGCCTTGTCGTGATCGACTTTATTGACATGCTGGCCGCGCGCAACCAGCGGGCAGTGGAAAACCGCATCCGTGATGCACTGGCCATCGACCGCGCACGCGTGCAGGTCGGCAAGATTTCTCGATTCGGTCTGCTCGAAATGTCCCGTCAGCGTCTCCGTCCTTCTCTCGGGGAGACCACTGCCATCGTCTGCCCCCGCTGCACCGGCCAGGGCACGATTCGCGACACCAAGTCACTGGCCCTGTCGATCCTTCGCCTGATGGAAGAGGAAGCCACAAAGGATCGCAGCGCGGAGGTCCGAGCAATCGTGCCCGTTGATGTTGCAGCTTACCTGCTCAATGAAAAGCGCGCGACGCTGACAGAAATCGAACAGGTAACCGGTGCCCGAGTGCTGGTTGTGCCGAACCCGAACCTCGAAACGCCACATTTTGAAGTCCAGCGCCTGCGAGATGACGAGGTTGTGGGTGATCATGAGACCAGCTATAAAATTGATATTGCAGTACCTGAAGCTGAGCAGATAAGCGATCCCCACACAGCTCAACTGCCGCAGCAGCGGGCAGTGGTTGGCCCGATAGCGCCACAGATGCCGCCCGCGCAAGCGGCGCCCGCGGAGCCTGCTGAAAGCGCAAACACAGAAGAAACGGCTACGCCGGCGGGCGCTGCCCCCACCCCGACCCAGACGCCCACGGCACCGTCCACCGCCGATGAAAGGCCTGGCGTGCTGACACGACTCTGGGTCAATCTGTTTGGGCCTGCGGACGTTGTTGCAAAAGCTGCCACGCCAATACAATCTGAGCCCCAGAGCAAGCCCGTGGCCGACAAGGATGGAGCAGATCCCGCAGCCGAGCCCGCATCAGAGTCGGGCGATCGGGCGAGAAGCCGCGGACGACGCCGTTCCAATCGCTCGCGCAATCGCCGTGACGAGCAGGGCCAAGGCCGAGAGGAGCGAAGCAACGTCAATACGCAGACCAGCTCGGCGGAAAACGATGGCAGCAGTGTCGACGCCAGTGACAGCGACAGTGATACGCCAACGCGCAGCAGTAATCGGCGCCGCCGTCGGCGCCCGCGTCGCGACGATGGCGGCAGCGCTTCCGGCAATAATCTTCGGCCAGCGGATCAAGATGACCTGGAAGACTCTTCACTGGAAGCTGCGCTTGAGGAATCGTCCCTGGAAGCGGCTGGAAATGCCGAAGATGCCAGTGACGACGAGAATCAAGGCGGTGCGGGCAGAAAACCGCGCCGGCGCCCGAGCGATCAGAAGCGCGGTGAACCGCGACGTCGCCGGCGCAAGCCAGTTCCCGTTGAAGAAATTGCCGCAGTCAACGAACTCGGCAACGGGGAATCCGATGTCCCCTCATCCGCAGTCGCAGGCGGTGCCAGTGCGCTGACGTCACTGGCCGGGACATCAGGGCATGACACTGACACGAGACAAGCTGCCGCGGTAGATGATAGCAATGTAGCCGTCAGTGATGTTGTTGAAGAAACAAACGCAGAGGATAGGTCGGAAGACCCACCAGAGACGTCTCAATCCACGTCGGATACGACACCTGATACCGACTACGAAGGTCATGCAGAGCCGGAGCAACAGCCTGAGCAAGAGCCACAGCCGGAGCCACAGCCGGAGCCACAGCCGGAGCCACAGCCGGAGCCAC
>CAZTJR010000004.1:120129-156902 GCA_964613795.1 uncultured Alteromonadaceae bacterium | reverse complement strand
GAATCCTGCGCTATCCGCCACCTTTTCCGCCGCTTCGGGAAGAATGCCGCCCTCCGATGTTGCGCCGCCTCTCCCGCCGCTCGAGGCCATTTGCTCGCCGGAAATCCGCCAGATCTCGAGAAACCGCCGGTTGAAAGAGGCAACCCGGCCCTGGCCGTCGACCACGAGTATGCCGTCCGGCGACGCTTCCTGGATGGCCCGGAGCAGCGAGCGATCGAATGTCGCGCTATCTGGCATCTGGCCGTATCCGGAGTGTTTGCAATCGCTCGTTGATGGGGATGTTCCTCCGACGCGCGTCGCGATTTTCCCGACAGGACTACCATCCAGGCAGGCGGCTGACAAGGTGGTGCTGCACTCAATTCTAGGGGATGTGGGGCCACCAGCGTAATAACGGCCGTTTTCCGTCTATCTCTGTCGGGCTATTCCACGCAGGCCTCCTGGCCGTGGCCGCTATTGCGGCAGGTTTTGCAAGAGAAAGCGTGACAGATTGCCGCCCATGACCTTGCGGATCGTCGACTCGGCCATGCCCGCCTTTAGCAGGGTGTCTGTCAGCACGGCAAGCTCGGAAACATCGAAAGGCACGGTCGTCGCGCCATCGTAGTCCGATCCCAGTGCAATGTGATCTTCGCCCACAAGCGCAACGCCATAGCTGATGGCGGCAGCGATACCCGCGGGAGAAACGTCGCACACCGCGGCATCCCAGAAGCCGACCCCGATCAGACCGCCAGCCGCAGCGATGTCGCGCATGAGCGCGTCGTCAATATTTCGCGGCGTCGGGCAGTGGCCCTGAAAGCCGGTATGGCTGACGACCAGTGGCCGCGTCGTCAGAGTCAGCACTTCGCGCACGCTCTGCGGCGAGGAATGCGCCACGTCGATGATCGCTCCCCGCTCGTCGAGGCGGCGGACGACCGCTTCGCCGAACGCCGAAAGCCCCTGACCGCCCGTGCCGTGAAGCGAGCCGCCGAGTGCATTATCAAAAAAGTGGTGCAGCCCGAACATGCGGAAGCCGGCGCCGTAAAGACGATCAATGCTGGCGAGGTCGCCGTCGAGGGCATGGGCGCCTTCGATCCCGAGAACGGCGCCCACGGTTTGCGCGCCAGCGTCGCGTTCGTCAAGCAGTCTGACAAGATCGGCGGCGTTGCGCAGCAGCACCAGAGCCTCAGGCTCGGCGTTGGCGATGGCCGCTATCCTCTCGCCCTGGTAAAGAGCGCGTTCCGTGAGGCTGCCCCAGGTTCGTGGCGGCCAGCGCTGGGCCATGGCCAGCAGGGTGATGTTGTCCCTGGCCTCGCTGCTGTTGCGTTCATAATTCATTCCGGCCGGTGTGCGGGTGACAGAGGTGAAGACCTGCAGCGCGACGTTGCCGGCGCGCAGGCGCGGCAGGTCTACGTGCCCGCGCTCGCTGCGCTCTGTGAGGTCCCTGCGCCAGAGTGTGCTGTCGGTGTGCAGGTCGCCGACGATCAGATCAGCGTGCAGTGCCGCAGCTTTCGGCGTTATCGGTGCCGGCGCGTGGGGCAGTACCCGGTTCATGCTGTTTTCGACCATGCGCGGGGCGAGGGCGAAAAACAGGCCGACTGCAAGCGCGAGGATGAGCAGGGGCAGGCGAAGTTTTCTCATGGCGGCATCACTGACAGAAAGATGAATCTCAGTCTACACCCTTGGTGAATCCCCGGTTAATTGCCTGCGCGAGGTGGTATCCCGCAAGAGCAGCCGCGCCAGCATCGGGAGTAAAAGCCTGGCCTTTGCAGCAGACAATGAACCGTCGTCTCCGTGCGGGCGTAAAGTGCTCAAACCCTAAGAGTGCATCGCCATGCTCCGCCTTCGCCTTGTCCCGCTAATCTTGTCTGTGCTGTCATTGACGATGTCTGTGGTGCCGGTTTCCCAGGCCCAGCCCCCGGAGAGCCGCAAAGCGTCGGCCGCCGGCGCAGTCGAGCAACGCGGCGCAGGTTCCGCCGGGTGGCGGACGGAACTCGGTCTCGGCGTGATTGTGAATCCGGAGTCGGTGGGCGGGGCCGATTACCGGCTGTTGCCGCTGCCCTATTTTGATTTTCGCTACCTCGATGACAAGGGCACGCGCTACTTCGCCAATATCCCGCAGGGAATTGGTGGTTATCTATATCGCAATCGCGATCTCACCAGCAGTCGCTTTTTCAACATCGCCGCATCTATTGCTCCGGGCTTCAACGTCCGCAATGACGACATACCTGGGCTGAAGGAAGTCAATGTCGCCACGGAGGCGCGGCTGTCGGTCGAGACCGGCGGTCGTGAGTGGACGGCCAATGCGACGCTGGCTCAGGATGTCGGCGGCGGACATGAGGGGATGTACCTCGATCTCAGTGCGGCGCGCCGTGGCCGGGTGGGGAGGACGGGCGGCTTTTACTCGCTAGGTCCGGTGCTGCGCCTCGGCGACAGCAATTACAAGGACAGCCTGTTCGCGGTCACCCCGGCGGAGTCAGCGACCTCGGGTCTGCCGCAGTACACGGCGGGAGCGGGACTGGAGCGCCTGGGCCTGCAAGGGCTGCTGAGCCTGCCGGTGGGCCAGTCGCGTTGGCGCTGGACCGGCATCGCCCGCGCGTCGCGGCTGATTGATAATGCGGCGGACAGCCCGGTGGTTGAGGAAAAGACACAGCTGTTTGTTCTCATGTCGATCACGCGGCGCTTCTGAGCGTTCTTCGCCTGGCAACGCCGCGCCGCGTTCCACCCACACCTGCTTGAAAAGTGTACCTGTGCAGACAGCCACGGCTGTCTTCCTCTGGCAAGTCACGTAAAGTCCATAGCTATTACCTGTGACTGAGGCCACCGCTGTGCGCGTCGGTGCTGTCTCTGGCGAACAAAGGAAACACAGCGAGTGACCGACCCTGCACCATCAACCCACGACGGCCTGATCGTCCTGCAGAGCAACCGCACCGAGGACCTGCTCGAGCTAACCCTGGGCTGGCTGAATCGCCACCCGCTGCATCCCCTCGAGCGCACGGTATTCCTGGTGCAGAGCAACGGCATTGCCCAGTGGCTGAAAATCTCCTTCGGGGAGCGGCAGGGACAGCCCGGTCGCGGCATCTGCCTGGGCACCGATGTCATGCTGCCAGCCCGTTTTCAGTGGGAGGTCTACCGCGCTGTAATTGAGGCGGTTGAAGGACCGGGAGAGGTGCCGGCAACCTCTCCCTACGACAAGGCGCGGCTGCGCTGGCGGCTGCTGGCGCTGCTGCCTCGGGTACTGGATGATCCGCGGTTCGCCCCGCTGGCCCGCTATCTGCGTGAGGACGACGAACAGCGCAAGCACTATCAGCTTGCGGAGCGACTGGCGGATCTGTTCGATCAGTACCAGGTGTACCGGGCCGACTGGCTTAACGCCTGGGAGGCCGGCCGCGATGTCCTCAGCCTGCCGGGCAACCGCGAAATCCCTGTGCCCACAGAGCAGCGCTGGCAACCGGCTCTGTGGCGAATGATCGGCGATACAATGGGTGCGGCGTTTGCGAGTACTCACCGCGGTGCAGTACATCGGCGCTTCCTGGACAGTGCTGCGCGACTGCAAAAGCGTCCCCCCCGCCTGCCACCTCGCGTTGTGGTGTTTGGTATTTCCTCACTGCCGCAGCAGGTGCTGGAGGTACTCACGGCGCTGTCTGGCGTCAGCGAGGTGATTCTCTGCCTGCTCAATCCCTGCCAGCATTTCTGGGGCGAGATCATCGAGACCCGGGAGGTGCTGCGGCATTATCACCGTCAGCAGCGTCGCCGCGGCATGCCCGAGAACCTGCATCTCAATCCGGAGTCGCTGCATCTGCACGCGCATCCGCTGCTGGCCGCCTGGGGCAAGCAGGGGCGCGATTACCTTCAGCTTCTGGCCGAATACGACAGTACCGATGTCCAGGCGATGGCGGCCCTGCAGCAGCCGGTTGACTGGTTCCAGTCGCCGCCCACAGACTCGCTGCTGGGTCAGCTGCAGGACGATATCCTTGAGCTGCGCCCGCTGGCGGAAACCCGCGATACCTGGCCGCCGGTGGATACTGCGCGGGACCTCTCGATCCGTTTCCAGCGCTGTCACAGCCCACAGCGCGAACTGGAGGTGCTGCATGATCAACTGCTGGCGGCCTTTGCGGACAGTGACTCGCTGCAGCCCCGGGACATCATGGTCATGGTGCCGGACATCAACGATTACGCGCCCTCGATCGATGCGGTCTTCGGTCAGTTCAGCCGGGAAGATGCGCGTCACGTGCCCTACCACGTGGCGGATCAGCAGCAGCGCCATCGGCAGCCCATGCTGGTCGCGCTGGAAACGCTGTTGTCGCTGCCAACGCTGCGTTTTCGCGCCAGCGAGATTCTCGACCTGCTGGATATCCCGCCGCTGCGACAGCGCTTCGGCCTTGCGGAGAGCGACCTGCCGGTGCTGCAGCGCTGGATACGCGGCGCCAACGTGCGCTGGGGTCTGAACGCCGATCAGCGCAGTGAGCTGGATCTGCCGTGGCATGACGATCTGCATAGCTGGCGCTTCGGGCTGGCGCGGATGCTCATGGGCTACGCTGTCGGGGAAGCCGCCGAAAACGGCGCCGACTGGGCGGCCATCGTGCCCTACGACGAGGTGGCGGGTCTGGATGCGGCACTTGTCGGTCCGCTGTATCGACTGATTCTCGTGCTCGATGAGCTGCGCCAGCGACTGCAGCAGCCACAGAGCGTCGCGGACTGGGGGGACACACTGCGAGCGCTGCTGGAGATGACGCTCAAGCCTGTGTCCGCGGCAGAGCAGGGCATGCTGGAACAGATCAGAATCACCCTCGATGCCTGGCAGACGGAAATCGAGGAGGCGGGGGTGCTCGAGCCCCTGTCACTGGCCGTGGTGCGCGAGAGCTGGCTCGACCGCATCGACGAGCCACAGCTGTCGCGAAGCTTCCTGATGGGTCGCATTACCTTCGCCACTCTCATGCCCATGCGGGCCATTCCCTTTCGTCACATCTATCTGCTCGGGATGAGCGATGGCGCCTATCCACGCCGCACGGACGCCGTGGATTTTGACCTCATGGCCCTGCGCGAGCACTACCGCGCCGGCGATCGCTCGCGACGCGACGACGACCGCTACCTGTTCCTGGAGGCGCTGCTGTCTGCCCGGGAGCGGCTGAGCATCAGCTGGTGCGGGCGCAGCGTAAAAGACAACAGCGAGCAGCCGCCCAGTGTGCTGGTCGGCCAGCTGCGCGATCATCTTGGCAAGGGCTGGCGGCTTGCTTCAGGGCAGCCGGCCGCGGAGCTGCTGCCGGCAATCACTACGGAGCACCCGCTACAGCCCTTCGGCGCGGCCTATTTCCGCGAGGATTCCGCGCTGTTTACCTACGCCACAGAATGGCAGAGCCTGCGTAGCGATCAACGCACGCAGGCAGATCCCGAGCCGCACAGCCCGCCACTGCCGGCCTGGTGGCCGGAGGTGGACGTCACGCTCGCCCAGCTGGCGGGTTTCCTGCGTGACCCTGTTGCGGCGCTCTTCCAGCAGCGGCTTGCAACCTATGTGCGTGACGACGACATCCTGGCGCAGGATGAGGAGCCCTTCGCTTTTGACGGCCTGGATAAATGGCAGCAGCTGGATGCCCTGCTGCAGCCATTGGGGCAGCGGCTGGCCCAGGGCGAGGACGTGGACTTGCCGGATCTGTTCGCGCGGCGAGTGAATCAGCGGCAGCGTGCGGGGGACTATCCGCCCGTCCCGGTTGGCCCTGCGGTGCGCAAAACCTTGCTGCAGCCGCTGCCCGGCACACTGGAAAGCTATCGCGATTGCCTCGCAGTCTATCCCGAACGCCTGCCGCTGACGCCCATTGTTCGCCACGATGCCAGCCTGGACTGGGAAGGTGCCGAGCGCCGGCTGGTGCTGGCGGATACCCTGGACGGTATGCATGTCTCCCCGGATCGGGACGCCACCGCCCGCATTGTGTTGATGACCAGTTCTGTCAACCGCGGACGGGACCGGCACTGGATGCAGATTCTCAAGCAGTGGCCCGCCCACCTTGCCCTGCAGCTGTTGTATCCGGGCGCCGCGACACACCTGGTCTCCCCGGGCGGCACGCTGGTGCTGCGCGGCATGCCAGAAGCGCAGGCGCAGGAGCGACTGGATCGGCTGATGGGCAGCTGGCTGCGGGGAATGCAGCGACCCATACCGACGCACCCGGAGCTGGCCTTCGCCATGCTGCGACGCTATCCCGACGGGAGTCCGCACGACTCGCAGGTCGAGAGCCTGCTGGCTGACAGTCGCCTGCGGGCGGACTGGGACAGGAGCTTCGAGCAGCTCTGCGAGCGTACGCCGCTGCTGGTGAGGGAGTACCCGACCCTCGAAGCGCTGGTGCAGGCGCCGGCATTCCTCGCCGCCAGCCTGGAGCTTTACGCCGATGTCTGGGCCTGGGTAGGTGCCGTGCAGGAGGACGATCAATGACGCTTTCACGCGAGCGAGCCATCGCGCTGGATCTGCCGCTGACCGGCAGTCAGCTGATTGAGGCCAGCGCCGGTACCGGCAAGACCTTCACGATCGCGCTGCTTTACGTGCGCCTGGTACTGGGTCACGGGCAGTCCGACAGCGACGTTTCCGCGCACGGCAAGGCCTTCAGCAGATCCTTGGTGCCCCCGGAAATCCTGGTCGTGACATTCACCGAGGCGGCCAGCCTGGAACTGCGTGACCGCATTCGCGAGCGCCTGGTGCAGGCAACCGAGGCCTTTCGGGCGGAGGACGGGAACGACGGCCTGGCCGGCAGCGATCCGCTGCTGGCAGCACTGCGCGCCGATTTTGCGCAAGAAGCCTGGCCACGCTGTGCCCGTAGCCTGCAGATGGCCGCGGAGTGGATGGACGATGCCGCCATCTCGACCATCCACAGCTGGACCCAGCGCATGCTCAAGGAGCACGCCTTTGACAGCGGCAAACTGTTCCGCCAGGAAATCGTCAAGGACCTGACCGGGCCGACCCTGGAAGCGGTCACCGACTACTGGCGCAGCCGGGTCTATCCCCTCAGTGAACCCCTGGCCGCTGTCATGGTGGCGTTGTTTCGCTCGCCACAGGGTCTGCATTCACAGCTGCGCAGGCTGCTGCAGCGCGACGACGCCACGCTGCTATCTGCCGGTGAGCCCGTTACCGGCACCGACCTTGACAGTATCCTTGGCCGCGCGGCGCGCAGCCGCGAGGCGCTGGGTACTGCAGAGGCAGACGCCCGTGACGTCTACCGGCAGAGCGCGGATGAGATTCACCGTACGCTGCGCGATCTGCGCGCTGTCATGAATGGCACGACCTTCAGGGGGCTGAACCGGGACGAGACCTTTGCGGGCTGGCTGGCTGAGCTATCCGAGTGGGGCGCAGGACAACGCGCGCTGGAGGAGTCGCCCTTTGTGCAGAAGCTGGCGCGGGAGCGTTTCAAGCTGAAAAAAGGTGGTGTGCTGCCAGCGCTGGCGCTGTTCGACGTGCTGCAGACCTGGCAGGAGCAGCAGGCGGCAGAGGCGCTGGCTCAGCGTCAGCTGCATCCCGCTGTTCTCGCCGAGGCCAGAGACTGGGTGGGCCAGCGCCTGGCGGCGCAGCTGGAGGCGCAGGCCCAGATGGGCTTTGACGACATGATCCGGGGACTGGCCGGCGCTCTCGACAGCGAGGGTGAGGCGGGCGACGCGTTGGCGACGCGTATCCGCACGCAGTTTCCTGTGGCCATGATCGATGAGTTCCAGGACACCGATCCGGCGCAGTACCGGATTTTTCAGCGTATCTACGATGTTGGCAGCGCCACGCCGGACTCGGGCCTGATCCTCATCGGCGACCCCAAACAGGCGATCTACGGCTTCCGCGGCGGCGATATCCATACCTACCTCGCGGCGCGGGAGGCCACCCGGGGCCGCCATCACACGCTGGGCACGAATTTTCGCTCCAGTGCTGGCGCAGTGGGCGCTGTCAATCAGTTGTTCTTTGGGGCTGAGCGTGCGTATCCACGCGCCGCCTTCCGCTTTGCCGAGCCTGACAACCCCGACGAGAATCCGCTGCCCTTTCATCCCGTGGACGCCAATGGCCGCGGCGAGCAGCTTGTGCTCGATGGTGAACCCGCTGCCGCCATGACCGGCTGGCTGCTGGCCGGCGACGGTGACCAGGCCTGCCTCAACAAGCAGGCCTACCTGCGCGACGCTGCCCGTCACTGCGCCAACCGCATCGCCGCCTGGCTCAACCAGGCGCAGGAGGGAAAGAGCGGGTTCCGGGCGCCGGACGGGGGCGGATTCACACCCCTGCAGGCCGGGGACATTGCCGTTCTGGTGCGCGATCGCAAGGAGGCTAAGGCCATTCGCGAGGCCCTCGGCGCGCGCGGGCTGGCCAGTGTCTATCTGTCTGACCGGGACAGCGTCTTCGCGACCCCGGAGGCCCGGGATCTGCACCACTGGCTGCGGGCCATGGCTGGCCCCGAGGATCCTTCGCTGTTGCGGGTCGCGCTGGCCACCGCCACGCTGGGGTGCTCCCTCGCCTGGCTGGATGCGCTGCAGCGGGATGAGCTGGCCTTTGAAGACATTCAGGCGCGCTTCATCCGTTATCGTCAACTCTGGCAGCGACGCGGCGTATTGCCGGCACTGCGTCGGCTGCTGCATGATTTTCACGTGCCCGAGTTCCTGCTCGGTCGCAAGCAGGGTGAGCGAGCGCTGACCAACCTTCTTCATCTCGCCGAGTGGGCCCAGCAGGCCAGCGACAGCCTCGATGGCGACCATGCGCTTATTCGCCAGCTCGCTGAACACCTGGCCGAGCCGGGGTCTGACGAGCAGGTCCTGCGCCTGGAAAGCGATGCCGAGCTGATTCAGGTGGTGACCATCTTCAAGTCCAAGGGGCTGGAGTATCCGCTGGTGGCCCTCCCGTTCCTGTGCACCTACCGCGAGGTTGACGCGCGCTTTGGCAACCCGCTGTATCACGTCGATCATCGTCCGGTCCTGGAACTTGCCGCGAAGAAAGATCTGGCCCCCGAGGGTTTTCAGCGGGCGGATGATGAGCGCCTGTCCGAGGAGGTGCGCCTGCTGTATGTGGCGCTGACCCGTGCCCGGCATGCCACCTTTATCGGTCTCGCACCGCTGTCGGTGGGGGCGAGCCAGACGGCTACCCTGCACAAGTCCGCGCTGGGCTACCTGCTGGCGGGTGGTGAGAAAATCCCCGACCTGCAGAGTCTGCGCGCCTGCTGGCGGGCGCAGGTTGAACGCTGTCCGGATATTCACCTGGAGGAGGGCGGCAGCAGCGATACGATGCATGAGGCCAGCCCGGAGCCGCCTGCCGGCAAGGCGGCCCGGTTGCCCGCTCATGCCTCCTTCAAATCCTGGTGGATTGCCAGCTACTCGGCGCTGTGCCATCCCGCGCTGGAGGGTGCGCCGGAGACCGCCGATGTGGAGGTGCGCGACGAGGAGCGTGAGCCGCAGGTGTATCCGCTACCTCAGGACGCGCCACAGACCCCTGCTTCGGGCACGCTGCATGCATTTCCCCGCGGCCCTGAGCCCGGCACGTTCCTGCACAGTGTGCTGGAAGACCTGGCTGGCCTCGGCTTCGATCAGGTTCTGGACGATGCATCTCTCCTCGCGCGGGTAGCTGAGCGCTGTCGCCAGCGTGGTTGGGACATGCATATCGATGCCCTGCATCACGGCATTCAGGCATGGCTGACCACACCGCTGGCGCCGGCGGGGGACAGCGGGCCGACACTGTTGCATCTGCCCCGTTACCGCGCCGAGCCCGACTTCTGGTTTGCCACGGCAGATGCCGCAACGCCGGCCTTCGACAGACTGCTGCAGGCATATCTGTTTCCCGGCGCACCGCGACCGCCGCTCGGCGAGCGGCGGCTGAATGGCCTGATGAAGGGCTTTATCGATCTGCTGGCCGAGCACGAGGGGCGTTTCTTTGTGATCGACTGGAAATCGACCTGGCTGGGCGCTGATGATAGCGCCTATCACGCGCAAGCCATGCAGAGTGCCCTGCTTGAAAAGCGTTACGACCTGCAGCTGGCCATCTACCTGGTGGCGCTGCATCGCCACCTGCGGCATACGCTGGGAGCGGCATACGATTACGAAAGCCATGTCGGCGGCGCTATGCTGGTGTTCCTGCGCGGCATTGAGGCGCCCTCCCGGGGAGTGGTCACGATCAAGCCGCCGCTGGCAGTCATACAGGCGCTGGACGACTGCCTGGCGGGCGCAGGAGCGCGCACAGCAGTGGGGGGACGCACGGCATGAGCGATCTGAAAACGCTGCCGCGGCTCACCGAACACGCGCTGGACGATCCCGGGGCCCTTCTCGCGCTGGTATTCGCCTGGGCGGAGGCGGGCTGGATCCGCGATCTGGATGCGGCCCTGGCGCATCGCCTGTTCGCCCTGGCGCCCGACGGCGATGCCGCCTGCCTGCTGGCAGCCGTCATGGTCAGTCACCAGGCCGGGCAGGGCCATCTCCTGCTGGACCTCGAGCGGGCGCGCCGACAGCCCCGTGAGCTCATCGCCGTGACGGTCGATCACACCGCAGCCGCGGAGGATCCGCCGCTGCCTCCCGAGGCGCTGCTGAGCCTCATGTCCGCGTCCTGGGAGTCGCGACTGCGAAGCTGGGCCGCGGTTGGTCAGGGCGGCGGCAGTGAACCGCTGGTGCTCGACAATCACCGGCTCTACCTGCGTCGCTACTGGCGTCACGAGTCGCAGGTGTCGCAGGCGCTGGCGGCGCGCCTCGCGGGTGCGACCGCGGTCTGCCCGGAACGGCTGCGCGCGGTGCTCGACCGCCTGTTTCCACCCACGGATGCAAGGGCCGAACCCGCTCGCTGGCAGAAGCTGGCCTGTGCACTGGGTGCGCGCTCCACCTTCACCGTTATCACCGGCGGCCCCGGCACGGGCAAGACCACCACGGTCATCCGGCTGCTTGCGCTGCTGCAGGTGTTAGCCGTTGACAGCGGCTCGGCCCCACTGCGTATCCGGCTTGCGGCGCCCACGGGCAAGGCTGCAGCACGCCTGAACGAGGCGATCATTGGCCAGATCGGTCAACTGGCGGACCTCGATCTGCCGCGGGCGAAGCAGCTAGGCGAGTGCATCCCGTCCGATGTCACTACCCTGCATCGCCTGCTGGGAGCGCGGCCGGATACCCGTCACTTCAAGTACCATCGCTTCAATCCGCTGCCGCTGGACATGGTGGTGGTGGACGAGGCCTCCATGATCGACATCGAGATGATGTCAGCGCTGCTCGAGGCGTTGCCATCGCATGCCCGGCTGGTGCTGCTTGGGGACAAGGATCAGCTGGCCTCGGTCGAGGCGGGTGCGGTTCTGGGCAGTCTCTGTGCCCGAGCAGAGGCGGCACACTACCGTCCTGCGCTGGCGCAGTGGCTGCAGGCTGCCAGCGGCTGGGCGGTGGAGTCCGAGTATCAGGACGGCGAGGGTCGCCCGCTGGATCAGGCGGTGGTGATGCTGCGCCACTCGTTCCGCTTTGATGACCGCAGTGGTATCGGCGAGCTGGCCCGCGCGATAAACGCCGGGGACAGTGTCCGGGCCATGGGAGTGCTGACGGACGAGAGCTTTGCCGATGTGCAGCGACTGCGCCCCGATGGCGAGCGGCTGGCCGCTCTGGCAATCCATGGACATCGGCAGGAGGCCGTCGCCGGCTACAGCCATTACCTGAACCTTCTTCGGGGACCGTCCCCTGCACGCCCGGTGGCGCAGGCCGAGCGTGAAGACTGGGACCGCTGGGCGCTCTCGGTGCTAGAGGCGCACGCCGGATTCCAGCTCCTCACGCCCCTGCGCAGCGGTAAGCAGGGCGTTGCGGCCTTGAACGCACGGATTGAGTGGGCGCTTCAGCAGGAAGGCCTGATCACCCGCACTGCGATCGACAGTCAGTGGTACGAGGGACGTCCGGTGCTGGTCACCGGAAATGACTATGGTCTTGGACTGATGAACGGCGACGTGGGCATCGCGCTGCAGGCGCCGGTGGAATTCGGCGCCCCGGGGCGTGGCTTGAAGCTCAGGGTTGCCTTCTCTTCGGGTGACGGCGGTGTGCGCTGGATCCTGCCCAGCCGGCTGCAGCGCATCGAGACGGTCTTCGCCATGACCGTGCACAAGTCACAGGGATCTGAGTTCCTGCACACCGCGCTGGTGATGCCGGACACACTGTCCCCGGTGCTGACCCGGGAGCTGGTCTACACCGCGGTGACCCGGGCAAAGAGCCACTTTACGCTGCTGTGTGCCAGCGATGACGTCCTGGCGCAAGCGGTAGAGCGGCGCGTGGCGCGGCAGAGCCAGCTCGGCCTTCTGGGGTCAGGTGCCGTCGGGATCTGACCCCAGAAGGGACGCCAACCGTGTACCATTGAGACTTCAGCGTTGCGGGCCTGTATTTATATAGCCAGCCCGGAGCACCTTTTGCTGCAGCATAATAGCGAGGTCACTGATGATTTTTCGACAACTGTTTGACAGTACGTCCTCCACCTACACCTACCTCCTGGCCGATGAGCAGGCGCGGGAAGCCCTGCTGATTGACCCCGTGTTCGCCCAGGTGCAGCGCGATCTGGCCTTGATAGATGAGCTGGGTCTGCGCTTGCGGCTGGTCATTGATACTCACGCCCATGCGGACCACGTCACCGCCGCCTGGCTGCTGCGCAGGGAGACGGGCTGCGATATCGCCTCTGCCAGAGCGATCGATGCCAGGAACGTAACGCTGCCCCTCGACGACGGCCAGACCTGCGGCGTAGAGGGCGTGCAATTGCGCTGTATCGCCACGCCAGGGCATACCGATGGCTGCATGAGTTTTGTCACCGCTGACCAAAGCCGGGTGTTCACCGGGGATACGCTGCTGATTCGGGGCTGCGGGCGCAGTGACTTCCAGCAGGGCAGCGCCAGCCGACTGTATACCTCTATTACCGAAAGGCTGTTCAGCCTGCCCGACAGTTGCCGGGTCTATCCCGCGCACGATTACCAGGGGCGCAACGTCAGCTCTATTGGTGAAGAGAAACGTTTCAATGCCAGGGTCGGCGCCGATGCCAACGAGACTGATTTCGTGGAATACATGAACGCGATGAAGCTACCGCATCCGAAGCTGATTGACGAGGCTGTGCCCGCCAACCTGCGCAGCGGTGCCCCGGAGGAAGGCGAGTTACCGAGTCGGCCCGACTGGGGCGATATTCGTCTCACCTACTCAGGGGTGCCGGAGATCGACGAGGAGTGGCTTGAACTGCATCTCGACAGCGTGACTGTTCTCGATGTCCGCCTTCCCGATGAGGTCCGTGATTGTCCTCTTGCGCAGACCCTGGTTGATGTGCACATTCCCCTGGCTGAGCTGCGCGACAGACTGGGTGATGTGCCGACAGACAAGCCCGTGGTTGCGCTGTGTCGCTCCGGACGGCGTTCTTCACTGGCGGTCTCGATTCTGCGCGATGCCGGCTACCCGCAGGTTGCCAGCCTCAGTCGCGGTCTGCGTGCCATGCTTCAGGACGGGTAGAAATTGACCGGAGGGGGAGAATTATCGATGGTTGATCTCGGGAAAGTACACCAGTACGCCCGTCACATGAGCAGGCACGACTGGTGCGAGGCGTTCGTTCGGTTTGCCGCCAGCGGAGACAATCCGCTCGGATTGCCTGCCTTTCCCGCCGAGGATATCCAGAGGCTTACCAATAGCCAGGCCAATGCAGAGACCATGCGCGGCGCCGCCGACTTTTACCGGATTCTCGACGATACTCTGATGGCGCACCCCGGCATCACCGGGCGTCTTCTGGATTTCGGTGCCGGATGGGGTCGTATCACGCGTCTGTTGCTGCGCTCGCTGCCCCCCGACGCCATCGCGGCCCTGGATGTGGATGCCCGGCTGGTCGACGCCGGCGCCGCACAGCTCCCCGGTATTGATTTTCTGCGCATGGAAAGCGGCGACAGGCTGCCATTTGCAGATGGCAGTTTCGCGATGGTGATTGCCAATTCCGTGTTTTCGCACCTGTCCGAGGATGCGCATCATTTCTATGTCGCCGAAATTGCGCGGATTCTCAGGCCCGGCGGTCTTTTCGTCGGCACAAGCCTGTCTTTGCGGACGTATCGCACCTGGTTGGAGCAGCCGGCCTATCGGACGTGGATTACTGGGTTGCTCGGGGCCCCCGAGGCGGTCATGGCGTCGCTGGCGAACCGGGAGTTTGTGTACGCGAAATCCGGGCGATGGACGGATTACGGGATCGCGCTCTTGCCGGAGGATTATGTCCAGCAGCACTGGCAGCAGCATTTTTCAAGGATCACGACCCGCGACGATTACAAGCAGGACGTCAATGTGGCGCAGAAGAAAGCACAGTAGGGCGACCGGGTGGTCGCCACGTCGCGCCTTATGCGGGCCTTACTTGAAATGCGATTTGAAATAATTGATGGAATTGCCCAAGGCCTTCCAGGCGTGTTCGGTATCGTCTTTTATTTCCTGCCAGCGCTCCTCGCCGGCGGAGCGCGCATCGTCGATGCGTTTCTTTGCGGTCCGCCGCTGTTCGCGCAGGTCGTTCACGCGCTTTTCGTATTCCTTGCGCGCCTCGCCCTCAAGCTCGTCGGCACGTTTTTCGATTGTGTCCATGTGTGCGTCAATGTCATCCAGCTGGCTCTTGAGCTTTTCGATGACTTCCTCGCGGCTGCTGTCACTCATGTTGATTACCTCTCTGCCTGTGATGTTGTTAGCCGATGGTATCAGACTGTCTCCGATGGCGGACTGTCCTCGACGAGGCGCCGATGCACGCGCACCGCTGTGGCCCTGGGTCGCACTGTGCCGCCGCGCGCTTCAAACTGGGCGCGCGTGAATGCCGCACCGAACAACAGAATCAAAGAAGAATAGTTCACCCATAACAGCAATACCACCAGTGAGCCGGCGGCGCCATAAGTGGATGCGGTGGCTGTATTTGCAAGGTAAAGGGCGATCAGCGATCGACCCAGGGTAAACAGGGCCGCGGTGATGGCGCCGCCGATGAGCACATCCTTCCAGCCAAGAATGACATCCGGAAGAATGCGAAACATGGCAGCGAACAGTAGGGTGACGACGCCGAAGGACAGCGCCAGTTCAAGGCCGATCAGCAGAAAACCCGGTACCGGGAGCCACTGCTCAGCGAACGTCATCATCGCTCGCAGGGCAACGCTCATCAGAAGCGATACAAGCAGAATGAAGCCAATCGCAAGCACAATGGTCAGTGACAGCAGGCGGCTGCGAACGTAGATGAGTGCACTGTTGCGCGACGGTCGTGCTGCGACATCCCATATCGCATTGAGGGACTGCTGCATCTGGGCAAAGACGGTGGTGGCACCGAGAATGATCGCGGCGAGTCCGATAAGGCTGGGAATCAGGCCGTTTTGATCGATCTGCGAATTGATGACGGCCGTCTGCACAATTCCCGCCGCTTCCGGGCCGATGGTGTCCTGCAGCTGATCTATGATCTGGCCTTGCGCGGCTTTTTCTCCGAGCACCAGGCCGACGACCGTGACCGCGACAATCACGACCGGTGCGATGGAAAAGATGGTAAAGAAGGCGAGCGCCGCTGCATAGATGAACGCCTGGCTTTCCAGCCAGACCGCTGCGGCGCGGCCGAAGACCCTGAGCCAGAAACGGAAGAGGCCGACTGTGTTGGAAAGTAAGTTAGCCATGCGAGCAGTATAGCGTAGCTGGCCGCGGCTTTACTCCCCTCAAGGAATCAGAGCGTCGGGCGGTCGGTGGTCGGTCGGCAGCTGCGCGCCCTTGGTGTCAACCCAGAGTCGCGCATTACGCTCGACCAGGCGGGTGCCTGGCCCACTAGAAGCGCACATCCCACTGCAGTCGCAGTCGGTTCTCGGACCCTTGCTGTTGCAGGAGCGGATCCTCGATGTCGATGCGCGCGAACTCGAGGGAGAGTTTGTTGTGGTGACCGTCGAAGTACCAGTTGGCCACCCCGGTAAACTCCTCCAGGTCATCGTTGCCGCGGAAGTCGCCCTGATCGACACGTGCGTAGCGTAAGGCCATGTCCAGCTGTTGCGGCAGCTGCGGCATCAGCGCATGCGGGATGAGTCCCAGCTGGATAAAGCCACCCTCGAGAGTCGTTACGCTAAGCGGGCTGTTTGCGTCGGCGAAGCGGTCGGTGACTTCCTTGCGGTTAAGCTCGGTCTCCAGCGACAAGCCGCGCCAATGCAGCCGAAGCTCTGCCAGGGCCTGCTCAATGTCGAACTGCCCACTCTCCCCGGCAGCAAAGCCGGGCAGGGACCGGCAGCCGTTCGCGCCAGAGCCAAAGCGCGTGCAGTCGCTGCGGTTCGTCATGGCGGCCAGGGCCAGGTTGAGCCTGGGTCTGGGGCTGAGCGCCAGGTCGGCGTGCGCGCTGTCGATGTCACCCCCCAGGGCGTTCCACTGCAGTCGCGAGGTGTACATAAGGTGAGAGTCGTCGTTGCTGCCCTCGGCGCCACCGCGACCCGTGAAGGCGCCCAGGGCGTAGCTCAGATCCAGCGGCGTGTCGCGGAACAGGCGTCCCTGCAGCTGCGCCCCCTGCTGGCGGTTAAGCGTGAACGGGCTGTGTGCAATGCTGCGTTCGACGAATTGCTGGCGCCCCGAGGAAATCCAGAATTCAGTGTTGTAGTGTGCCTTGCCGCGGCCGAGCCAGAGCGTGGCGTAGTCGTTCAGCGCGATGTTGAAGAAGAAATCCCGGATCACTGTCTCGTTCCAGTCATGCTCAATGTGGAACTTCAGGCGTGGGTCGACGATGTTGCCGGAGAGCGCCGTTCGAATCCTGCGCAGATCGTAGGCGTTGCCGTCTGCGTCAAGATCCCCGAGCCGGCGGGGGCTGCTGTCGAAGGGAGTGGAAAAGCGCATCTGCATGCGGTTCTGCAGGTTTACCTCGTAGTCGCCGTCGGCTGAACGCAACTTCAGCTTGCGCTTGTAGTAAGTTGCCTGGAGCGGCCGTGGGCCATCTTCACTGTCGGTATCGGCCCTCAGGGCGATCTCCTGCAGGGTGGACGAGGAAGACGGCTCTCTGGCGTGCGCTGCGTCAGAGCTCGCCGCAGAGATTGCCACTTTCTTTTCGGCCGCGCTGTCCTTCCCGGCCTCCAGTGCCTCCAGTCGCTCACGCAGGTTCTGCATCTCCCGCTGCATGTTCGCCTGCTGTTGAACGAGCCGGCTGCCGGCCACATAGGTGCCCAGGGGGATGCTGCCCTCGGAAGCGGTGCTGGTAACAAGGCCGCTCTGAGGATCCAGGTAGAGCTGCAGCGCCTCGGGGGGGCTTTCAGCCCGGGCTGCGACGGACAGGACGACAAGAAGTAGCAGGGACAGAATGCGCATCAATGGGGCCTTCGCGGACGCTGATAATGATGCGCGGGAGTATGGCGGGAAAGTATTACCGAATTATTACAATATGACAGAAAAATGACGGATTGATGACACTGGCCCCAGTGTGGAGGGCCACCGGCGCGCGGGGACCAGTGCTGCAGACTCATTTCTCGAAAAAGTAAGTGCCCCCGGTGATCCAGTCCGCACGCTCCCGGCGCAGAGGAATATCGCCTGCGGCAACCAGACGCAGGCCGGCGGTCTCTGCGCAGCGTGCGACGTAGTCCGCACTGTGCGCGAAGCGCGCCGTTGGCTGCAGAACCCAGTTGCCGTCGGGCGCCAGCTCGGTTGTGCACAGGAAACGCCCGCCCACGGCAAGTCGCTCCGCCACCCCCGAAAAGAGCGGCTGAAGGTCGCCGATGTAGGGTAGGGCGTCCGCGCACAGGATCAGGTCGAACACGTCGTCCTGTCCGCTCAGGAAGGCAACGGCGTCGATTGCGATAAGACGATCATAGAGGCCCTTCTCCGCTGCTTTGGTTAGCATGCCCGCGGACAGGTCAATGCCCACCAGTCGTGAGACGATGTCCTTAAACGCAACGCCGGCAAGTCCCGTTCCGCAGCCGATGTCCAGGGCATTCGCCGCGTGGTGTTCGCCACCCCGAGCGCCGTCCAGCAGCTTACGGAGTTCTCTCGGGCCGTCGTAGGCCAGGTCGGACGTCAGATGCTGCTCGAAGCGCTCTGCGTAGCTGTCGAAGACCGCCCGCGTGTATGCCGCTGGCGCGCTGGCGCGGCGCTCGCCACGCAGCGCCGCCAGCAGGTGATTGGCTGAGGGCGCATCGGGGGACAATTCCAGGGCACGCTCCAGGGCTGCGATGGCCTGCTCGGTCTTGCCCCGGTTGACCAGGCAGTTGGCAACGCCGAGCTGGGCAACCGAGTCGTCCGGGTGTTTCTCCAGCAGGCGCCGGTAGAGCGCTTCGGCCTGGACGAAGCGGTCAGCCAGGAACAGGGTCTGCGCCAGGTTACGATTCGCCTCCTCGAAGTCCGGATCAAGCTCCAGCGCATTTTCGTAGCAGATGCGCGCCTGCTCGGCGTCCTGCTGGTCGTGCAGTGCATTGCCCATGTTGTTATAGGCCTGAGGGTAAAGTGGGCGCAGGTTGAGCGCCTTCTTGTAGGCGTTCACCGCCTCCCTGCTCCGACCGCACTGTCGCAATGCATTGCCATGGTTATAGTGAATCTCGGCGTCGCCGCCGACGGTTTTCAGCAGGGCCTGGAAGCATTTCTCGGCATCGTCGAAGCGTCCAAGATCACCCAGGGTGGATGCCAGGTTGTTAAGCGCATCGGCAAAACGTGGCTCCTCGCGCAGCGCCTGCTCGAAACAGGTAGCCGCTTCTGCTTTGTCGCCAAGCCGGCTGCAGATTACCCCGTGCAGATTGTGCAGCGCCGGCTGATGAGGATGCAGCCGACACAGACGCGCGGCTTCGCTGCGTGCTCTGGGCAGGTTGGACTGCATCAGTGAGGCCACTCGCTCGAAGTCTGCCTGGGTTAGCGCGGCGACCTCGCCGCGGGTGCCCTGCAGGTCGCGCAGCGCTTTTCTGGCCTTCTTGTTCTGCGGCTGCTGCTGCAGAATCTGATGGTACAGGCGCTTGGCCGCATCCACCTGGTTCTGCGCCGCGAGCTGCCGGGCACGCTTCATTGCGTCGTCGTGGGAGAGAGTCGGTCTGGCCATGATTCGCTTGCTTGTCGTCGAAGAGGGGTTGAGGAGTGCAACTCTATGCGCTGGGCGCGGTCAAGTACAGCCGAGCACGCGCCGGCTCAGCGCGGATAACGGGGTGTCAGTTCGCGTTTGCTGCCCTCGCCGGCAGTCTCCCGCACCAGCCGGGGAACAAGATAGCCCGGGCACTGCACCGCAAGTTCGCCAACCAGCTCCCGGGCATGCGTCTCATCAACGGCAAAGTGCGCCGCGCCGCTGACGCGGTCGAGCAGATGCAGGTAATAGGGCATGACGCCGGCGCCGAACAGCGCTCTGGACAGGCCATACAGCGTATCGGCACTGTCGTTCACGCCCGCCAGCAGCACCGCCTGATTGAGCAGGGTGACGCCCGCACCCCGCAGACGCGCCGCGGCGGCCGCGACAGTGGCGTCGACTTCGTTGGGATGATTGCTGTGCAGCACCATGACTGTGGCGATGTCCGGTCGGCAGATGGCCCTGATCAGTGCCGGTGTGACTCTGTCGGGAATGACCACCGGCAGGCGCGTGTGGATGCGCAGCGTCGTGACGTGAGACACGGCGGTGAGTGCGTCCACAAGCTCTGACAGGGTGTCGTCGCGAGCGACCAGCGGGTCGCCGCCGCTGAGGATCACTTCGGCAATGCTGGTATCGGCGCGGATGTAGGCTACGGCATCCTGCCATTGTCTGCGGCTGAGCTGGTTCTCGGCGTAGGGAAAGTGGCGTCGGAAGCAGTAGCGGCAGTTTACGGCGCAGCCGCTGGCGACGGTCATCAGCAGGCGCCCATGATACTTGTGAATGATTCCCGGTACCGGGTTGGCAGAGCCGCTTTCGCCGACGGGGTCGTCGCTGTAATCGGGATGAGGCATGGTTTCCGCGCTGCCCGCCAGTACCTGGCGAAGCAGCGGGTCGTTGGCGTCACCTGGCTGCATGCGGTCGACAAAGGCCCGCGGTACCTTCATGGCGAAGTCGCTATCCGCCTGCGCGGAGAATCCCAGCCGGGACGGTTCGAGGCCCAGCGCAGCGGCGAGCTCCACGGGACTGCGTATGGCATCGCGAAGCTGCTGCTGCCAGCTGCCGGCAAGCTCTGTCTGCAGGGGAATCAGCCTCATGCTCAGCGGGCCAGGCGGTCGCGCAGGCTGAAAAACAGCATGCCCGCCACCAGCCCCGGCCAGCGCAGGAGCGTGCCACCCGGAAAGCGCGGCGACGGCACGTCCGCCATAACGTCAAAACGCGCGGCGTGTCCGGAAATGGCCTCGGCCATCAGTTTGCCGGCCAGTGTCGCAATCGGCACGCCGTGGCCGGAGTAGCCCTGGGTGTAGTACACCTGCGGCGACAAGCGGCCAAAATCCGGCATCCGGTTCATGGTGATGGCAAGGGTGCCGCCCCAGCCATAGTCGATGCGCGTGTTCTTGAGCTCCGGGTAGATCTTCAGCATGTGCGGGCGCACGAAGTGCCTGATATCGGCAGGCAAGCGACGGCTGTAAGTCTCGCCGCCACCGAACAGCAGCCGGTTGTCGGCGGACAGCTTCCAGTAGTTGACGACGAAGCGGGTATCCGTCATCGACGTATTGTCGCGGATGAGGCGGCGGGCGGTGGCCTCCGGCAGAGGCTCCGTTGCCAGCATATAGTTGTTGATCGGCATAATGCGACCGGCGCTGCGTGGCTCGAGGCGGTCGAGATAGCCGTTGCAGGCAAGCAGAAGATAATCCGCCGTGACGCTGCCTGTCGCGGTGTGGACGACGACTTTATCCCCCTCCCGGTAGCCGCTGACGCGGCTGTTCTCGTGCAGCGCCACACCGAGTGACTGCGCCGCGGCGGCCAGGCCGAGGGCATAATTCAGGGGGTGCAGGTGGCGCGCACCGTTATCCAGCGTCGCGCCGTGAAAGCCCTGGGCAGAGGTCAGCTCGGCGAGCGATGCCGCATCGACATAGCGGATGTCCCTATAGCCGTAGACTGTCTGCAGGTGTTCTGCTTCCTCTGCCAGCTCCCTGGCGTCGCCGGCACGGCTGGCGGCATGGAGATTCCCGGTGCGCAGGTCGCAGTCAATCGCGAATTCCTCGATGAGTTGGCAAACCGTGTCCACGCCTTCCAGTCCCAGATCCCAGAGGGCGCGCGCCCGCTGCATGCCCACCAGTTTTTCCAGTGCGTGCTGGCCGGCGCGCTGACCGGTGCCGACATGGCCGCCGTTGCGTCCGGATGCGCCCCAGCCCATGCGGTTGGCTTCCAGCACGACAACGCTGTAGCCGAGCTTGCGCAGGTGGATTGCGCTGGACAGCCCCGTGTAGCCGCCACCGACGATACATACATCGGCGCGTGTGCTCTCAGCGAGGGCGGGAAACTGCAGCTGACGGTTGGCGCTTGCGGCGTACCAGGAGTCGACGTGGGCTGGGGGGTTTGACATGGCATGAGCATAACGACGGCCGTGATGCACATAGGATACCACTCTACGGACAGCGCGACTTGCCCGCTTCTCGTCTGTGCTGCGATACTGCTGTGAATGCGCGGTCGGACGCCCCCATGGAAGACGATAAACAGGTCATCAGGAACTGGATCAAGGAACACCAGATATCGGAAGTGGAGGTATTGGTTCCCGACCTGACCGGCAACGCCCGCGGCAAGTTCATTCCCGCCCACCAGTTTCTCAATGACACGTATCCCAAGCTGCCGGAGAGCATTCTCGTTCAGACGGTTACCGGTGAGTATTGTGACGAGCACTGGGATTTTGTCGAGCCGACAGATACCGACATGCTGCTGAAGCCGGACGTCAGCACACTGCGCGTGGTGCCCTGGGCGCGGGAACCCACTGCACAGCTCATCCACGACTGCTACACCATGGATGGCATGCTGCATCCGCTGGCGTCGCGCACTATTTTACGCAAGGTGCTCGACGCCTATGCGGCGCTCGGCCTGAAGCCGGTGATCGCGCCCGAGGTGGAGTTTTACCTGGTCAGTCGCAATACGAACGCTGACATCGAGCTTATCCCCCCGATCGGTCGCTCCGGCCGCCGCGAGTCCGCGCGGCTGTCCTACAGCATTGACGCCGTCTCCGAGTTCGAGGATTTCGTCGAGGATATGTACGAGTATGCGGACTCGCAGCAGCTGCAGGTCGATACCCTCATCCACGAGAATGGCGCGGCGCAGATGGAAATCAACTTCCGCCACGGTGACCCGATGAGCCTGGCCGACCAGGTATTCGTATTCAAGCGCACGGTGCGTGAAACCGCATTCAAGCACGACATGTATGCCACCTTCATGGCCAAGCCGATGAAGATTGAGCCCGGCAGTGCCATGCACATTCACCAGAGCCTTATCGATATCAAGACCGGTCGCAACGTATTCGCCGATGAGAATGGCAAGTTCACCGCTGTACTGCTGAGCTACATCGCCGGTCTGCAGCGCTACACGCCAGAGCTGATCAGCCTGTATGCTCCGAACGTCAATTCCTATCGCCGGCTGGCGCCGGACATCGCTGCGCCGATCAACCTAAACTGGGGCTTTGACAACCGCACCACAGCGTTTCGCGTACCGCACAGCGAGCCGACCGCAACGCGTGTGGAGAATCGCTTTCCCGGGGCTGATGCCAATCCCTACCTGGCCATTGCCGCGAGTCTGGCCAGCGGCCTGCTCGGCATGCAGGAGCAGCTGCAGCCGTCGGAGCCGCACAGCGGCACAGCCAACGAGGAGGATGTCGAGGTGGCGCGAACGCTGGAGGAGGGTCTGCGCAATCTGCGCATGACGCCGGAGCTGTGCGACCTGTTCGGTGACCTGTTCCTGCGTGCCTACACCGCCGTCAAGCTGGATGAGTTCGAGGAGTTCAACCAGGTCATCAGCTCCTGGGAGCGCGAGCACCTGCTGCTTCAGGTGTAGCCGGCCCCCATGCTGACGCACTCGAGGCTGTACAGTGGAGTCACGTACCTGACTGACAGTCTGCTGATGATCAATGTTTATCTGTTTCTGGCAGAAGAGCTGGCCGCGTCCCAGCACGCCTTCACAGATGACTTTGGCGACTGGCATCAGGCGACCCATCGCGAGATGCTCATGCACCGATCGGACGCAGTGACTCATTAGGCGCTGACATTGGATACCGAACTCCTGCGAACCTTTCTCGAAGTGCGCAATACGCGTCACTTCGGGCGGGCTGCCAGTAATCTGTTCCTGACTCAGGCGGCTGTCAGTGCGCGTATCCGCCAGCTCGAGGCGGCGCTGGGCGTCACGCTGTTCGTGCGCGAGCGCAACAACATACGCCTCAGCGGTGAGGGTGAGCGGCTGGTGCCCCACGCCGAGACCGTACTGATGGCGCTGGCGCGGGCGCGCCGCGATATGTCGCTTGAAGATCCAAGTGCTTACCCTGTCCATCTGCTGGTGCGCAGCGGGATCTGGACGCCTGCGCTGCAGTGCAGGCTGGATGCGCTGCTGAATGCGCAGCGGGACCTTCTGCTGCGGCTGGACAGTCGGCAGTCCGATGTGATCGCCCGCATGCTGCTGGATCGTGCCGCGGACATCGCGCTGATGTTCGAGCCACCGGGTGTCCCCGAGCTGGAATGCGCCGCGGTTGGTGATCTTACACTGCGCCTCTACAGTTCGCGTCGACGTGACAGCGTGCAGCGTGCCCTGGCCGGAAACTACGTTTACCTGAACTGGGGGACGGCCTTCGCGCGCTTTCACTCACGGCGCTACGGTGAACACGCGGCGACGCGCCTGCAGACCAATATGGTCGAGGTTGCGCGCGACCATATCCTTAAACAGGGGGGCGCCTGTTATCTGCCGGAAAGTCAGCGGCGGACGCTGGCGGATAGCGGACTGTATCCGGTGCCGGATGCACCGGTATTTGAACGTCAGCTGCACATGGCCTGGCACGCCAGTGCGGCGCGGCGAGACGTGCTGGAGGGACTGGCAGAGGGTTTCTCCGGCCTGCGGATCTAGCAGGCCAGCCGCGGCTGCCGGTCAGTAATCCTCCAGCTCGAGTTCGTAATCGCCCAGTTCCTCGCGCAGGCGCCGCTCTTCCAGGCGTCTTTCGGCCCGGCGTCGCTTGGCCGCCAGGCGCTGTTTTTCTGTCGAGAAGGATGTCAGCGCATCCAGGGTGTCGTCCTCGACCTCACCCAGTGCGGCCTCATACATTTCGTCCATGCCATCGGCGGAGGACAGTTGCTCGCGATCGCCCATAAATCACCTCCCAATGATCTATCTGGACCTATTTCGCGGCAATATGGGGCAGGTCACCCGCCGAGTAAATCAAAAGTTTATTGCCGATACGATCAATATTCCTGATGGATGGGCGGCCCGGTGCCGTCCCTGGATTCCCTTGCCGCTGTGACGTCCCTGTCGTTGCTCATCCGTGAGCGCTCGGCCTGCCGGGCCACCACCCCGGAGGTGAGCAATTTCCGTGCCGTATAGGGCTGCAGGCCGCCGGCCGGGGTTTCCGTGCCTGGCGGGACTGCCGTCGCTGCGTCCGTCCGGTCTGTCGGACGCGACGGACAGAGCCTCGCGCCAGCCCCGGGTCAGGAGAGGGCGTTATGAATGGCGGCTGCGACCTGATCGGCGCTGCCGTCTGCGGCGTCCACCGCGACATCTGCGTAGTGCTCATAGATCGGGCAGCGCTCGGCGTAAACATCCGCAAAGGTCTGCGAGCGGTCTCTGGCGATGCCGCGCAGGGGGTTGGCCGCCACTCGCTGTTCCAGCGTGACGATGTCCGCCCGCAGGTAGACAAGCGGCCCGGCGGCCTTCAGGCGATCCATCACCGGGCGACTGAAAATGACGCTGCCGCCGGTGGAGACCACGGCGTCCTCGAGATCCACATCCAGCAGGACTTCCTGCTCGACCCTGCGAAAGCCCTGGTTGCCATGCTCCTCGAGGATGTCCTGAAGCGACGCTCCCTGGCGTTGCTGTATGGCAAGGTCGGTATCGCAGAACCCCAGCCCGCAGAGTTTGGCGAGAATCACGCCGACAGTGCTTTTGCCGACACCGGGCATGCCGATCAGGCTGATAGTGCGATGTGTAGTGAAGCGGTTGTTCATGCGCTGGGCGTTATTTCCAAAAGGTGACTGCGACTGAAGGTGACAGCTGGCTCAATGGGCCCAGTCGCGCTCAGCCTTGAACTGCCGGGACAGGTACTCCATCTGGTCGGAGAGTATGCGTTCCTTCGCCAGGAAGTGCCATTCGTAGGGGTTTGGGCGGAAAGGCACAGCGAGTAGCGGCATGTGCGCCTCTTCAGGCGTTTTGTTGTCTTTCTGCCAGTTGCAGCGTTTGCAGGCGGCCACCACGTTCTCCCAGCGGTCCCCGCCGCCGCGCGAGACCGGCAGGACATGGTCGCGGGTGAGCTCGCTGCGCTGAAAGCGGTTGCCGCAGTACAGGCAGCGCTGATCGTCGCGACGAAACAGAGTCCGGTTGCACAGGGGCGGTGAGAAGGTGGAGACAATGCGGCCGCCGAGGGCGACGATGGGCTGCACGTCCATTCTCGAGCGTTCGCCGCTGCAGCGCTGGACGCCACCAAAGACCGGCGGCAGGGTTTCCCCTATCCCGTAAACGACGTCGCCGCGGGCGTAAGCCGTAATGGCTTCGTGCAGACTCATCCAGCCGCGGGGCTGTCCCGCGAGATCCAGTTTCAGTATTGCTTGCATGGCAGGCAACTCAGAAGGATTAGCGTAACGCTACTGTAATTGTACGCTCAGTACAATCAATCGATGGCGCGCCAGCGCCCCTCCGCCTGCACCATGCCGTCGGCAAGCACGCGGCCATGGAAGTCAGCACCTGCTGTTACCGGCCCGACGCCCTCAGGCGTACCGGTCATGATGATATCGCCATCCTCGAGGGTCATGAACGTCGACAGCTCCTCAAGAATAATTGAGGGCGGATACAGCATCATGGACACCCCGCCGCGCTGACGCTCGGCGCCGTCGATACAAAGCTGCACCTCCAGTGATTCGATAGCGACGGACAGGGGTACAAAGGGGCTGAAGAGGGCCGCGCCGTCAAAGGCCTTGGCCCGCTCCCAGGGCAGGCCGCGGCGCTTAAGGCTCGACTGCAGATCGCGGCGCGTGAGGTCGAGGCCGAAGCCGACCGCTGCCAGACGACCACCATTGACCATGAAGGCAATTTCGCCCTCGTAATGCAGAGGTTCGCCCTGAAGACTGGCGCGCAGCTCAACGCCAATGGCGGAGTTTGGTTTTAGAAAAATCACCGGGCTGTCCGGGATCTCGTTGCCAAGCTCCTCAATGTGGCGCGCATAGTTGCGGCCGATGCAGACAATTTTCGAGGGTGTTGCGATGCTGCCGCCGGCAATGACCGTATTCATGTTTCCTCCATCCGGCTATTGTCAGCCGGCCACACCAGAGCCACGAGTTTGCAAGGGATGAGGGCCTCCGGCGTTGTTTCGTCGTCGATGACATGCAGCTTGCCATTGGCATCAATGGAGAACAGCGGGAGCAGTTTGCTGGCGTTTTTCTCCCGGTAGGCAGCCATGTCGAATGTCTCGGTCAGGTTTATCGTCTTCACCTCGGCACCGCTGGCCAGCAGGCTTGCCAGCCTCTGGTAGGTTACATCCTCCTGGAACAGGCGCGGCACCCACTGGTCATCTGCGAGCTTTTCGCGCTCTGAGGTGTCCCTGTCTTCGTCGTTGCGAAGGCTGAATACGCGGGTAGGGCCGAATTCCGTGCGATATTTCGTGCAGGCAAGGATATTCCAGCGCGGCCGCCGTGACATGGCCAGCAGGTTGCCGATGCCGACCAGTTCGAGGTAGCGGTCGGCATGGGAAGAAATGGGATCACCGTAGTAGGTCTCAAACCCCGCCATTCGCGCGCTGCGGATTTCCTCGTAGGAGGTGTCCGCCAGCTTCACGCGGAAGCCCTGCTGCTGCAGGGCATGTCCAACGGCGCGGGCCACTGGGTTGGCGCCGACGATCAGCATGCCGGTCGGCTCCGCCTCGGCAAGCCCCAGCCATCGCGTGGCCGGGCGTGCCGTGAGGCTTTGCAGGACCACCGTCGCGATAATCACCAGAAAAGTGTAAGCCACCAGGTCCGTCGCAGCCGGGTATCCGGCTTCGGCCAGTCGCAGCGCAAACAGCGACGATACCGCCGCGGCAACAATGCCGCGCGGTGCGACCCAGCTGAGCAGGGCTTTCTGTCGCCAGCTGTAGCTGCCGCCAAAGGTGGACGCCCAGACCACGATCGGCCTGGCCAGCAGCACCACTGCCAGGACAATAACTCCGCTCCAGCCTGTCCCTACAATGTCCATGGGGTCAACCCGGGCGCCCAGGACGATGAACAGCATGGAGATGATGAGGATCGACAGGCTCTCCTTGAAACTCAGTATCTCGCTGACCCCCACGTCTTTCATGTTGCCGAGCCAGATCCCCATCACCGTGACCGTGAGCAGGCCGGACTCGTGGGCAAGGAAATCGCTGCCGGCGAACATCATGACCACCCAGGCCAGCGTCACCACATTCACCAGATACTCCGGCACCCAGTGGCGGCGCAGCACAAAGCCCAGAGTGAAGGCGCCGGCAAAACCGGCGGCCAGGCCGACACCGATGCTGCCGGCGAATACCTGCCAGGAGTCCGCGCCGGACACCAGGTATTGAAAGACCAGTACCGCGAGCAGTGCGCCCACCGGATCGATCAGAATGCCCTCCCAGCGCAGCACCTGACTGACATCCGCCGTGGCGCGCATTGTGCGCAGCAGCGGATTGATCACGGTGGGCCCGGTTACCACAACCAGCGCGGCGAACAGGAAAGCGATTTCCGCCGAAAAACCGGCCAGCCACCAGCAGCCCAGCGCCATGAGCAGCCAGTTCAGCAGCGCGCCCCAGCTGACCAGGTTGGTCACTGCCCTGCCGTGGCCTCGAAGATCGCGGAAATTGAGGGTCATCCCGCCCTCAAAGAGCACCAGCGCAACACCCAGCGATACCAGGGGGAAAAGAAGATCGCCGAACTGCTCGTCGGGGCGCAACAGGCCCGTGACCGGGCCGGCGACAATGCCGAGTACGAGCAGGGCCAGGATCGATGGCTGTTTCAGCCGCCAGGACAGCCACTGGGCGCCGACTCCGAGTACCAGCACCGCAGCCAGAATATAGAGCAGGTTCTGGTCCACCGTCGTTTACGCGAGCGCCGGTGAGACGGTTACGAGGTGCTGGCGCAGTTCCTCTGGTATGGCGCAAGGCCTGCGGCTGGTCTTGTCGACAAAGACCTGCGTGATCGTACCCCGCACCAGCCGCGTGCCGCTGCGTTGCTCGTGCATGTCGAAGCCGAGGGTGGCGCTGCTGTTGCCGAGGCGCTGGTAACCGACATCCACTCGCACAATGTCATCCATGCGGCACTCGTGAAGGTAGTCGCAGTTGATATTCGCGGTAAAGACAAAGCAGGGCGCCTGCGCCGGGTCGATCCAGTTGAAACCGAGGCTGCTCATCAAGGCGCCGGAGGCCTCATCCGCATACACGAGATAGTTGGCGAAATACAGATGCCCCTGCGCATCCGTGTCGCGAAACCTCACCTTGATGGTTTCGCTGTGCATGACAGTGAAGCGTTGCGTATCGTTCACGACTGACCCCGGAACCGGTTCGACTGCGACAGGAGACCATGTTACATCACCCGCCGGCATCCCGCTCGGCCAGCGCCTCCCGAAGACGTTGGTGCTCGGCCTCGTCAATCGGAAAATTGCGCATCATGGCGGCCGCCAAAAGCTTAAGGGCGATGCTCGGGGCCGCGTACAGAATCGCCAGGGTACGGACAAGGCCGTCGCTGTTGTCGCCGCTGGCATCGAAGCCCACGAGGTCGAGCAAGGGAAAGATGAAGCCTACAGCAAGCGCAAAGGCGAGCTTCGATGCCGTGCCCCAGAGGGCGAAGAACAGGCCGGGCCGGCGTTTGTTGTTGTGCCAGTCATCCCATTCGATCAGGTCGCCGTTGATCGCGTTGGGCAGAGCGAGGTCCGCACCGATCATCAGCCCGGTGCCGGCAACAATCACAATGTAGTAAAGAGTATCACCGCTGCCGAGAAAGGGTGCGCCGGCAAAAAATGCGCAGGAGCCGAGAACCGCGAGACACCAGGTGCGGTGCTTGCCCAGGCGGCGCGCGACCATGATCCAGGCCGGAATGGAAATGGCGCTGCAGAGGAAATACAGAAACAGGATCGGGCCCGCGATGCCGGGCTCATCCAGGACATGGGTCACGTAGAGCAGAAACAGCGTGGCCGGGATGGCGTTGGCGACGCCGTTCACCAGGAAGGCCAGCAGCAGCCGCCGGAACGGCGATGGCGTGCGCATCAGATCCCAGGCGCCGCGCATGCTGTTGCCGCGGTTGACGGCAGTGGCGGCGTCGGGCACGCGCAGGGCCGCCAGCGGCACCGATACTGCGAGCCCGGCGATGACCAGCCAGGTGATGGCGGCGAGGGAATCGCGCAGCGTGTCGTTGTTGCTGTTGTCAATAAGCAGCAGGGCCGCCAGTGTGCCGCTCAGGCCAAAAATGACGCGGGCACCGCTGATGCGACTGCGCTGGTGGTAGCTGGTCGACAGTTCCGCCCCCCAGGCGTTCATGGGCACCACATTCATGGTGCCCGCGACATAAACAGCCATGGCCGTTAGCACCAGATAGCTATTGTCGACGGATGCCGGTGGGTTGAACAGCAGCCACACGGAACCCGCGATCAGCGGTGCGCTGGCGACGATCCAGCTCTTGCGGCGTCCCCAGTGGGGTGGCGTGTAGTCGGAAAGATACCCCACCAGAGGGTCGGTTATCAGATCCCAGAGTCGCGCAATGAGCAAGATCGCGCCGACGGCGGTCAGGCTCATGCCCAGCGCCTGGGCGTAAAACGTCGGGATCACTACCTGCAGCGCGATGAATCCCGCAGCCAGAGGAAATGCCAGGCTGCCGAAGGCGGCGAGCGTGATGTGGTCCGGCACCCGACCGGACGCGCTGTCTGAGGCAGCGGATGTGCGCATGTGTAACGTCATCCTTTTGGTACGCGTCACTCCGTGTTCGGACCATCGGCTGTGAAGCTGTTCAAACTTTGCCTATGCCGCCAGCGGCATTGCGGGAATTCCGCCGGCCGAACCCCTACACTCAGTGCACGATAGAAGGAGAGACCGTGTTGACCCTGCTTGCCCTCACCCATGCGCCCCCGCTGAAACCCTTTGTACCGCAGGATTTTGCGGTGCCGCCACAGTTAGCGATACCGGAATTTTGTCTTCAGGCCCTGACGCTGGATCACGCAGATTCCGAGTATGACGCAATTGTCAGCAGTAGTGAGCATTTACAGGCACTGTTCGGCCGCGGCTGGCCAGCCGGGTTGACCCCTGAGCAGCATCGCATTGATCTGGCCTGGCACCAGAAGGAGTTCGAACGTCGCAGCTCGTTTGCCTACGCGGTGCTGTCTGCGTCGGAGGATGTGCTGCTGGGCTGTGTCTACATCAGTCCGGGCGACAGCAGTTCATTCGACGCAGAGATCCGCTACTGGGTGCGCCGCAGTGAGCTCGCCTCGGGATTACAGGAACGTCTGGGAGGGGCACTGGCAGACTGGATTGAGGATGTCTGGCCCTTTATCAACCCCCGCTATCGGCCCCGATTGCGCTCTTGCCGCGCCCGGCTGCACTGACAGCGCCCTCGTTGGTCGCGCTAAGCTCAACCGGGCTGCCCGGTTCTTCGCTCAGCGCCGCTAGGTTGGTTTCTTCAACAACGCGCGGGTGCCTGCCAAAACCGCGTAAAGAAATGCCAGCGGCAGCACGATGCTCTTGAGCAGGAGCGACATGGCCAGTGTCATGGCGCTGGCCGCGAAGTCATCCACGCGGGCTTCCAGTGCGCTCAGCCGGGCGCGCACCTCGGCAGGCGACACCGAGTTGCGCAGCCGCTGCAGCCAGCTCTGTCCGCTTTGATCCTGATCGGCAGACTCCAGGGCCGCGAGTTCGTCGCGGAAGTGCGCCATCGCCACCCGCTGCCGGTCATCCCTTTCGGCAAGGAACGCTGCATCAACCCAGCCGCTCGCCAGTGCACTCACGCCCAGGGCAAAGCGCAGGAACAGCGTCACCAGAAACAGGCGCAGCACAGCATTGGCCACGCCACCGTTGCGCTGCGGCTGCAGCAGCGTGATAGCGGAAACCGTGGCGGCAAGTGTCAGCAGCAGGTTGAACGCGCGTTCTGCGGCCAGCAGCAGCAGAATTTTCTGTAGCGCAAGCGACCCCAGCGCAAACAGAAACAGCGTGGAAATCCGTTCTATCAGGTCGTTGATCGGGTCGAGAACTTCACCCGCGGCTACTGTCAGCATGACCGCATGCACCTCCGTGCCCTGCATCACGGAGACCAGCGCATTGATCCCCCTGGCGCTGGCATAGGCGGCGCCGGTGGCCAGCAGTGCGCTGTCCAGGCTCTGCTCCGAGAGCTTGTCAAGCACCCCCATCCACGCAAGCGCCGGCCCGAGTATGCAGAGAGCGAGGAGGCAGGTGCGGCGACTGTCGAGAGCGGTGAAGCGCATGGCTGAGCAGCTGGCGAACGGACAACAGAGGCTAACATGCCGGTCTGGCGCCGGCGAGGCAATGAGCAGGCGTGCGAGTGTGACAGGAAGGCTCGGCAGCGTTGCAGTCGTGGATGCGCGCTACCCCACGCAAGGGCTACATCCGGCTCCGGGTGATCTGTTCCCGGAATGGTTCGGCGCTGGAGTGGGGTATGCTAGTGTCTGAAAATACGCACAGGCAAATGCGGGTGAGCGATGCAAGGGGATGACACATGATTGAATTGACGATAAACGGGGAAACGCATCGCACGGCGGTAGCGGGCGATATGCCCCTGCTGTGGTATCTGCGCGATATCGCCAGCCTCACCGGCACCAAGTTCGGCTGCGGTGCCGGGCTCTGCGGCGCATGCACGGTGCATATCGACGGCAAAGCCCGGCGCTCCTGCAGCGTCCCGCTCTCCGAAGCGGCCAACCGCGAGATCACGACCATTGAAGGGCTGGCCGCGAACGGCGATCATCCGGTACAGCGGGCCTGGGCGGAGCATCAGGTGCCGCAGTGCGGCTACTGCCAGCCCGGGCAGATCATGCAGGCCTCGTCACTATTGAGCGATAACCCGACGCCGTCGTCAGCGGAGATCGACAATGCCATGCAGGGTAATCTCTGCCGCTGTGGTACCTATCCCCGTATCAAGGCCGCGCTTCTTGATCTGGCGGAGAATGCATCATGAGCCGCTATCTTGACCTGTCGCGCCGCAAGTTCCTGAAGACCGGCGCGGTTACCGGTGTCGCCGTGTTCGCGCTGCCGTTGCTGACCCGGCAGGGGCCCTCGGCCACGGCGGTAGCGGCTGAGGCCGCTGAGGCCGACAGCGACGCGCGCTTGTTCATTGCTCTGCAGGCCGACGGTACCGTGGTCATTACCTGCCATCGCTCGGAAATGGGCCAGCACGCGCGCACCGCCGTGGCGCAGATTGTGGCCGATGAGCTCGAGGCAGACTGGCAGCGCATCGCGATCGAGCAGGCGCTCGGCGACAAGCGCTACGGTGACCAGAACACGGACGGCTCGCGCAGCATCCGCTTCAATCTCCAGCGTCTGCGACTTGCAGGCGCTACCGTGCGGCACATGCTGCGCGACGTGGCGGCCGAGCAGTGGGGGGTTGCGCCGACGGACTGCGTGGTCGAGCAGCACAAGGCGCGTCATCTGCCCTCCGGCCGGACTCTCGATTTTGCCGATCTCGCCGCCGCGGTCGCAGACCGGCAGCCGCCACCCGTGGATGCGGTGTCGGTCAAGGCGCGCAAGGACTGGCGCTATATCGGCGAGGGCAAGCCGATTGTCGATATGGCGGACATACTGACGGGCAAGGCCGCCTTTGCCGCCGATGTCCGCTTGGAAGATGCTGTGGTCGCCGTCATTGCGCGGCCACCCGTGGTGCTGTCGGCCGTGGAGTCCGTCGACGCTGCCGAGGCACGCAAGGTGCCCGGCGTGATCGACGTCATCGAGATGCCCGCGAACACGGAGGCCCCGGTGCAGTTCCGGCCGCTGGGCGGTGTTGCCGTCCTTGCCAGCAACACCTGGGCGGCTCAGAAGGGCTGCGAGAAGCTCGTCATTACCTGGACCGCGTCGCCGAACGACGGCTACAGCTCGGCCGCATTCCGCGAGCAGATGGAGGCAGCCAACGAGCAGCCCGGCGACGTGCATTATACGAAGGGCGACGTTGATGCGGCGCTGAAGGCCGCGGCAAAAACGCATACGGCGAGGTATTACGTGCCCCACCTGGCGCAGGCGCCCATGGAGCCACCGGCGGCCAGCGCGCGCTTTGCCGACGGCGTGCTCGAGCTGTGGTCCTGCACCCAGAATCCGCAGGCCGACCAGAGCCTGATTGCCGGCATGCTGGGGCTCGATGAGAGCCAGGTGCGGGTGCATGTCACGCTGCTGGGCGGCGGCTTCGGCCGCAAGTCCAAGCCGGATTTTGCCGCGGAAGCGGCCTACCTGGCGCATACGACAGGACGCACGGTGCGTGTGCAGTGGCGCCGTGAGGACGATATCCGCCACGGCTTCTACCACACCGTAAGCGCACAGCGCCTCGAGGCGGGTCTCGACGACGCGGGACGCCTTCAGGCCTGGCGCCATCGCTCCACTTTTCCCACGATCCAGTCCACCTTTGTGGCGGGAGCCGAGGAACCGGGGTTCGAGACTGATCTGGGCCTGCGTGACCCGCCCAATGCATTGCCCCACATCCAGGTCGAGACGGGGCGTGTGCCCGCGCAGCTGCGCATCGGCTGGATGCGCTCGGTGGCCAATATCTACCACTGCTTTGCCAGCCAGTCATTCATGGCCGAGCTGGCGGACGCCGCCGGGCGTGACCACCGCGACTTCCTGCTCGAGGCCATCGGCCCGGATCGCCTGATCGACTTTGCGGCCGAAGGCTCCAAGTTTGCCAACTATGGCGCTGACACCGACGCCTACCCCTTTGACACTGCGCGGCTCAAGCATGTGCTGCGCCGCGCTACCGATCTGGCGGGCTGGGGCCGCGCCATGCCCGAGGGATCAGGGCTTGGCCTGGCGGTCCACCGCAGTTTCCTGAGCTACGTCGCCACGGTGGTGGAAGTGACGGTCAGCGAGAGCGGCGAGCTGGCGATTCCAAAGGCCTGGGTGGTCGTGGATGCCGGCACTGTGGTCAACCGCGACTCGGTGCGCAACCAGATGGAGGGTGGATCGGTGTTTGGACTGAGCGCGGCGCTGGATGCTGCGATCACCGTGGACAAGGGAGCGGTACAGCAGTCGAACTACGACGATTACCAAGTGGCGCGCATGCCGCGCAGTCCGGCATCCATTGATGTGGAAGTGGTCGACAGCGAGGCGCCGCCGGCGGGGGTTGGCGAACCGGGAACGCCGCCTTTTGCGCCGGCGCTGTGCAACGCCATCTTTGCGGCTACCGGTCGGCGCATCCGTGAGCTGCCCATCGGCAAGCAACTCAGCGCCTGAGGTCTGCCCTCGCCTGCACCGGTCGCGGGTGCGGGCGAGGGCTTAGGCAGCCCCGCTCAGGCAGCCCCGCTCAGGCAGCCCCGGCGGGTCGGCGCCGCAGCTGCACTAGTTGCGCCATGATGGCAACTGCAATTTCCAGCGGCGTTTTGCTGCCGATATCGAGGCCGACGGGTGCCTGCAGCCGGTCTATTTTTTCCTGCGGAATGTCCAGCGCCTGCAATCGCAGCAGGCGTTTTTCCGTGGTCCGCTTCGAGCCCAGGGCGCCGACGTACCACGCCTCACTCTCTAGCGCCTCCATCAGGGCCATGTCGTCAATCCGCGGATCGTGGGTCAGGGTAATAACCACCGAGAAGCGGTCGGCAGCCTGCGCCCGCACCACGTCATCGGGCATGCCCGGCAGCCGCGGCACCTCCGGCCCGGTCCACTGGGCCAGTGTATCCGGTCGCGGATCGGTCACCAGTACCTCGTAATCCATGGCCAGCGCCAGCTCAGCCAGTGATGCCGCCAGCTGGCCGGCGCCGACCAGCAGCATACGGTAGCGAGGTCCGAAGCTCTGAGCGAGATGCGTCGTACCCACCTGAAGTTCGGCAAACTGCGTGAGTGGCTGCAGCGCCGTGTAGCCGTCGGCAAGGTCCACCTGTCGCTGTATGCAGCGGCGTTCGGCGATGGCGTCGAGAAGGGCCTGTAGCCAGCGGCGGTCATCGGCACCCAGTGACTGCACGATCAGGTCGAGCTGGCCCCCGCATGGCAGGCCGAGACGGGCGTTTTCCTCGGCGCTCACGCCGTAGCGGATGCGCTGAATGCGCTGGGCATCGAACTCACCCGCCCGCAGCCGCTCAATCAGGTCCTCCTCGACACAGCCGCCCGACACTGAACCGGCCTGGGTACCGCTCTCGTCACAGGCGAGCATGGCGCCGGCGGGCCGCGGGGAGGAACCGCTGGTGGCGACAATCGTAATCAGCCAGGCACGTGCGGGCCCCGCGCAGGCGGCGAGGGCAAAGGCCAGGACATCGCTGTCGTGTGTATGCACGCGCGGGCCGCTCAGCGCCGACTGCGCTGTTCCAGGCGACGCGCAAATTCCGCCATCACCAGCTGATACAGCTCGTTGCCGAGATACTTGTCTTCCATGCCGCGCCCAATGCTCGGATTGTCATTCACCTCGATAACAAACACGCTGCCATCCTTCTTCTCGATATTCACCCCTTACAGGCCCTCGCGCGCGGCAGTTCGCGCCAGTCGGTAGGTGTGATGGTTGATGGCGCCGGCATGACTCAGCTTGATGTGGCGGTGATCTGGTTCCGCTTCCGGCGCTGGCTACGAAGCCTGCGCCAGCTTCCGGAACCTGAAACTGGCGCAGGGACGCGAGCGGACTGGCCGCCCGGCTATCTAGCGGAAGGACTTGGTTACAGTAACGCCGTAGGTGCGCGGCGGCATGTAGAACTCGGACGTGACCCCCGTGGGGTCGACAATCTGGTTCGACAGCTGCAGCTCATCGTCGAGGTTCTTGCCCCAGATGTCCACGCTCAGCGATCCGTCGCCGCTGTACCAGGTGGCGTTGGCGTCGATCAGCGACACGCTCTCCTGGCGCTCGCGCTCGCGGTTCTGTGGCCCGAAGAAGTAGTCATCCTTCCAGTTGTAGCTGGCGCCGACGTCAATGGTGCTGCCACCGGACAGATTGAAGCGGTAATTCGCCGCGACGGTCAGCGCCTGGTCAGGGGCAAAGGGCAGGTCATTGCCCGACAGATCCAGGTTGTTGGAATTGATGAAGCGGTCGAAGGTCGCGTCGCTCCAGTTGTAGCTGGCGCTGACCGTGAGATTTTCCGTGGGTGCGATGTCGAAGCTGGCCTCAACCCCCTTGGATCTGGCCTCGGCGTTCAGCAGCGTTAGCAGAAACCGGCTGTTGAGCTCGAAGATCTGCAGGTCGCTGTAGTCCATGTCGTAGTAGGACAGATTGAACTGCGCACGGTTGTTCCACCACGCCGACTTCATGCCAACCTCGATGTTTTCCACAATCTCGGGATCCACCGGTTCACTGGCCACCGACGCGAGGTTGGTCTGCGACTGGAAAGCACCGCTCTTGAAACCCTCGGAGTAGGTGGCGTAGAGCATGATGTCCTGAGTCGGACGATAGGCCAGTGACACCTTGTGCGTGACCTCCGACCAGGTGTCATTGGCCGACACCGGTGCCTCGAAGGGCGGCAGGATCAGCGGTACGCCGGAGGGTACGGTGCCGAGCAGGTCCAGTGAGTTCTGGGTAATGTCTTTCTTGTCCTCGGCCCAGCGCGCGCCGTATGTCAGCGTCAGCTGCGGCGTGATGTCGTAGTCGACCTGGCCATAGACAGCCGCACTTTCGGTGGTGTTGTCCTGGACAAACAGCACGTTGCCCTCACCGGCCAGCCCCAGACCCTGCAGCAGCGTGCTGTACTGGGTATAAAA
>CAZTJR010000004.1:118783-120029 GCA_964613795.1 uncultured Alteromonadaceae bacterium | reverse complement strand
CTGCGCCAGGCACTGATGGAGGTGAGCATGGGGCCACCGAGGTCGTACTCGAAACGGGCCATGGCGCCGTAGACGTCGCGCTCCTGACCGGTGTCGAACTGCGTGGCGCAGTGGCGCTCGTCGGCCTGGGCCGCCTGCGGGATGCCCAGCTCCCAGAACGGCGTCAGCCCCGCGATCGCCTTGTCCAGGTTCTGGATGCTGCGGCAGCTGCCGTTGGTTTCGTTCTTCGCGTAATCGGCACCGAGCAGCAGGCTGGCGCGGTCGCTGATGTCGAACAGCAGCTGGCCGCGGACACTGAAGTTCTTCAGGTTGTCCAGGTCCTGCCCGCTGCCCGCCGCACCGATCGAACCGCCGATGAGACGGCTGGCGGAGAAGTTGCCCTCGGTATTGATGTCCTGCGGCGTAATGACGTTGCGCCCGAAGCCGTCGCGCTCACGACGCGAGAAGACCAGCTTGCCGGCCACGCGATCGGTCAGGCCGCCGCTGGCGAGACCCTGAATATGGCGCAGGCCGTCGCTGCCCAGTGAGCCGCGAACCCGCAGCTCGGTTTCCTGGGAGGGTCGCGAGGTGACAATGTTGATGGCGCCGCCGTTGGTGTTCTTGCCGTACAGCGTGCCCTGGGGACCGCGCAGGATCTCGATGCGCTCGAGATCGAACAGGTCGAATCCCACACCACCGGTGCGGCCGATGTAGACCTCGTCCAGGAAGACACCGACAGCGGGGTCACTGGCTGCGGAGTCCGAACTGTTGCCGATGCCACGGATGTAGATCCGCGGTTCGCCGACGTTGAACTGATTAAAGGTCAGGCCCGGGGTGCGGAAGGCAACGTCGTTCAGGTTGCTGATCTTACCCACTTCAATGTCGCTCCCGGAAAGCGCTACAACCGACAGGGGGACATCGTTGATGCTCTGGGTGCGTCGCTCGGCGGTGACCAGAACTTCCTCCAACTGGGGTTGCGCCGCCACCAGTGTGGCAGTGGCGAGCGGGGCCAGCGCCAGTGCGCTGAGCGTGCGGGCAATTGGGTGTTGACGGGTCATGGCAGTCTCCGGTCAATGCGTGGATTATTTTATTACTTGCATTATCGAACCAGGGCATATTGTAGATGAGCCACTGTGCGATATAAAGATACACGCGTGGCTTATCAGTGAAAAAACTGTCTCGGGGCGCGCCCCGCTCGGCGCGCCCCGCTCGGCGCCTCTACTCAGCTGGCGCCGGTCATCGCGTCGACATCGACCAGTTTATCGAA
>CAZTJR010000004.1:83226-118683 GCA_964613795.1 uncultured Alteromonadaceae bacterium | reverse complement strand
CACTGGGTCGGGTTTACCTTGCCCGGCATAATAGATGAGCCGGGCTCGTTCTCGGGCAATATCAGTTCGCCGAGGCCACAGCGAGGCCCCGAGGCCAGCAGCCGGATATCGTTACTGATCTTGTTCAGGCTGACCGCGAGTGTATTCAGCGCGCCCGAGAAGGCCACGAGCGCGTCGTGGGCCGCGGAGCTTTCGAAGGTATTGTCGACGCGGGTGAAGGGCAGACCGGTCACCTCCGCCACTCGGCGCGCGAACAGGTCGGCGAACCCGGATGCGCAGTTGAGGCCGGTGCCGACGGCCGTTCCCCCCTGGCTGAGGGCATGGATGTCCTTGAGGGCACTGGTAATGCGTTGCCGCCCCAGATCAATCTGCTGCGCGAAGCCCGAGAACTCCTGGCCGAGCGTGAGCGGCGTCGCATCCTGCAGGTGAGTGCGGCCGATCTTGTTTATGCGCCACCATTCGCGGCGTTTGGCTTCAAGCGTTGTCTGCAGGCCCTCCAGGGCGGGCAGCAGCCGGCTATGGGTTTCCCGGGCGGTGGCAATGTGCATGGCGCTCGGAAAGCTGTCGTTGGAGGACTGGCCGCGGTTACAGTGGTCGTTGGGATGCACGGGTTGCTTGCTGCCAAGCGTGCCGCCGAGCATTTCACTGGCCCGGTTGGCGATGACCTCATTGGCGTTCATGTTGGTCTGGGTGCCGGAACCGGTCTGCCAGACGGAGAGGGGAAAGTGCGCGTCCCAGCGACCCTGCATGACTTCCTCTGCGGCCGCTGCCAGCGTCTGCGCAATGGCTGGTTCCAGCTCGCCAAGCTCGCCGTTGCAGCGTGCGGCGCAGTGTTTGACGATGCCGAGCGCGTGTATCAGGGCGGCCGGCATGGTTTCGCTGCCGATGGCGAAATGGCCGATGGCGCGCTGGGTCTGCGCGCCCCAGTAGCGGTCCGCTGCCACCTCAATGTCGCCGAAAGCGTCGCGTTCAACGCGCGTGGTGTCGCTGGATTCAGTGCCTCTCGCCATTGTTCCTGCTCCCTGGCCGCGGTTTTTCTGTCGCATTGAATTTGTTAATGTGTACGGATATCTGTGGTTGTCGGTGCGTTCCGTTACCCCGCCTCGCCTGGCTAAGCACCCGCCGAGAGCGTTCCCGCCGTCTTCCATGCTAGCAGGCACACAGACATTGAACAGGAGACAGTTCGCATGACACAGGCCAAAACCGGCGATACGGTAAAGATTCACTACAGCGGCACGCTGACCGACGGCACCCAGTTCGATTCCTCCGAGGGTCGTGATCCTCTGGAGTTTTCACTGGGCGCCGGCGCCGTCATTCCCGGCTTCGAGAAAGCCGTTGAGGGCATGGCGGTCGGAGAGAACAAGTCGGTCACTATCGAGCCGGACGATGCTTACGGGCCGCGCCACGACCAGCTGGTTCAGCAGGTGCCCAGCAGCGCGTTGCCAGACGACATTGAGCCCGCCATTGGCATGCAGCTGCAGGGCCAGAGTCCGGAGGGGCAGGTGATGAACCTGACGGTGACTGGCATTGAGGAAGATGGCATTACCGTGGATGCCAATCATCCACTGGCCGGCGAGCCCCTGACCTTCGATATCGAGCTGGTCGAAATCGTCTAGGCGGCTTCTGTCCCTGCGTCAGTCGCCCGGTGGTGACTGGTGCAGCTCAAAACACGGCCTGTAGCTCTCCGCGTCCAGCTTCATACGACCCTGCGCCACAAAGCCGGCCAGCAGCCGGTTCAGGCGCTCACCGATAGCGGGGTCGCCGTACAGCTGGAACGGGCCGTGGGCTTCCACTGCCTGCACACCGAAATCCTTGACGTTGCCGGCCACAATCCCCGAAAAAGCGCAGCGCAGTGCACGCACCAGATCGTGCGTGGGCAAACCGGACTCTAGACGGAGTGCCGCCATGTTGCTGTGGGTTGGCATAAAGGGCTGCTGCAGGGGAGGGGGTATCACGAGATCCCAATTGAAGCTGAAGGATTCCTTGCGCTTCACCCGGTGGCGGCGCACCTCCTTTACCCGCTCTTTCATGCGTCTTGCCGCGGTTTTCGGATCGCCGATGATAATCTCGTAATGTCCGGCAATGTCGTTGCCCAGCGTGCTGCGTAGAAATTCATCGATTTCCTCGAAGTAACCGGCACTGCAGGCCGGGGCGAGAAAAAACAGCGGCAGCGGCATGCCGGCGTTGGCCGGATGCAGCTTCATGCCGAGCAGGAACAGAATTTCCTCGGCCGTGCCGACCCCGCCGGGAAACACGATGATGCCGTGAGCCAGGCGGACAAAGGCCTCCAGGCGCTTCTCAATGTCCGGCAGAATGACCAGCTCGTTGACAATCGGGTTGGGTGATTCCGCCGCGATGATCCCGGGCTCGGTAATGCCCACGTAGCGGCTGTCGCCGGTGCTCTGCTTGGCATGGCCGATGGCAGCGCCCTTCATGGGGCCTTTCATGGCGCCCGGACCGCAGCCAGTGGCGATATCCAGGCCGCGCAGGCCGAGCTGATAGCCGACCTGCTTGGTAAAGTCATATTCCTCGCGAGAAATGGCGTGTCCACCCCAGCAAACCACCAGCTTTGGGGGCACGTCGCTGCGCACGATATTGGCGTTGCGCAGAATGCGGAAGACTGCGTCGGTGATGCCGGGGGAGCTGCTCAGGTCGAAGGCGAGCTGGTCCGCTATCTTGTGCTGGGTAAATACAATATCGCGCAGGGCGGCGAACAGGTGATTGCGAATGCCCACAATCATGCGGCCGTCGACAAAGGCCTCGGCCGGGGCGTGCATCAGCTCGAGCTTCAGTCCGCGGGACTCGGCGACGACGCGCAGATCGAAATCCTGGTAGCGCTGGTAGACCGCACGGGCGTCATCTGTGTCTCCGCCGGTGTTGAGCACGGCGAGGGCGCAGCGCCGGAACAGCTCATGCAGATCGCGGTTGGCGCTGGCCAGGCTGGCCATTTCCCGCTGTGACAGCAGGTCGAGGCTTTGCAGGGGGCGCACAGATGCGTGTGCGATCGTGTCGGGGCGGGGTTCAGTGCTGATTGTCATGGCCTGACGATAGCCGCTAGCGTGTCGCTTGGCCAGTGACCGATGAGGCCCGGCGGCGTCTGCGGGTTCAGCGTTCGGGAAGCCAGCGTGCCAGTGTGCGCTGCCACAAAGACTCCCGACGCGGCGGCACAACGGCGCCCGTCTTACGGTGTGCGGGCGGGACGCCATGTTCCGCGTACCACTGCTCCCACTCGTGCGGCGTCAGCGTTCGCGGTACATAGGACTCATCGGTGTGCTGCTCGGCCTGTCGCTGCAAAGACGTGTCCGCCGATTCGCCCGGGCCGTCGACGATTTCCCGGATTCTGCGCTGTTGTCGTGTTTCCATGCCGCTGTTATAGCGCAATCGGAGGTGGAAAAGCAGGCCTGCCCTGTGGCCCCGGGTTGTTCGAGTTGCGTCCGGGGGCGATCCCGAAAAGCCTTGCAAGGGGCCGGTGGCAAACCGTAAGGTGGGGGAATGAGATCATGTGCAATGCTGCAACGCTGTTCCGATTGCGCGTCAGAGGGCCGGTTTTTTAATGCCGGAGCAGCCTGAGTGCCGGCAAGAGAGGAATGTTGACACGGGACGAAACACAGCACACCTGGTCCAGTCTGCTCAAAGCGTCGGTCAGTCTGCGGCGGGAGCTGCACCAGCTGCCCGAGCTGAGCTGGTCTGAGCACCAGACGGCGGCGCTGATACGGGAGCGGCTCGACCGCCTGGGTATCCAGTGGCGGGCCTGTGCCGATACCGGCACCCTGGCAACGCTGGCGCCAGCGGCGGCCGGTCGCCACATTGCCCTGCGCGCGGATATTGACGCCCTGCCCATCACGGAAAACTCCGGTATGGCGTGGAGTTCCCATCATCCGGGGTGCATGCATGCCTGTGGCCACGACGGCCACACTGCAACCCTGTTCGCGGCGGCCGAGTGGCTGAAAACGCAGGAAAACCATCTCCCCGGTCCGGTAACGCTGCTTTTCCAGCCTGCGGAAGAAGGGGGGCATGGCGCGGACGCGATGATTCGCGAGGGCGCGCTTGAGAACGTGGACGCCATTTTCGGCTGGCATAACTGGCCGGCCATTCCTATCGGGCATGCCGTCTGTCCGGATGGCGCTGTCATGGCGGGCAACGGGACCTTCCGGCTCGAGGTGCGCGGCCAGGGTGGCCACGCCAGCCAGCCGGAACTCTGCCGCGACCCCGTACTCGCCGCGTCGGCCATTGTTCAGGCGATGCAGCAGGTGGTGAGTCGGCGCCTGCCGGCCCAGGGTGCGACGGTTGTCAGCATTACCTCAATCGATGCCCGCAGCGGCGTTACCGTGATTCCCGATACCGCCGTGCTCGAGGGCAGTTTTCGCATTACCGATCCCAGCGACCGAGAACCGCTGTCGGCCATGATCACCGAGGTGGCAGAAGCCGCCGCCAGGGCCTACGGTGCAGAATGCGACGTGACCATCGACAGACGTTACGACCCCACGGTCAACCATCCGCAGGAGGCGGATATCATGCGCGGTGCGCTGGTGGATGAATTTGGCGCTGACGCGCTGAACGCGCCGGTGCGGGTGCCGATCATGGCCTCTGAGGACTTCAGCTATTACCTGAAGCACATTCCTGGCGCCTTCGCCCTGATCGGCGCGGGCGACGGGCAGGCGTGTCACGAGGTGCCATGCCACAGCTCGCGCTATGACTTCAACGATGCGCTCATCGCCCATGTCGCGCGCGTATACGCGCGTCTCGCGGGAGCGCCCCTGCCCACCTGAGCAGGAAGCGCCGCGGCAGGCTGTCAGCCGTGGCCGCGACCCGATCGGCTTTATTTAACGACTTTCAACGATTATCAAGGAGATATCATGGACGCATTCACCAAGTGGGAATCAGAGATCCGGGGCTATTGCCGCCTTTACCCGACTGTCTTCAAATCCGCCTCCAATGCGCGCCAGGTGGATGAGAACGGCAAGTCCTATGTCGATTTCTTCGCCGGCGCCGGGGTACTGAATTTCGGCCACAACAACCCGCGTATGAAGGAAAAGCTGATCGAGTTCATCCAGAACGATGGCGTTGCCCATGGCCTGGACATGCACACGACGGCCAAGCGCGACTTCATCGAGCGCTTTGCCGCAACCATCCTGGAACCGCGCGACTGGAACTACAAGATGATGTTCATGGGCCCCACCGGCACTAACGCAGTGGAAAGCGCCCTCAAGCTCGCACGCAAGGTTACCGGACGGCAGACGGTGGTGGCTTATACGTCGGGCTTCCACGGCATGACGCTGGGCTCACTGGCTGCCACGGCCAACAGCTATTTCCGCAATGCGGCGGGGGTGCCTCTGAATCACATACTGCGCCAGCCCTTTGGCTGCGAGAAGCCCTGCGTTGGCTGTACGCTCGGCTGTGGCATGGACTCGGTGGAGCGTCTGCGTTCCGAGTTTGAGGACTCGTCCAGCGGCCTGGAGCCGCCGGCGGCCTTCCTGGTCGAAGCGATACAGGCGGAGGGTGGCGTACACGTCGCCAGCGCAGAATGGCTGCAGGCGGTTGAAAAACTCGCGAAGGACCTGGGCGCCCTGTTCATTATCGATGATATCCAGGCCGGCTGTGGCCGCACCGGCAATTACTTCAGCTTTGACGGCATGGGACTGGATCCCGACATCATCACCCTGGCCAAGGGTATTGGCGGTTTCGGCACCCCCCTGGCCATGAACCTCGCCAAGCCGGAGCACGACAAGCACTGGCTGCCGGGTGAGCACACGGGAACCTTCCGTGGCCAGGGTCTCTCCTTCGTCGCCGGCGTGGAGGCGCTGCGCTATTTCGATGACGACGAGCTCATGAACGACGTCAAGCGCAAGGGTGAAGAGATGCATTCCCAGCTGCAGGCCATTGTGGACAGCTATCCCGATCACACCTTCCAGGTGCGCGGCAAGGGCATGATGCAGGCGATTGATCTCGGTGACGGTGCTCTGGTGAAAGCCATTGCGGCGCGCTGTTTCGATAACGGCACGCTGTTGGGCGGCTCTGGCACCGGCGGCGGCACCATCAAGCTGATTCCGCCGCTGACGATTCCCGATGCCGACCTGCAGGAGGGGCTCAACACACTCCGCGAGGCCATTGCGACAGAGATAGGAGAAGCAAAAGCGGCATGAGACAGCGCGATGACATGACATTCCCCTTTGAGGAGTATGTGCGCCGACTGACGGAGCTGCGAGAACGAATGGCCGCCAGGCTCCTCGACGCCGTGGTCATTACCGACCCGGAAAACCTGATGTACCTGACGGACTACCAGACCACCGGGTATTCGTTCTTCCAGGCACTGGTGGTGCCACTGGAGGATGAGCCCTTCATGATTACCCGGCACCTGGAAGAGTCGAATATCCACGCCCGCACCTGGCTGGAAAAGACCCGCCCCTATCCGGATACGGGCGATGCCATTCAGATGCTGGTGGAGGCGCTGCGCGAGTTCGGCCTGTCCACGAAAAATATCGGCTACGAGCGCAACAGCTATTTTTTCCCGGCCTACCACCAGGACGCTATTCACACCACTTTTCTCGACGGTCGTCTGATCGACTGCTTCGGTATTGTCGAGGAGGGACGGGTGTGCAAGTCCGCCGTGGAAATCGATGTCATGCGAAAGGCGGCAGCTGCCACGGAAGCGGGCATGCTCGCCGGCTTCGAGGCCTGTGCCCCCGGCGTGACCGAAAACGAGATCGGCGCCGCCATTTCCTCGGCCATGTTCCGGGCCGGTGGCGAACCGCCGGCGGTCATGCCCTACGTCACCTCCGGCCCGCGCTCAATGATCGGCCATGCCACCTGGGAAGGTCGTACGGTGCAGCCCGGCGAACATGTATTCCTGGAGGTGGGCGGTTGTTTTCGCCGCTATCACACAGCCATGATGCGGACCGTTGTCTGCGGCCAGCTCACCCAGGCCATGCACAGCACGCAGGAGCGCATGAAGTTTGCGCTGGACGAGGTGCATACGCAGCTACGGCCGGGCCTCACCGTGTCGGATGTCGACAACCTGGTGCGCAACATCATCGCCGATAATATGGTCGGTGCACGCTTGATTACCCGTTCCGGGTACTCCATCGGCATCGCCTTTCCGCCGAGCTGGGACGAGGGCTACATCGTCAGTCTCAAGCAGGGGGATTCGCGCGTGCTGCGCGAGGGCATGACCTTCCATATCCTGCCGTGGATGTGGGGTGTGGAGGGTGACAAGACCGTCGGCATCTCCGACACCATTCTGGTAACCGCAACAGGCTGTGAATCCTTTTTCACGCTCGACCGCGATTTTGTCGTCAAGCCCGAAGGCGCGGACAGCCCGAAAAACCGCGACCCGGCGACGGCGCCGAAGCCGGCGAAATCCGCAAAGGACGCCGCATCCTGAGTGACCTGCAGTCAAGGAGCCGCAAACCATGTTGAAAGTGATCGATCCGACCACGGGAAAGGACCTGCATGAGTATCCGGTAGCAGACGCCAAGCAGGTAGAGCGCTGTCTGGCAGACGCGCAGTCTGCCTATTCTTCCTGGCGGTCCACCCCGTTTGAAGACCGGGCGCAGGTGCTGCGCGCCGTCGCCGCACTGATGCGTGAGGATGTCGAGACGCTCGCGCCGCTGATGACCGCTGAGATGGGCAAGCCCATTCGCGAGGCGCGCGGTGAAGTGGAAAAAGCCGCCTGGTGCGCCGAGCACTACGCGGAGCATGCAGCGGACTATCTTGCATCCGAAACCATGGCCTCGGACGCGACCCGCAGTTACGTGCAGTATCTTCCGCTTGGCGTGATTCTGGGCATCCTGCCCTGGAATGCGCCCTTCTGGCTCGCGTTCCGCTTTGCGGCGCCTACCCTGATGGCGGGCAACACCTGTGTCATGAAACACGATTCGCATGTGCCCGCCTGCGCCGTGGCGATCGCGTCGCTGTTTGAGCGCGTTGGCGCGCCGGCGGGGATTTTCCAGAATCTGCCGCTGCAAACTCCCGAGGTCGAGGCGGTGATTCGTGACCGGCGGATCCGGGCCGTGTCGTTCACCGGTTCTGATCGCGGTGGCGCGGCGGTGGCGTCGACTGCCGCGTCGGAAATCAAGCCGGCGGTGCTGGAGCTGGGCGGATCTGATCCCTGCCTGGTGCTGGCCGATGCCGATCTCGAGCAGGCGGCGGATGTCATCACCCTGTCGCGCATCATCAACGCCGGACAGAGCTGTATTGCCGCAAAGCGCATCATTGTCGAGTCCTCTGTGTATGAGCGCATGCTCGAACTGCTGTCAGAGCGGCTGGGTCGGCTGCGGTTGGGTGATCCCCGCGAGGAGGATACGGACCTCGGGCCGATTGCACGGGCTGACCTGCGCGATGAACTGCACCGGCAGGTAGAGAAAACCGTGGCCGCCGGTGCACGCTGCCTGCTCGGCGGCACATTGCCGAGCACGCCCGGCTTTTTTTATCCGGTAACGCTGCTGGCCGACGTCACCAACGACATGGCCGCGGGCTGTGAAGAAACCTTCGGCCCGGTGGCCGTGGTTATGCGCGCCGACTCAGCCGAGCACGCGGTGGCACTGGCCAACGACACCGATTACGGACTCGCAGCCGGGGTGTGGACGACGGCAGAGCGTGGCGAAGCCATCGCGCGTGAACTGGAAGCCGGGCAGGTGGCGGTCAACGGTATTGTCAAGACCGATCCGCGCCTTCCCAGCGGCGGCATCAAGCGTTCGGGCTACGGCCGTGAACTCGGTCCCCACGGCATCCACGAGTTCGTGAATGCCCAGCAGGTCTGGGTTGGCCCGAAGCAGTAGCTTGCCCATAGCGACGTCTGCCGGCAGCAACCAGCCGACCGTGCCGTCAGTCGCCCCGGCAGCTGGCCAGCAGGCGCACGAGGTGCGCTGATCCGAGCCGGTTCAGGTGCGCAATGTTGTGCTCGGGAATAGCGTCAGGCTGTGGGTGATGAGCGATGGCCTTCTCCACATCGGCCTCGCGCAGCAGGTGCAGCATCGGGTAGGGCGAGCGGTTGCTGTAGTTTTCGGCATCGTCGGCGGCGGTACCCGCAAAGCGGTAATCGGGATGAAAGCTGGCGATCTGTAGCTCGCCGATTGCGCCACAGCTGTCCAGCAGCCCCTCCGCCAGATCCAGGAACTGGTTGTAGTCGTCAAAATCCTGCAGTACCTGTGGGTGGATCAACAGGCTCGTGGCGATATCACGGCAGGTCCGCAGGTGGTGGATTTCCGCCTCCAGCGCTTGCAGCAGCAGACGCTCGGTGTTGCACGACGTGACGCAATAGCGGACGCGGCCCGCATCGACCTCACGGCCGGCGAAAGGACACAGGTTGAGGGCGATGACGACGCGCTCCACCCAGCATGCGGTGTGCTGGCGAATAGTCTGTTCAGAAACGATCACAGTCTGGCCCGCTTATGGCGTATGGGGCTGATGCCGGGCATCAGCGATGCCAGCAGTTTACAGCGCGGCGCGGTCTCGGGGGAAATTTGGCGCGTCGAGGGCGCGCGGATAGCGCGGCTCAGTAAGGACGACGGAGAGGATCTGTGAGCAGGCAAGCAGACAGCCAGCAGAACGCCACGCACCGGCAGGAGGCGGGGCGGGGCAGTGCCCGGAGCCGGCGATGGCGTCTGCTGTGGCTGTTCCCGATTGCCCTCGCCTCGGCTCTGCTGTTTGCCTGGCTGACCTGGATCAGTCCCTATGGCTATGAGGCACCGGCGGATCTTGCCGCGATCGACCCCGATCGCGAGCACCGGGTATTTGTGTATGGCACGCTGCGCCAGCCGCTGGTGCGTCGCCTGGTGACAGGAAAATGGATCGAAACCCGTGAGGCGACCCTGCCGGGCTTTGCGCAGCAGGGACTCGATCTTGAGCGCCGTCCGGGCGCAGTGACCGAAGGCGAGGTGTTCACGGTGGCGGCGCCCACCCTGGCGCGCCTCGATCGTTATGAGCGACTCGGTATCCGCTACGAGCGCGTGCCGGCGACGCTGGCGAACAATGAACAGGTCTGGGTTTATCGTCGTCTGGACGCGGAGTAACTGCAGGCCTGGGTGTCAGTGCGCTCAGCCCCGCTGCAGCGCCAGCAGGGCTGCAACATCAAAGGGTGGCGGGCAGGGCACGAGGGCGGCCTCAGCCTCCCGTATGGCGAGCATGGACATGCGATCGGCGAGCTCATTGCCCTCGATGCCGGCGTGCCCCGGCACATGCAGCACGACGACCTTCTCAGCCAGCTCCAGATAGAGGGCGTGGGCATCCTGTATCAGGGCCAGGTTCATGATCGGCCCGCTCTTGCGCGTCCAGCCGCGGGCTTTCCAGCCGAAGGCCCACCGGGTGACGCAGTCGATAGCGTAGCGCGAATCGCAGTGAATGGCCGTCTGTCGGCCGGCGTCCACGGCTTTCTTTGCCAGTCTCAGGGCGTGAAGCAGTCCCTGCAGTTCCGCGGTGTTGTTGGTGCCAGCCGGATTGAACAGGCCGTACCAGAGCTCGCTCAGTGCGTGGTCGCGGTATACGGCCAGTCCTGTTCCCGCCGGCCCCGGGTTCGGATCGCAGGCGCCGTCACAGTAGATGTCTACCTCGTGCCAGCGCGGGTCCTTCTTCGCTACATTGTCGCCAGAGGACTTAGATTTCCTGTCTTTTGGTGCTTTTTTTGTGCCTGATGACTTGCCGGGACCGGACTGCAGCGCGGCTTCCGCCTCCGCGCGGGTGGCGAAACTCTTATAGCGGGCGCCGGCCACGCCTTTCACCTGTTTTTCTGCCTCCGGCCAGCTTGCATAGATGCCGGGCGCGAGCCCGCGCCAGACCACGTAGAACTTCTGTTTTGCCACAGTGTTACCCGCTGCTGTGAGACGCGCCCGGTGTGAGCGGTCCATAAATGTGCGGCAGTCTAACAGACTGGCAAGCGCGGTCTGGCGCCGTGGCGTCAAGCCCTTGTTAACCCCGGCCACTCGTGTCAGATTTCCGCTGCCCCGTTATCTATCGTCCCAGGAGTGACACATATGCATTCAGTCGATCCCACCCGTGAGCAGTTTGACGCCTTCAAGGCACTGCCCCGCGACACGCCGATCAACATGCTCAATCTCATCCGCTTTAACGATACCGCGGTGTACCCCGATGGCGAGCGGGTAACGGGCGCGCAGGCCTACGCCCGCTACGGCGAGCACAGTGGTCCCATATTCCGCAAGCTCGGCGGTGACATTCTCTGGCGCGGGAAGGCTGAATGCCTGCTTATAGGGCCAGCGGAGGAGCACTGGGATGTGGCCTTTGTCGCACGCTACCCTACCGCAGCCGCGTTCATGGCCATGGTCACGGACCCGGATTATCAGGCCATCGTGATTCACCGCCAGGTTGCCGTCGCCGACAGTCGGCTGCTGCGCCTTGCGTCCGAGGATGTCGGAAGCGGGTTCGGTGGCTAGTTCCGTCGGCAGATAAGCGCAGCCCGAGTAGGGTATACTCGAAGCGATGAAACATGACCGACGCCAACAAAGGAGTGATGCGATGAAGGCAATGCGTTTTGGGGTCTGGCTGAAGGTGCTGGTGCTGGTCTTCAGCGGCTGGGCGAGCGCTGCGCAGGCCGCAGTGATCGGCACCGCGGAGCATCTGCAGGCGACGCCGACGCCGGCTGAGGTCGCTCAGCTGCGCGAGTCGGTTGAGCAGCAGCTCGTGCGGCTCGGCGTTACCAACGAGGATGCCCTCGCTCGCGTTGCGGCGCTGTCCCGTGACGAACTGCAGCTGCTGGCTGAGAAGATCGATGAACTGCCCGCCGGCGGCATTGCCGCTACGCTGGGTGTGGTTTTCATCGTTCTCCTCATTCTTGAGCTCGTGGGTATCACGGATATTTTCACTGCTATCTAATCGCTGTCTGCTGACCTTGCTGCTGGCGGTCCTCGCCAGCTGCACAGGTCGGGAGATCGCTTTCCCCGAGCCGCCCGCGACGCAGCTGGCGGCTGTTCCGTTTTATCCCCAGGACGCTTATCAATGCGGTCCCGCCGCGCTGGCGACGGTGCTGGGCTGGAGCGGTAGCGACGTGGACCTGGACGCGCTGGTTTCCAGCGCCTACCTGCCGGGCCGTCAGGGCAGCCTGCAGCCTGAGATCATTGCGGCTGCGCGCCGCGCAGGGCGTATTCCCTATCCGATACCTGCGGCCCCGGCGTCCATCGGTGCGGAGCTCGCCGCGGGGCATCCGGTGCTGGTGCTGCAGAATCTGGGCCTGAGGTCGTCACCGCGCTGGCATTATGCCGTTGTGGTGGGCTACGACCCGGTTGCTGGCACTTTTATTCTTCGCTCGGGAACCGAGCGGGCGCGCCGCGAGGACGTGCAGCGCTTCATGGCCAGCTGGCAGCGGGCCGATTACTGGGGCCTGGTGGTGTTGCCGCCGGGCGATTTGCCTGCCAGTCAGCAGGCGGCAGAACCTCTTGTGCGCGCGCTGGCCGATACCGAGGCCTTCCTGCCAGTGCAAGACGCTCTCAATACCTGGGAGCGCTTTCTGACGCAGTGGCCTGATGAGCCGGACGTTCTTTTTGGTAGTGCAAATGCCCGCAGGCATAGTGACAACCCCGCCTCTGCGGCGGCGTTGTTTCGCCGTCTGCTGGCGCGTGATGCGGATCATCTTGCGGCGCGCAACAATCTGGCTGACCTGCTGCTCAGTCAGGGTTGTGGGCAAGGTGCGCAGCGGGTGATGGCGGACATTGAGGCCGCCGCCGTGCCAGCGCATCTGAAGCACGTCATCGCAGACACTCAGAGCGCCATTTCACGCCATACGCAACAACACGACAGTGATGCCGGTCAATGTTCTGACTGGTGATGCCCCCGGGAGGGGGCATCAGCCGATTGACGTCAACCCGCCGCTTTTCCGGCCCTGGCCGCTTCTTTCTCTGAGGTAGCGTCTGCCGACGCCAGCTGACCACTGGATGACTCCAGGTGAGCGCGGATGAACCACTGGAACAGCTCCAAGTCGGCTGACTGACCGAGCAGGAGATCCTCGGAGACCGGATCGATTTCGCCAAGCCTGGCGATCGCCTTGCGGTGATCGCCATTCACGCCGTCGTAAACCACATCCAGCGCAGCAAGGTGTTCCGTCGCAAGTGCCCGACCCAGTGAATAGTCGGTCCAGCTGCGACGCTCCGCCACTGACGCGGGCGTGCCTACAGGCTCCCCGCCGAGCGTTGCGATGCGTTCCGCCGTGGCATCGACCATGGCCCGCACCGAGTCTACCTGTGGGTCCAGCATTTCGTGGACCGCAATAAAGTTGGGTCCGACAACGTTCCAGTGCACGTGTTTGAGCGTAAGGGCGAGATCAATCAGGGCAACCATGCGGTTGTCGAGAATACCCGCCACTTCACTGGCGGTGGATTTGTCCATTCCTGGTACGGTGAAATTCGTCTTTGTCACGATTCCTCCATCATCTGAAATGTAAGATCACGCTAACGCAGTTTTCCGGCAATTCCAACCCCGGGCTAGTGGGTGACCGCCTCGTAGGGCGGCGGCACGCTGAACTGTCGGCTGTAGACGTGAACACGCCGCGTCGGCTCGCCCGCGGGGGTTACCACCGGAAGACCGGCCTTCACCCAGTCCAGAATACTGCCCTGGTAGTTGCGCGCCTCAAAGCCGGCTTCAATCAGTTTTTCCGCGTAGTCAGCGCTGCGTACGCCGATAGTACAGTAAGTAATCACTTTTGCTTCGCGGTATGTATCAGGCTGGGCTTCGAACTCACCCTTGCTGATCGCTCCCGGAATGACGGACACGGCGATCTCCTCTGGAGAGCGCACATCCACCAGGACGACATTGCCCTTGTGGGCCCCTTCTGCCATCAGCGTCTGTACTTCCTCCAGCGAGACAGACTCGACGTCAGGGGCGCTGCCGAACCAATCGGCCTGCGCCGGCAGGGCAGCTGCCGCGGTCAGCAGCAGCGCAAGCAGCCAGGATGTGATGCGGCCAGAACGCGTGTGTGGTTGCATGATCAGTGCCTGCGTGACAGTAGCTACCGTAATGGTAGCAGTTCCAGCGCGTGTGCCACGCCGATTGCTGCGATGCCCGGGCCCGATTGACGAACTGCGGCCCTGCCAGTTCTTTGCGTTTACCCGCAAGCGACGATCCAACTTGCCCGACCCCCGGCGTCTGCCTACTATCCCGGGCATGACCGACAGCAAGCCGCCACTACCGCGCAAGATCCTTCACATCGACATGGATGCTTTCTATGCCAGTGTCGAGCAGCGCGATAACCCGGAACTGCGTGGCAGGCCCGTTGCCGTTGGCGGATCGGCTTTGCGGGGCGTGGTGGCGGCGGCGAGCTACGAGGCACGGGTGTTCGGTGTCCGTTCGGCAATGCCATCGGTCACGGCAAAGCGGCGCTGTCCGGACCTGGTGTTCGTCAAGCCACGCTTCGACCGTTATCGGGAGGTGTCTCGCCAGGTGCACGCGGTGTTTGCCCGGCACAGCGAACTGATTGAGCCGCTGTCGCTGGATGAGGCCTATCTGGACGTGACCCGGGACAGGCAGGGAATTGGCAGCGCTATCCGCGTCGCCCAGTGCATACGGGCAGAAATTCTGGCGGAAACCGGGCTGACGGCCAGCGCCGGCGTCAGCTACAACAAGTTTCTGGCCAAAGTTGCGTCTGACCAGAATAAGCCGGATGGCCTGTTCGTGGTGTTGCCTGATGACGGGGCCGCCTTTGTCGCCAACCTGCCGGCACAGCGTTTTCACGGTGTCGGCCCGAAAACGGCCGCCCGCATGGCGGCGCTCGGCATCCATACCGGTGCCGATATCCGTGATTGCTCGCTGGCCTTTCTGCAGCAGCACTTCGGCAAACAGGCGCTGTACCTCTACCGCGCCAGCCGGGGACAGGATGGACGCCCCGTGCGCCCGGACCGCCAGCGCAAATCCATTGGTGCCGAGCGCACCTGGGACGCGGACCTGAGCGGTGAATATGCCCTGCGGTCGGCGCTGACGCAGATTGTGGAGATTGTCTGGCCCCGTATCGAGCGCCAGGGTGCCCAGGGCGGCACCCTGACGCTGAAGGTGAAGTTTGCGGATTTTCAGCAGATCACCCGCGCCTGCTCGCCGACAGTGCCCATTGCCACGCGGGCGGCGCTGGCGCAGTGCGCTGACGTTCTGCTGTCCAGGCTGCTGCCGCTGGACCGGGGCGTTCGTCTCCTGGGTCTGGCGCTGTCTGCACTGGAGCCCGCGGGTCTGCGCACGGTGCAGGCCGCAGACGACGGCACCGGCGGTGACACGGCATTCGCAGATCTCGCCGAGCCGCCGGCGCAGTACCACCTTCAGTTCTGAGGGCTGTGCGTTGGTCCGCAGTGCACGCCGCGGCCTGTGCTACCCTTTTCGGCGTCTTTTTATTGAGTAGAGCCTGATATGACCAGTCACAATGATTATCTCCAGATCGGCGAACGCCTGATGGCCTGTCTCGAAGCCTGCGATGTCGATGCGACACGCAGCCTGTATACGCCGGACGCGCGTATCTGGCACAACTTCGACCAGCGATTCCAGCCACTGGAGGAGAACCTGAAGTCCCTGCAGTGGATGCACCGAAAGCTCAGGAACCTGCGCTACGATATCAAGCGCCGGGAAGCGATCCCCGGTGGCTTCTATCAGGAGCACGTGGTGCGGGGCACGCTGGCGAACGGCGAGGAATTCGCTATGCCAGCCTGTGCCATTATCAAGATCGAGAACGGTCTGATCGTGTCGCTTGATGAGTATCTGGACAGCGCGCATACGCAGGCGCTGATGGCCTGAGTGAGCCTTTAATGTCACCGGCACAGTCGTGTCGGTCTTGCTCAGATGACAGCACCGTGACATGGCGGACGTAAAACCTTCATCGAACCGTAACGGCAACACCACAGAAACGTAACACCCTTCACCTAGCTTATACCCAAGGGCGGGGATAATTTTCTCCCGCACCTGCAACTACTCAGTCCTGTCGCGCTATTAACGGATCTGCGGGGGCGCGGCATAGAAGCTAGGAGAAGGGGTCATTTTGAATCAGAATAGAAAGCATCGCTCACAACGCGTATTCCCGCGTACACCATTGTTTGTCGGCATCGCCTGCGCCTGCGCGTCAATGACGTCGCTAGGCCAGTCTGACGAAGAACCTGCAAACGCCAACGGAAACCGCATAGAAGAGGTCATTGTCGAGGGCCGCCGCGTTACCGAACAGCTCTCGCAAACGGCGATCGACTTCACCCGCTACGGCACCCAGGTACAGTTGATTGACGCAGCTAAGATTGAAACCGGCGGTTTCACCAACTTCGGTGAGCTGGCGGCGGGTCTTATCCGCGGCGCCAACATCGGCTATTCACCGGATGAGGGCGAATTTACCATCCGCATCGACGGCGGCACCGACCGCGATACGCTGCTTCTTCTGGACGGTATGCCCACCTTCGACCGCGGCACACCGCTGGAGAGCATCTGGCCGGCAACGAGCATCGATCCGCGAATGATCGAAAGCGTCGAAGTCTTCCGCGGCGGACAGAGCCTTTATTATGGCGGCAACGGTGGCCTCGGCGTGGTCCGCGTCAACTACAAGCAGCCCTACGCTGGAGAGCAGGTCCAGGGTGAGTTTGGCGTCTACGGTGGTGCTTTTGATACGCGCGAGATGTATGGCAACGTCTCCATGCCACTGTTCGGTACTGACAACCACTCCATCATGTTGTTCGGTCGCTCCTACGAAACCTCTGCGCATGAGCTGTTTGATCGGGAGGCGCACGTCGACAATGTCATTGCCCTCGGCGGTTACCACGAGTTTCCCTACGCCTATAATCTGCTCGGCGCCAAGTATCACTGGCAGATCGGTGACGAGACAGAGCTGCGGCTGGGGGCGCAATACGCCACCGTGGACTTCCGTGACTCGTTCCCGAACATCACGGTTTACCAGCCGAACTACACTGAATTCCCTATGTACAACATGTCTTTCAAGTCGCGTTTCCGCGAGAACACAACGATCGACGTCGAAGGGTATTACGTCGCGCCAAAAATCTACAACACCGAACTGGATGCGCGCATCTGCAACACACCCCGGCTGCAGGACCTGAGCCCTGACGTTCAGGCCATTGCAGCGCAGCAGGGCATCACCGGCTTTGACACCGCAGCTGACTTCGAAAGCTTCGCCAACGGCGTCGATGCTCTGCCCGCGGGCTGTGTCACCAACCCCTTCGGCAATCGTGGCCTCGCTGCAGTCTCCGCCCAGGAAGGCTTTTACGTGGATGACGATGGGAATCCCTACGGTACATTCGACAACCCGTTCCCTGTCGGCAGCCCGATTGGCACGGTGATCCAGAGTACGGCCAGTTTTGGCAGCGGTGTGCCGACCAAGGGCTTCGGTGATGTCGATCAGTTCCGTGCCGGCTATATCGACCTGGGAATCAATGGTCGGGTGCGCACGGAGTGGAACGATACGTTCACCACAGTGTTCGGCGTGCAGAACATCACTTACTTCGATGACTCTGAAGACGAGTACGGGATGACCGACGACGAAGTGAGCAGCACCGGTGTCTACGCCGATCTGCAGGTGAGCCTGGATTTCCTCAACGGCACCAACTTTTCTGTTGCCGTGCGGAATGACTTCAATGATCCCTACGATGACGAGATGATCTGGAAGTACGGCTTCCGCCAGGAGCTCCCGGGTGGTTTCTATTTGCGCTCGAACGGTGGCACCTCCTACAGTAACCCGACCCTCACGGAAATCGGCGCGCGACAGGGCCGGGTCATCAACTCCGAACTGCAGACACAGTCGGTGGAGACCTACAGCCTGGGCTTTGGTATCAATGGTGAGGCCATGGGCGGCACCTACAATATCGAACTCGGCTATTTCGATACCGAAATCGATGATCTGTTCGGCGCCAGCTCGGTTGAGCGCGTCTGCCCTGAAGTGGGTGCACTGACCGGCGAGACCGATGTTGTACAGAATATCCGGCGTCCCACGGGTTTCTGCCAGTTCGCCCTGCAGCAGTTCAATGCCGGCGTGTTGAACGGCAATGAGGTAGTCAGCTTCAACCGCGACCAGGTGCAGGAGATTCAGGGCATCACGCTGGATGCTTCATTCAATATCGCCAACTGGGACTTTGACTTTACCTTCACCGATATGGAATCGCTGGAGCCGAATCCGCTTTTCGGTGCCACCGCGCTGGCAGCGGGGACCGGAGTGGCGCAGGACTTCGTGGTGCCTGGCGCTGCGGGCAGCGATAGCGAGCGCCAGTCGTCGGAACGTCCTGAGTGGTCCGCTGCCACGCAGATCAGCTTCCGGCCGACGGAGCGCTGGGTCATCGCGCTCAACACGCGCTTCCAGGGCCCGGAGTGGGCCTACGCCGGAAACACCAATGGGCGGCTGGTCGACGAAAATGGCCAGCGCACCAATCCCGACCTCAACTTCGGCGACTACGTAGTCGTGAATGGCTCAGTGCAGTACTTCATGGGTGATTCACAGCAGCATCGATTCCTGCTGCGCGCCGTGAATCTCTTCGATGAGGATTATTTCGAGCGTGCCAGCGCCAGCGCCGACCAGCGCGTATCCCGCGCCGGCGTCCGCGGCGAGATCGGTCGCTTTGATCCGGAGTACTACTATCAATATGGATGGAACGGCAAGCCGCGCTCCTTCTGGCTGCAGTACGAGTACAGCTTTTAAGTAAGCGTAGCCGTCAGGCATGTCGATTCCCCAGACATGCCTGACGGATTCTCGTTATTGCCAGAACCTCATCAAGGAGCTTCCCATGTTTAAACACAGGTCAGTAGCAACGCGTGTATTCGCCCTCTTGTCCCTGTCAATTCTTGCGCTTGGCGCGGCGCAGGCCGACGAGGCGCGCTGGTGGCGCGGCAACACCCATACTCACAGTTGGTGGAGCGACGGTGATGCGCCGCCGGCGCGTTCGGTCTACAGCTGCGGCGAGGATATCGAAGAGGTACTGGCACGCCTCGTTGTTGTCAATGCGAAACGCCAGGGAGAATAGACATGATTTCACGCAGACGTTTTATTCTCACCAGCGGCTCGGTAGTGCTTGCGACACCTGCCCTGTCGGGTCTTGTGGGCGCCGCCCGGGACTATCCTTTTACGCTTGGCGTGGCTTCGGGCAGTCCCTCGCCGGATGGCTGCGTGCTGTGGACGCGTCTTGCGCCGGATCCGCTGAACGGCGGCGGTATGCCTTACGGGCCGGTGGATGTTCGTTACCGGGTGTGCAGTGACGAAGCGATGAAGCGCACCGTGCGCGACGGTCTGTTTACGACGGATGAGAATGTAGGCCACAGCGTACACGTGATTCTGGAAGGTCTGGATCCCGGGCGCGAATACTGGTACCAGTTCTATCTCGGTGAGGATGAGAGCCCGGTAGGCCGCACCCGCACCAGTGACCCGCTGGCGCGCGACGTGAAACTCGCCGTTGCCACCTGCCAGTCCTATGAAAGCGGCTTTTACGCTGCCTATGCAGACATGGCCGCCTGGGCGCCAGATTGTGTTATCCACGTGGGTGACTACATTTACGAGGGTGGCATCGGGGCAATCGGTGAGCGCACGCGTGAATCGAATGGAAAGACGTTCACTTATCGCACCGTGCGCCAGAATAACAGCGCCGAAATCGTGACCCTGTGGGATTACCGTAACCGCTACGCACTCTATCGCCTGGACAGCGACCTGCAGGCAGCCCACGCCGCGAGTCCGTGGATTGTTGCCATGGATGATCACGAGGTAGACAACAATTGGGCCGGCCTCACCCCGCAGGATCCCTGGAAGCAAACGGACGTTGAGTTCCGTGTTCGTCGTCAGGCCGCCTTCCGCGCCTATTACGAGCACATGCCTTTGCGTGAACCGCCGCGGATTCGCGGACTCGATTCGAGCCTGTCACTTTATGGAGCGTACCGCTTCGGCCCGGCCCTGGTGCATCTGCTCGACACCCGCCAGTACCGCTCTGACCAGATCCCCGTGGATCGTGTCTCGCCCGAAGCAGCAACAGCCATGCTGGAAGACCGTAACCGCACCATGTTGGGCGATGCACAGGAACGCTGGCTGCTGGACTCGCTGAAGCGCGGTAATGCGGCATTCAACGTGCTGGCCCAGCAGACCTGGTTTGCGCCGTTTAACTACAGCGACGATCCCGCGCGGCCAGACGTCAACATGGATCAGTGGGATGGCTACCCACGCCAGCGACAGCGGCTTGTCGATGCTATGAGCGGGCGGGAGAACACGGTGGTGCTGAGCGGCGACTGGCACTGCGCTAACGCTTCGACCCTCCATCGCGATCCCCTGGATGCGCGTTCGCCGCAGGTCGGCTGGGAATTTGCGTCCACCTCCATCGCCTCACACTGCCCCTGGGCCGATCGCGTGCACACGGCGCAGCCTTACAACCCGCACGTGCGCTACACGAACGGTGATCAACGCGGTTATCTGCGCTGCAGCGTGACGCAGGACGACTGGCGTACGGACTACCGCGTGGTGGAAGATGCCTACAGTCCGGATTCCGCAGTGAGGACGGATTATACGGTAAGCACGCGCGATACCTGATCAGTGTGGACTTGCCAATGCGGCTGCCTGCGCGCGCAGGCAGCCCTGTTATGAGCGTCGCGTCAGGATTCCGATTTCGGTGCTTTTGGCGGCCAGGGAAAGAAGCTGCTGGTGCGCTCGATATAGTCGACATAGCCGGGGCGTGAGCGCTTCAGGCGACGCTCGAGCAGGGCGGCGCCGCTCCACTTCACCAGAATAAAGGTCAGGAAGATCGGCGAGACGATGGCCCAGCGCCCGGTCGCCGTCTCTGCCGCGATAAGATAGAGACCCCACCACACACAGGCATCGCCAAAATAGTTCGGGTGCCTGGTGTAGCGCCACAGTCCCTTGTCCATGACCTGGCCTTCGCTGGCCGGATCGGCCTTGAAGCGGGCCAGCTGCCAGTCACCCACTGTTTCGAACAGAATACCAGTCACCGCGAGGGCCGCGCCCAGCATAGCGACAATGCCCAGCGATGCCGGCGTGGTCTCGATCTGTCCGAGCTGCACCGGGAGCGCCACCAGCCACAGCAGCGGGCCCTGCAGGAGAAACACCTTGCGCAGGCTGAACAGATGCGGATTGCCTGGCGCCTTGGCCAGCAGCGCCACGTAGCGGCGGTCGGCGCCTTCGCGCCGCCAGCGCAGGAACAGGTGCAGGCCCAGGCGTATGCCCCAGATAGCGGTGAGGAGCAGCAGCAGCTGCTGGCGCGCGGCGCCGTCGCCCACCATGGCGTAGGTCGTGCCGGCCACGATCACCATGCCGAGCGCCCAGAAGCTGTCGATGAAAGAGACGTCGCGCAGGGGAATGCTGAGCATCCACAGGGCGGTCATCAGGGTCATCACGATCAGCAGGTTGGTGCCGAGGACGGTCAGCAGTAACTCCATGGTGAGGCTTCTCCTTGATAAGGTCGGGTAGGCGGCTTACGAATCAGCGGCCCGTAGAAAGATCCGTAGCATGCACCGTGGCCGCCATGCGCTTTTCCAGCGTCGCCGGGTCACGGTGCAGCGCGGCGCGCGTGGTCAGCGCGAAGATGTCGGTGTCCATTTCATGAATGTTTTTCTCGATAGCCTTGATGCCGGCCCGGGCGATATCTTCCGGCTTTTCCTTACTGCCGGCAACATGGCTTGCCATGCGTGTGTCCACCGAGCCGACGATCAGGCAGCCGACCTGGGTTTCCTGATCTGCCAGTTCCGCGCGCAGGATGGTGGTCAGTGCGTGTGCCGCGAACTTCGACGGACTGTAGCCGCCCATATTGGGCACCGCGAGGATGGCCCCCACCGACAGCACGTTGATGATCGCTCCGCCGCCATTGTTTGCCAGAATGGGCGCGAAGGCGCGTGACATGGCCAGCGGCCCGAAATAGTTCACATCCATCTCATTGCGGGCGGCGTCCATGCTGTCGGCGCCCAGCAAGCGTTCATTGTGGAAGGCGCCGGCGTTGTTGATGACAATCGATACATCGCCGCAGGCGGCTGCCGCGGCACTGACCGACGCATCGTCCGTAACGTCGAGGGCAACGGCAACTGCGCGATTGGGAAAGGCCTTCTGCAGACGATCGGCGTTTTCCAGCTGGCGTGCACCGACGTAGACCTTGCTTGCGCCGGCCGCCAGCAGTTCGCGCACGAATGCCTCGCCGATGCCGCGATTAGCGCCGGTAACAATGGCGACGCTGTTTTTTACCTGCATGTTTCTGCTCCGTTGTGGGCGTGTTCGGTGGTGTGTCAGGAGAGGCGTGGCCTGCCGTGCCTCGCGCCGGCTACGACAGCGCGGTCAGTCATTGCCGGACGCCGCGTCCGCCTGCTCAGGAGGCGCCATGTTCTTCGAGTCATAGTAGTCGCGCCAGCGTAAGATCAGGCCGTCGCGGAATTCATAGGCTTGCATGAACGGCTGTTGAATCGTGCGCTGATGTTCGTTGTCCCAGAGTTCCTCGTGACCTTCGACTAGCAGCAGCTCGCCATTTTCCGCATGGTTGAGGATATCCCAGCGCTTCTGTTCGTAGTTTCCCGAGTAATTGGTGAGAAACTTGCGCATGGTCTCCTTGCTGCGGATCGGACGGGCGCCCATGTCCCAGTAATATTCAATGTCATCGCTCAGACAGGCCAGCACGGCGTCAATATCGCGGCGCTCCCAGCAGGCAATGAGATGGCGAACGGCGTCCAGTTTCGTGCCCATGCAATTCTCCTCTTGGTTGCAGACTGCAATTTACGGTGTTGAGCGGCGGGGAACAAGCGCGGCGGTGACGGGTTCTCGTCTTCAGAATGCCGGCTTCTCCTTTTTAACTTCTGTAAACTGATGCTATCTTCGCCTTTCCACAACTGCCTGGGACCAGCGCCGTTTGGCGCGCACAACAGTGACGGATCAGAACGAGACCACCAGCACCTGCAAGAATTGCAATACAGCGCTCAGCGGCCCCTATTGCCATGCCTGCGGCCAGCCTGACAGGTCGGCCATCCGCTTCTTTGGCGCGCTGGTTCACGAGCTGTTTGAGGACGTCTTCAGCTTCCGGTCCCGGGCGGCCAGAACGCTGTCTGCGCTGTTTTTTCGCCCCGGTTTTCTCACCTGCGAGTATATCGCCGGTCGACGCTACCGCTATGTGCCGCCCCTGCGGCTGTTCCTGGTCACCAGCCTGGTCTGCATATTCTTTCTCTGGCTGCTAAACCAGACCGGGGGTGAGCGTGTGATAACGATCGCGCCGGACGAGGCTGCGCTGGAGGCCGGCGAAACGGAGCCACGCGACAGGCTGGCTTCAGAGTTGCAGGGCGTGGAATTCATCGATGGGCGGATTTTTGTGAACATGCCCTGGCTGTCTCCCGAGAACAATCGCCAGCTGGAGGCGCGACTGCAGCGAAGCGCCGAGCGTATCCGGAACGATCCGAATGACTTCATCGGCGATCTGATCGAGATGATCCCAAGGAGCATGCTGTTTCTTGTCCCCCTGTTCGCGCTGATGATGCGCCTTAGCTATCCGTTCGCAGGGCGCTATTACGTTGAACACCTCATCCACGCCGTACACGGTCACGCCTTCCTGTTTCTTGCCATTCTGCTGCTGGTGGGGCTGCAGACCGCTGCGTCCGCGGCGAGCCGGGGCGGGCTGGAATCGCTGTCCTCCGTACTCGATGGTATGGAAACGGCCCTCGCCGTGTGGATGCCCACGTATTTCCTGCTATCGCTGAAGCGGGTCTATGCCCAGAGCTGGCCTCTGACGCTCTGGAAGTGGTTGCTGCTGTCGCTGGCGTACCTTGTGCTGGCGACAGCGGCCGCGGGGGCGCTCATATTCCTGGGCGTGCTGCTGGCCTGAAATGGTGTCCCGGCGCTGCCACGCCAGACGCAGTGCCGCCAGTTAGTGCCGTACCTGTTGCTGACGGATGCTGTTCAGCATCCTGAGCTGGATGGCCACTGCGAACAGCTTGCCATGCAGCATGCGTGCTGGCGTGTTTCACCCTAACCCCTGGTCCAGGTCGCTGGCGTCGTGGCGCTCCGGAACCCGCTCTTCTTCCGGGCCCCAGACGCGATTGACCCGTCGACCGCGCTCGACGGCGGGGCGCGCTGCAATCTCGTTGGCCCAGCGGGTCACGTGTTTGTAGGAGGTAACGTTGAGGAAGGTCTGGGCATTGTAGATATCACCGATCACAAGCACGCCGTACCAGGGCCAGGTGGCGATGTCCGCCACCGTGTACTCATCGCCGCAGAGGAAGCGGCGCTCGGACAGATTGCGGTCCAGCACGTCCAGCTGGCGCTTGACCTCCATCGCATAGCGATTGATGGGGTATTCGTACCGTTCAGGGGCGTAGGCGTAAAAGTGTCCGAAGCCGCCGCCCAGGAAGGGGGCGCTACCCATCTGCCAGAACAGCCACGACAGGCATTCCGCCCGCGCTGCCGCTTCGGTTGGGAGGAAGTGGCCGAACTTCTCCGCCAGGTACACCAGCATGGCGCCGGACTCGAAAAGCCGGGTGGGCGGCGATGTGCTGTTGTCCAGCAGGGCTGGAATCTTCGAGTTCGGATTGATGGCCACAAAGCCGCTGCCGAACTGTTCGCCCTCGCCGATATTGATCAGGTGGGCATCATACTCCGCATCCTGTACGCCAAGGGCCAGAAGCTCCTCCAGCATCACCGTCACCTTTACCCCGTTGGGGGTGGCCAGGGAGTATAGCTGCAGGGGGTGTTTGCCTATCGGCAGTTCCCGGTCGTGGGTCGGGCCGCCGATCGGTCGGTTGATGCTGGCAAACTTGCCGCCGCTCTCGCTATCCCAGGTCCAGACCTCGGGTGGCGTGTAGCCGGTGTCCTTGCTCATGCTGGTGTCTCTCTGTGATGGCTGTCGGATTGTGCCTGTCGGAAGGCGATGCCCTGCGCGTTGAGCTGTGCGTCCATGGTCAGCGCCTGCGCCGCTGCCTGTGCCTTTTCAGGCGATGTCAGCTGTTCCAGGTGATGTTGTGCGCGTTCAAGCACCGCTTCCTGCAGCAACTGCAGATACCGGCCGCTGTCGCGACCGGTTTCACCCTGGGCACCGCCAGCAAGTGCGGGCCCCAGCGCAGCATAGTGCTGCAGCTGGTCACACAGCATATCGACCTGTTCGGGCCTGAAGGGCAGGGCGCTGAAATGCGTGAGATACATCATAGCGGGATTGCGCGCTGCGAGGGTGCGGACTGACGCGATATAGGCCTCGGGGTCGAACTGCGTGGGCGTGGTGGCAGGCAGCACGAAATCGCCCTCTGCAAAGCGCAGGCCCGGGTAGCTGATGCCGAACATGTCGCCGCTGAACCATCCCCGGCTCTGTTCGTCCCACAGGCAGAAATGATGCTCGGCGTGGCCGCGGGTGTGCACGGCCTGCAGCGTGCGCTCACCAATGGTGAATGTTGCGCCATCCTCCAGCACGCGCGTACGCTCGGCTGGCGCCGGGATAATATCGCCATAGAGTGCCGTAAAGGTCTCCTGCCCATATACCTGAATAGAGCTCGCTACCAGCTTCCCGGGGTTGATCAGGTGGCGCGCGCCGCGCGGATGAACCAGGAGCTCTGCCCGGGGAAACTCCTGCAGGTAGCGCCCGGCGCCGCCGGCGTGGTCCAGGTGCACATGCGTTGGCACGATGTAGCGTATCTGTGAGTCATTGATATGGAGGTGGTTCAGGGTACGCCGCAGATTGTCGAGACTGTGGTTGGTGCCGGTTTCAACCAGGGCATACTCGCCGCTGTCGCCAACCAGGTAAAAGCAGGCAAGTTGCGGCTGGACATAATCGGCATCAATGCAGACGATGTTTTCGGGAAGTGTATGAAAAGGCAGCCTTGCTGCTTCGCCATCGGATGCCGGGCTGGATACTGTGTGGGTGGTGATGGCCTGTCTCCCTGTTGTGCTGTGGAGGTTGTACTGTATAGGGCATGCGAGAGCGCTCTGGGCGCGCCGGATGCCTGCTCTTCGCTTCATTGCAGGCAGCATACGTAGCGGCGGGTTGTCGCGCAAACGCGCAGGCTTCAGCGCATCAGTCGCGCTTCACAGCAGCGCGGCGATACGGTGGCGAAGCTCGGGCAACAGCTCTTCCTCGAACCAGGGGTGCCGTTTTAGCCAGCCGCTGTTGCGCCATGAGGGGTGCGGCAGGGGAATGACAGCGGGCGCGGATTGCCGCCAGTTGGCCACGGTTTCGGCAACCCTCGCCGAGGCGGGCAGGCGCAGATAGTGCCGCTGTGCATAGCCGCCGATCAGCAGCGTCATCCGCACCCCGGGCAGTCGGGCCATGACTGACGGATGCCATGTCTCGGCGCAGATGCGCGGTGGCGGCAGGTCGGCGCCTGCCGCGCTGTACCCCGGGAAGCAGAAGGCCATGGGCACGATCGCGATGCGAGAGCGATCGTAAAACGTCGCCGCGTCCACGCCCATCCAGTCGCGCAAACGGTCGCCGGAGCGGTCCAGGAAGGGCGTGCCGGACTGGTGCACACGCAGGCCCGGTGCCTGGCCAATCACCAGAATCCGGGCGCTGCTCTCAAACCAGGTGACAGGCCGCGGTGCGTGGGCTGTCCGGGTTGCGGCAAAGCGTTCCTGGCACAGTCGGCAGTCGCGGATCTGTGCACGCAGCGTCTCCGCGGAAGACACCGTTACTGTCGTTTCCTGTTTCAGCTTCAGCGTGTTTTTCACTCTGATCGCCCCCCGCATTGCGAAGACTACATTACCCGCACCGGGCGGTCATCGTTGCCGGAAATGCGGACAAAAAAAGGGGCCCCGCAGGGCCCCTCTGGTTTATCGACATCGCCCGCGGGCGGTATCGATGATCGTGCTGTGGTGCAGCCTTACTTCAGGTCGAAGCGATCGGCCTGCATGACCTTGGTCCAGGCTGCCACGAAGTCCGTGACGAACTTCTCCTTGGAGCCGTCGAAGGCATACACCTCGGCGACGGCACGCAGCTCACCATTGGAACCGAACACCAGGTCCGCTTCCGTGGCTGTCCACTTCAGGTCGCCGCTGTTGCGGTCGCGTCCCTGAAACACGTAGGGCTGGTCTTCTACCGGCGTCCACTTCGTGGACATGTCGAGCAGATTGACAAAGAAGTCATTGCTCAGCGTGCCCGGGTTCTCCGTGAACACGCCATGCCCGGCGCGAGCCGCGTTGGCATCCAGGGTGCGCATACCGCCCACCAGGACCGTCATTTCCGGCACGGTGAGATCCAGCAGGTCGGCGCGCTCTACCAGCAGTGTTGCCGGTGAGTGCTCCAGGCCTTCGCCATAATAGTTGCGGAAGCCGTCGAACCGGGGCTCCAGCACTGCGAAGGACTCGGCGTCGGTCTGCTTCTGGGTCGCATCCGTGCGGCCAGGCGCAAAGGGCACTTCAATGTCGTATCCCGCCTTGCTGGCCGACTGCTCGATAGCGGCGGCACCGCCAAGAACGATCAGGTCTGCCATGGAGACCTGCTTGCTGTCGGCCTTGCGGTTGAAGGACTTCTGGACCTTCTCGAGCGCCTTCAGGACCTTGCGCAGCTCACGCGGATCATTCACCGCCCAGTCTTTCTGCGGAGCCAGGCGGATGCGCGCACCATTGGCGCCACCGCGCATGTCGGTGTCGCGGTAGGTGGCCGCCGATGCCCAGGCTGTGCGTACCAGCTCTGATGTGCTCAGGCCCGTGTCGAGAATGGCCGCCTTGAGACTGGCGACATCGCTGTCGTCGATCATGTCGTAGTCCGCCTCGGGAACCGGATCGGTCCAGATAAGCTCTTCATCCGGTGCCGTGGAGTTGACGTAGCGCGTCGTTGGGCCCATATCGCGGTGAATCAGCTTGAACCACGCGCGTGCGAAGGCGTCCTCAAACGCATCCTGGTCGTTTAGGAAGCGCATGCCTATCTTGCGGTAGGCCGGGTCTTCCTTCAGCGCGATGTCGGTCGTGAGCATCATCGGTGCGTTCTTTTTGCCTTCCACGTGCGCATCCGGCACGGATCCATCCAGGGCCCCGTCCTTGGCGGTCCACTGCTTGGCGCCGCCGGGGCTTTCCGTCAGCTCCCACTCGTTGTTGTACAGGTTGTTCAGATACAGCATGGTCCATTGGGTCGGAGCCTGGGTCCAGGCGCCTTCCAGGCCGCTGGTCACCGTGTCTTCCGCGTTGCCCTTGCCGCAGCTGTTCTTCCAGCCAAGTCCCTGCCGCTCCACGCCGGCGGCGGCGGGCTCGGGGCCCAGGCAGTCGGAGGGTTTGTGGGCACCGTGCACTTTACCGAAGGTATGACCACCGGCGATCAGCGCAAAGGTTTCCTCGTCATTCATGGCCATGCGGCCGAAGGTGGTGCGGATGTCATGCGCGGCCTTCTTCGGGTCCGGGTTGCCGTTGGGACCTTCCGGATTCACGTAGATCAAGCCCATCATGGACGCACCGAGAGGATTCTCCAGTCTGCGCCCATCGTCGTAGCGCTCTTCGTTGGCCAGCATGGCCTCTTCCGGACCCCAGTACACCAGATCGGGCTGCCAGTCGTCTTCGCGTCCGCCGGCGAAGCCGTAAGTCTTGAAGCCCATGGACTGCATGGCGACATCACCCGCGAGCACAATCAGGTCGGCCCAGGAGAGGTCGGGGCCATACTGCTGCTTGATTGGCCACAGCAGACGGCGTGCCTTGTCGAGGTTGGCGTTGTCGGGCCAGCTGTTCAGTGGCTCAAAGCGCTGCTGGCCGCCACCGGCGCCGCCGCGGCCGTCGCCGATGCGGTAGGTGCCGGCGCTGTGCCACGCCATGCGAATGAAGAACGGGCCGTAGTTGCCCCAGTCAGCAGGCCACCAGTCCTGGGAGGTGGTCATGAGGTCTTCAATCTCTGCCTTCAGCTTGTCGAGGTCGACAGTCTTGAAGCGCTCGGCGTAGTTGTAATCCGGACCGAGCGGGTTGTGACTCTCGGCGTTCTGACGCAGAGGCGCCAGATTCAGCATCTTCGGCCACCAGTCCTGGTTGGTCTTTGCTTCGCCCATGGCCAGCGCGCTGCCAGGCGTCAGGTGCGACAGCGCCGCCATGACCGCGATTGCGGGAAGTGTCTTCTTGAACATAGTTGTATCCTCTCAGTTTCTGATCGGTTCAGCCTGTCAGTATCGACATGCTTATCCGTATCGCCCTGACCCTTGGGGCAGGTGCTGATGTCACCCATGACGCGACTGCATCATTGGCTTTACCTGACTAAGAATAATCCGATTGAAAAGCATGATCTAGACGAAAAAATCGATTGCGGTTAGGGTGAAATCCGATAAGCGCGATGCCGGCAGGCGGGCAGTTCAGGGATCAAAATGATATAAAGGCAGCTCATACGATGTGCATAGCCGCTGCAGTGGCTGCGACACAGGAAAGGCCGATGGATATTCAGCACAGCGACGTCGATATCGTGATTGTGGGGGGTGGCGGCGCAGGCCTGCGCGCCGCCATTGCCGCCGCGGAACATGCGCCGGAGCTGCGTATTGCGCTGCTGTCCAAGGTGTATCCCATGCGCAGCCACACGGTGGCGGCTGAGGGCGGCTGTGCTGGCGTCGTGCAGGACCACGACAGTCACTTCGACCACTTCGTCGACACGGTATCCGGCGGCGACTGGCTGTGCGATCAGGATGTGGTGGATTATTTTGTCGAGCACGCCACCGAGGAGAACCTGCGCCTCGAGCACTGGGGCTGCCCCTGGAGCCGCAAGCCCGATGGACGCGTCAACGTGCGTGCCTTTGGTGGTATGAAAATCGAACGCACCTGGTTTGCCGCCGACCGCACGGGTTTCCATATTCTGCATACCCTGTTTCAGACCTCCCTCAATTATCCGAGCATCCAGCGGCACGATGAGTTTTTCTGCACCGATCTGCTGGTGGACGAGGGGCGCTGCGTCGGCGTGCAGGCGATCGACATGCGCGAGGGGCATCACATGTGCCTCCGTGCGGGCGCGGTCATTCTCGCTACCGGCGGTGCGGGCCGCGTCTATCGTTACAATACCAACGGTGGGATTGTCACCGGCGACGGCATGGCCATGGCCTGGCGCCAGGGCGTGCCCCTGCGCGACATGGAGTTCGTGCAGTATCACCCCACAGGTCTTCCGGGGTCGGGCATTTTGATCACCGAGGCCTGTCGTGGCGAAGGCGGGCTGCTGTTGAACGCCGATGGCTATCGCTATCTGCAGGACTACGGCCTTGGCCCGGAGACGCCGCCGGGATCACCGCGCACCAAATACATGGAGCTGGGGCCGCGCGATCGCCTCAGCCAGGCATTCTGGCACGAGGCACGCGCAGGCAGAGTCCTCAAGACCCGCCGCGGTGAGGCGGTGCAGCTTGATCTGCGGCATCTTGGCGAGGCGCGCATCAACGAGCGACTGCCGTTCATCCGCGAGCTGGCCAGTGCCTACGTGGGGGTTGATCCGGTGACAGAGCCTATCCCTGTGCGGCCCACGGCCCACTACACCATGGGAGGCATCCAGACAGATATTCACACCGCAACACCGCTGCCGGGTTTGTTTGCCGTGGGCGAATGCGCCAGTATTGGCCTGCACGGCGCCAACCGCCTGGGGTCGAATTCTTTGGCGGAGCTGAGCGTGTTCGGACGGGTTGCCGGTGAGCAGGCAGCCTCCCATGCGCGGGCGGCCGGGGTGCCGGATGCCGCTGTGCTGCGCGAGCAGGTGGAGCACAATGCGGCGGGCTGGGAGGCGTTGCGCGAGGCCGATGGCGATGAGTCACTCGCAGCCATTCGCGACGCACTTGGCGAAAGCATGGAACGCGGTGCCGGTATTTTCCGCAGCGGCGAGGAGCTTGCGACAACCTGCGCAACGCTTGCCGAGCTCCGGCTGCGTTATCAGTCGCTTGGCCTGACGGATCGCAGTCGTGTCTTCAATACGGAATGGCTGAATGCCATCGAGCTCGGCTGTCAGCTGGATGTGGCCAGCGCCATGGCGAGGGCGGCACAGGGGCGGGAGGAATCCCGCGGCAGCCATCAGCGGCTGGACGCCACGGCCCGCGATGACCAGCGCTTTCTGTGCCACAGCCTGGTGCGGCGTGCGGATAACGGCCACGCCACCGTCGACTGGCAGCCGGTGGTGATTACCCGACTGCCGCCGGGTGAACGACATTACGGCAAGGCGGGAGAAGCACCCGCCCTGGAGAAGCGCGCATGAGTGGAAGCCTGACTGTTCGCGTTCAGCGCTACCGCCCCGAGGAAGACGACGCCCCCTGGTGGCAGTCGTTCGAAGTGCCCTGGAGTGAGGACACTTCCGTGCTGGATGCCCTCAACCACATCAAGGACGTTGAAGATGGCAGCCTCAGTTATCGCTGGTCCTGTCGCATGGCGATCTGCGGCAGCTGCGGGCTCATGGTGAATGATGAGCCGCGGCTGGGCTGCAAGACCTTCCTGCGTCATTACGCCGACGCCGATGAAATCGTGCTGCGACCGCTGGAAAATCTGGCCGTGGAACGCGATCTGGTGAGCGATATCGACCCGATGCTCGCGCATATTGAAACCGTGCAGCCCTGGCTGCAGCGCGAGCAGGTCCAATCCCAGCGGGCGGGTGAGTACCTGCAGACCCCAGGCCAGATGGCGCGCTACGAGTCCTTCAGCCACTGCATCAACTGCGGCCTGTGCTACGCGGCCTGTCCGCAGTTTGGCCGCAACCCGGATTTTCTGGGGCCGGCGGCCCTGACCCTCGCCCAGCGCTACAATCTGGATTCCCGCGATGAAGGGCGCGAGTCGCGTATGCCCTTTCTCAATGGCGAGGACGGCGTGTGGAGCTGCACCTTTGTCGGCTACTGCTCCGACGTGTGTCCGAAGGATGTCGACCCGGCAGCTGCCATCAATCAGGGCAAGGTGGCGTCCAACGTGAATTACGCGGTCAATCTGTTCCGGCTTCTGCGGGGTGGCGACGATGCGTAAGCCGCTGCTGCCGCGACAGGACGCCCTCTGGTGGTGGCGTCACCCCGCCTACCGGCGCTACATGCTACGCGAGGCCACTGCACTCCCGCTGTTCCTGTATGCGCTGTGCCTGCTGTATGGTGTTCGCGAACTGGGCCGCGGAGAGACTGCCTTCAATGCCTGGCTGGCCTTCATGGGGTCGCCGCTGATCATCGTACTTCAGGCGCTGGCACTGCTGGCGGTGCTTTGGCACGCCTGGACCTGGTTTCAGCTGGTGCCGAAAATTCTGGTCATACCCACGCGCAACGGCAGCGTGCCAGGACAGTGGCTGCGTCTGGCGCATCTGCTTCCTGCGGTACTGTGCTGGGTGCTGTTGCCACTGCTGGCGTGGTGGGCGCTCGGACATGTTGTCGGGGGTGCGGCATGAATCGTTCGCTGCCCCGACGTTCGCAGGAGCCTGTGGCCTGGTCGCTGTTCGGTGCCGGCGGCATGCTGCTGGCGTTTCTCGGACCCGCTCTGGTAGCGATTACGCTGCTGGTGCTGCCTGCGCTGCCTGCCGGTGATGGGGCGTCGGTTCATGCGGCGATTCTCGCGGCGCTGCGGCATCCGCTGGGCGGGTTGCTGGCCTTTTTCGCGCTGGCGCTGACGTTTTTTCACACAGTACATCGCCTCTGTCATGGGCTGCACGATCTGCATGTGCCCTTGTCTGCCCGGCTTGTGGGCTGGCTGGGCTACGGTACGGCGACTCTGCTCTCGCTGCTGGCGGCTGTCTGGCTTCTGGGCCTGTAGACCGGCCCGGTCCTGCCGTCCGACCCATAAACCCACGACGCAAATACAACCAGGAGCAGGGAATGCTGAAATTTTTTTACAGTGCTGCGCCCAACCCCATGAAGGTGGCGCTTTTTCTGGAAGAGTCGGGCCTGGCCTACGAGGCTATTCCCATCGATGGCAAGCGTGGCGATCAGCACACGTCGACCTTCAAGGTGATCAACCCTAATTCCAAGGTGCCGGCCATCATCGATGATGGACACCCGGTGTTCGACAGCAACGCGATTCTGCTTTACCTCGCCGAGAAGACCGGCCAGTTCCTGCCGGCGGAGGCGCCGGGTGCACGCGGCCAGTTGCTGTCCTGGCTGATGTTCGTCGCCTCCGGGTTGGGGCCTTTCTCCGGACAGGCGGTGCATTTTCGCAAGTTCGCCCCGGACACTGTTCCTTACGCTATAAAACGCTACGACTTCGAGGCCCGGCGCCATTGGCAGATTATCGATGACCGGCTGGCGCGCAGCCGCTATATGCTGGGTGACCGCTATACGCTTGTGGATATGGCGGTCTGGGGCTGGGGGGATCGTCTGACCTACATGCTGGCAGACGATGACATTATGGCAAGCTACCCCAACCTGGACCGCTTCATGCGGGAAATCGATGCGCGGCCAGCGGCAAAGCGTGCCAGGGATCTGCCGAACCGGCACGATTTCAAGACAGAGATGGACGAGGAGGCCATGCGCTTCATGTACCCGCAGTTGTTTGCGGCAGATCCTGCGCTGTGAGCGACCTGCGCGGGAGAACGGTGCTGGTGACCGGCGCGGGCTCAGGTATTGGCCGCGCCATCGCCGATCGTTTTGCCGCAGACGGCGCCAGCGTTGCCTGCGCCGACATCGACCCGGCATCTGCCGGCGCCACCGCCGGGGCCCTTCGGGATGCCGGCCTGGCGGCCTTTGCGGTCGAGGTCGATATTGCCGATGAAGACTCCGTGGCACAGCTGGTCAACGCCGTCGTCGATAGTACCGGGCGCATCGATATTGTGGCCGCCAACGCCGGGATCATGGTGGAGGGCGACATTCTGTCGCTGTCGCTGGAGGACTGGAATCGGGCCATGACCGTCAACGCGACGGGTGCCTTTCTCACAGCACGGGCAACGCTGCCCTACCTGATGGAAAGCGATCAGGGCGCGCTTGTGTTTTCGGCGTCAACGGTGGCGCTGGCCGGCATGCGTGGCGTTGCCGCCTACTCCGCCGCCAAGGGCGCGATTGCGGCGCTGACACGACAGATTGCGGCGGATTACGCCGACCGCGGTGTGCGTGCCAATGCGGTGGCGCCGGGCGCGGTGCGGACACCCCTGTCCGAATCACAGTTTCGTGCCCGCGCGCGGGACGACGCGCACTTCGATGAATTGCTGCAGGGGGTGATTGCCCGCTACCCGATCGGGCGCTGGGGGGAGTCCCCGGAGATCGCCGAGGTGGTGCATTTCCTGGGGACAGCGCGCTCGGCCTGGATGACCGGGCAGATTCTTCCTGTGGATGGCGGTTTGCTGGAGCTGCGATGAATGACTGATGCCCGGTCTGCGCGCCAGAGAGTGCCACTGCCTGCGGTGGACAGACGCCCCGGGTCCTGGCGTCGAAGCGCTTGGGCTTCTCGAGGGCGGCCCGGCCTGCAGGCCGGGCCCGGACGGGGACCGAGGCTCGCGTCGCTGCTGTTGTTGCTGGCGGCATCTGTCCTTGCCGGAGAGGCCCCGCCGCCGCCAGGGGCGCCTGCGCCGGAGCCGGGACAGTATCAGCATACACCGCCGACGCTGACGTCACTGCAGAAAAGCAAGACCATCCATCCCGGTCTGAAAGCGGTGATTCTGCGGGGGCGCGACATTTTCATGAACACACAGCAGTTTCGTGGGACCTACGTGTTCAATGACATGAACTGCAAAAGCTGCCACCCGGGCGAGGGACGGCGTGCATGGTCTGGCCCCGTGTGGCCTGCCGCCACTACCTTTCCCGACTTTCGCGGCAAGAACCAGCAGGTAAACTCCCTGGAAGAGCGCATCGCCGGCTGTTTTGCCTATTCAATGAACGGTCAACCGCCGGCCTATGGCAGTGACGATATGGTCGCGCTGGTGGCCTATCATCGCTGGCTGGCAACCGGCGCACCGGTGTACGAGGGGAATGTTTACGGTCGCGGTTACCGCCACCTGGGTACGAGCATCCCCTCCGGCACCAGCCGCGAGCGGGGTGAGGCGCTTTATCGCAGGCAATGCGCCGCCTGCCATGGCGTCAATGGCGAGGGACTGCAGCATGAGGGTGCGCCCTTGATGCCCGCGCTCTGGGGCGATAATGCCTACAACTGGGGTTCGGGCATGAGTCGCATTTTCACTGCCGCCGCCTTTATCCACCTGAACATGCCGTTTGGGCAGGCTGGCAGTCTGTCGCCGCAGGAGGCCTGGGACGTGGCGCTATTCGTCAATTCCCATGAGCGCCCGCAGGATCCACGCTACACCGGAAGCGCCGAAGAGACGCGCCAGCGCTACGAGAATTTTCATCGCCACTCGTTGTACGGCACCAACGTCGGCGGGCGAGTGCTCGGACAGCACGACAATACCGGCGAAAAACCCTTCCTGAAGCCCCCGGTGCTGCGCCCCCGCAATTTCGCGCGCTGAGCTGACGGGCTGTTTTCCGGGGCCCGGGTCTGCGATGATCGGTTCTTCAGTCAACTCGTTATTCTGGATGGTGTCCCGTGCGCTCAATTATTGCCCTTTGCTGTTTTTGTTTCTCGGTGTTTCTCGCCGCCGCCGACTATCCTCCCGGCGCTGAAACCGGTCCTGCCGTGAAGGGCTACGGGCCGGTGTTCCCTGTGGAAGAGGGCGCCTTTGCCCTCGCCAATGACCGCAGCTATAAAGTGAGAAAGGACCTCGCCTCCACGTCGGGATCGGTTGATGAGAT
>CAZTJR010000004.1:16738-83126 GCA_964613795.1 uncultured Alteromonadaceae bacterium | reverse complement strand
GCAGCTATAAAGTGAGAAAGGACCTCGCCTCCACGTCGGGATCGGTTGATGAGATCAACCGGGGCATCGACTCCGTCGCCCGTTTCCTCAATATGCAGGCCCGGGCAGGGACGCCCTCCGATAGCCTGGAAATGGCGTTGATTGTTCACGGTGCGGCCATCAAGGACCTGCTGACGGACGCTGCCTACCGCAAGCGCTACGGGGTGGACAACCCGAATACGGGGCTGCTCGCGGGCCTCGCCGACGCGGGCGTGACCATCTATCTCTGTGGTCAGACGGCGGCTGCGCGCGGCTTTGGTGGGGACGAGCTGAGTTCCACCGTCAGCATGGCGCTCTCTGCCATGTCCGCCCATGTACAGCTGCAAAGCGAGGGCTATACGCTGATCCCGTTTTAGCGTCTCTGCGGTCAGCTCCCACCGGGACCTGGCCGCAGCGGGATACCATCAGGCAGAGCGCACGCGGTTTTTCCCCGCCCGCTTAGCCTCGTACAGCGCCAGATCGACCCTTTTCAGCAGGCTTGCGGCGCTGTCGCCGGCTTTGCAGGCCGTCACGCCGATGCTGACGCTCAGGGAAAGGCTCGTTTCAGGACGTTCCCGCGTTTCTTCCACTGTGAACACCTGCGACTCCAGGATTCTGCAGATCTCATTTCCTTTGCGGCTTGCAATACGCGCAGAGGCCCCGGGGAAGACGATGGCAAACTCGTCGCCGCCGACGCGCGCCAAAAAGTCTTCACTGCGTATCACGCTGCGGCAGATCTCGATCAGCGCCAGCAGGACCCTATCGCCCAGAAGGTGGCCAAACTGGTCGTTGATTGCCTTGAAATTGTCCAGGTCGAGCATCAGCAGCGCGACGCGGCTTCGGCGCCATCCATTGGCATCCAGCTGGCGAGCGATAAAAGCGTCGAAGGCGCGCCGGTTGTAGATACCGGTCAGCCCGTCGCGGCGCGATTCCTCCTGCGCGAGCTCGAGCTCGGTTTGCAGCGAGGCAACCTGGTTGGCCAGTGCCTGGATGCTGCTCGATTCGGCGGCCTGCTTTCGTTCCTCAAGCTCGCGCAGCTGCGTGAGCGCCGCAATCAGTCCCGATCGCAGTTTGCGAATGTCCTCGAGACGACTCAGCGCTGTCATGTTCTCGATCTGCTCGCTCAAGCTGGAATGGTAGGTATCGTTGCGTGTGTTCATATCGACAACAGCGCGGGTCAAAACCCGGACAATATCGCGCAGCTCTGTGTCGCGCTCTTCGATGTGGCGATGCTGTCGTGCGATAAAAGCGGGAATGAATGCCGTGTACCTGTCGCTCGGCTGCGCGCGGGTACTGTCATTCAGCTCGTGCAGGCGCCCGCGTAACATCTCGAGCGCCGCGTAGAAGCTGGCGCTATCGATGTCTTCTTCATCAAGCGCGAAATCTTTCAGCCATCCCAGAAAATCCTCACTGAGCTGGCGGTACATGGCTTCCCGCGCCAGGCTGGCGTCCAGCTGCGCGCCGACCCTCAGGCCGCTGAGATCAGTTGGTTTTCTGCGCCTGCTGAATAGCACGGTGGATGCTTCCCCTGGTCTCGATCAGTGTTCACTGATAGGCCGTTATTGGCTGCGCCCGCGACAGCCGTATGATGCACTCATGCCTTGCGATGTGCCGCCTGCGGGGGCGGCTCACGCACGTGTGGATTTATCTGACCGCTAAATTATCCACTACTTCGAAAAAAATATCCCATGCAGATGCCTGTGGCGGGCCAGGGTAGTTTATCGACTCCAAATTGAAAGCCCCGGAGCGACCTGTTACCTTCAGGCGTCTTCTGTAACTCAGCGCGCGGTTCTGTTCATGCAGGTGTCAGACGGTACGCCCCACGCAAGCTTGCAGGAAGCTGACGGCCGCATTCTGGATTACACCGTAAAGCTTTCCTCTACTTGCGATATCAAGCAGCTGGACCGCATTTTCCTGGATGGCGCCTGCCGCCTGCTACCCTTTGATTACGTCTTGATTTATTTCTTCACGGCCAGCGGCAGGGAAACGCGTCTGAAGCGATGCTGGGACCGGGCGTCCCGCAGCTATCAGAGCGACTGGCAGCAGGATGCGTTGACCAATCAGCAGCGTTCGCTGCTTGAGCTGGCGCGGCGCTCCCCCGGGGGCGCTCAGGTTGCCACAGGCATGGATCGCCAGATGGCGGCATTCAGTCGACAGAATAAGCGCGGTAATAACATAAGCCTGATCGCTCAGTATCCGAGCTCGGTGAGCAGCGATAGCCTGGCGGCGTTCCGCGCATTCAAGTCCATTTACTTCAACTTCCGCTCCTTCATTGATGAATCACAGCGCGACCCGCTGACGGGCCTGCTCAATCGCCGGTATTTTGATGATTGCATTCACCGCGCGATGGATGTCATTGGCAGCGAGAAGTCCTCGGTGGCGCTGGATTCGCTGCGCCGAGGCGCTGATACCCGCCAGCTGCGGCATTGGCTCGCTATTCTGGATATCGACCACTTCAAGCGCTTCAATGATGCCCACGGTCATCTGTATGGCGATGAAATCCTGCTGCTGTTCTCGCGGATCATGGAGCAGACCTTTCGCGAGTCGGATCTGCTGTTCCGTTTCGGTGGTGAGGAGTTTGTCGTCATTATGGAAAACGCCAGTCCTGCAGAGGCCATGGCCGCCCTCGAACGCTTCCGAATGGCGATCCACGCCCATTATTTCCCGCAGGGCGAGCGGGTCACCTTGAGCTGTGGAGCCGTCGAGGTGAGGAGTGCGCTGTCTGCGGCTTCGTTGCTGGGCAAGGCCGATGAGGCGCTGTATTACGCCAAGAAACACGGTCGCAATTGCACGGTGATGTACGAGGATCTCGTGGCACGGGGGGAGTTGAGCGACGCAATCAATCCCCCGGGGAGAATAGAGCTGTTCTGATGTCGTGCCGGCGCGACAGGGCGGCCCTGCATAAGCCCTTAGCTGCGTGCCATCTCGGCGCGGATGGCGTGCCTCTCCAGTGCGCGTATCAGCTTTTCCAGCTGTGACTGCTGCTGCGGCGTGAGTTCGGTGAATGCCGCACCGATGCGCATGAAGCGTCCGTGATCGGGGATGCGCAGATCGCTCAGGTAGATGGTGGTAGCCAGTGACACCCCGACAATTTCCAGCGAACTGTCAAGCTCTTCGCCGGCACGCAGGGGCGCCGTGCGATCAATCAGCGCGCCAAAGCCGGTCATAGACAGGTCGATCAGTCTCCCGCGTATGCGATTGCCGGCGTCATCGAAGAGCTCCAGTCGGCTGCTTCTGTCCTCACCGATCCTGACCCTGAAGGCTTTGCGACGCTGGCGGGAAATCACGCTGTCGGGCCAGCGGGTGCGCAGGGCCGGATAGCCCTCGAAGGATTCTGTATCGATTACTGCCGTATCGAAGCGCAACTCGGCGCCGTTACACGATGTCATTACCGTCATGGTGCTGCCGGGGGCATAGCGTCCGCTGTCGAGATCGCGTGGTGCGTCGAAAATGAGCTCGCCGCGCTGTGGGTCACCCGCCAGCAGCTGCGATGGCTCCGGGGCGCTGGCGCTTGTTGCGAGCAGACGAACTGGGAATTGATGGCGCTGAACGTTGCTGATCAGTATGGCGATCTGCTGCTGATCGGAGATGCCGGTATCGTCCAAAACGTATCCTTTCCTTTGGCGCCCTGTGCATGCGCACGCCCGATCTGATCCGGCGGGCGTGGATCAGCCCTCGGCGAGAAGACGTGAGGAGCCGCCATTGCGCGTTATGCCATCCGGCCCGTAGACCATGGTTTCCGCGTGGGCTGCATGCAGTATATCGATGGCGCGCCTGACGTAATTCAGGCGCTGTTGCACCAGCAAGCCGTTGCGGCGGTTGCTGCGATCGCACTCGACCATCAGCTCGGCGACGTCCTCGCGCGCGGCGCGTAGCGCACCGGATTCGTCGCACCATGCCAGCGCCTGCTCAACCGGCGACTCGCTGCCGCGAAAGGGTGTTTCTGCGAGCAGCTGGTCCTCGCGACTTTTGAGCTGCTCCATGCTGGCAAGCGCGGCGGTTTTGTCGGCAGCTGCCGTATCCATGCCCGCGAGGTCGCCATCATCCAGCGCCACGCGCTCGCTGTCCAGAATCTGCAGTAATTGGGTCGCGCAGTCGCGCTGGCCCCGCAGAATATCGCTGAGAGCGGTGGCGAATCGGCCTGGGCTTTGCAGCACGTTGGCGACTCCGCTGATCAACTGTCGAACTGCAGCAGCCGCTCGGCGATCTGGCGGCTGTCTATTGAATATTGCCCATCGGCGAGTGCCTGGCGCACGGCGCTGACCTGATCGGCGTTCACTGTCTCTTCAGCGCTGGTTGCCCGCACCAGGTTCTGGAGCTGGCGGGCTGTATCGGTGAGATTGACAGAATCATCGCCGGTGGACGTCGACGACGTGCGCGGGCTGGCCGTCTCTGGCGTGCCGCTGCCACGCGAGAGGGGCGGGCCAATCGGCTTGCCCAGGCCATTGATGCTGTCTGACATCACGTTTGCTCCACTTCAAGTTATTCCAATATAAGGTAGCGGCGGTTATGCGGCAAACTTTAGTGCGCCGCTGGCCAACGCGGGCTCAACAGTTGCTTAAAACACCTCAACGGTACCTGAAGAGCGCGCAATGCCCTGCACGGTCTTGCCCGACGACAGGTTTCTGACGTGCAGCCGGTCGCCGATCTTGGCGTCGGCCAGTGCCTCCCCGGGCGCCTGGACCGCGATACCGCTGCCGCTCGACACCAGAGACACACGCTGCCCGCGCTGTATTACGGGTGGTTCCTGCACCAGGGCGTGGGTGAGGATGGTGCCGGCGGCGGCGGAGCGTTTGAGCGTGTGCCCGGCAACGCTGTCGAGTTCGGCATAATAACCTCTTATCAGTCTGCCCGTGTCGACGGTGACGAATTCCAGGTCATCCGGTCCCAGGATCTTGCCGCGGTCGAGGGAGTGCCGGAGTGCCAAAACTGGGCGCAGGGTTTCCACCTTGACCGGGACATACAGTCGCCAGCTGCCCGGGCACTGGACGCCGACGCTGGTGTTGCCTTTGAGTCGGTCGCCGGCAACGGCAAAGGCGACCAGCGGTTTCTGGCATTGCGCCAGCCGCAGGCGCGGATCCAGGCCACCCGCGGACGCGGTCGTGCCGTTGGCATTGCCACCCAATCGTTTCAGCACGAAGGCCTCCGCGGTCGCCCGTATGTCGTCCAGCGCCTGCCGGCTGTCGTCCGCCGCGATGGTGGCGGCGACAGGCAGCAGGAGTCCTGCAAGGATGGCCCAGTAAAAAGATGGCAGCGCAGGTCTTCCGGTCGTTGTCATCATAGTGCTGGGCTTTTGCATGAGGGTTCACTGTCTCTTGAGCGTGCATCTTTGTATGCAAGCACTGTGCCCAGTGTGCGCCCGCGCCGGGCCCGCTGGCGTTCGCTGCACCTTCGGGGCTTTTCCGTCCCGGCACGCAGGCCATGCGCCGGTTATGCCGCCTGCCGCGGGACCTCACCTTGCCGCAGCGGCAAGCCTTTGCCGCTGCGGGCCGGGACAATGCCGCACAGCCGCCGTGATTGCGGTGTTTTTACTCTGGCACGCGTCTTGCTTTGACGTAGTGAGCCTGGTGAGCTTGAGAAAAAACATCCACACAAGGAATGGTCCGGTGTCATGAGTTTCAGCCTCGACAACTATTTTGGCATTCATCAGCAGTCGCTGAGCCTGCGCTCGCAGCGCAACACAGTGATTGCCAATAATCTTGCAAATGCCGATACACCCGGCTTCAAGGCCAGGGATTACGATTTCAAGGCGCTGCTTGCACAGGCGGGCAGCCAGGTCCCCGGCGGCGACCAGGTACGGGTCACTCATAGCCGTCACCTGGGCGGTAGCGACGGCCCGGGAGCCCCGGGGCCACTGCTCTATCGGGTGCCGATGCAGCCGGCCCAGGACGGCAATACCGTTGAGCAGGACCGGGAGCAGGCGGCGTTTGCCGAGAATTCCGTGCGCTATCAGGCGAGCCTGCAGTTTCTCAACAGCCGCATTCAATCAATGGTGAATGTCCTCAAGGGAGGCAATAACTGATGGATCTTTTCCGGGTATTCGATATTGCAGGCTCCGGCATGGGGGCGCAGTCAATACGCCTCAATGCGACGGCGTCGAATCTTGCCAACATCAATTCGGTCAGCGGCGATCCGGAACAGGTGTACCGCGCGCGCCATCCCATGTTCGAAACGATCATGCAGGGTTTCGGTGATGAGGCCTCGGCGGGGGTGCGGGTACTGGGCGTGGTGGAGGATGCCACGGCGCCGCAGCCGGTCTACGAGCCGGGACACCCGGAAGCCAACGAGGCCGGCTATATCTATCGCGGCAACGTGGATCTGGCCTCCGAGATGACCAACATGATTTCGGCGTCACGCGCATACCAGAATAATGTGGAAATCCTCAATACGTCCAAGGACCTGATGTTGCGGACACTGAGCCTCGGGAGCCAGTAGCGATGACTGACATAACAGCCATACAGAACCTGTTCGCGCGTCAGCCCCAGGCGGCAGAGCGCAAGCAGGATGAGCTGGGCCAGGAGGACTTCCTGCGCCTCATGACCACGCAGCTGCAGAATCAGGACCCGTTCAAGCCCATGGAGAACGGGGATTTCCTCGGTCAGATGGCGCAGTTCTCCACTGTCTCTGGTATTGACCGGCTGCAGTCCACGTTCACCGAAACGGCCGATGCGCTGACCGGGAGCCAGGCGCTGCAGGCGGCGTCCCTTGTGGACCGGCAGGTGCTGGTGCCATCCAGCCAGGGCGCTTTTGATGGCGAGGATCCTTTGAGCGGTATGGTCGAAGTGCCCGCGGAAGCAAGCGCGGGGGTCCTGGCGATACAGAACGCCCAGGGCCAGCTGGTAGCGCAGCTGCCCCTCGTCCCCGGCCCGGGTGGTCGCGCTGCCTTCAGCTGGGACGGCACAACCGGTGACGGCAAACTGGCGCCGCCCGGGGACTATCGGCTGGAAGCGCGCTACCGGGTAGGTCGCGAAACACAGGCTGCGGAGCCGCTGGTCTGGGGTCGCGTCGACAGCGTGTCATTGAAGGGCCCCGGTGGGGGTATCTCGGTTAATGTGGCCGGTATGGGTGCGATGTCGCTCAGCCGTGCGCTTGAAATTTCCTGAAGGAGAGCAACAATGCCATTCCAGATTGCGCTGTCGGGGCTTAACGCCGCCAACTCTGACCTCAAGGTCACGTCCAACAATATAGCCAACGTCAACACGACGGGGTTCAAGCAGTCCCGGGCCCACTTTGCTGAGCTGTTTGCGGCGGGTCTGCAGTCGGTAACCTCCTCTGCCACCGGGCTGGGAACGCGGCTGAGTTCCATTCAGCAGCAGTTTACCCAGGGCACCGTTGATTTCACCGGTAACAACCTGGACCTGGCTATTGTCGGGGACGGGTTCTTCACGCTCAGCGACAACGGCGCACGGAGCTACACGCGGGCCGGCGCCTTCAACGTCGATCGCGACGGCTTTGTGGTCAATTCCGAGGGGCTGCGACTGCAGGCCTTCCCGCCCGCCGGCGAGGGCTTCAATACCGCAGAACTGTCGGATCTCCAGCTGGTGACCGCCAATAATCCGCCGCAGGCGAGCGACGTGGTCACCGCTGGCCTGAATCTGCCTGGCGGGGCGGTGCCGCCGCCGGTTACGCCGCTGGATCCGGCGGATGCCCAGACCTTCAACCACACCACTTCGCTGTCGGTGATTGATTCGCTCGGCGCCAGCAACACGGCCAGCTATTTTTTTGTAAAAGGGGCGGCGCCGAATGCATGGGAGGTTTCGCTGTACGTGAATGGCGCTGCGGTCGGCGGCCCCCAACCGCTGGAATTCGATGCCCTGGGCAGTCTGACAGTACCCGCCAACGGCGAAATCGCTTTCCCGCCGGTGGCGCTGGCCAATGGCGCGGAGGACCTGGAGTTGACCACGGATTTCTCCCAGGCAACCCAGTTCGGCGATCAGTTTACGGTCAACGAGCTGAGCCAGGACGGCTTTGAGAGTGGCCGGCTCACCGGCGTCGACATCAGTCAGGAAGGCATTGTGTTCGCCCGGTTTACCAACGGCCAGTCGAATGCGCTGGGCAAGCTGGCAATGGGCAACTTCGCCAATGTCCAGGGCCTGGCCAATAACGGCAACACCACATTTACCGAGACTTTTGCCTCCGGGCAGGCTCTGCTGGGCGAGGCGGGAACTTCGAACTTCGGTCTGGTGGAATCCGGGGCGCTTGAGGCCTCCAATGTGGATCTGACCGCGGAACTGGTGCAGATGATCACTGCGCAGCGCAACTTTCAGGCGAACGCGCAGATGATCTCCACGGCGGATACCGTGACCCAGACCATCATCAATATCCGCTGAGGCTAATCGACGTATGACACGACAGGAACAGTACTGATGGATCGCCTGCTGTACGTGAGCATGACCGGTGCCCATCGGGTCATGGAGGCCCAGGCCCGCAACGCGCAGAACCTGGCGAATGTCAGCACGACCGCGTTCAAGGGCGCGCTCGACAGCGCCGCGGCGCAGAAAATCGAGGGCCCCGGCATGCCGACCCGCTACAACGTGGAGACCCGCGACTCCCGTCCCGATCTGTCGCCGGGAGCGCTGCAGTCCACGGGCCGAGTGCTCGATGTCGCCGTGCAGGGCGAGGGCTGGCTGGTGGTGCAGGATGCCAATGGCGATGATGCCCTGACGCGTCGCGGCGATCTGCAGGTGGACGCCAACGGTCTGCTGCGCACGGGCAATGGTAACCCGGTGCTCGGCGACGCGGGACCGATCGCAATTCCGCCCTACAAGGAACTGTCCCTCGGCGCGGACGGCACGCTGTCCATTGTACCGCTGGGCCAGGGGCCGCAGGCGCAGGCGATACTCGATCGTATCCTGCTGGTCCGGCCCGACCCCGATACGCTGGCGCGCGGCACAGACGGTCTGTTTCGCGCGGCCGACGGGGAGGTGCCGCCGCCGGATGCCGATGTCCGCCTGCTCACCGGTCATCTGGAGGCCAGCAACGTCAATATGGCCCAGTCCATGGTGGAGATGATCGAACTGGCGCGGCAGTTCGAGATGCAGGTACGCATGCAGCGCACGGCGGACGAGAACGCCGATACCGCGGCACAGCTGATGCGCATGGGATGATCCGCATGATGATCAGGGACGACACGTAGAGCACCACAGCATTAGCACGATCACCGAATGCACTGACATGAGAGCCCCCCTATGAGAGCACTTTGGATCGCCAAGACCGGCCTCGACGCGCAGCAGACGCGTATGGCGACGGTGTCCAACAACCTGGCCAACGTCAACACCACCGGCTTCAAGCGCGGTCGCGCTGTATTTGAGGACCTGGTGTACCAGAACGTGCGCCAGGCGGGTGGCCAGCAGTCGCAGAATACCGAAATGCCTTCCGGTCTCTATCTGGGCACCGGTGCCAGGGTAGTGGCCACTGAGAAGATGTTCACCCAGGGCTCACTGGTACAGACCGAGAACGCCTTCGATGTCGCCATTCAGGGGCGCGGCTTCTTCCAGATTCTCATGCCCGACGGCACCCAGAGCTACACCCGGGACGGCTCGTTCCAGGTCGACTCCATCGGTCAGCTGGTGACCGCCTCCGGCTATCAGGTCCAGCCCGCGATCAACGTACCGGTGAATGCCCGCAGCGTTACCATCGGCGTGGACGGCACGGTCAGTGTGCAGCTGCCGGGGCAGGCCGCGCCGGTGCAGATCGGCATCCTGCAGACCGCGGATTTCGTCAACCCCGGCGGCCTTGAGCCCCGCGGCGAGAACCTGTTCGTGGAAACCGGCGCCAGCGGCCCGGCCCTGATCGGTACGCCGGGCATCAACGGCCTTGGCACCCTGGTGCAGGGCATGGTCGAGGGGTCGAACGTGAACACCGTGGAGGAACTGGTGAACATGATCGAGACGCAGCGCGCCTTCGAACTGAATTCCCGCTCCATCCGCACCTCCGACGAAATGCTGCAGTTCGTCACCAACAACCTGTGATGGGCCGCGTGGTGACTCTGTTTGCGTCGAAGGTGGCAGGGCGGGCCCTGGCAGTGACTTGCGTGCTACTCGTGGCCGCCTGCGCCAGCCCCCAGCCCATTCGGGACTGGACGGCGACCCTGCCACCGGAGCCGCCGGTGCCGGAAGTCGACCAGGCCAATGGCTCCATCTACCAGGCGGCGACGGGTATTTCCCTGTTCGGCGACGTTAAGGCGCGGCGCGTGGGCGATACGCTGATTATCCAGCTGGCAGAGCGCACCAACGCCTCCACCAGCGCGAGCACTAACACCAGCAAGAGTAGCTCTGCCAGCATCGAGAACCCGACCCTGTTCGGCGAGCAGTTCACCCGCGGTGAGGGCATTCCGCTGTTCGAGAGCGAGGTGAGTGCCGGCCGGGACTTCGAGGGCGAGGGCGACAGTGCACAGAGCAATAACGTGGAGGGCAATATCTCCGTCACGGTGTACCGCCGCCTGCCCAACGGCAACCTGATTGTACGCGGAGAGAAGTGGATTACCGTGAACCAGGGTCGCGAGTTCCTGCGTGTGGCAGGCATTGTACGCCCGGCGGATATCGGTGCCGATAACTCGGTGCCCTCGTTCAAGCTGGCCGACGCGCAGATTGAATACAGTGGTCGCGGCGCGCTGGCCGATGCCAACAAGCAGGGCTGGCTGAGCCGCTTCTTCAATTCACCGGTATTTCCTTTCTGATGAGCGCTGTCATGCCTTCACTGTTCTCACGGCGCACCCGTTTGCTGGTGTTCTGTCTGTTGCTGCCAGGTTTTGCGCTGGCGCAGACCTCCGGTCCGACGGAGCGCATCAAGGACCTCGCCTCTGTTGGCGGTGTGCGCTCCAACCAGCTGGTGGGCTATGGTCTGGTGGTGGGTCTGGACCGCTCCGGTGACCAGACCGCCCAGGTGCCGTTTACCCTGCAGGCGCTGAACAACATGATCCAGCAATTCGGTATTACGGTGCCGGATGATATTGTCCCGCAGCTCACCAACGTGGCTGCCGTGTCGGTCCATGCTGAGCTGCCTGCCTTTCTCAAGCCGGGTACGCGGCTTGATGTGACGGTGAGCTCGCTGGGTAACGCGCGCAGTCTGCGCGGCGGCAGCCTGCTGATGACTCCCCTGAAAGGCGCCGATGGCAATGTGTATGCCCTCGCCCAGGGCAACCTGGTGGTCAGCGGTTTCGGTGTTGAAGGTCAGGATGGCTCGAGCATCACGGTGAACGTGCCCAGCAGCGGCCGGATTCCCAGTGGCGCCACGGTGGAGCGCGAAGTGCCCAGCGCCATTCTGGAAAAGGAATACCTGGTGTTCAATCTGCATACCCCTAATTTCACCACGGCTCACCGCATGGCGGAAACCATCAACGAGACGCTGGGTGCGGCCACGGCACGTCCCCTGGATGCCGTCTCTGTCGAGGTGCGGGCACCCCTGGATGCAACGCAGCGCATTGCCTACCTGTCAGAGCTGGAAAACCTGCGCGTGGCCCCGGGATCGGCACCGGCCAGGGTGATCATCAATTCACGCACAGGCACGGTGGTGATCGGCAGCGAGGTGCGCGTGCTGCCGGCGGCCGTCGCGCACGGCTCGCTGTCGGTGACCATCACCGAGCGACCAGAAGTGTCGCAGCCGGGCGCCTTTTCCGGTGGCGAGACTGCCGTGGTGCCGCGCACCGATATCGAGGTCGAGCAGGGCGACGGGCGCATGTTCCTGTTCGATGCCGGCGTGTCGCTGAACGAGATCATTCAGGCGGTCAACCAGGTGGGCGCGGCCCCGGGGGATCTGGTGGCCATTATGGAAGCCCTCAAGGAAGCGGGTGCTCTGCGCGCTCAGCTGATCGTGATCTGAGCATGGCAATCCCGGGCAGCAGTGGGGTGGCATTCGATGCCGCCGGCTTCAGTGGCCTCAAGCTGGCGGCCCAGCGGGACGACCCCGAGGCGGTGCGCGAGGCGGCGCAGCAGTTCGAGGCGCTGCTGGTGCAGAACATGCTCAAGGACATGCGCGCCGCCAGCCAGGACGAGCTGTTCGGCAGCAGCCAGATGGACAGCTACTACGAGATGTTCGACCAGCAGGTAGCGCTGGACATGGCGCGCAATGGCGGCTTTGGTCTCGCGGACGTGCTGGTGCGGCAGCTGGAGAGCGCAGCGCGCCAGGCGCCCGTGGAGACACCGGGGCGGGACATTGCGCCGGCGTCGCCCCCGGGTCTGAGCCAGGGTCTGAGTCAGGGACTCCCCGGCGCAGGGGGTGCTCAAGAAAATCCGGCGCCTGCCGCTACTGACTCTAAAGCGCGCCCGGGTGCTTCAGAGTGAGCGTAACGGGCCGTCAGTCGCCGGCGGACAGCCGGCTCGAGGACTCGCATGGTTGATTTCCTGAATACATCTCTGTCCGGCCTGCAGGCAGCGCAGCGCGCTCTGGCCACGACATCGAACAATATCGCCAATGCCGCGACGGAGGGGTACAGCCGCCAGCGCGTGGATTTTGGCACCCGTCCCGCCCAGTTTACCGGCGGCGGTTTTCTCGGCACGGGTGTGCAGGTCAACGATGTGCGTCGCGTGTACGATGCCTTCCTGGGGGAGCAGGTGCGCTCGGGCACCGCTGGAGAGGCCCGGCTGGAGGTATTTGCCGAGCTGTCTGGCCGCGTGGGCGACATGCTGGGCAGCAGCAGTGGCGGTCTGTCCGGGGGCTTGCAGTCGTTTTTCGGCTCGCTGGATTCATTGGCCAACGATCCGGCCTCGACACCGGTGCGCCAGACATTGCTGGGCGAAGCCGATTCCCTGACCCGCCGCATTGGCGCCCTCGACACCCAGCTGGCGTCGATGTCGTCGGAAGTAAGCGGCCGCATCGACGGTTCCGTGGCCACCATCAATAACCTGGCTCAGGCCATTGCCGACACCAACGACCAGATTTCGTCGGCACCCGGCGCCGCCAACGGCAATTTCTCAAGCGACCTGCTGGATCAGCGCGACCGCCTGCTGCAGCAGCTCTCCTCGGAGATAGAGGTCAGCGTCGTTCCCGCGGCGATGGGCAGCGTGAACGTGTTTGTCGGCAACGGCCAGACGCTGGTGCTGGGCAACGACACCACCACGCTCTCCAGTGGCGCCGGCACCTTCGGGCCCGGCGTGCGGGACGTGACGGTGGGCGGCACGGTAGTCACCGGCCAGCTCAGTGGTGGCAAGCTTGGCGGCCTGCTGGATTTTCAGCGCGAGGTGCTCGACACCACGCGCAATGACCTTGGCCGCACCGCTGTGGCGCTCAGCGAATCGTTCAACGCCCAGCACAGCCAGGGCCTGGATCTTGCCGGCAACTTTGGCGGCGATTTCTTTGCCGTGGGGGGGCCGTCGGTGTTCGCGGCAAGCAGCAACAGCGGCACGGGGTCGGTATCTGCCAGCATTAATTCCGCCGCGGCGCTTACCGGTGACGACTACCAGCTGCAGTTTGACGGTACCGATTACGCGCTGGTCAATAGCAGTAATGGCCAGTCGGTGGCCCTGGCCGGCACGGGTACTGCCGCCGACCCGCTGCGCGCGGACGGCCTGTCCATCGTTGTCAATGGCGCCGTCGCCGCCGGTGATCGCTTCGCCATACAGCCCACGCGTCAGGCGGCCGGCAGCTTCACACGGCTCATAGACGATCCGGCGCAGATTGCCGCGGCTTTCCCTATTCGTACCGCGGCCTCTCTCGATAACGTCAGCGATGCGCAGGTGTCCGGCGGTGAGATTCTCGACGCCGACAACCCGGATCTATTGAATCCGGTCACCATTACCTTCACCGATCCGACTACCTTCCAGGTAAACGGCACCGGTGCTTTTGCCTACACCCCCGGGGGCGACATCGACCTCAACGGCTACCGGCTGCAGATCACTGGCAATCCGGCGGCGGGCGACGCCTTCACCGTGTCACCTAATACTGCGGGCGTCGGCGATAACCGCAATGCCCAGGCGCTGTCGGGGCTGCGCGACGTCGGTGTGCTGGAGGGCGGGCAGCGCTCGCTCCTGCAGCAGGCGGACACTCTGCTGGCGAGCGTCGGCAGTGCCACCGCAGCGGCACAGACAGCGCTTGAGTCCCAGACATCGCTCCTGCGCAGCAGCGAGGCCGCGCTGCAGTCTGTCAGCGGCGTGAATCTGGAAGAGGAGGCGGCTAATCTCATCCGCTTCCAGCAGGCCTACGAGGCCAATGCACGGGTGATTCAGACCGCCAACACCACTTTCCAGTCACTGCTCGCGGCCTTCAGGTAATCGTTATGCGAATATCCACACAGATGCTGTTCCAGCAGGGGCTGAACGGGATGCTCGATCAGCAGGCCCGCTCAGCAAAGACGCTGGAGCAGCTGGCTACGGGCCAGCGGATCAACCGGGTCTCCGATGACCCGGCGGCGGCAGCGCGTATCCAGGAGCTGGATCGGGCTGTATCGCAGCAGACGACGTTTCTCGACAATATTGGGCGCACCCGTCAGCGTTTGTCCACGGAGGAGGGTAGCCTGGAGTCCGCCGGCACGGTGGTACGCCGCGTGCGCGAGCTGGCCGTGCAGGCGGCGTCGGACACCACCGGCAGTGAAGGCCGGCGACTGATCGCCGTCGAACTGCGTCAGCGGGCCGAGGAGCTGGTCGATATCGGCAACAGCCAGAGTGGCGAGGGCGAGTTCATCTTTGCCGGTGCCCAAAGCGAGACGCGTCCGTTCGTTCCTGGGGCCGGCGGCATCCGCTACGACGGCGACAGTGTCCGCCGCGAGCAGGTGATCGGCCCGGGCACGACTATGGCCGAGGGCGACACCGGGGATGACCTGTTCATGCGTATCCGCAATGGCGACGGCGTGGTGGCCGCGATGTCGGTGACAGGCAATACGGGCACCGGCGTGATCCGCGCCGACGGCAGTGATAGCGGTGTCTACGACGGTACGAATTTCACAATTCGCTTCACGGACCCTGAAAACTACGAAATCCGCAACGCCGCCAATACAGTGGTGGACACTGGTGCCTATGAGCCCGGCGGAGTGGTCAGCCACAACGGCACGCAGCTGGTGATCACCGGCGCCCCCGCTGCCGGCGACGAGTTTGCCGTGACGCCGGCGCGTTACGAGAGCACTTTCGCTACCATCAGCAATCTGGCTGATGCCTTGGAGCAGTCCGCGAACAACGACATGGCCCGCACCAGTCAGCGTCAGGCGATAGATGATGCCTTGGCGCAGCTCGATCGCAACGAGACCCGCCTGCTGGAAGTGCGTGCTTCCGTCGGCGCGCGCCTGAATACCCTGGATGACGTACAGGAGTCCCAGGAATCCCTGCGCTTCTCTCTCGAAACCCTGGTTTCTGACGTACGCGACCTTAATTACCCTGAAGCGATCAGCCGCCTGCAGCAGGAGCTGTTTACCCTGCAAGCCTCACAACAGGCATTCACCCGCATCCAGGGCAACAGCCTGTTCCGATTCCTGTAGGCCTCGCATGCCCCGTGTCCTTCCGCTGGGCACAGGGCGCGGTCTCATCAGACAGGCCGCAGCAAACCCACCTGAAAATAATCCTAAAGTTTCCTCCCCGCGATCCGCTACAAGTACTGAGGAAGAGATTCACGGATCTGCTTCACCACCCTGCCCGTGCAGGCAGGACCGATGTGACCGGTAGGTGAGTGCAAGGCAGGTCGGTGCAAACAGCAGCGGCAGTTCCGAGGAGGAATTCAAAATGCCCCAGGTCATTAACACCAACATCCAGTCATTGACGGCGCAGCGCAACCTGAACCAGTCTCAGTCAGCCCTGCAAACATCCATTGAGCGACTGTCTTCCGGTCTGCGCATCAACAGCGCGCGGGACGACGCGGCCGGCCTCGCTATCTCCGAGCGCTTCACGACGCAGATCCGCGGTCTGAACCAGGCCGTGCGCAACGCTAACGACGGCATATCGCTGGCGCAGACCGGTGAAGGCGCCCTGAGCACCATCAACAGCAACCTGCAGCGTATCCGCGAACTGGCTGTGCAGTCCGCCAACGCCACCAACAGCTCCTCGGACCGTGCCGCGCTGGACCAGGAAGTGCAACAGCGCCTCGCTGAGATCGACCGCGTGTCGAGCCAGACGTCATTCAACGGTCAGAAGATTCTGGATGGTACCTTCGGTAACGCCCAGTTCCAGGTTGGCGCCAACGTTGGCGAGACCATCTCGGTCAATCTGTCGACTAGCGTGCGGACTACGCAGATCGGTAAGACCGCAGATTACGTGCAGAACACTGCATTTGATGATTCATTAAATGTGGGCCAGCAGGGTGGAGGCGTCACAACTAACAACCTTACAGCGGGGGATCTGACCCTTGCGCTTGGCTCCTCGCAGGCGGTGGAAGTGGGCAACTCATCGACATTTGCTACGACCACAACAGGTCAAGGTCAAGCCAGTGCGTTCGCGAAAGCTGCCGCGATTTCCGCTGCGGGCATTGGCGGTTTGACGGTTGATGCGGACACCACAGTTCAAGCCGATTTCGCTACCACGACTGGTGGTGCTGGCGAAGCATACTCACTGTCGATTAATGGTCAAGCCATTTTTACAACAAATACAGAAGCGTTGGATGGCAACGCAGTGGCAACCGCAATCAATGCCAACGCGTCTTCCACCGGCGTCACAGCACAGTTCTCTGGCAGCACGATGACTTTGCAGGCGGTCGATGGTCGAGACATAACGATTTCTCAGACAAAGGAAAGTGGAGGCACAGCTAACGAAGGCTTCACTACAACACCCGCGGCGAATAACACATTCAATGATGCGTTGGACTTCAGCACGGCCGCTGATGGGGCAGCCAACGCGGTAACCGCGGTAGGTTCAATTCGCCTGACTGCTTCAGAGGCCATCGTGATTGGCGGTAATGCGCCCGGCAATGCGGGTTTCACAGCAGGCTCTCTGGCCCTGGGTGCTGAAGCCCTGAGCACGGCCAGCGTCACGACGGTGGCGAATGCGGAAACCACGATCTCTCGCGTGGACGCGGCCCTGACCTCAATCAGTTCGCTTCGCAGCACCTTCGGTGCCATCCAGAACCGCTTCGACTCCACGATCGGCAACCTGGCGACCACGACCGAGAACCTGGAGGCGTCACGGTCGCGGATTCGCGATGCGGACTTCGCCGCTGAGACAGCGGCCTTGACCAAGGCGCAGATTCTGCAGCAGGCTGGTATTTCTGCCCTGTCGCAGGCAAATGCGCAGCCGCAGAACGTTCTGGCCCTGCTCCAGTAAGCGCGGCTGATATCATGGCTTTGGTAGGCGGAGTTCGGCGTATACGTCGGGCTCCGTTTGTTATTTGACTGAGGACCGCAGGAGATGGACAACGGCATCTCTTCTAACCAGGCAAATCTCCGATCCGCGCCACTAGCCACGCGCGGTGAAGCTGCTTTGAGCACGACGAGTGCTGCTCCACCGCGGGATGTTCCCACAACCGCGTCAGAGGTCGAGCCACTGCGCGATGCGGCACGTTCGGCAGAAGAGACGAAAGAGTCCCTTGAAGCGCTGAGTCGCCGTCTCAATGACTTCATGCGGGAAACCGCACGCGAACTGGAGTTTCAGGTTAACGAAGACGGGGCCTCGGTGATCATTTACGTGCGCCAGTCAGAAACCGGCGAGATACTGCGTGCGATTCCCCCCGAGGAGGCCCGAGCTCTGGCCTACAGATTGAGCGAGGGTGCCGCGACGCTCATTTCGCAGCTGGCCTGAAGCTTGCAAGCAGTTGGCCTGAAGCGTGCAAGCTGACCAGAAGTTTACTCGGAGTTCACAGGCGTTGATTGCGCAGTAGAACCTCGCAAGCGTTGGTACAGGCGGGTACTTCAGACTCAATGGCAGTAGCGACAAATACGGGCCGTATGATAATGCGGTCGAAGCAGGGGGTATTGGCACCATGGCGAGCATACAATCACTGGGCGCCGGCTCTGGCCTGGATCTGGACAACATCGTCAAACAGCTGGTCGCTGCTGAGCGCCAGCCGGTGGAACTGCGGCTGGCGCGCAGCGAGGCGCGCTTCCAGTCGCAGCTGTCCGCCATGGGAACTATCAAGGGCGCGCTGTCTGCCCTGCGCGATTCTGCCCAGGCACTGAGTTCCGGATCAGGGCTCAACGCTCGCACAGTCACCTCCAGCAATCCGGATGTTTTCAGCGGCACTGCGGCGGCCGGTACTGCGACCGGCAGTTTTGATATCGAAGTGCTTTCCCTGGCCACCGCCAACAAGGTCGCCAGCGACCCTTTCGCCGACCCGGACGCACAGATCGGCACTGGTACTGTGACGCTCTCGGTCGGCGGTAATGCTTTCAGTCTGAACATCGACGCCGGTGACGGCAGTCTGGCCAGCATACGCGACGCCATCAATGCCGCCCCCGACAATACTGGTATCTCGGCGGCCATTCTCAACGAGGATGCCGGCAGCCGGCTGGTGCTGACCTCCAGAGATACCGGCGCCGCCAATACCATTGGCGTTTCCGCAAGCGGTGGCGATGGTGGTCTCACGGCCCTGGCCCCGCTGACGCAGCTGCGTGCTGCCAGCGACGCCTCGTTGACGGTGGATACCTTTGCCTTCTCCAGCCCCAGCAATAACGTCGAGGGTGTCATTGAGGGTCTGACCCTGAATCTGGACAAGGCCAGCCCGGGCACGGTGGAAACGCTGGCAGTCAGCGAGAATCGTGCGGCGGCGGTGGGCAGGGTGCGCGATTTCGTCGATAAGCTGAATACCTTCAATGAAGCCGCGTCGCGCGCCGCATCTTACAATGCTGAAACCCGCGAGGCGGGCCCGCTCCTCGGTGATGCCACCTTGCGCGGCATTGATAGTCGAATCCAGCAGATTACCGGCTCCCAGGTGCGCTCGGCCCAGAGCGCCTTCAACAGCTTGCCTGCGCTGGGCATCACCACCAACGAGGCCGGCAAGCTGGTGCTGGACGAGGGTCGCCTCAATCAGGCGCTGGAGGCGGAACCCGGTGCGCTGACGCGCGTGTTGGCCGGTGACGATGGCGTGGCGACAGCGCTCGGGGGTTATCTTGACGGCGTGCTCGGTTTCGACAGCCTGATTGCCAGCCGCGAGGAAGGGCTCAAGAATAGTCTGGACGGTATAGGCGAGCAGCGCGTGGCGCTGGATCGGCGTATTGCCGGCATTGAGGCGCGGTTCGTTGCCGAGTTCGCCGCGCTGGACGGCCTGGTAGCGAGTCTGTCCCAGACCGGGGATTTCCTGCAGCAGCAGCTAGCGAATCTACCGGGTACCGTCAACAACAATCGTCGTTAAAGAAAGTTCTGATACGGCCGCTACGCAAAACATCGGCACAAGAAGGATGGCCTCAAATGAATGAAATGGTTAATGCGTACCGAGCCAGCGATGCCCTAGCGGCAGAGTATGCCAGCCCGCACCAGTTGATCAGCATGCTGTTTGACGGCGCTCTGGAGCGGCTGGCACGGGCTATCGGTCATGCCAGGCGTGACGAGATTGCGGAGAAGGGCGAGTGTATCGGGCGCGTGATCATGATCCTGGATACTCTGCATTCCAGCCTCGATTCCGCGGCGGGCGATGGTGCTCTGGCGGGTAATCTTGCTGATCTTTACGATTACATGATGCGGCGACTGACCGAGGCCAATCTGCGCACCGATCCCGCTATCATGACCGAAGTCCACGGATTGCTAGACGGTCTGGCGGATGCGTGGCGCTCCATTGGTCCTGAACTGGCTGCGGCAAAAGGCCGGGATGCAGCCGCGATTGATGGCGTGTCCTCGACATCGGGAATGTCATGACTGAGTCTGTTGCCAGCCGTCGTATGCATGAGGTTGTGGCGCTGGGTAGAAGTATCCGACAGCATGTTGAGAAGGCCGATATCGAGACAGCAGGTCGACTGGCTGCGGAACGCCACCGGCAGCTACGAGATCTGTTCAGCAACCCGGATATAGAGGCGGGCGACGAATCCCTGGCGCAATGGCTGCGGGACATCCTGCACGAAGACCAGAGCCTCATGCAGGCGCTCGCCGAGTTGCGCGGCCGCATGGAGCTGGAGCTTGGCGATAGCCGGCGCTCCCTGCGCAACGTTCGTGCCTATGCTGCCGTGGCCGAGAGCCAGGGCCGGTAACGGCGGCCCCTTGCTCAGCTACACCGACTACCTGCCGCTGGAGTGGATCCCCGGAGACCGCGCCGAAGCCGATGATAAACAGCGGGTCGCCACCAACCTGTATGTGCTTGAGGCGGTTGCCGCCCTCGAGGACAATGTACCGGGCCGTCTGCATGAGGAGCAGCCCGAGCTGCAGCTGGAACTGCAGCGTCTCGACGCAAAGCTGCAGTTGCTGATGGATATGGTGGCACGCCTGCTGCGTCGCGATGAGAGCGACCCACAGCGACACGCGGTGCGTCTATCGGTCGATCTCATCGAAGTCGGCGGGGATCTCCCCGGTATGAGCATCGGTGCCGAGGGTCTGCTGTCGCTTTATCTGCACCCGGCCATTCCAGCGCCGCTGCAGCTCCTGGGCAGCGTGGTGGATGATGCCCGGGACGATGAGGGTCACTGGCTGCACTTTCAGGCGGGCCCCCTGTCAGATCCGGAAAAAGAGGCGCTTTCCCGTCATGTTTTCCGGCATCACCGCCGGGGAATTGCCGCGGCGCGCCAGGCCAGTCCGCCCGACTGAGCTTCCGCTGGTTTTATCGGTCCCATCACCGTCAAAAAATTGGTGTTTGACGTCGTAACGCCGGTAAATTGCATGTAAACTATTGTAACGAATACACGTTTGGCTAAGCTCAAGCGCTGTCAGGCAAAAGCCAGCCTGGAAAAGCCACGAAAGCGATAAACACAGAAGGAGACCGTGAAACATGCGCCCATCTGGCGCGCCTGTTCTTCACGCCGACACTATTAACGACAGCGCCACTATCAACGACAGCAGCAATAAGCCAACCCCCGCACGTCTGATCGGCGATTCCGCCGCCATGGCCGCTGTCCGCTCGCTTATGGCGAAGGTGGCCGCCTCGGAGACGGCTTCCGTACTGATCCTCGGTCAGTCCGGCACCGGCAAGGAACTGGTGGCGCGGGGCATTCACGACCTGTCCAGGCGCGCCGGCAGGCCGTTTGTGCCGGTGAACTGTGGTGCCATCCCCGGTGAGTTGCTGGAAAGCGAGCTGTTCGGCCACGAAAAAGGCGCCTTTACCGGCGCGCTCACTCGGCGCCGCGGCCGGTTCGAGCTGGCCGATGGTGGCACATTGTTCCTCGACGAAATTGGCGATATGCCCCTGGCCATGCAGGTGAAGTTGTTGCGGGTACTGCAGGATCGCAGCTTTGAGCGCGTCGGCGGCACGCAAACGCTAAGCAGCGATGTGCGCATTATCGCGGCAACGCACCGGGATATTGAGGGACGTATCAGCGACGGCCTGTTCCGCGAGGATCTGTACTACCGCCTCAACGTTTTCCCCATTCAGATGCCCGCTCTCTGCGAACGACTGGATGATGTGCCGCAGCTCATCCGCCATTTTCAGTCCCAGCTTGCCGAGCCCGCCGAGTTCACTCCCGCCGCGCTGGCAGCTCTGCAGGCCTATGACTGGCCGGGTAATGTGCGCGAGCTCGGCAATCTGGTCGAGCGCATGGGCATTATGCAGCCCGGTCATCAGGTGCAGCTGCGGGATCTTCCCGAGCGCTATCTGCAGGGTCAGCCGCCGGCGCAGCTGGTGTCTGTGCAGCTGCCGGAACCGTGCAGCGATGCGGCGCTCGCAGAGTCCCATGTCCCGACACTGCCCGCCGAGGGCGCCAATCTGAAAGACTATCTGGCCAGCATCGAGATAGCCTTGGTGCAGCAGGCGCTGCAGCGAAGCAACGGGATTGTGGCCCGCAGCGCAGAGCTGCTTGGCCTGCGGCGTACAACGCTGGTGGAGAAGATCAAGAAATACGGCATCGATCCCGACGCCATCTGAAGCTCCGGGCCATTTGGCCCATTTCTGGTACGTTAATTGCATTCTGCTGCAGGACAGTGTCGCTGCAGCAGGAGAAGTCTGTCTTATGGACGGCAATCATGACCCGCTAGAAAGTTCCTACACCGCCTTCAACCGGCTATCGGAAGAGCTGTCCTCGGCTTATCTCGGGCTGGCGGAGCGCGCTGCCGGACTTGAGGCAGAGCTGGCACGCTCGCGACACGAGAAGGAACGGCAGCGAGAAGAGAAAGAGCATCTGGCCGATCGGCTGGCGGCCCTGCTGGATTCACTGCCTGGTGGCGTGGTGGTTTACGCCAGTGCCGGCTGTGTGACTGCCAGCAACGCGGTGGCGCGGGACTGGTTCGGCGCGGACCTGCAGGACCGGCGCTGGGACGAATTACTGGCATCCGGTAATCTGCGACGCCTGGATGACGGGCGGGAACTGGAGGCCGCGGACGGCAGGCAGCTGGTCATGTCGCAGCGCTATGTGCCCGGCCGGGAGGAAACCATTGTACTTCTGACCGATGTGACGGAAGAGCGGCGTCTCCAGGCCGAAGTAGAGCAAAGCCGCCGCCTGGCCACGATGGGCGAAATGGCCGCGCGCCTGGCTCACCAGATCAGAACCCCCCTGGCCACTGCGCTGCTCTACGCCAACCATTTGACTGACGGCGAACTGAATACCTCGCAGCGTCAGGGTTTTGGCGTCAGGCTGTTGGCGCGCCTGCGGGATCTCGACCGGCTCACACGCGACATGCTGGGCTTTGTCCGCGCCGCACCGGGTCGTCCCCGGGACGTTTCTCTGTCTGCGCTCTTTGATGAGGTCTGCCAGACCCTCGACGCCGCGCTCCGCGACGGTCGACAGCTTCACATTCACAACAGCGAGGTCGACGGGGTGGTCCGCGGCGATCGCCAGGCCCTCGCCAGTGCACTGTGCAACCTGATCGAGAATGCGTGGCAGGTGGGCGGTCCGGCGGTGGAGGTGGCGCTTGTGGCGAGGGAGTCGGCGGGCGAGGCGGTCGAGATCGTCGTGGAGGACAACGGGCCCGGCGTCAATCCTGAGCAAAGGGAGCGCATTTTCGAGCCCTTTTTTACCGCGCGCAGCGGTGGTACGGGGCTGGGGTTGCCGCTGGCTCGCTCCGTGGCGGAAGCGCATCAGGGGAGCCTGCGGCTGGAGCATCGCCGCGGCGGCGGCGCCCGCTTTGTCCTGTGCCTGCCGCTGTATCCCACGGCGGCCAGTGCGGGGTATCGCCTCGCGCTCGCCGGAGATGGCCAATGAGTGACTTTCGCATATTGCTGGTGGAAGATGACGACAACCTCCGTGAGGCGCTCCTGGAGACGCTGGCGCTGGGCGGTTTCGCGGTGGTGACGGCGAGTGACGGCAGCGAGGCGCTGCGGCGGCTCGCCGAGCAGTCCTACGCACTGATTATCTCCGACATCCAGATGCAGCCAATGAGCGGCCTCGAGCTACTGGCCGCGGTGCGTGAGCAGTATCGCGACATTCCCATGATGCTGATGACGGCCTTCGGCACCGTGCCCCAGGCTGTGCAGGCCATCCGCCAGGGCGCCATGGACTATCTGGTGAAACCGGTCGAAGTGAAGCAGCTGCTGGAGCGGGTGCGTCGCTTCCAGAAGGCCGCCGGCAGCGCGTTCGAGCTGGTGGCCGCCGACCCGCAGACGCAGTCTCTGGTCAGCCTGGCGCGCAAGGTGGCTGCTGTGGATATCAGCGTGCTGCTGTCCGGGCCGAGCGGCAGCGGCAAGGAGGTATTTGCCCGCTTCATTCACAACGAGTCCGAACGTGCCGGCGCGCCGTTTGTGGCGGTGAACTGCGCCGCCATTCCCGAGCAGATGCTGGAGGCCGAGCTGTTCGGGCACGAGAAGGGCGCCTTCACCGGAGCCGCCCGGGTCCGGGAGGGCAAATTCGAAAGCGCCGATGGGGGTACGCTGCTGCTGGACGAGATAACCGAGATGGACCTGGGGCTGCAGGTCAAGCTGTTGCGGGTGCTTCAGGAGCGCGAGGTGGAGCGACTGGGCAGCAACCGCGTCATCCCGCTGAATGTCCGGGTGATCGCCACCACCAATCGTGATCTGGCCGCCGAGGTGGCCGCGGGCCGCTTCCGCGAGGATCTGTACTACCGCCTGAACGTGTTTCCGCTGCACCTGCCGCCCCTGCGTGAGCGTCCCGGCGATATCGAGCCACTGGCTTTGCGCGCGCTGTCGCTGCACGCCCGCGGGCGGCCGCCGGGTCTGGCGGCCGCGGCCCTGCGTCGCCTGCGGGCGCACCCCTGGCCCGGCAATGTCCGCGAGCTGGACAACGTGATACAGCGCGCGCTGGTGCTGTCATCGGGCGTGGAGGAACTGCAGGCCGACGACCTGTTCTTTGAGCCGTCCGCGCCAGTGTCGCCGACTGGTGCGACCCCGGTCACGGACAGGAGCCCCAACCTGCAGGCGACCTTGGAAGAGAGGGAGTGCGACGAGATTGTTGCGGTACTGCGTGAAGAGGACGGGCACCGCGGGCGCGCCGCCGAGCGCCTGGGTATCAGTCCGCGCACGCTGCGCTACAAGCTGTCGCGCATCCGCAAAAGCGGCGTGCCGATTCCCGGCGATGGCAGCGGTGCCTATGCCGCGGCCGGGCGTTGAGACGTGGCAAACCGCGCAGCGGCGCAGCGCAGAAAGAACGACTCTGAAGGAGGTGAAGTGTGAGCGATATTGCCATTCAGCAGGTGCTGACGCAGATGCGTCAGATAAAAATCGAGGCGGGGTCCGGCGCCAGCGAGGCCGAGCCGGTGGATCAGGGCGAGTTCGCCAGTCTGCTGACCCGCTCCATCGAGCAGGTGAACGCCAATCAGCAGGCCTCATCCGAGCTGAAGGCGGCGTTCGAGCGCGGCGAACCGGAGGCCGACCTGGCTACGGTCATGATTGCCGGCCAGAAGGCGCGGGTGTCCTTCGAGGCCCTGGTGCAGGTGCGCAATCGCCTGGTCGAGGCCTACCGGGAAATCCAGAACATGCCGATATGATCACTGCACGCGAGAGGAGCTGACCGGTGGCCGCTCAGGAACTGACAACCGCACGATCTGCCGAGAACCTGGTCGACCAGGTCCCAGGACTGCGCCAGCTGCTGCTGCTGGTAGGCCTGGCCGCCGCCGTGGCGCTGGGGGTATGGGTGGTGCTGTGGTCCCGGGAGGACAGCTACCAGGTGCTGTTCAGCAATCTGGCGGATCGCGACGCTGTGGAGATTGTGCAGGTGCTCGAGACCGCAGGCGTTCCCTATCGCTATGAATCGGGCGGCGGCGCAGTGCTGGTGCCCTCGGATCAGGTGCATTCGGCGCGACTGCAGCTGGCCTCCCAGGACCTGCCCAACAGCGCCGGGGTCGGTTTTGAGATGCTCAATGAAAGTAATGGACTGTCCGACAGTCAGTTCGTCGAGACGGCCCGCTTCCAGCGTGCGCTCGAAGTGGAACTGCAGCGGACCGTCGCCAGTATCAGTGCCGTCTCTGCGGCACGCGTCCACCTCGCCGTGCCGCGCCAGACCGTGTTTGTGCGCGATCGCTCGCCTGCGGGTGCCTCTGTTCTTGTCAACCTGTATCCGGGGCGCCGGCTGGAACCTGCCCAGGTCAGCAGCATAATCAACCTCATTGCCTCGTCCGTACCCGACATGGCGCGCAGCGAGGTCACGGTGGTGGATCAGAACGGCAATCTGTTGTCGCCCGATCCGGATGCCGAGGACGCGGACGGGAAAAAAAGCATCGATGAGCAGGCAGAGCGCATGGAGGGCCGTCTTACCCAGCGCGTGGAGGAGCTGCTGGCGTCGATCGTCGGCATGGACAATGTGCGCGCCCAGGTGGCGGTCAGTCTGAACCCGGAAATGCGTGAAGAAACCCAGGAGCTGTATGATCCGGAAAGTCAGGTCGTGCGCAGCGAGCAGTTGAGCGCCGAGCCCGCCGCTGCGATGCGCGGCGGGCGGGGTGTTCCTGGCGCGCTGAGCAACCAGCCGCCGGTGGCCGAGCCCGAGGTGGCAGATGCAGAAAACGCCGAGGTCACCGACGATGAGCCCATGTCGACGCGTAGCCTGCGCAATTACGAAATCAGCCGCACGGTGCGCTACGTGCAGGCGCCGGTGGGGGGCATTCGGCGGCTCAACGTGGCGGTGGTGCTGAACCAGCGCACGGTGGCCAATGCCGAAGGTGAGCCGGAATCGGTACCCTACACGGAAGAGGAGCTCGAGCGCTTCAGCGAGCTGGTGCGCAAGGCGGTCGGCTTTGAGGAGGCGCGCGGCGACGCCGTCACTGTGGTTGGGACGAACTTCCGGGATCGGGCGAATCTCGATGAGGAGGAGCTACCCGAGCCCTCCTTCCTCGACGATTTTGATCTGCTGGGGGCGCTGCGCGTGCTGGCGGCGCTGGTGGTGATTATCATGTTGATACAGATGATCATACGGCCCACGCTGCGCCAGCTGCTCGCGGTACCGCCGCGGGCGCAGATGCTGCCACCGGCATTTGCCCAGGGTTTGCCTGCCGGCGCCGGTGCGCAGAGTGAGGGTTCAGCCGCGGCGTCGGCCGAGCGGGAAACGCCGAAACGCAGGCCGGCCGAGGAGTTTGAACAGCGGGTGTCGAATGCGAAATCGATTGTCAATCAGGATCCGAAGCGGGTTGCGCAGGTGGTGCGTGATTGGGTGAACGAGGGTGAGTGACGAGAAAAAAGAGGGTCAGGAAACGCTCTCTGGCGTCGATCGCGCGGCGATTCTGCTGATGTCACTCGGTGAGCAGGAGGCTTCCACGGTGCTCAAGCACATGGGTGCGAGGGAAGTGCAGAAGATCGGCAACTCCATGGCATCGCTCAGCGGCGTCAGCCGGGATCAGGTAAACCAGGTGCTGGATGCCTTCATCTCGTCAGTTGAGGAAAAGACCTCCCTTGGGGTGGGTTCGGACGATTACGTCAGGCGGGTCATGCAGGACGCGCTGGGCGACAAGGCATCCAACATGATCGACCGGATTTTGCTCGGTCGCGACAGCAAGGGGCTGGAGTCCCTGAAGTGGATGGATGCACGCAGCGTGGCGGACATGATCCGCCAAGAGCACCCGCAGATCATCGCCATCGTACTGTCCTATCTGGACAGCGATCAGGCGGCGGAGATTCTGGGGTTTCTGCCGGACCGCGCCCGGCCCGACGTCATCATGCGCATTGCCACGCTGGACGGCATCCCGCCGTCGGCGCTTAGCGAGCTGGATGATGTGATCCAGAAGCAGTCCACTGGCAGCGAAAACGTGAAGTCATCCAGCGTCGGCGGCGTGCGCACGGCGGCCGAGATTCTCAACCTGGTGGACGGCGTGACCGAGCAGGGTGTGCTGGATGCCGTGAGAAAGTCCAATGAGGGCCTCAGCCAGCGCATTCAGGACGAGATGTTCGTGTTCGAGAATCTGGCCGATATCGACGACCGCGGCATACAGACCCTTCTGCGCGAGGTGCAGACCGACCTGCTGGTGGTTGCGCTGAAAGGAGCCGATCAGACGGTGAAGGACAAGCTGATGAAGAATATGTCGCGGCGCGCCGCCGAAATGCTCAACGAGGACCTGGAAGCCAAGGGCCCGGTGCGGCTGGCCGAAGTGGAGGCCGCGCAGAAGGAAATACTGGGAACGGTGCGCAACCTGGCCGATCAGGGGCAGATTGAGCTCGGCGGCAAGGGCGATGAGTATGTCTGACATTCTGCTTCGCGAGCAGCTGCCGCCCATGGAGCGCTGGCAGCTTGAGAATGTCGCAAACGCCCGTCCCGCCCGAGCCGGTGAGGCACGACCGGCTGCCACCCCGCAAAAACCGAGTGCCGCCGATCTCGAGGCCATCCAGAAGCAGGCCTGGGACGAATCCTATGCCCGCGGGCTGGAGGCGGGGCGGGCCGCGGGCAAGACGGAAACCGACCGTCAGGCTGCGCGCCTGGGCAAGATCGTCGATGCCATGGTCAGCCCGCTGCAGGATATCGACGATCAGGTCGAGGAAGAACTCACCCAGCTGGCGCTGGCAGTGGCGCGGCAGATTATCCGGCGCGAGCTGGCGGTCAATCCCGCGCATGTGATCGCCGCCGTGCGCGAGGCCCTGGCCGAGCTTCCCTCGAGCACCCGCGACATCCGTGTGGTGCTCAACCCCGATGATGCGCAGCTGGTGCGAGAGGCGCTGTCCCAGCCCAGCGGTCCCGCTTCCTGGGAAATCGTCGAAGACCCTGTGATCGAGCACGGCGGCTGCCGGGTCATCAGCCCCAACACCACGGTCGATGCCGCGCTGGAGGCGCGCATCCGCACCGTGGCATCCCGGGTGCTCGGCGGCGACCGGGACGATGACGCTATGGAGCCGGGTCCGTCACCGGATGCCCCGTGAGTGAGGTCCCTGTAAGCGAGACGCGCAATGCCCGCTGGGCGACCCGGCTGCGGCAGCGCAGGGAAGAGGCGGTCCCGGGTGCCACGCTGTGGGCGACCGGCCGGCTGCGGCGGGTGGTGGGCCTGACGCTGGAGGCCGTCGGGGTCGAGGCCGCCCTGGGGGAGCGCTGCTGGGTATTGCCCGACCGCGGACCGCGTCTGGAAACCGAGGTGGTGGGCTTCTCCGATGACAGCCTGTTCCTGATGCCGGTGGAGGAAATCCGCGGTCTGTCGCCACGGGCCCGGGTGGTTCCCGCTGGAATGGCGCTCGACGCGCCGGTGGGTAACCGCTTGCTGGGACGGGTGATAGACGGCGCCGGCAATCCCCTGGACAGCCTGGGCCCGCTGCTGCCGGACGCCCGTTCCCCGCTCATGGGGCCGCTGATCAATCCGCTGGACCGCCACCCCATCCGCGAACCACTGAATGTCGGGGTACGGACCATCAACGCCCTGTTGACCGTGGGCCGCGGCCAGCGCCTGGGCCTGTTTGCGGGTTCCGGCGTGGGCAAATCGACGCTGCTGGGCATGATGACGCGCTTCACCTCGGCGGATGTCGTGGTGGTGGCTCTGATTGGCGAGCGCGGTCGCGAGGTGCGCGATTTTATCGAGAACACACTGGGGCCGGAAGGCCTGCGCAGGGCGGTGATCGTGGCCACACCGGCGGACCAGGCGCCGCTGATGCGCATGCGCGGCGCCTGGCTGGCGACGGCGATCGCCGAGCATTTTCGCGATCAGGGTCTGAAGGTCCTGCTGCTGATGGATTCTCTGACGCGCTTCGCCCAGGCCAAGCGAGAAATTGCCCTGGCGGTGGGTGAGCCGCCGGCAACCAAGGGTTATCCGCCCTCGGTGTTTGCCAGCCTGCCGGCGCTGGTGGAGCGCGCCGGCACCAGCCAGACTGGCGCCGGGTCCATCACTGCGTTCTACACGGTGCTCGCCGAGGGCGACGATACCAACGATCCCATCGCCGACGCGGCGCGGGCTATTCTCGATGGGCATATTGTCCTGTCACGCACATTGGCGGAGGAGGGCGTGTATCCGGCGATTGATGTCGAAGCCTCGATTAGCCGGGTTATGCCGGACATCACGTCCGACGCGCATCAGCTTGAGGTGCGGCGCTTCCGGCAGATTTTTGCCGCCTACCGGCAAAATCAGGACCTGATCGCCGTGGGGGCCTATCGCAAGGGCGCCGACCCGCGGGTCGACGAGGCCATCGCGATGCGCCCCGCCATGCTCGAATTCCTGCGCCAGGGCAGCGCCGAGCCGGTGGATCTTGCAGCCAGCTTCTCGGCCCTGGAACAGCTGCTCGGCGGAGACGCCGACGCTGCGGATAATGGCACATGACTTGCAGGCCCGGTCATCGTAAAGAGGCAAGTGTGCGCGTCGCCAGAGCGGTGCGCTAAACTGTCAGAAGAGTGCCCGGGCCTGTCGGGCGATTGGTCTGGCGCTTGCTTCGGGCTCGGACAACGGGAGTTGAGGATTGAGCAGAAAGCGCTCGGATCGGTTAAAGCGTATTGCTGAGCACTTCGGTGGGGATCGCGATCTCGCTTCGCGCCGGCTTGGTGAGCTGCGGGTCGCCATGGATCAGGCGGATGAGCGCCTGCAGGATCTGCGTAACTACCTCAATGCCTATCACACTGAATTCGAGCAGGTGCGCCGTGCGGGAACCAGCGCGGCTACGCTACAGAATTACACGGCTTTCCTTACCCAGCTCCAGGGTGCCCTGGAACAGCAGCAGAAGCACGTGGAAAATGCCCGCGCCGCCTTCGAGCGTCAGAAGGACGTCTGGTACCAGGCGCGCAACCAGGTTCGCGCCGTTGAGCAGGCAGCAGAGCGCAACGTCGAGGCTGAGCGCAGGGCGCTGGACCGGTCAGAGCAGCGTCAGCTGGATGACCTGTCGCTGCAGCGCTTTCTCGGTGGCCGGCGGTGATACCGCTGCTTGGCCCGTCGCTGAGCCCGTCGCCGGGCCTGGGGCCGGCCTCCCCGCCGTCGACGACGCCAGAGTTATCGGCCGCCGCTGCGGAGCCTGCACCCCTGGCACTGGTGTTCGGTGAGCTGCTGACCGCCATGAATGCCGGCGAGTCAGCGTCCGAGTCCCTGCCCGGTCTCGACCCGGTTGCTGCCGCGGAGGCAGCGTCATTGGGCCAGGAAAGCGCGCCGGAAGCGCTGTCTGCGGCTATTTTCACACTGCTTGCCAGTCTCGATCTCGATCTCGCCGCAACGCCTGATCCGCTGCAGCAGGCTGAGGGGTTGAACGCCTCAAGCAACGATCTACAAACGTGGTTGCTGCAGCAAGGGCTGCCAGCGAGCGACGCTGTCACCGTCGCCGAATGGCTGACAGAGGAGGCAGCTCAGCTGCCCCCCGCGTTGATCGCGGCCCTTGACAGCCGCCTTGCCGGTTTTGAGGCGGCAGGGCTGGCGTCGGCTTCTGCTCCCGCGGCCGGCGGCCAGGCGGGCCTGCTCGATGCACTGCAGAACCTGGCCACGGCAGGCCAGCAGCCCCCCGGCACGGACGCGCAGGGCAGCAGTACCCTCGCCGCGGGATTGCAGGCCGCCGCCCCCGAGCGGCCGCTGGATGTCGCGCCGGGGCGTCTGCCACAGTCAGCGGCGCTGCCGCCGCAGGCGTTTCATGCCACCGTTTCCCAAACGCTGGAGCAGGTGGCCTGGATGAGCCGGGAAGGCGTGCATCAGGCGCGGCTGCAGCTGGAGCCTGCCCAGCTGGGCCGTGTGGATATCTGGCTGGATCTTGAGGGTGGCGAGGCCAGGCTGCATCTCGGTGCTCAGCAGGCGCAGGTCCGGGAAGCCCTCGAGGCCGTGCTGCCGCGCCTGCGCGATGCCCTCGCCGAGCAGGGCATGACCCTGACGGACGCCTCGGTGTCGCATTCGGGTCGCGATGACGCCTCGGGCGAGTCCGGTCGCGGCGATCGCGCCGGGTCATCGGCCGGATTAGCGGAGGATGCCGTTGCAACGGATCAGTCAGACTCCCCGCTTCACGACATGTCTGCATCAGGGCTGCTCGACATTTACGCCTGAACCCGCGGCCGTTACTATCAATGCCCTCCTGCGCGTCAGGCGCTTGTCGCGGCCGGTGCCGCACGCTCATCAAAAAGTCAAAAAGCTGACGCCTGCCGCGCGGTGGAGTCCAGGTCCCTTCGCCGAGCCCCGCGCATGGCGCGGTTGTGGCGTACGGCTCTGCCTGGCACGTCCCTTGCAGTCCTGCGTTTGCAGGGGCCTTTTTTCATACCCTCAAGGAAATCACACCCATGGCGGACAACGAGATTGATGCAGTGACCCCCGGCTCCGGGGCCCCGAAGAACAGCGGTCCCGGCATGGGCAAGCTGCTTGTGGTCAGTCTGCTGATGAGCCTTATCATGTCCGGCGGCGTAGGCGCGGGTCTGTATTTTCTGCTGCAGCCGCAGATAGCGGCACAGCAGCCGGGGAATGCCGACGAGGAGGAGGCAGCGCAGAAGTCCACGAAGCCACCGATTTACTATTCGCTGGATGAGCCATTTATTGTCAACCTGGCCACCCAGGGTACGCGCTTTTTACAGGTTACTGTCGAGATCATGGCGCGGGAAGACGAGGTGATAGAGGCCGTGCAGAAGCATCGGCCGCTTCTGCGCAACAATTTGCTGCTGCTTTTTTCTGCAGAGACGCCGTCGTCCATCGGCAGCCCGGAGGGTAAGGAGGCGCTGCGGCGCGCTGCGCTGACAGAGCTGCAGTCGGTCCTCGCCGATCTGGGAGAGCCAGCGGAGGTGGAGGATCTTTACTTCACGTCCCTGGTTGTGCAGTAGGGGCGGCGCCTCGTGGGTCAGGATGACATTCTGTCGCAGGACGAGATCGATGCCCTGCTTTACGGCGTCGACTCAGGCGATCTGGAGAGTGGTACCGGCACCGCCGTAGAGGGCGAGGTTCAGTCTTTCGACCTCGCCAGTCAGGACCGGATTGTCCGCGGTCGCCTGCCGACCCTGGAGATGATCAACGAGCGCTTTGCCCGCTATCTGCGCCTCGGTCTGTTCAATATGCTGCGCCGCACCGCGGAAATCTCGGTGGTCGGCGTCGATATGGTCAAGTTTCAGGACTACATGCGTACACTGCCGCTGCCTACCAGCTTGAACATCATTTCCGTGCCGCCCCTGCGCGGGACTAACCTGCTGGTACTGGATGCGCGATTGATCTTTGCGGTCGTCGACAGCTATTTCGGCGGGGATGGCAGCCACTACGCCCGGGTTGAGGGACGCGAGTTCACGCCGGTGGAAACCCGCATCATCGAGCGGCTGCGGACACAGATCTTCGGCGATCTGAGGGAGGCCTGGAAGCCGGTGATGGACATTGACTTCGATTTCCACAGCATGGAGATCAATCCCCAGTTCGCGAATATCGTCAGTCCCTCCGAGCTGGTGGTCATCAGCCGTTTCGAGGTTGAGCTCGAGGGCGCCACCGGCCAGATCCATTTCACCATTCCCTACTCTGCGATCGAGCCGATCCGGGAGGCACTGGATTCCGGGATGGCCTCTGACCGCATGGAGAAGGACGAGCGCTGGATGAATGCCCTGCGCGAGGAAATCCGCGACGCCACTATGGACCTCAGCGTGGTGCTGTGCCGCAAGCGCATCACGCTCCGGGATCTGGTGCGCATCCGGCCCGGCGACGTGATCCCGGTGGACATGCCAGACCATGCGACGGTACTGCTGGAGGGTGTGCCCTGCTTCGAGGGCAGCGTTGGCCTGTCGCGCAACAAGTATGCGGTGAAGATTGCCAGACGGCTGAGCCGCGGTAACAACCAATGACACAGAGCGGGAGAGTGTGGTGACAGCCGACGACGAGAATGAGATGGATGGGCAGGCAGACAATGGCGGCCCGGAGAAGGCCAGCTTTGACAGCTTCGAGCGCAGCGAGCCGGCGGCGCAGGGCGACGTCAATCTCGATCTCATTGTCGATGTGCCGGTGACATTGTCGATGGAGGTGGGGCGCACCGCTATCAGCATCCGCAACCTGCTGCAGCTCAACCAGGGCTCAGTAGTGGAGCTGGACCGGGTGGCGGGCGAACCACTGGACGTCTTTGTCAACGGCACGCTGGTTGCGCACGGCGAAGTGGTGGTGGTGAATGAAAAGTTCGGCATCCGGCTCACGGACGTGATCAGTCCATCTGAGCGGATCAAGAAGCTGCAATGAAGTATCCGTGCCTGCCGCTGGTCCGCCTGTCGCTGGCGCTTGCGCTCGCCGCGGTGGCACTGCCGCTGCAGGCGGTCGATGTGCCCGCGGTCGATTCCGCTGCCAACCTGGGGCGGACGATGCTGGGCCTGGGTGTCGTGATTGCGCTGGTGTTCGCGCTGGCCTGGGTGGCGCGCCGGGTGTCGTCGATGCGCGCCCTCTCGGGGGGCGGCGGCGGTCCGATACAGGTGGTGGGGCAGCTGGCTCTCGGCACCCGGGAACGACTGCTGCTGGTCGAGGTGGATGGCAAGCGGGTATTGCTCGGGGTGGTCCCGGGCGCGATCACCCGGCTGGATGGTGGCGATTCCGCCCCGGGAGAGGGGTTTTCGTCGCGCCTGTCAGCGGCGCAGAAAGATGCCGCCAGGCGGAGCGCTACCTGATGCGCCTGCTGATTGCGGTGCTGCTGATGCTGCTCCCGGCGCTCGCCCAGGCGCAGGGGGCCGGCGAGCTGGAGCTGCTGAAGGTCACCCCGGCGGAGGATGGCAGCCAGACCTGGAGCCTGACCCTGCAGGTGCTGGCGCTGATGACAGTGTTGACGCTGCTGCCGTCAATTCTGCTGATGTTCACCTCCTTTACCCGCATCATTGTGGTGTTGGCCATTCTGCGCCAGGCCCTGGGTACGGGCACCACGCCGTCCAACCAGGTGCTGATCGGCCTCGCCCTGTTCCTGACTCTGTTCGTCATGATGCCGGTGCTCACGGAGCTGTACGAGGGCGCGGTGAAGCCCTATCTCAACGAGGAAATGGCGCTGACGGAAGCCCTCGACAGCGGTGTGGAGCCCCTGCACCGCTTCATGCGACACCAGGTGCGCGAGAGCGACCTCGCCCTGTTCGCGTCGCTCGGTGGCTATGACGAGGGCTTCAACGAACCGGCCGACGTACCGCTTACGGTGTTGATACCGGCGTTTCTCACCAGCGAACTGAAGACCGCGTTCCAGATCGGCTTCCTGATTTTCATTCCCTTCGTGATCATCGATCTGGCGGTGGCCAGCGTGCTCATGTCCATGGGCATGATCATGCTGTCGCCGATGGTTGTTTCGCTGCCGTTCAAGTTGATGTTGTTCGTGCTGATTGATGGCTGGAGCCTCATTATGGGAACCCTGGCCGCCAGCTTCTACACGGGGGTGGTCTGATATGTCGCCGGACATGGTGGTAGAGATCGGTCGGCAGTCGTTGTGGGTGATTGCCCTGCTCGTGGGGCCGCTGCTGATCTCGGCGCTCGCGGCGGGTCTGCTCATCGGCATGTTCCAGGCCGCGACCTCGATTCAGGAAATGACCCTGAGCTTCATTCCCAAGCTGATCGTGCTGGCTATCGCACTCATGTTTGCCGGTTCCTGGATGCTGGACCTTATCGTCACTTTCTCGCGGGATCTGATCCAGAGTATCCCGGAACTGATCGGCCTTCCATGACGCCATTTGCCGTGGATGAGGCGGCCGTTCTGCAGTGGCTGGGTCGGTTTCTCTGGGCGCTGTTTCGCATTGCGGCAATGTTCATGGTGGTACCGCTGTTCGGTACGCGCTCGGTCCCGGTTCGGATCCGCATGGCGTTGGCCCTGGCCTTCGCGCTGGCACTGTTCCCTGTGCTGCCGGATCCTCCCGCCATAGACCTGTTCTCGCCTTCGGCGGTGGTGCTGGTGTTCCAGCAGGTGATGATCGGGATTGCGATGGGCTTCATCATCCAGCTGGTATTCGACGCCATCGTCATCGGTATACAGACTGTGTCGATGAGCATGGGGTTGGGTTTCGCCATCTTTATCGACCGGCAGAACGGGGTGCAGGTCCCGGTGCTGAGCCAGTTTTACCTGCTGATTGCCATGCTTCTCTTCCTGTCCTTTGATGGGCACTTGATGGTGGTGCGGCTGCTGGCGGAGAGTTTTCAGGCTGTGCCGGTGGGTGCCGGCGGTCTCGGCGCCGAGGCCTTCTGGTTGGTGGCTTCCTGGGGCAGCACCCTGTTTCTTGGTGCTCTCAAGGTGGCCCTCCCGGCGGCGACGGCCCTGCTCATCGTCAACGTGGCGATCGGTGTCGTCAGCCGGGCGGCGCCGACCCTGAACCTGTTCGCGATTGGCCTGCCTATGACCATGCTGGTGGGTTTTGTGGTGCTGTACCTCACACTCCCCACATTACAGCAGACCCTGCTGTTTCTGCTGAACGAGGCGCTGCTCAGCATAGACCGGCTGTTGCTGCTGGCGAGCTGAACGTGAGCGCGAGGACCACCCATGGCTGAAGAGCGCGATGACAATCAGGAGCGCACTGAGGAGCCGACCCCGAAACGACTGCAGGAAAGTCGCGACGAGGGGCAGGTGCCGCGGTCGCGGGAACTGACCATGACCCTGGTCATGCTGGTAGGGTCGGGAACGCTGTTGCTGGGAGGCCGTTGGTTTGCCGAGCGCTTTCAGGCACTTATCGCCGCTGGTTTCACGATAGAGCGCGAGTCAGCGTTCGACGATGGTTTTATGATGCGTCAGCTCGTGGATCTGGCCGTAGAAGCTTTCCTGATATTCGGTCCACTGCTGCTGGCGCTTCTGGTGGCCGCGCTGGTTGCACCTGCCTTGCTGGGAGGCTGGTTATTCAGTCGCAAGGCGGTGGCGCCAAAGTTCAGCCGTCTCGATCCCATCAAGGGCCTGAAGCGCGTTTTCGGTACCCAGGGTCTCATGGAGCTACTCAAGGCCATGGGCAAATTTCTGGTGGTGGGGGTGGCCGCCGGATTTTTCCTCTGGCTGATTATGGACCGCTTCCTGTCGTTGTCGCGGCTGCCGATTCTGCCTGCTATTGCTGAAAGTATCTGGCTGACCGGGCTGGCCCTGTTCATGACCAGTGCGGCGCTGATCGTGATTGCCGCGATCGATGTGCCGTTCCAGTTGGCCACGCATTACAAGCAGATCCGCATGACGCGACAGGAGGTCCGCGAAGAGCTGAAGCAGACAGAGGGCAGGCCCGAGGTCAAAGGGCGTATCCGCAGCCTGCAGCAGGAAATGGCCGGCCGACGCATGATGAATGCGGTGCCCGATGCGGACATCGTGATCACTAACCCTACCCACTTTGCGGTGGCGCTGCGCTTCGATGCCTCGGAAATGGCTGCGCCCGAGGTGGTGGCCAAGGGGTCGGAGCTGGTGGCGCTTGCCATTCGCCGGGTGGCCGAAGAATCCGGCGTTCCCCTGCTCGAGGCGCCGCCGCTGGCCCGGGCGCTGTACCGCAGCGTGGATATCGGTGAGGCCATCCCAACGGATCTTTACGTTGCCGTGGCTGAGGTTCTGGCCTGGGTGCATCAGGTGCGCACCCGGCCACCGTATGCGCCGACGCCGCCAGCACCCAATCCCGAGGTCGGTGACGCGGATCCCGGCACGGCCTGAGTCGTTGGCTCAATAATTGCTTCTACCTCAGGGAATTCCTCTGACGGTGCCAATTCGTGCTCGATAGTGTCAAATTGCCGGCGTTGTTTCAGCGCTCCAGTCTGGTTGGTGTCGGTGGCCCATTTCTGGTCATGCTGGTTCTGGCCATGGTGGTGCTGCCGTTGCCTGCAGCAATACTGGATATTCTGTTCACGTTCAACATTACCCTGTCCATCGCTGTCATTCTTAGCGTTATCTATATTCGCAAGCCACTCGAGTTCGGTGTTTTTCCCACGGTTCTGCTGCTGTCTACGCTGCTGCGCCTGGCGCTCAACATCGCCTCTACCCGGGTCGTGCTGCTGGAAGGCCACACGGGAGGCGATGCCGCCGGCAAGGTCATCCAGGCCTTTGGCGAGTTTGTCATCGGCGGCAACTACGCCGTCGGTCTGGTGGTGTTTGCCATCCTCGTGATCATCAATTTTGTCGTCGTCACCAAAGGCGCCACGCGGGTGTCCGAGGTGACGGCTCGCTTCACCCTGGATGCCATGCCCGGCAAGCAGATGGCGATCGACGCCGATGTCAACGCCGGTCTGATCGATCAGGAGGCAGCCGGAGCCCGGCGCGAGGAAATTCGCCAGGAGGCGGATTTCTACGGCGCCATGGACGGTGCCAGCAAGTTCGTCCGCGGCGACGCGGTGGCCGGCATCATCATCCTGGTGATCAATATCGTTGGCGGTCTGCTTATCGGCACGATGCAGCGCGACATGAGTTTCGGTGCCGCTGTCGAGCGCTACGCCCTGCTGACCGTGGGTGATGGCCTGGTGGCTCAGATACCCGCACTGCTGCTGTCGACGGCGGTTGCCATGATCGTGACGCGCATGTCGCGTTCACAGGACATGGGTCAGGAATTGTTCCAGCAGGTCTTCGGTCAGCCGCGGGTGCTGACATTCACCGCCGCTGTTCTCGGCCTGATGGGGATGATCCCCGGAATGCCCAATGTGGCGTTTCTTCTGCTGGCCGCGGTAGCGGGCGCGGCGGCCTGGCTGCTGCACAAGCGCCGCGAGGAAGTGGCGGCAGCCGTGCAGCAGGAGCAGCAGCGGGAGCCGCCCGCACAGCCCGAAGCGCCGCGGGAGCTCGATTGGGGCGACATTGTTCAGGTCGACCCGGTGGGCCTCGAGGTAGGTTATCGGCTGGTACCGCTGGTGGATCGGGCGCAGGGCGGCGAGCTGATGGGGCGCATCAAGGGCGTGCGCAAGAAGCTCTCCCAGTCACTGGGATTTCTGATATCCGCCGTGCATATCCGCGACAACCTCGAGCTGGCGCCCAACAAGTACCGGATTTCGATCTTTGGCGTGCCCTGTGCCGAGGGGGAAGTGCGTCCCGATCGGGAGCTGGCGATCAATCCCGGGGGGGTCAGCGGCACAGTGCAGGGGCTGGAGGCGGTGGATCCTGCCTTTGGTATGCCGGCGGTGTGGATTGATCCCGCGTCCCGCGAGCACGCTCAGACCATGGGCTATACCGTTGCCGACTCGGCCACGGTGATTGCCACGCACCTGAGCCAGACATTGAAAAAACACGCCCACGAACTGCTCGGCCACCAGGAAGTGCAGAACCTGCTCGATCAGCTCGCCAAGTCCGCGCCCAAGCTGGTGGAGGACCTGACGCCGAAGACCCTGCCGTTGTCGGTGATTGTCCGCGTACTGCAGCAGCTGCTGGCGGAGCAGGTGCCCATCCGCAACTTTCGCGGCATCTGCGAGGCGCTGGCCGAGCACGGCGCCCGCAGTCAGGATATTGACACGCTGCTGGGCAGCGTGCGCGTGGCGCTGGGTCGGCAGATCGTCCAGGAGCTGAACGGCATGGCCGAGGAGCTGCCGGTGGTGACGCTGGCTCCGGACCTTGAAAGCCTGCTGATGCAGCTGACGCAGCAGGGTTCGGGAGCGCTTGAGCCCGGGCTTGCAGAGCGCATTCAGGAGTCGCTGCAGGCGGCGACCCGCGAGCAGGAGATGCGGGGTGAGCCGGCCGTCCTGCTGGTGCCCGCCGAAATACGGCCCATGCTGGCGCGGTTTGCACGCCAGGCCGTGCCGGGGCTGCACGTGCTGGCACACAGTGAAATTCCAGAAGACAAGCAGTTGCGATTGGTTCAGTCGGTTGCCCGGAATGCAACGCAGGCAGCCTGATCAGGATAGGGAAGGGGAGTAACACGCATGCAAATCAAGCGCTATGTGGCAGACGACATGCGCCAGGCGTTACAGCAGGTCCGCGACGAGCAGGGACCGGATGCCGTCATCCTGTCGAGCCGTCAGATTGCCGACGGTCTGGAGGTGGTGGCGGCCGTCGATTACGATGAGACGCTGATTGACCAGACGCTGCAGAAAGCATCGAGCGCAGTGCCGCCGCGGCCCGGACCGGGGCTGGCCGGTGTTGCGCCGCCGCCGCGACCTGCCGCGTCAGGCGCCCGTCGCCGCCCGACAACCTACGGTGCAGCGCCGCCCCATCCACCGGGAGAGCGGGATGAGGGGTCACTCTCCGGCATGCGCGAAGAGATCAAGGCCCTGCGGCGTATGCTGGAGTGCCAGCTGTCGAGCCTTGCCTGGAACGACTTTTCCCGGCAGAGTCCGGTGCGTGCTGATCTTCTGCGCAATTTACTGCACCTGGGCCTGCCGTCCCCGCTGGCCCAGGACATCACCGCCCGGGTGCCCGCCGATGAGCGCGACCCTACCCGTGCCTGGCGGCAGGCGCTGACCGACTTTGCCCTCATGATCCCGGTGGACGGAGACGATGCGCTGGCGCAAGGCGGTGTGATGGTGCTGGTAGGACCCACCGGTGTTGGCAAGACCACCGCCATTGCTCGCCTCGCAGCGCATTACGCTGACATGCACGGCTCTGAACACGTGGCCTTGATCAGCACCGACAACAGTCGCCCGGGCGCACAGGAATGCCTGTTTTCCTCGGGTCGGCTGCTCAACATACCGGTGTATCAGGCCAATGGCGCGCAGGAAGTCCAGGACCGGCTTGATCGCCTGGCGCATATCCGGGTGGTGCTGGTAGACACCGCGGGTGCTGGCCGGGACGAGCGGCAGCTCCGGGAGAATGCTGGCCTTGGCCGCCCGAGTGGCCGGGCTGTGACGCGGTGCCTGGTTGTGGCCGCGAATGCGCAGATTCAGGCCCTTGAAGAGGCGGTGATGCTGTACAGTAGGGAGCCGTTGAACAGTATCATCGCGACCAAGCTGGATGAAACCGCGAGTCTCGGTGGGCTGCTGAGTGTCGTTGCCCAGAGTGGCCTGCCGCTGTCGCTGGTGTCGGACAGTGCCGATCTGTCACGACCACTGCGCACGCTGAGTAGCCGCAAACTGGTTAAGCGTGCGGTGTCGTTGATGCGCGGATCGCCGCGGCGCATGGACAAGGCGTCGGTGGCCCAGCATATTGGAGAGCTGCACTATGCCCTTGGATAACAGCCCGGAGGCGCAGGGCACACTCATGCAGGCGCGGGGAGCGCGTCGACCTGGCATGGTCATTGCGGTCGCTAGCGGCAAGGGCGGTGTTGGCAAAACCAACGTATCGGTAAACCTCGCCGTCGCACTGGCGTTACGCGGTCGCAGGACCTGGATCCTGGACGCAGACCTGGGTCTCGCCAATGTCGATGTGCTTCTCGGCCTGAGCCCCAGGCGCAACCTGTCGCACGTGCTGCAGGGGGATTGCGAGCTCAGGGATATCGTGCTCGATGGGCCTCAGGGCGTGAAGGTTGTGCCGGCATCTTCCGGCATCCAGAGAATGGCCGAGCTGTCCCGTACCGAGTCCACCGGCATCATTCACGCGTTTTCCGATATGGCCGAGGATATCGACGTATTGATCGTCGATACCGCGGCCGGCATCAGCAGTTCGGTGTCCCTGTTTGCCGCTGCGGCGCACCAGGTGCTGGTGGTGCTGTGCAACGAACCGGCATCGATCACCGACGGCTATGCCCTGGTGAAGGTGCTGGCGCGCGACCACGGCATCCGCGAGGTCCAGGTCTTATCGAACATGGTGCGCAGTCAGCTGGAGGGACGAGACCTCTACCAGAAGATTGCGCGGGTGAGCGACCGCTACCTCGATGTCACCGCGCGCTACGCGGGTTTTGTCCCCCATGACGATTTCCTGCGCCGGGCCCTGCAGCGACAGGAGCCGGTAGTGACCGCCTATCCCGCCTGTCGGGCGACAGAAGCATTCAAGAAACTCGCCGGCGTGGCCGATACATGGGTAGGTTCGCCGGGTGGCGAGGGCCATGTCGCGTTTTTTCTTGAGCGCGCACTCGGGGTGGCGCAATGAGTGAATACTCCAGAGGCCCGTCCCGGGCGGCGGAGTATGCAGCGGTTCGCGATCTGTCGGCGGATGCGCTGATCGAGAAATACGCCCAGCTGGTCAGGCGCATCGCCTACCACCTGGGCGGGCGCCTGCCACCCAGCGTGGACATCAACGACCTGGTGCAGGCGGGCATGCTGGGCCTGATGGAGGCAGCGAATAAATATGCGGGAGATCGGGGCGCCAACTTTGAGACCTACGCTGGTATTCGTATCCGTGGCGCCATGCTCGACGAATTGCGTCGCATGGATTGGGTGCCGCGCTCGGTACATCGCAGAGTGCGCGGCATGATAGAGGCGATGCGCATTGTCGAGGGGCGCAGCGGTGGCATGGCCAGCGATGCCGACATCGCGGCCGAAATGAAGGTCTCCCTGTCGGAGTACCACGAGATCGCCCGCGAGGCCTCGCACTGCCGCATGTTCAGTATGGAAGAGCTGGCGGGGGCCGACAGTGAACTGCACAGCGCCAGCGAGAGTATCGCCTCGCCGGAGCAGGCGATGGAGCGCGAGGACGTGATCACCGCGCTGGCCGGCTCAGTGGAAACGCTCCCGGAGCGGGAGCGCCTGATCATCAGTCTTTACTATTCGGACGAACTGAATCTGCGCGAGATTGGCGAGGTGCTGGGGGTGAGCGAGTCACGGGTCTGCCAGCTGCACGGACAGGCCCTGGCCCGAATAAGGGCAAGATCAACCTTTTAACCGGCCCGTGCCTTGCGGGCCAGGCCGGCAGCGCACCATGGAGGACAGAGATTGAATAAAGATATGCAGATTCTGGTGGTGGATGATTTTTCCACCATGCGGCGAATCGTCAAGAACCAGCTCCGCGAGCTGGGATTCAGCAACATACGCGAGGCTGACGATGGCTCGTCGGCGCTTGACGTTCTGAAGGTGACACACATCGATTTCGTGGTGACCGACTGGAACATGCCCGGTATGGCGGGTATCGATCTGCTCAAAACCATTCGTGCCGATGACAGGTTGAAGCATCTGCCGGTGCTGATGGTCACCGCCGAAGCCAAACGCGAGCAGATCATCGAAGCTGCGCAGTCGGGCGTCAATGGCTACGTGGTCAAGCCGTTTACCGCGCAGTCGCTGAAGGAAAAAATTGACCGTATTTTTGAACGCATAGAGCAAGGTTCATGACCGACACCCCCAAGCCCGGTTCCCGCGACGCCGAACATCAGTCACCGGCCGACTACATTCCGGCCCTCGAGGCCCTGCTCGAGGCGGCGCGCGGCAATGACGAGGCGCATTTCTCGGCATTGCTCGATGATCTGACCGCGATGCGCGAGCAGGCGCTGTTCCAGGATGTCGGAAGACTCACCCGACAGCTGCACGAGGCCCTGTCCAACTTCCAGCTCGACGCCCGCGTGGCCGACTTTGCTGCGGACGAATTCCCGGACGCACGGCAGCGGCTGGACCAGGTTATCGCCATCACCGAGCAGTCAGCGCACAAGACAATGGATCTCGTGGAAGCCATGCTGCCCCGGGTAGATTCGCTGATTGAGCGCGCCGGCGCCCTTGCTCCGGTGCTGGATAGTGCCGGGTCTGACCTGCCAGCACACATACCTGATTTGACCACCTTTGTCGCCGAGGTGAGCGAGCAGACCGGCACCATCCGCGCCGGCCTCTCGGAGGTGATCATTTCACAGAACTACCAGGATCTGGCCGGCCAGGAAATCCGCAAGGTCATCCACCTGGTCGCCGAAGTAGAAGAAACCCTGATCAACATGATCCGCGTCGCCGGTAAGAGCGGCATGCTCAGCGGGCGGCGGCGTGCGGCGTCGGCGAGCCTGCCGGAGGGTGAGCAGCGCATCACGAGCCAGGATGAGGCTGACGAACTTCTTTCCAGTCTGGGATTCTGACGGAGACCGCCATGAGTTTTGAACTGGACGATAGCATTCGCGAAGATTTTCTGGTCGAGGCCAACGAGATTGTCGAGAAGCTGGGCGCCGAGCTGGTGGAGCTGGAGCGCCGTCCCGATGATGCTCAGCTGTTGAACAGCATTTTCCGCGGCTTTCACACGATCAAGGGCGGCGCGGGCTTCCTCAGCGTGGAGCCGCTGGTGCTGATATGCCATGGCGCCGAGGAGGTGTTCGACGCACTGCGCAACGGCAAGCTGGCGCTGAACAATGAGATCATGGATACCGTGCTGCAGGTCTCGGATCTTGTCGGCGAGATTCTCGGCAAGGTTGCAAACGGCCAGGTGCCGGACCCGGCGCCACCGGCCTTGCTTGAGACGCTGCAGGCCTACGTGCGTGCCGGCAGTGACCCGGGGGCTGCCGCCGTTGCGCCTGCGTCCTCGGCGCCCGCCGCTGACGACGAGTTCGACGACCTTATTGACGGCGTACGCGCCGGTCTGTTCGTGGATGCGCCGGGTGCCGAGGATAGCGCTCCACCGGCATCCCGCAGCACATCATCTGCCGATGGCGGTGACGAAATCACGGAGGACGAGTTCGAGGCGCTGCTCGATCAGATGCAGCAGGATGCCGCGAGGGACGCGGCGCCGAAGGAAGCTCCGCCAGAGGCGCCCGCCATGTCTGCGCCGGCGCCAGCGGCTGCCGACATACCGTCCACCGCCGCCGCTTCAGCGGACAGCAAGGCGGACCCCAGTGGCCGTGAGGCCGGCCAGGGGTCTGCAGCGGAGGCCACTATCCGCGTCAGCGTGTCCCGGCTCGATACCGTGATGAACCTCGTGGGTGAGCTGGTCCTGGTGCGCAACCGCCTGACTAATCTGGGGGCGGACCTCGAGAACGAGGAGCTGAAGAAAACCGTTGCCAATCTCGATCTGGTCACGGCGGACCTGCAGAACGGCGTCATGCAAACACGCATGCAGCCCATCGGTAAGGTGTTCTCACGCTTTCCGAGGCTGGCCCGGGATGTGGCGCGCAACCTGCGCAAGGAAATTGACCTGACCATGCGCGGAGAGGACACGGACCTCGACAAGAACCTGGTGCAGGCCCTGTCCGATCCGCTGGTGCACCTGGTGCGCAACGCCATGGATCACGGCATTGAAGATCCCGATGTCCGCGAGGCAAACGGCAAGCCGCGCACCGGCAAGGTGGAGCTCTCTGCGGAGCAGGAAGGCAATAATATCGTCATTCTTATCCGTGATGACGGCGCCGGCATCGATCCGGAGGTGCTGCGCGAAAAAGCCGTCCGCAAGGGTCTGTTCAGCGGCGATGCGGCGGCCAAGCTGAGCGACGCCGAGTGCTACGACCTGGTGTTTCTGCCAGGTTTCTCCACCAAGGAGATCGTGTCCGATCTCTCCGGGCGCGGTGTCGGCATGGACGTGGTCAAGACGCGCATTGCCGAACTCAACGGCAACGTCGAAATCCAGTCCGAGTTGAGCAAGGGGACCTCGGTCAAGGTTCGCGTGCCGCTTACCCTGGCCATCATGCCCACACTTATGGTGCGCGTGCAGCAGCGCACCTACGCCTTCCCGCTGTCACAGGTGCTCGAGGTCTTTTCCCTCGACGCCGCCAGCGTGCATCAGGTGGCGGGACGCCCCGTGATCATGGTGCGCGGCAAGCCGCTGCCGATCGTGTTCCTGCGCAGCTGCCTCGCGGTGGAAGGCGACGATGGCGGCAACAACCTCTCGTACGTGGTGGTGCTCCAGGTGGGCAGCGGCATGGTGGGTTTCGTGACCGACGACGTTCTGGGCCAGGAAGAGGTGGTGATCAAGCCGCTGGGCGCCATGCTGCAGGACGTGCCGGGCTTTGCCGGCGCCACCATCACCGGTGATGGCAACATCGCGCTCATTTTTGACGTCAACGGTCTTATGAAACGCGTCGGCAAAGCAGCGGCCTGACGGAGACCACGTGGACATTCTCAGCCTTATAGGCATTGTTCTTGCCTTGGTCGCCGTTCTGCTCGGGTCCACCCTGAAGGGGGCGGGCATTGCGGCGCTGGTTTCCGGTGCGGCGTTCGTGATTGTGATTCTCGGCACGCTGGCAGCCACCATGCTGCAAACATCCATCCCGGTCATGAAGCGATCCATGAATATCGTTGGCTGGATATTCCGGCCGCCGGGCGTTGACGCCGACGACATGATCGAAAAGATCGTTAGCTGGAGCCAGCTGGCACGCAAGGAAGGTCTTCTGGGTCTCGAGTCTGTTGTGGAGGCCGAAGACGATCCGTTCGTCAGGAAATTACTGCAGCTCCTGGTCGATGGCAGCGAGCCGGAGGTCATCCAGAGCATTATGGATGTCGAAATCGGCACCCGTGAAGAGATGGATACCGCCGCCGCGAAGGTGTTCGAGGCCATGGGTATCTATGCCCCCACCATGGGTATTGTCGGGGCGGTTCTCGGCCTGATGGCGGTCATGCAGAACCTGGCGGATCCATCCAAGCTGGGAACGGGTATTGCGGCGGCGTTCGTTGCCACCATTTACGGCATCGGTTCGGCCAACCTGTTTTTCCTGCCGATGGCGGGCAAGCTGAAGTCAATCATCAACGGTCAGACCAAGGCGCGTGAAATGGTCGTCGAGGGTGTGGTGTCTATTGCCAAGGGGGAGAACCCGCGCAATATCGAAACCAAACTCAAAGGCTATCTGGTATAGGGCAAACGCAAAATGGCACGCAAGAAACGCCACGAGGACCACATCAATCACGAAGCCTGGGCCATCCCCTACGGCGATCTGGTCACGCTGTTGCTGGCTTTTTTTGTGGTCATGTATTCCATATCGTCGGTCAATGAGGGCAAATACCGGGTCCTGTCGGAATCGCTGGTAGCCGCCTTTCGCGGCACGCCAAAAACCACGCGGCCAATCCAGATTGGCGAGAGTCCGCCCACCGGCGGCGCCGAGCAGGGTCGCCAGGATGCCGTGCCCCAGGGGTCCGTCGACCGCAGCACCCTGTCTCTGCCGATGGATAACCCGCCCGGGGGCATTGCGGGCATTCGCGCGACCGGCGACGACATCACTCGCGCAAGCCTGGGGCGCATGGCCGATGACATTCGCGCCGCCCTGTCCGAGCTTATCGAACTGGAGGATGTCCGCATCCGCGAGACGCCGCTGTGGCTGGAAGTCGAGATCAAGACCGACCTGCTGTTCCAGGTGGGCGTCGCGCAGGTCACCGATGCGGCGCTTCCCGTGCTGGATCGCATCGGCGACATTCTACAGCCTATGCAGAACCCGCTGCGGGTGGAAGGGCATACCGACAATGTTCCCATCAGTACGGCACGCTTCCCGTCCAACTGGGAACTGTCGTCGGCGCGGGCCAGCAGCGTTATCCGCCTGTTTCAGCGCAAAGGCGTTGCGCCCGAACGCATGGTTGCGGTGGGGCTCGGCGAGTACCAGCCGGTGGCCGACAACGATACGGCCGAGGGGCGTAATCGCAATCGACGGGTGACTATCGTGATCCTCGCCAATGACAATGTGCCGGACGTTACGCCGGATGTTATTCCCGATGCCATTCCGGAACCGCTCACGGATGCAGACGTCGTAGCCAACTGAACCAGGGAGTCAGCAGGAATGAATATGGAACAGGAAGATTACCGCAGCGTAACCGATCTTCGCGATGATGCGCTTGACGACCTCAACGAGCGTGTCAGCGCCAACCGCAACGAGTGGCTGCGCTTTATCGTGGATGGCCAGGATTACGGCATCAGCGTACTGCAGGTGCAGGAAATCCTGTGCGCGGGCGATATCACGCCGGTGTCCGGTGCGGCGCATTTCGTGCTTGGCGTTATCAACGTGCGTGGTAATATCGTGACGGTGGTGGACGCCAGAAAGCGCATGCGCCTGCCGGTGAGAGAGCCGGGAGATCACATCGACTGGATCGTCATCCTCGACGTCAACGATGAGCATGTCGGTCTGGTGGTAGACGAGGTGCTGGAAGTGCAGGTACTCGACGAGAATCGGGTCGAGAAGCTGCAGGGCGATACCGCGTTCGACATAGAAGGCGTAATCGAAACGGAGAGTGGTATGCTGATTTTGGTGGATGCCCGCACCATGGCGGGAATCAATGTAGTCGTCGGGCAGCATGGCGCAGCCGCTTGATCCGTTGAGCCCGGCCCTGCCACCGCGGCCACCGCTGCGGCACCGTGTGCCCGGCCGGGGTGGCGTTCGACACGATCCGAATGATGACCAGAACGATGACCTGAAAGAGGACGATGGTCGCCAGGATGAGCCCCGCAAGGAGGGCGAGTTGACCTACGATGACCTCGGTCACGGGTCGCCCGATGCCGAAGGGAGCGACAGTCCGCCCCCTCCGCCGGGAGACCAACCCCACATCGACGACTACGCCTGAGTCTGTCCGCCAGACTCAGAACAGGTCGATGGATCCCGCATCCAGGTTTTCCTGCAGCACCGCCTTGCGCCGGATCTCCGCCCACAGGCGATGCTGTCGTTGAATCCGCTCCACCAGTTCTGCGGCATCCTCTGCCGTTCGCAGGTCTTCCGCCACACCGCGGAGATAGGCAACACTGCGCAGCGCTTCCGCCAGCGTCTGGGCTGTGATGTCCTCGAACTGCAGTGCCCGTATAGCCCCGGATGCGGCCTCATTCAGCGTGTCACTGCCGCCAGTATCTGCGTGGCTATCCGCGCAGAGGTGGTAGATCTGGTCAAAGCTGGAAGAGAGTTCCACAATCGCGTCGGCAATAATGCCTCTCACTCGCTTGATCTCTTCCTCAACCTGCGCCAGTTCACTGCCCAGAATGTTGCCCAGCTCATTGCACGCGCGGACGTCAGTTGCCGCGTCCGCCGCGGCGGTGTCGGACGGTTGTCCGGTGTCGTCGGGTGGCGGATGCCCCGGGTGGCGGGTATCACTCATGGCTGACCATCATCGTGACATCGCTCGGGGCTGTTTCCACACCGCCTCGAGCAAATGCCGCGCGACCTGATCTAGCGCGGCCACTTCGCTGGCCGCGCCACGTTTGACGGCTTCTCCCGGCATGCCCCATACCACACTGCTCTGCTCGTCCTGTGCGACGGTGTGCAGTCCGGCCTCGCGCATTTCCAGAAGGCCCGCCGCACCGTCCGCGCCCATGCCCGTGAGTAGCGCGGCGACGGCGTTGATCCCGGCGGACTGCAGTACCGAGCGGAACAGAACATCCACGCTGGGCCGGTGACGATTGACCGGCTCACCCTGGCTCAATCTGCAGACATAGCGGGCGCCGTCGCGAACCAGCATCAGGTGCCAGTCTCCCGGTGCAACATAGGCATGACCGGGTATGACGACGTCGCCATCCTCGGCTTCTTTCACATTGAGCGGGGTCACCCGGTTCATGCGTTCAGCGAACGCGGTGCTGAAGCCGGGGGGGATATGCTGGGCAATCACGATACCCGGTGCGTCGCGCGGCATCGCCATCAACACTGTCTTGATGGCCTCAGTGCCACCGGTCGAGGCGCCGATGGCAATAATCTGGTCCGTGGTGCGAAGGTGCTGGGGTGGTCGCCGGGGTATCACGGCATCTGAGGAGTGTGTCGGCGCTGGTGCGTTGAGCGAGGCCAGGCGCCTGACCCTGGCCACCGATGCCGCCCTCACTTTTGCGGTCAGCTCATCGACGTAATCAGTGAGCGCCCGGCTCACATCCATCTTCGGCTTGGTCACGAAATCCACAGCACCCAGTTCCAGTGCCTCAAGGGTGACTTCGGCGCCCTGCTCGGTCAGGGTTGATACCATGACAACGGGCATTGGCCGCAGACGCATGAGGTTGCGAAGGAAGGTGATACCGTCCATGCGCGGCATTTCGATATCGAGGGTCAGGACGTCCGGCTCCAGACTCTTGATCTTGTCCCTGGCAATAAAGGGGTCGGGGGCGGTTCCTACGACGTCGATGTCGGGCGCGCTGTTGAGCATATCTGTGAGGAGGCGACGGATGAGTGCCGAATCATCCACCACCAGAACACGAATTTTTTCTGCCATCTACCCGAAACCTGTTATCAGAAAAGTTCGATGTTGCCCTGCACGGGGGTTTCCACCAGTTCGTCCATGTACTGGCTTTCGCGCTGCACGATCGTGTCATTATGTATGGAGCGCAGTTTCTTGACCTGCGCGCGACCGCTGTCAGGGTAGTAGTTGACCTTGCGAGGATACAGGCTGCCCAGATCTTCCGCGATTAGCTTAAGCTCCTCAATTTGCAGAAATTTGTGGAGGAAAGCAATGTTCTTGCGGCCTACGTCTGTCATTGAGGAAACAATCCTGCCGCCACCAAAGGCCTTGACCTCCAGGTTTTCGCGGCGCCCTCCGGCCTTGAGGATCTCGTTGATCAGCTTTTCCATCGCATAACTGCCGTAGCGGGCAGAGCTGGAGCTGCCGCCCCAGTCGTCCAGGTGGGCGCTGTCTGGCAGCATGAAATGGTTCATGCCGCCAATGCCAAGCTTGCGATCGCGAATGCAGGCAGAAATACAGGAGCCGAGAACGGTGGTGATCATCTCGCCGCGCAGCGAAATGTAGTATTCGCCGGGGAGGAGCTTTGCCACATGCATGTGTCGCGACGGATCCCAGTAGCGTTTGACGTGCTCAAAGCCCGGCAGAGGCTTTGGAGACTCCGGTACATCGGCGCGGTGGGGGTGCAGGAATCCCATGCCCGCTGCCCTATTTCACTCGCTGATAGACGGTGCTTCCGAGCAGCTTGAAACGATCACTGACTTTGTACAGGGTCTCCGAATGTCCGATGAACAGGTGCCCCCCCGGCGTCATCTGCTCTGCAAAGCGATCAAACAGCGCGCGCTGGGTATCCTTGCTGAAGTAGATAACCACGTTGCGGCAGAAAATGATGTCGAAGCGCTGCCTCATCGGCCAGTTGTTCTGCAGGTTGAGTCGCTTGAAGGTGATCATGTCGCGAATCTCCTTACGCACCTTTACCTGGCCCGCATTATCGCCTTTGCCGCGCAGAAACCAGCGCCTGCGGCGCGCCTCGCTGATGCCGGTAATACGCTCCAGCGTGTACTGGCCCGCCTCACCGGTGGCCACCACCGAACTGTCGAGATCGGTGGCCAGCACCCGGATCTTCCAGTCGTCCGGCAGGTTTTCGGCCAGTACCATGGCGATGGAGTAGGGTTCCTCGCCGGTAGAGCAGCCCGCCGACCAGACACGCAGCTCTTTGTCTGGCTTGTCACGCATGAGTGCCGGCAACAGTTCGCGCTGCAGAAAGTCGAAATGGTGCGCTTCCCGGAAAAAGGAGGTGAGATTGGTGGTCAGCGCGTTGACACAGTGCTCCAGCTCTTCCTCATCGCCACTCTCGAGATAGTGGCAGTAGGCGCTGAAGCTGGGTAGCTGGAGTGCGCGCAGACGGCGCACCAGCCGGCTGTAGACCAGGTTGCGCTTGGCTTCGCTGAGCTCTATGCCGGCCTGGGTGGCAATGAACTGCTTGATAAAACTGAAGTCGCTGTCCGTGAGGCGGAACTCGCTCTCGCGGGCCGCGGGCCGCGGGCCGGCGGCCCGCTCCGGCTGTCCCGACTGTCTTGTCTCGTCTGCTATCGCCACGCTGTTATCACTCGCTTGAACGCTGGAGTATTCTGGTGTAACCATTTAGCCAGCCCGTGTGGATTATTGGCCTCTCGCGCTCAGAACTCTTCCCAGTCTTCGGTGTCCTCGTTCGACCGCTGACGCTGGCGCAGCGGCGTCGCGACTTGACGCTGCGGCTGGCTGCTGGCGCGACGCCTGGCTTTGTTGCCGACAGGTGCCGCGGGCTGTTGCACGCGCGGGGCCGCCGGGGCGGTATTGATGTCATCGCCAACCTCAAAGATGGACACCAGCTCCTGCAGTGAGCGGGATTGATCATCCATCGATTTCGACGCCGCGGCAGCCTCCTCAACCAGTGCCGCGTTCTGCTGCGTGACTTCATCCAGCTGTGTGATGGCCTTGTTGACCTGCTCTATCCCGCTCGACTGCTCCTGGCCCGCCGCGGCGATTTCCGCGATGATATCGCTCACTTTCTTGACTGCGGTAACGATCTCCTCGAGCGTCGTGCCGGAGTCATCCACCAGCCTTGTGCCATCTTCCACCTTGCTGACGCTGTCCTTGATCAGGGTCTTGATTTCCTTGGCAGCCTGCGCGCTGCGCTGCGCCAGATTGCGGACTTCGGCGGCGACCACTGCAAACCCGCGACCCTGCTCGCCGGCCCGTGCCGCTTCCACCGCCGCGTTCAACGCCAGCAGGTTGGTCTGGAAGGCGATTTCATCAATGACGCCAATGATCTCGGAGATCTTGCCCGAGGATTTGTTGATTTCCGCCATAGCGGAGACGGCCTGGCTGACCACGTGTCCACCTTTCTCGGCCTCTTCGCGGGCACTGGCCGACAGCTGGTTGGCCTGGCGTGCGTTGTCGGCGCTGGATCGGACGGCGGATGTCATCTGTTCCATGCTTGACGCGGTTTCTTCCAGTGACGAGGCCTGTTCCTCGGTGCGCTGGGACAGATCAATATTGCCCTGTGAGATTTCCGAGGCGGATGAGCTGATGCTCAGAGCGCCTTCGCGGATCTGCCCTATCATGTTGCGCAGGTTGAGTACGGTGGTGTTGACGTCATCCTTCAGCGTGCCGAAGAGACCGTCATAGTCCCGATTGATGGTCCGCGTCAGGTCGCCCTCGGCGAGCCCCTGGATGACCGTGGCCACATCCGTCAGGCTCTGTTCGCTGACGCTCATCAGGCTGTTAAGCAGCTCGCCCACTTCCTTGAAAAAGCTCTCGTAATCATCGGCGTCGATTCTGCCGGAGAAATCGCCGCGTGCAGCGGCAGAGATCACGTCGCGGATTTCCTTCATCTGGGTGATGTCTTTCCACTCGACCACGTTGCCCATGTCCTCGCCGTCGGGGCCCTGGATCATGGTGGCGTTGACCTCTAGCTCAATGCCAGTGATCTCCATCTGCGCCCTGGCGGGCATGCGGCTGGCATCGCGCAGCATGACGCGCTGGTGGGCCGGGTTCTTGTGGAACTGGTCGATGTTCTGGCCGATAAGCCTGTCGGGCTCGAAACCCGGGAAGCGCTGCCGCATTTCCGGCGCGCGCCGCCTGAACATTGCCTCCACTGCCGGGTTGGCATAGACGATGTTCAGATCCGTGTCACACATCATGATGTTGGTCTGCACGCTTTCGAGAGCGGAACTCAGGCGGGCCATCTCCATTTCGTGCTGCCGCTTTTCGGTGACATCCGTCAGTTCCAGCGTGTTTCCGACGTGTTCGCCGGCGGGGCTGATGTTGGCGGTCACGTGGAGGCTGAGGCGCAGTGGACCAATGCTGATATCGGTCTTCCAGGGCATCTTCCTGGGGTCGTCAGGGATGCGCCGCTGAGGGTCGGTGTCGGTATGGAACATGTCGATGCGGCTGCCGATCATCTTGTCGGCATCGAAACCGCGGTAGGTGTCGCGTATGACGGCTTCGTGCCTGCGCATCATGTCAATGGCCGCGTGGTTGGCGTAAATAATGTTGCTGTCGCGATCCTCTATCATGAAGGCGGTCATGGCATTGTCGATGGCCGACTGCATCATCGCGTCGTGCAGTACTGTCGTGTCATTCATACGGCTGTCTTCCCCTGCTGTGGGTGCTGGATCTGGCGTCTTGTTATCGATTGTCGGCAGAACCTTATCGGTGGGCCGGTAGGCGCTCAGCATCACATCACCAATAAGGTGCAGCGCGTCGCGCCAGGCGGTCTCGTACTGGTTGTTCCATGCGCCACCCGCGGTTTCCGCCATGGCGTCGAGCAGCGTCGAGGCCACGGCGTCGTAGTGAAGCGGCTCCGCGCCATAAAGCTGATGCCGGCTGCCCAGCTCCTGCAGTGTCTGATGCAGCTTTTCGGGTTCACGCAGGCTGTTGACCACGAGCTTGAGCGCACCGAACAGCTTGGCTTGCTGCCGGGATACCGTCGTGTTGGCGAACAGCGGTCTCACCGAGGGGTAGTCCTCGAACAGCTTCTCGTAGAAGCGGGACACCATGCGTTCCCCATAGGGTTCGAGAATGGCGAAGCTTTCTTCAAGGATGTCGGGGTCGAGCACATCCTTGCTGTCAGGCGTATCGAACGTCGTGCTGATGTTCATGCCTGTGACTCCCGCTGCGTATTATCTGGACGCTTCGGTATGGGCGCTGCGAGAACGCCCGCCCGCAGGCGATCCATATCAAGCAGCATAATGATCTTTTCGTTGATCATGGCTATGCCGTCGATCAGCTGCTCGTCAATCGCGCCACAGACGTTGGGCGCAGGCTTAACGGATTTCGGGTCAACGCTGTACACTTCCGAGACGGCGTCCACCACAACGCCCATATCACGCTGATCGGTATTCCTGTCGCTGTGAAAGCGCACCACAATCACCACCGTCGTGGGCCCGTAGTCAATCGATTCAAGCCCGAAGCGCTCGCGCAGGTCGACGATGGGCACAATGCTGCCCCGGAGATCGATAATGCCTTTAAGCCAGGATGGCGAGTTGGGGATGGGACGGGTTTTGCTCCAGCCACGTATTTCCTGAACCCGCAGTATATCGATGCCGTATTCCTCGCCATCGAGGATGAAGGTCAGATACTGGTTCGTGGTATCGCCGTTGCTGCCGATGCCGAAGGTCTCCCCTGGATTCATGCCGCTTGCCTCATGCTGCGCTGGTGTTGCCGAGCACTTTTTCCACAATACCCAGCAACTGCTCGGGGCTGAAAGGCTTGACGATCCATCCGGTGGCACCGGCCCTGCGGCCCTCCTGTTTTTTATCGTCGCTCGACTCGGTGGTCAGCATCAGGATAGGCGTGTTCGCATAGGCCGGCAATTTCCGCATCGCCGTCACCATTTCGATGCCGCCCATGGCTGGCATGTTCACATCCACCAGGGCGAGGTCGATGGTCTGCTCCTGCGCCTTCACGAGCCCGTCGCGCCCGTCGATCGCCTGGACCACATCGTGTCCGGCCTGTTTCAGTGTGAATGCCACCATGCGTCGCAGTGAATTGGAGTCATCGACAGTCAATATCCGTGCCACGATACGATTCCTTGCTGGTTCCTGTGATCAGCCTGAAGCACCTTTGATGCCTTTCTCAGGCCGCTACATAGATATCGGCAGGGTGCCGGATTTCTTGAGGCCTGCGGGCGTTGTGCCCGCGGTTTTCTGTGACGGGAGAGGACGCTTCAGCGCAGCACATCCAGAATATGGCTGTACTTGAGGACGAACTCGCGTCGCGGCTTGCGAAAGCCCGCTTCGTCGACTTCGTTGTACACCACGAAGAGCCCGGCATTGGCCTGCTGCAGGACTGAGAAACGCACGTTCATGCCCACGCGATCGCTTCTGTCGTCGTACTGGAAAAGCGCCTGTAGCAGCACTTTGGGGGTAAAGGAGTAGGTCAGGCGCAATTGCCCCGCGTTGATGGTGAAGGCGCCGTCTTCCGTCGGCAGGTCGATGCGGTTGTAGTTCCAGGCCAGCTCTGTGGAGAAAGTCTCGCCCATGCGGTAGCGCAATGTGGGCCGCAGGGTATCGCGCTCGCCGTTAAAGAAGCCGCCGTGAAAGCTGCGCAGCTCGGCATACAGCGATTTGCCCTCGTCGGACATGAAAACCAGCTGCACCTCCGAGTTGTCGTATTCACCTACCGGCACCTCGACGCCATCTACCAGTTCGAAGGGGGCCTTGACGCGCTCGTAGGTGAAATTCATCCCGGTATGGATTTCCGCGCTGGTGCGCCATTCGAAGTGGTTGTCCAGATGCAGGAAGCCGGATTCCTGTTCGCCCTCGAGATCCCACCAGCCGCGGTAGGAAACGTGCGGCCGGAGCTCCAGCAGGCCGGCAACGTCCCGCGGCCGATAGCGATAGAGAATGCGGCCTTCCACCTTGCGGTAGTCGTCCCGGCTCAGAAAGCCCACCTCCGGATTGAAGTCCTCAGAGACCTCGGTGAATGCCAGGTTGTTCGACCACTCCGGCGAGTCGTAATCGACACGGATGTTGTAGGCGTGTTCGTCACCGACGAGCCCCGGTGTGTCCGTCATACCGGCCCAGCCGCTCACTGTGCCGTACTCGCCGAAACCCCAGCGGCCGTCCACGCCATAGGTACGGTTGTAGTCGTCCTGCCCCGCGGGGCGCAGGCTGCCATCGCCCTCGCGGTTAATGAAGACGGCGCCGAAGGACGAGCGGTTATCCAGCTCCCGATTCATGCGTACCACTGAGAAGTCATTCTGTGGTGCTTCGCCCGGCACGTCCTCCGTGCGCATGTGCAGGAGCCCGATATTCGTGGACTGCCCGATTTTGCCGGACAGGCGCGCGCCACCGACGATGGGCGTGGGCATTCCGTTGGCATCGATGCCGATGTTGCGGCTGAAGAAGAACTCCACTTCCTGCGGTGTGCCCACCGTGTACTGGCCGGCATTTTCCAGAAAAAAGGGGCGTTTTTCCGGGAAGAACAGGTTGAAACGGTTCAGGTTGACCTGCTGGTCATCCACTTCCACCTGCGCGAAGTCGGTGTTGTAGGTCAGGTCCAGCGTCAGGCTGGGTGTGAGGGTGTACTTCACATCGACGCCGAATTCCTCCTCCTGAACGGCGCCATCGAAGCCCTCGCCCTTGCCGGCGCGACCCAGCGCGTAGGGCGTTACCAGCAGGCTGCGCTGGGGCGGGGGCTCGATACCGGCGAGATTACCCGCGTCGTACACGCGCAGAATGGAAAACTGCCGGTCCAGCGGTGCCCAGAACACGATTTCGTTGTTATTACGGCGGATGTTGCGCTGGAAGTTGATGCCCCAGTCCTGCACTTCACCGCCGCCGTAGCGCAGTGAGCGGAAGGGAATCTCGAACTCCGCGGACCAGCCGTAGGTGCCGGTCGTTGCCGCCACTTCCCAGGGGGCGTCCCAGTTCAGGTTGAAGCCCGAACCGCTGGCGCTGGTGAAGCCGGTCGATTCCTTGACTAGCTGGCCGTCGTACTGAATGGCCGCGGGATTCGTGCCGAAGACCAGGCCATTCTGGCGGTCCTGAAAGCCGTCGATGATCATGCGGAAGCTGTCCGAGTCATCCAGAGAGGCATCGCGGCGACTGTCTGACGCAACGATGGCCGCCGGATCCGTATCGTAGGCGACAACCGCGACATAGAGCGTGTCATCCGTATAGCCTACGAAGACTTCCGTCCGCTGGGAGGCCGGAGCCCCTTCATCGGGCTGTATCTGGCGGAACCCGGTTGCCGGCCGCAGGCCGCGCCACGCGGCGTCCTCGAGAATGTTGCCGTCGAGCGTTGGTGCGCTGCCCAACCGCGCCGCGTGCAGGGTGGGGCGATCGCCCCGGGCAGCATCGGCAGCCTGCGCGGACAGCAGCAGGGCTGCGATCAGCGCCCTGGCCGCGGCGCGGCCAGGGCGAGTATGCGCACCAGTCGACGCCTCACGGCGTCGCGTCAGTGGGTTCAGCACGGCTGGAATATCCTCTTGTTATTGTCATCCGGCCGCTTGTGACCCGACGGTTCAGGGTACCGGAAGCACCTCGATATTCTGCTGTTTCATCATCCGGTTGATCTCGGGCAGCGAGTCGGCCAGGAGCGTCTCGAGTGCGGCCAGTGCTTCATCGATTTGCGCTGATACCTCTGCCTTGTACTCGATTGCCTGGTCGGTCGGGCGGAAATCGCCTGCAGACTCGTGTGTCGCCAGATACGCGAGGCGGTTATTCAGCTTGATGCCGAAGTTCAGCGGGTCCTGGCGCGCTTCATTGCGCGTCTCGTGAATAGTGTTCTCTATCACCCCGATCTCTTCCTTGAGCGCGTCAATTGCCTCTACGATCGCCGCTGTCTCTGCGTTGTTGTCAGGCCTGTCCTCAAGCTTGCTTTGCAGGTAGTCCAGGTCTGTCCGCAGACTGCGGATATCGATAACGGCCTGGTGTGCCTCCGAGAGCTTGTCGCGAACCTCCATCAGGAAGTCGAACTGCGCCTGCAGATCCGCCAGCGAGCTGTTGACCCGGGGGTCCTTCAGAATCTCGACGTTCTGCTCCACGCTTGTATCCCCGGCGATCAGTCGCGCGCGGTAAGTGCCCGGCACCGCCGTGGGTCCCCGGGTGTTCGCGGAATAAAGAATCAATCCATCAAAGGAGACGGCATCGGGGTAGCGCATGTCCCAGACGAAAAGATTCATGCCGGCCTTTGCGTCCAGCTTGAGATCTTTTTCGTCATCGCCGGCATCGCTGGTGAAGGCCTTCACCAGCGTGCCATCCTCCTCGAGGATCTCCAGGCGGACCGGATCGGACGCCGTAGGCGCGCTGTCGAGCCGGAAATAGAGCATGACGCCCTGCGGATGGTTTTCGCCCTCCAGCAGGGGATCGCGCTCGCCTCTGCCACTCTGGCGGATACGGTAGCTGGGCTTGGGCTCATACAGGTGTACGCCGGCCTTTGCCACCGAGTCATTCAGCTGGTGCAGTGGCGACAGATCATCGATGATCCAGAAACTGCGCCCCTGGGTAGCAACAATCAGGTTGCGGTCGCGAACCTGCAGGTCCGTGATTGGCACCTCGGGCAGATTCAGCTGGAAGGTCTGCCAGCTGTCGCCGTCGTCAAAGGACACATACATGCCGTATTCGGTGCCGGCGTAAAGCAGGCCCGCCCGTTCCGGATCGGCGCGCACGACGCGCGTGAAGTGCAGCGGATCAATGCCGGCGGTGATTTTTGTCCAGGTCTTTCCATAGTCGGTCGTTCTGTACAGGTAGGGAGCAAAATCACCCGTCTTGTACAGGGTTCCCGCCAAGTAGGCGCCGCCCTTCTCGGTCGGGTGAATGTCGATCGAGTTCCACATCAGCAGCTTCGGTGCGCTGGGCGGCGTAACGTTCTGCCAGCTCTCACCGCCGTCGCGCGTGAGGTGCACAAGCCCATCGTCGGAGCCGGTCCATAGCACGCCCTCCTCGTGGTGGCTTTCGTTGGCGGTCAGAATAGTGGCGTAGAACTCCACCCCGGTATTGTCTTGCGTGATGGGACCCCCCGATGACACCAGCGTTTCCGGAATGGCGCGGGTGAGGTCCGGACTGATGGTGTCCCAGTTCTGCCCTTCGGTGGTGGACACATGCACCTGGTTTGAGAAGGCGTACAGCCTGTCTGCATCGTGGTGCGAAAAGAAGGTGGGGAAGTTCCAGTTGAAGCGGTACTTCATGACTTCCACGCCGGAGCCCGCGGGGTTCAGCGGCCACACGTTGATGGATCGGCGCTGGCTGTTCTCATGATTGTAGCGGTAGAGATAGCCCTTGTAGTTGCCGCCATAAATGATGTCGTTGTTCTCGGGGTCGATGGCGTGGTACGCACTTTCACCGCCGGCGGTGACCTCCCAGTCGCTCTCCGTAATGGCAACGCCGTCGCTGCGATGGGGAATGCGGATGGAGGAGTTGTCCTGCTGCGCCCCGTAGATGCGGTAGGGGAAGTGGTTGTCGGTCGCGATGCGGTAGAACTGCGCAGTGGGCTGATTGTGGTAGGTGGTCCAGCTGTCGCCGCCGTCGGTGGACACCTGGGCGCCGCCATCATCGGCAATGATCATGCGGCGGTTGTTCTCGGGGTCTATCCACAGGTCGTGATGGTCACCGTGTGGCGCGCGGTGCAGGCTGAACGTCTTGCCGCCATCGGTGGATTTGCCATACGACACGTTCATGACATACACGGTGTTCTCGTTCTGCGAGTCGGCAATGATGCGTGTGTAATACCACGCCCGTGAGCGCAGCGCCCGGTCGCTGTTGATTTTCTCCCAGCTTGCGCCGGCATCGTCTGAGCGGAATACGCCGCCATCCTCTGCCTCGATAATGGCCCATACCCGATCGGAATTCACCGGCGATACGGTAACCCCGATAATGCCGCGCGGCGCCTCGGGCATATTTGGCAGTGCCGTGAGATTTTCCCACGTCTGCCCCGAGTCGGTGCTCTTCCACAAATCCGAGCCGGGGCCGCCGCTGGAGAGGCTGTGTGGGGTGCGGCGCACATTCCAGGTGCTGGCGTAAAGAATTCGCGGGTTGCCGGGATCGAAGGTCAGATCAACTGCGCCTGCGTTTTCATTTGCGTAAAGGACTTTTTCCCAGGTCGCGCCGCCGTCGGTGCTCTTGTATACCCCGCGCGCCTCACCGGGCTGCCAGAGGTCGCCCATCGCCGCCACGTAGACGATATCCGGATTGCTGGGGTGTATGCGAATACGGCCGATATGACGGGTGTCCTCCAGGCCGATAAACGACCAGCTCTTGCCGGCATCGGTAGACTTCCAGAGGCCGAAGTTTGACGACACGTTACCGCGGATGGTTTTTTCGCCCAGGCCGACATAAATGACGTTGGGATCCGACTCGGATACGGCAAGCGATCCCACGGATCCGCCAAAATAGCCGTCGCTGATATTCTCCCACTTGCTGCCGCCGTCCCGGGTTTTCCAGACACCGCCGCCGACCGCGCCGAAGTAATAGGTATTACGATCGCCGGGGACGCCGGTCACGGTGGCGGAGCGTCCACCGCGATAGGGTCCGATCAGCCGGTATTCCATGGCGTCGTACAGGGCTTTGTCGTAGGCAGATGCCGGTGCCGCGTCTGTCAGCAGCAGGGCAAAAGGAACCAGTAAGGCGATAAAAAAACTGCGTAGATATGTCATGATGCTCCGCCGTTTTGTTGAATGAGTGGTATGCGGGAAAGACAGAGCCCGGCGATCGGGCAAGTCCCGAGTATAGACAGGGTTTTTTTTAATGACCAGCGACTGCATCGTGTCGCGTCAGCGCCGCGGATCAGGGCGCGCTACACGCCGGCAGAGCCGAGCGATCCCGCGTTCCGTCGTTAACGGTGAACGCGCAGCCGTAGTCAGCGTCAGCCACGACCTCCGCGTCCAGCACGTCATCGCCGGCCGGCGTGGGGCCGCCGTTCACCCAGCGCAGCCAGTCGCTGAGTGCGGTAATGATTTCGGTACCGGTAAAGTCGCAGTGCCCGGGTGCGCGGATAGCGCGCTGTACCAGCAGACCGTCGGCGCCACTGTCGAGCGCGCGCTCACGGTAAAGCTGCTGGTGGCGAAAGGGCACGTAAAAATCCCCGAGCGTGTGCAGCGTCAGTACCGGTACGTCGAATTCACCCTTGACCAGGGGCAGCCAGCGCACACCGTCCTCGCGCAGCGCGTTGACATTTTCATCTTCGGCCACGCGCTCAATACTGTCGTTCAGCGCCTGCTCATCGGCCTGCAGTTCCCCGCCGCGGCGAAAGCGGTACTGACGCTGCGTGTTGTCGTAAATGTTGCCCGCGAGGATGCCGTCAATCGATCCGTCGGCCCCGCCGGTGGAAAGCACGGCTTCCTGCCACGTGTTCTGCACGAAGCCGAAGTCGGCAAAGATCGGGCGCTCGCCGCCGGTGAGCTGTATGGCGGCCTGACGCAGGCGCTCGCCTTCTGCATTGGCCGGGACCCAGGTCGAATTGTTGTTGTCGTCCAGCTTGAACAGTGTGCCGATGATCTGTGGCGCCAGTGACAGGAAGTCTTCACGCGGTTGGTCGCCGAGCCCGGCAAGGGTCTGTGCCAGCAACGGATAGTCACCCAGCCACTGAAACTGATTCTGCTCGGCCTGACAGAAAGGTGCGGCGCCGGCGTAGTCCACACTGAAGCGGGCGGTGTCGCGCGTCTCGCGCTCAACGGCGGCGGCCGCGATATGTCCACCCATGGAGTAGCCAGAGATCAGCCGCTGGCCGGGCTCGTCAAAGCGCTGGCCAAAATCACGCTCAATGTAGTCCATGACCTCGATAGCCAGTCGATTGGTGTCCTCCACGCCGGCGCGTACATCGTAGTAGTTGGCAGAAAACGACGAGGCTGCCCAGGCATAACCGGCGCCAAGCACGGTGCCTCGCCAGGCGGGATCGGGGATGGAGACGGTCAAGCTCTCGCCGTTACCCCGAAAGCCATGTGTATACATGATCAGGCCGCCGTTCCATCCGTCGGGAATTTCCGCCGAATAGACCGCGTCGCCCTGAATGCCCTCGTAAACGCCAAAAAAGGCCTGCGCGCCAGCCTGAGGCTCGAACGAAACATCTGCGGCCGGTGCAAAGGTGCGTTCATCGTGGAGGCGTGTGATTTCAGGGCTTTCCTCGGGGGGTGGTTCCGGTGACTGGGGGGCTGCCGGTGGCGTTACCGACGGCAGTGGTGCCGAGCTCTCGCTACCGGAGCAGGCAAGCAGTGTTGACATGGCTGCAATGAGAACCAGGGCAGGGCCGAGTGTGGTGCGTTGGCGCATGATGATCCCTCTTGGGTTTTTATTCTGGATTATTGTCGGGTGACGGACCGCGTCACGACCGCAGTATATCGGCTGGCACTGGTGTGACCAAGTCGGCAGATCGGGTGCGCGCCAGCACCACCGCATGCGGCGTCCACAGGCATATATTGGCGGCAGTAACGGGGTGCTGGTGCAACAATACGGTGCACTTTCTCGCTCTGTTTATTTGTTTCCTGGCCGCTTATCATTCGCCGTTGATACATTACGGCACGATGAAAACCTCGCTATGGATCAGAGAAATGTCAGGCGCTCCTCGCAATCGAGGTCGTCGCGAGCGTCGCAGGATCAAGCGGAATGGGCGCCGACCCACACGTCCGTGAAAACCTCGCTGGACGCCCTCGCCCGCAGGATTTCTTCCGCTGTCGGATACCCTGATCCAACGCGCGAGGTGTTTGATCAGTGGCAGGCGGTCACGACACTTCTCGCAAAGGCGTGCAACGTCGAGGGAGCGCTGGTCATGCGCGAAAATCCCGATTCCATGGAGGTGATGGCCGCGTCCGACCTGGAGGAGACGCCATACCAACGCGGTGAAACGGCGCCCCGGGAAGGCAGGCTGTATTGTGAGGCGGTGATAAAAAACCAAGCCAGTCTCGTGGTTGAGGATGCAGAAAAAGACCCGCTCTGGCGGGGTAATCCGGATGTCGAACTCGGCCTGGCGTCTTACTTTGGCATGCCGGTCAACTGGCCCGACGGTGCCGTCTTCGGGACTTTATGCATCCTCTCCCGAGAGCCGCGAAAACCGTCCGCTCTGGATTACGAGCTCCTCGAAAACTTTAAGTCGGTGGTCGAGCTCACCCTCAAACTTCTGATCGCAGACAGGGAACTGACCTACGCCGCCACCCACGATAATCTGACCGGGCTGATGAATCGCTACCTGTTCATTGCCCTGGCCGAGAATATGATGGAGGTGGCAGACCGCTACGAACAGCCCTTGTGGCTTGTGTACTGGGATCTTGACCGCTTCAAGGCCGTAAACGACCAGTTTGGTCACGGCGTCGGTGACACTCTGTTGCGGGCCGTCGCCAACGCTGTCAGCAAAGCGCTTCGGGCATCAGACGTGCTGGCGCGTCTGGGGGGCGAGGAGTTCGCGCTGCTGATCGTGGACGAGGGCCGGGAGCAGGCAGAAATGACGACGAAGCGATTGCTGTCGTCGGTGCGCGATGTGACGGTGGCGGGGCTGCCCGAAGATTACCGGCCCACCGTCAGCTGTGGCGTGACGCGCTACCGCGGCGAGGAGACACTTGACAGCTGGCTCGCCAGAGCGGACGGCTTGATGTATGAGGCGAAGATTGCCGGCCGCGATCGCTACTGCATGGAGCCTGACTAGGTCAGACCGCCCTCCGCCCGCGGCATCGACCTGCACCGTCAGTGTCTGCGAATCTTGCTGATCATGGCGACGGGCTCACCCTCGCTCACCGGCGGTGTGCTGATAACGTAGTTGACGACGCCGGAAAACGGTGCGCGTATCTCCGTTATCTCATCACCGAAGAAATCAACGAGCACACCCAGCAGGGCCCCCTCCGTCACGACGTAGCCATCCCTGATTGCCGGTCTGAAAATGCCGCTCTGTGGACTGGCGATGACCTGGTAATCCCCAAGCCAGGTAACGCCTGTATTCACGCGTTCATCACCCGGAACCATGTCGAGGTGGCGTAATACGTTCTCTACGCCGGCCTGCGCAAGTTCAACCCAGTACGGGTCATTGGAACCTGATTGCCCCGTTTCCGTGGTGATGGCCGGTATGCCGCGGACCAGGGCCGTCTGGTCGGTGAAGCGTGTCGGGCCGGGTGCGTCTGTCGGGCGCTTATCGATGACAATGTGATCAAGACCGAAAGCCAGCGCCAGGTCTTTTGTTTTAGCATCGAGTGCTGCATTACCCGTGACCGGCATGTAGACATAGGGGCGCAGGGCCTCATTGCCATCGCCCGCATGCAGATCAATCAGATAGTCTGCCTGGTCAATGATCAGGGTCGTGATCTGGTGGGCAGTGCGCTGGCTCACCGTTCCGCCCGCATCCCCGGGGTACATTCGGTTCAGGTTCTGGCCGTCAATCGGGCTGTAGTAAATGGTGCGCCCCAGAAACGACGGCATGTTTGCAATATGCACCATGATAATGGTGCCATGCAGGACAGCCGGATCTATCGTATCCCGCAGGGACTGCAGCGCTGTTATCGGCGGGTATTCGTAGCCGTGTGTGCCCGCAATCAGGGCGAGAACCGGTCCGTCGTTGGCCCCGTGCAGGATCGTTACCGGTATCGTGCTGCCCTCGTCAACGCCTTCAGGCACTGGCAGGAAGCCGGATACCCGCTCGCCACGCGGGGCTTCAAGGGTGCCGACCCTGAATGGCTCGGCCTTTGCCGCCATTGTGGACAGCGCAAAGAGCAGAAAAATAACGATGTTTTTTTTAAATGTCATAGTGTCCCCCGTCTCACCCATTCATATCGCGGATAGAGTAACCTATCCTCATATTCGTGAGGATGATAACAATGCGTAGCCTGGCTTTTTTTCTGGTTCTCCTCCTGTCGGTGACGGTGCACTCGCAGACGGCGCCGCCGCGCTTCTCCTTGCAGTACGAGGCTATCGCTGCGCGTATCGTGGAGCGCCTGGACCTGCAGCCGGGCGAAACCTTTCTCGCGGTGGCGCACCCGGGGATATTCGAGGCGCTGATTCCGCACCTGCGCTATGCAGTGATGCAGGCCGGCGCTGTTGACCTCGGCGTGATTGATGTACTGGCCGAGCCGGTGCCCGAAAGCTGGCGACCGGATGTTCTGCAGAGCGCCGGGCGCGCAGCAAGGCCGGCGCTGGCTGAACTGTTCAAGCGTGTAGACGCCTCGATAATGCTGCCCGGGACGTCACCCAGCCACCCTGCCTATGCCGCTATTCAGGACAACCTGCGTGCAGGCCGGGGACGCACAATTCACCTGCACTGGCTGGGCAACAATAGTGCGGTGCCCCTGGCCGGGCAGCCTCTGCCGCCTGTTCACCGCCTGGAGGCGATCTACCAGCATGCCCTGCTGGAAACGGATTACGCCGCACTGGGCGCTGCGCTGCAGCGCTTTGAGGCCGCCATGCGCGGCAGCGAGATCCGTGTGACCAGCCCCGCCGGTACCGATATCCGCTTCCGCATTGGCGATCGGCCGGTGAATCGCCAGGACGGCGATGCGTCCCCTGCGCGCATGGCGGCCGCGCGCGTGCTGGTCGATCGTGAGATTGAGCTGCCGTCTGGCGTGGTGCGCGTGGCACCGCTTGAAGATAGCATCAGTGGGACCATCGCGTTTCCGCCCTCGCAATGGTCTGGCAAGCCGGTCTCGGGGCTGGTTCTGACGTTCGACGAGGGCGTGGTGAGTGACGTCAGGGCCGAGGAGGGCGAGGAGTTCGTCAAGGCGGAGATGGCCGCTGCGGGCAGCGCCGGGCGCGCGTTCCGCGAGTTCGCGCTGGGCTTCAACCCACTGCTCGCCGTACCCGAGGAGCATCCCTGGGTGCCCTACTATGGTTATGGCGCGGGCGTGGTGCGGCTGTCGCTCGGCGATAACACAGAGCTTGGAGGCGAGGTAAGCGGTGGCTACGTGCGCTGGAATTTCTTCACGGATACCACGGTGACGATTGATGGCAAGGTCTGGGTGCAGGATGGCCGCCTTAGCCCCGACTTTTAGGCTGCGGGAGGCACTGCATTGAGCCCTTCTGAGGATGCCGCTACGCGATGGTAGGCCCCACGGCAGCCAGTAACGTCATCTGGCTCGGCTTTCTCGGCAGCCTTGGCGCCGGGCTCGCAACCGGTGTCGGTGCCGCCGGTGTGTTTTTTATCCGCCGCCTGTCGGACTGGCTGGAAGATCTGATGTTGAGTTTCGCTGCCGGCATCATGCTGGCGGCCACCTTCTTTTCTCTTCTTTTGCCGGCTATTGATCACGGCGAAGCGCAGTTCGGCGGTCGTGTTATCGCGGTGTCCGTGGTGACGGCAGGCCTGCTGCTCGGAGCCGTTGCGCTGCAGCTGGTTCACCGATTCGCGCCCCACGAGCACTTTATTACCGGTCGCGAGGGGCCCGAGGCTGCTGCCGTGGCGCGGATCTGGCTGTTTATTGTCGCCATCACCCTGCACAATTTTCCCGAGGGCATGGCGGTGGGTGTGGGCTTCGCCGATGGCAATATACCTAACGGTATGAGCCTCGCCACCGGCATCGGCATGCAGAACATCCCCGAGGGCCTGGCTGTCGCCGTCTCCCTGCTGGCGGCCGGCTACACGCGTATACAATCCTTTCTCGTGGCTTTTCTTAGCGGACTGGCCGAGCCCCTGGGTGGCCTTTTCGGTGGCGCAGCGGTGTCGCTGGCTGCGCCGTTAATGCCGTGGACATTGGGCTTCGCGGCGGGGGCCATGCTGTTTGTCATCAGCGACGAGATCATCCCGGAAACCCACCGGGGCGGCTTCCAGACGGTGGCGACCTTTTCACTCATGGCAGGTTTCGCGGTGATGATGTTTCTCGACGCTACCCTTGGCTAATGGGGCCATCGGGTAGCGCTGATCAGAGCTGCAGCCGAATAGCCCGCGTTTTTATAACGACATGGCATGCCAGCACGCGCGGTCTGATTATCATAACGCTGCTGCGCCCTCAATTTCCCCCGGGCTTGAATATCTCCTGCCCCAGCATCTTGGCCATCATGCGCAGGGTGTTCTGCTCCTGCATGCCAAACATGCGTGGTTTCGGGTCAAATATGCACAGGGTACCCAATGGCAGCCCGCTTGGATCACTGATGATAACGCCAGCATAAAACCGAATATAAGGGTCGGAGGTTACGAGGGGGTTATTCATGAATCTGGGGTCCGCCTGTGCGTCACCCACGACCATGAACTGGTCCTCGTTGATCGTATGCGCACAAAACGCCACATCTCTGGATGTTTCGCTAGCGCTTAACCCGCAGGAAGATAAAAACCATTGCCTATCGACATCAATCAGGGACACGACAGCGGTTGTCACTTCAAAGGTTGAAGCTGCCAGCTTTGTTATGTCATCAAAACGCGGATCCGGCGTGGAGTCGAGCAGGCCGGTTTTTCGCAGGGATGCAATCCTTTCCTCTTCATTCGTGTGCAGAGGCGCAACAGAAAAGAAACCGGGGCCAGAAGATGCGTCG
>CAZTJR010000004.1:0-16638 GCA_964613795.1 uncultured Alteromonadaceae bacterium | reverse complement strand
TCAGTGGCTACCCCGTTGGCATATTCGTTGCTTCCGGGTTGCTTTCCAGTTGCGTGCGCAAATGTTAGTTTATCACTTGGAAAGTCCCGTCCCGGGTAATGACGCAAAATGCGGCAAGTTGCTGCCGCTGATACGCAAGAGACAACACCTATGAGCATTACCTTGTTCGGGGACTATGTGCCGCTGCTTCTTCTTGTGGACGATGTGCCCGAAAATCTGGAGCTGTTGTCAGATTGTCTCGATGACTACCGTCTCACGGTTGCTACCAATGGTGTGCGAGCTCTCGAGCTGGCAAACGGTTCGCGCAAGCCGGATTTGATTTTACTAGATGTGAACATGCCGGGCATGGATGGCTATGATGTGCTGGCTCGGCTTCAGGAAAAGCCGACCACCGATGACATCCCGGTGATATTTGTGACGGCCCTGTCTGACAGCACGTCCGAAGAGAAAGGTCTGGCACTTGGTGCTGTGGATTACGTGTCCAAGCCGATCAATGCGTCAGTCCTGCACGCCCGTGTTAGTGCCCACCTTGCGCTTAAGGCGGCCAAGGATTCTCTGAGTCATAGAGCCGCTGTACTTGAAGAGGAAGTGCTAATACGTACGCGGGAAGCGGTTGCCATGCAGGATGTTGCAGTACATGCAATGGCTTCGTTGGCAGAGGCGCGGGATAATGAAACCGGCAATCATCTTCTGCGCACAAAAAATTACGTTCGGCTGCTGGCAGAGGAGTTGTCGGCGCGCGGGCACTATACCGCACAGCTCAATCCCGCGTATATCGACCGACTCTACAAGTCTGCGCCGCTCCACGACATTGGCAAGGTGGCTATCCCAGACAGTATTCTGCAAAAGGCGGGTAAGCTTACAGCTGAAGAATTTGAGATTATGAAGACACACACTACCTTGGGCTACGAGGCAATTTGTAATGCGGAGCAGGCCTTGGGGATGGATCTCAACTTCTTCGATTGTGCAAAGGATATTGCGCTTTACCACCAGGAGAAGTGGGATGGCTCCGGTTATCCTCAGGGTCTGTTCGGAGAAGCGATTCCCTTGTCAGCGAGGCTCATGGCAGTGGCAGATGTATACGATGCGCTGATTTCCGAACGGGTCTATAAAAAGGCATTCAGTCATCAGAAAGCCGTGATCATCATAGAAGATGGCAGGGGTAAGCATTTTGACCCGGTAATGGTGGATGTGTTTTTACAGATACAGACTGAGGTTCAGGGCATTGCGCAGCGGTATTCCGACGCATGAGTAGCCCCCCCGGAGCGGACGGCTGAAGGGGTTTACATCACTATCGTTTTTCCCGGTGGTGTGGTGTCGTCATTATAAATAGCTATGCACTGTCTCCACCACGATGCCCCCTGCCGCTTCAAGTAGGGCTCGTATGATAAGACGGCAGGTTTTCGTGTCGTCCACCAATAATATTCTGGCGCCGCTTATAGTGACCTTTGCATTGGACTGTGGATTTTCAAACTGTTCACTTGCGGTACGCTCCCACAGCGGCAGCTGGAGATCCAGCCAGAAGGTGGAGCCCTCAGCGAGTTTGCAATCGAACTCTATCTTGCCGCCAAGCAGCGTGGCCAGATGTGGTTCAGCCATAGGACTGTGGCATACTGCCTCGCTGCTAGAGTTGTCGGGGCGTTTATGCAACGTCGAAAATTTATAAAGGGAGCAGGTCAGGTTCTGGCGACGGGTGCCGTTGGATTTCCTGCAATTGTGCGCTCCCTTAATACGCCGCCTACAATTCGCGTGGTGGGAACCCACGTAACGCTGCAGGAGACCATTCGCAAGCGAGCAGAGGAAGATCTGGGAATTCGCATCGAGTTCTATCCTGGCGGCAGTGCAGAAGTTCTTCTGAAGGCCTCTCTTGATCCCGACGCTTTCGATCTTTACGAACAGTGGTCCAACAGCACGCGCGTACTGTGGCAGGCGGGCACAATTCAGCCTATTGACACGCGCCGGCTGACCTACTGGGACGAGATCAACAGTCTCAGCAAAACCGGGCGTTTAAGGCCAGACGCGGGTCTCGGGGCCGGTGACTCGCCCCACAGGATTCTTTTCATTCAGCCCGATGGCAGTCTCAGTGCCAATGACACTGGCCAAATAAGTTACCTCCCTTACGTGCACAACACAGACTCTCTCGGTTATAACGCCGCTGTCATTGAACCGGGGATACCCTATGAAACCGAGTCCTGGGGCTGGCTCCTCGACGAGCGCCATCGTGGGCGTGTTGCAATTGTCAACGAGCCGACGATCGGCCTTTTCGACCTTGCCCTCGCCGCGCAGGGTCGTGGCTTGATGGACTTCGCCGATATTGGAAACATGACAATCGCTGAAGTCGACGAGCTTTTCAGAATACTTTCCAGCTTTAAGCGGCAGGGTCATTTTCGCGGTTTCTGGTACTCGGTGCCCAGGTCCGTGGAGTTTATGGCTCGGGGCGAAGTCGTTGTGCAGAGCATGTTTTCGCCGGGTGTCAGTACCCTCAACGGCATGGGCGTGCCCTGCATCTACGCGGCGCCGAAAGAAGGCTACAGAGCGTGGCATGGCGTTATGTGTATGTCGCGGAATTGCCAGGGCGAGCGGCAGGAGGCCGCCTACGCATTTATGAATTGGTGGCTGTCTGGCTGGCCCGGCGCATTTATTGCCAGGCAAGGATATTACATCAGCAATCCGCAGCGGTCCCGCACGTTTATGTCGCCGGCGGAATGGGACTATTGGTATGAGGGAAAGCCGGCTGCCGAGCCCTTGCGTGGCACCGACGGCAACATTTCCGTGCAGGCGGGTGAGGTGCGTACCGGTGGCAGCTACGAGCGTCGCTTCTCGAATATTGCCGTATGGAATACCGTGATGCCGGTTTACGAGTATACGCTCCGCAAATGGGGCGAATTCCTGCTCGCGTGAGTATCCAGTGGTAAATCGTCTCGCCAACGCAACCCGCCTCAGGAGCCGGATATATTTTGGTTATGCAGCGGTGGGTGGTCTCGCTCTCATTGTACTGGCACTGGCCTTTGTTTCCATGCAGCGCATTGGTGGTCAGTTTGCGCTGTTTTCGGACTCCAGTAATCGTTACCGCCTGGGTCTGCAGGTGTCGTCTGCCATGGTCAGCATGCAGCGCGCGGTGCAGGCCTATATCTACCAGGGGCATTCCTCCGCTGCCGACCAAGTCGATACCCTTTACAACCAGCTGAACGCGCTTGTTAATTCCGATGGGTTTGTGGAGACGATAGACGTCACGCGTTTCGCCGAAATTCGACGGCTTCTTAGTAATTACTACGCTACATTCCTCGAGGCCAAAGAGCTTCGCTCGCAGCAAATAATGTTGCTTGAGGATTCAATTCCCGGTTTGAAGGCTGAGTTGCTGCGGCTGATCAGCGTCCTTGAGCCGGATGGTGATGACAGCACTTTGCTTACGAGAAATCTTCTCCTGACTGCCGATGCCGACATCTATCGCTACTTTGATTCATTGGCCAGCGCGCGTGTTGATAAGGCGCTGGAAGCCTTGTCACGCGCAAGGGAAATGCTTGGCGTCCGCGAGAACGCAGGGCGGGCCATCGATGCGCTTGATGTTTATGAGGAACAGGTACTCAGGGCTGTACAGGGTATTCGCGGTTACACCTACCTGTTGAATGTTGTGATCGCTGCCGAGGCCTACGAAATACTGTATCAGGCTGACACATTGGCGACGCTTGCCAACAGCACCATGGAGACCAACGAAGCTGCGATTGTGGCAGCGGTTCCGCGCGCCCTCACTATCATGGGGGTCTCTTTTGTCACCCTGATATTGTTGATGCTCCTGGTGGCTACGGTAATTGGCAGAAGTATTTCCCGGCCGATTGAGCGTATCACCGCGGTTTTTCGACAGCTCGCCGTCGGTAATAGCGAAGGGTCCATTCCGGTGTTTGACTCCAAAGACGAGCTCAGTGAGCTCAGTCGCGCCGCAACTGTTTTCCGGGACAATAACGAGGAAACGAAATCTTTGCTGGAGCGCTATCAGACCTTGAGCGAGAGCCTTGAGCGGCAAGTCGCGTCGAGAACGGGGCAGCTAAGTACGGCGCTGGCTGCGGCAGAGTCTGCGGCAAAAGCCAAGAGTGCGTTCCTCGCAAATATGTCGCATGAGATACGCACGCCGGTGCATGCGCTGCAGGGGCAGCTGCAGTTGCTCGAGACCACCCGCATGACAGCAGAGCAAAGGGATTACATCCGACAAGCATGGATGGTGAACAAGGTCCTTGCGCGTCTGCTCGATGACATCCTCGATTTTTCAAAAATCGAGGCGGGGCGAATGGAGCTTGAAGACGAACCCTTCAACCTGTTTGGCGTGCTGGAAGAAATGGAGACTCTGTTCGAGGGGCAGGCGCAGGATAAGGGGCTGGCGTTCAGCGTCGTCCCTGATCCAAACTTCCCTGAGTGGGTGCGAGGTGACGTGACGCGCCTGACCCAGGTATTGATGAATCTGCTGAGTAATGCCGTTAAATTCACGGACCAGGGAACGGTTCAATTGCGGGCAAGGCTCGACGGACAGCGTGATGATGGCAGCTGTGCGATACGCTTTGAGATTCAGGATACCGGCGTGGGGATTGCGCAAGACAAGCTGGACATGGTTTACGAGGAGTTTTCCCAGGCCGAGAGCAGCACGACGCGGAGCTTCGGCGGCACGGGCCTTGGACTGGCCATCGCGCGTCACATTGTGACCTTGATGGGGGGCGAGCTCACGTTGTCCAGCGTCCTGGGAGAAGGAACGTTGTTTACGGTTTGTGTGACGCTGACCGCGCTCACCCGCGGTGAAGAGCTGGCGCTCCTTGGCGAGCCGGAAGACGCGATGATCGATCTGTCGAAGAACTGCGCGCTGGCAGACCTGCGCATTCTTTTGGTCGAGGACAATCCGTCGTTGCAGACAATGACGCGACTTATTCTGGAGCAACAGGGCGCGCGGGTGAAGATGGCGGGCGATGGCCGGGAGGCGTTGGAAATTTTCGCCACCGACGAAGCCTTCGATGTCGTCCTGATGGATGTGCAGATGCCCGAGCTTAGTGGTCTTGATGTCACGCGCATTATTCGCAAGCGTTATTCGCCGGAGCGGCTGCCCATTATCGCGATGACTGCCAATGCCACGCGGAGTGATCGAGACGCTGCCGCCGCAGCGCAAATGAACGATTTTCTCGCGAAACCCGTGGATTTCCGGCGCCTTTGCACCACAATACGTCGGGTTGTGGAGAACACGGCAGGTTTCCCACCTGAAGTGCGTGAGGAAATAGCGGAATCCGAAGAGTCAGCTACTTACCCGGGTTTCGAACTTGGCGACGCAGTTGCACGCATGAGCGGAAACCTCGAGGTCTATGCCCTGTCAGCGCAACCCTTTGTTGACGGTTATCTAGCCATCCTGGCGGCACTTCAGCAGGCTGTGGCCGATGCTGACGATGAACGTGCGTCTGCGCTGAGCCACGAGCTGAAGGGTAGTGCTTCCCTGCTTGGGGCACAGGCTTTGTACGCCGCTGCCGCTCAGGCCGAGCGCGCTTTTCTCGACGGACCCTCGCGGGAAGCTGCGGCAGCGTTGATATCTGGCGTCAGCCAGCACTGTAGAGATGCTGCAAGTACGCTTCAGCTTATACTGTCAGATATTCAAAAGCGTGGCAGCACAAGTGACTGCCAGCTAACAGAAGGTGGATTCGAGAAGTGATAGGAAAAGGCCGGGTATTGGTAGTTGATGATAACGAAAGTGTCCGCGCCATGCTTGGCGCAGGCCTCGAGAAACTGGGTTGGACGGTGATGCTTTCGGTGACGGGTGAAGGGGTTTCCGCGCAAATCAAAGCGCAGTGCGTGGACGCTGTCCTGCTGGACATCGTTATGGCGGACAAGGAAGGTATGGAGACGTTGATGGAAATTAAGGCAGCGTCGCCAGCGCTGCCCGTCATCATGATTTCATCGCATATCGATTACCTGCAAATGGCCAAATCCATGGGCGCTGACGAGACATTGGTCAAGCCGCTGAATATTGATGAGATTGACGAAATTCTGTCGACTCTCCTTGGGGCCCCGGAGGGATCCTGAATGCAGACCGGGACTCAGCGTCTAAACCGGTAGCGAAGCTCGACACCGGCACTCCGCGGTGCACCCCATATTGCCGTGGGCACAATGCGGCCCGTACCGCCGTTGAAATGAGCGATGTAATAGTTCTCATCGGTCAGATTCTGTGCCCAGACCGCGAAGGCTATCTCCCCGTCTCCCGCAGCCCTTACTGCCTTAAGGCGTCCGCTGGCAAGACCGTAGCCAGGTATGATGTACGTGCCTGCGTCGGTCGTGGTGTTGCCGACGCTGTCGTCCTGCCAGCTGTAGCTGGCGTCCAGGGTCAGCGCTGACCCCAGGGCACGCCCAAGACCCCAATGTAGATCGACGGACAGGCTATGCTCCGGACTGCCCATAAAGCGGTAACGATCGCTGACGTTGGCGCCGGTTGCATCGAAGATTGTGTTGAACCGTGGATCGAGCCAGGCATAGCGGAACTGCAGGCGCAGGGTTTCTGTAATGGCTGTGGTCAATTCAAGCTCTAGGCCATCTATGGTGGCCTTGCCTGCATTGAGCACGTCAGAAACGACAACGTCAGTGGGATCTGACTGCACGTTGAGCTGGATATTCCGGTAATCGCTCCGAAACAGCGTCGCGTCCAGACGGACTCTCTGTTCGGCTGATTCGGCTTTCATACCCATTTCCCAGGATCGAACGTTCTCGTCATCAAAGCCCTGGGAAAACCGGGCCGCGCTGCTTGCGCGGGCGTTAAAGCCGCCGCTTTTGTAGCCCTCAGCTACTTTGCCATAGAAACGGATGCGATCCGTGGCGTCGTATTCCAGTGTCAGCGCCGGACTCACATCGGAAAACCGCCGATCGCCGAAATCAGGCTCCGGACGCAGGCGCAGTGGACCATCGATCGGCACTTGAAGGCCGCGCAAGAGTGCCGCTTTGCGGCGGTCTTCGGACCAGCGCAGGCCCGCGGTCACTGTAAGCTTTTCCTGCCAGCGTGCAGGCCGATAGCTAACCTGGCCAAAGGCTGCCCGCGCCTCGTTGCGAATATTACGGCCAAAGACGCGCCGGGTCTGATCGGCAGGGGGAATAGCGTTCTGCGCGTCACGCTCGATCTCTTCTTCCAGCCAGTAGAGGCCGGCGATCCACTGCCAGCGTTCGTCGGCACTGCTGCCAAGTAGTTGAAGCTCCTGGCTCCACTGCGTCTGTGCCCCCTGCGCACTAGTCACCAGCAATGGCTGCGGTCCCTGAAGGCCCGTGTGCCAGTCCTGATACTGCTCATCAACAATTTTCCTGCGCGCTGTGAGAGATCGAAGGGTGACGCCCTCCACGGGTGCCCATTCAACGGTCACCTGATGCCCCGTGCTCACCAATGAATTGTTCTGCAGCCCAGTGACTGCCGGGTTCCCGGCGTCAGGTCTGCTGAGCGATGACTGCCCTAGGGGCACGGCACCAAGGTAGGCCGGGGTATCGTGAAGCTCTCCGCGGTCGCCGCTGTAGCGCAGGCTAAGTGATTCCGCGGCGTGCCAGGCGAGGTCGACGCGCAAAGCCTCCCGATCGCGATCGCCGTAGCGACTGCTACCCGTCCCTGGATTCTCAATAGCGCCGTTCTCCAGCGAGCGGACGTAGCCGACACGTACTGCCGATCGTTCAGTGAGGGGCACATTAATTGCTGTTTGGCTACGCAGGAGGTTTCGGCTGCCTGTGCGCAATGTCTGACTGATGCTCAACTGGCTTGGGTCCGGGGCGACGGTAACCAGGTTTATCGCGCCGCCGGTGGCATTACGGCCATATAGCGTTCCCTGAGGTCCACGCAGGATCTCAATGCGTTCAATGCTCGCTGCCTCTGTGGCCAGTCCCTGGCTGCGCGACAGGTAAATACCGTCAACATAAACGCCGACGGACGGATCCTGGGTAAGCTGTTCGTCAGGATTGCCGACGCCTCGCATAAACAGCAGTAGCGTACTTTCCGCATTCGGATGGGGAATAAGCTGGAGATTTGGTGCCGCCCCCCGCAGGTCGCTTAAATCGCGATAATTTCGCGCCTGAAGGCTTTCCTGGCTGAGGTTTATAAGGGAGATAGGCGTTTTTCGCAGGCTCTGTGCCCTGCGCTCTGCGGTAACGATGACCTCTTCCAGAACCTGGGCCTGCGACACGGCTACACATGGCGGAATCAAAAAGAAAAAAACCGACAAAAAATGTGTCGTGGATGACCGCTGGACTCTAGTCATTTGTGTGGAGATTCCAAAGTAGACGCGTCATCAATTTTTAGGTTGAATGTCCGCTGAGCGAAAAAAAGTAGTCGGGCATGGAAACAGAAATAATCAGCCAGGGCCAGCAGGGTCTGTTCAAGGGCGCTATTGGTTTGCTGAGCCGACTTGAATCCGTGGTAATCGCAGTAATCGTGCTTATACTAGTAACGCCGTCCACGGTTTTTTCTGTTCGCCAGTTTATCGAGGCGCAAGCAAAACTCGAAGACGAGGCAGCGTTCCTGACACGCTTCGTGTCGCAGCGACCTGAGCTTGTTGTTGACGAGTCCGGGACCTTGCATGCTCCGGATCCTATAATGATCAGCGCTATGAGGGCGCTTGTCGGCGAGGGAACATTATTGACCCTCAGCGACGGCTCCGGCGATGTGATTTACAGGTATGGTGCAACGCAGGACAAACCCGCGGTCAGTGTCGTTCAAGAACTTGCATTGGCGGAACTCCCTAAGCTGTACATTGCACTTAGCCATTCCCTCAGGGCGCGCCTGCCCCTCCTCTTTTTCGTTATCGGTGTGAGTCTGTTCAGCGCGCTGCTGGCCGGCATTGGCCTCCATGAATTTGTCTTCAAAGGCTGGCGTCGGGCGGAACGGGAGCGTGCCGTTGCTAGTGCCCGTCTCGCCGATATTGCCGATGTCGCCAAGCACTGGTTCTGGGAAACCGACTCGGACTATCGGATTGTTGTGTACACGCTGCGACACTCCCGCTTCAATGATCTTGTGCCAAAGGGATTCCGGCTCTGGGATGTTGATGCTCTAGAGCCCATGGATAGCTGGGAAGCCCTGCAGTCGCGTTTGCTTGCGCGCGAGAACGTCGAATTTCGCTATACATTCAAGTCAGGGGGCGCCGTTCGGTATCACGAGCTAGTCGGAAAACCGTTTTTTGATTTAGCGGGGAGCTTCGCCGGCTATCGCGGTGCGGGCTACGATGTTACGGAGGGGGTTGAACGTGAGACGGAGTTGATCAGCCACCGGGACCGTCTCGATGACAGAGTCCTTGAGAAGACCCAGGAGCTTGCCAGCGCCAGAGACAAGGCCGAGCAAGCGAACATGGCAAAATCAAGCTTTATCGCCAACATCAGCCACGAAATTAGAACCCCGATGAATGTGATTCTGGGCACGGCCCAGTTGCTCGAAGGCTCCGAGTTATCTGAGCGGCAAAAGCGCTGGCTGAGCAATCTGCGGCGCGCGGGCGATCATCTGTTGTCACTCATCAACGATGTTCTCGACTTCAGCAAGATAGAAGCCGCCAAGCTCCAAATTGAAGAGCGCCGTGTGGACCTCGATGCCATGATTTCAAAAGCCGTGGTGCTGTTCAGTGATCGGGCGCAAGCAAAGGGCATTGAACTTCTGGTCGACGAGCGCTGGCCTGTGGGTGTTGTTCCGTGCGGCGATGAACAGCGGATTGGCCAGATCGTCATTAATTTTCTGAGCAATGCCATAAAGTTTACCGAATCTGGTTTTGTGTGCCTGCGTGTCGATGGGGAGCTGCGTGGCGATGAGGAAGTCTGGCTGCGGTTTGTTGTCAGTGATTCGGGTATTGGTATTGACTACGCATTAGTAAAGCATATTTTTGGTGCTTTTCAACAGGCTGAGAGTCTGACGACACGCACCTACGGCGGCACGGGGTTGGGGCTGTCAATATCCGCAGGCCTGGCTGCCCTGATGGGAGGGAACGTAGGCGTCGAAAGCGAGCTCGGCGAAGGCTCGAGTTTCTGGTTCGAGTGTGTCCTACCGCTGGAGACCTCCGGAGCGGATGCGCCGACCCTCGACCTGCAGCAGCGTGCCGTGATTTTGGGTTTTGATTCGAAAATGGTGGGCATTTTGCAGTACCAGCTGGAAGCCGTCGGTTTTGCTGTAGCTTTCGCTGACCCGGACGAATGGGTGCCGGCACTTCTGGTGGCCGAGAGCCGGCCTGATGCCGTTTTTATTGATGACAGGCTCCTCGCGGCAAGGACGGACTATGATCAGTTCTTGATGTCGGCACTTCCCGACAGCCGTTTCTACTGCCTGTCAGATACCGACGACCCGACACACGTGAATCGGGATTTGCCCTGTGCCCGCAGGCTTGCGAAGCCCCTGCGGCGATCTTCGTTGCGTGAGGCCGTCATCGCGAGTGCGCCTGAGGCCGAGCCGCAGCTGGAAGCGCAGGCAAGCGATATGACGGGTATACAAGTCCTCGTTGTGGACGACGATATCTTCAGCCGCGAGCTCCTCGGTGAACTGCTCGGCTCCCGGGGCATCACAGTGAGCGCCGCCGATGGCGGCCAGAGCGCATTGGATCTGTTGAATGGCGGCGTTGTCCCCGATCTGATACTGATGGACATGCAAATGCCTGACATGGACGGGCTGGCCGCAAGCCGCGCTATTCGGGCGGCGCTGGGCGATGAAGCGCCTCCGGTGATAGCATTCACTGCCAACGTAACGCCAGAGCATCGACTAAGCGCCCTTGATGCGGGAATGGTGGCGTTCGCGATAAAGCCTGTGGATCTTGATGCCTTGCTGGCATTGATGGGGGCGGTGTTGTCCAGCGCAGAGGAACTCAGAGCCAGCGGGTCGCAACTGTCGTCTGCCGAGGTACAGCATGCCTGCGAGCTTCTCGATGCTGGAGATCCGGCAGTCAATCGGTGGCTTGCGCAACATCTGGTTCGCCTGCGTCTAGCCGTGCCTGATCATTTCTGTGACATACAGCGAGCGATTAGGCGCTTTGATTTTTCCGAAGCAGCGAAGATGCTTCGCAGTGCTTTTTCCGTAACTCACAGTACCTGAAGGGCATGGTCTTTTTTGTTTGCCGGCGGCCCTCTATGAGATGATAACGGTTTTGGACGTAGGCCGGCGTTGTCCTGCGCCGCCATCCGCCGATGGCGTCCACACGCCATGCCAGAGTGATTGTTCTGTATGTCTACTCCGCTGCCTGTCTTGCGAAATTTTGTAAACGGATGTTTTCTTGCAAACGACAGCGGTGAACGCTTTCCGGTAGTCAACCCGGGTACTGGTGAAACTATCTATACGGTAGAGGTCGCCGATGCTGTTGTGCGGCAGGCCGCGATTGACAGTGCCCGGGCGGGGTTTGCGGCCTGGTCGGCGATGACGTCCACAGAGCGCAGTCGCATTCTGCTCCGCGCCGTGGCGCTGCTGCGCGAGCGTAATAGCGCGCTGGCGGCAGTGGAGGTGCGCGATACCGGAAAGCCCCTGCAGGAAGCAGAGGCGGTAGACGTGGTTACCGGTGCCGATGTGATCGAGTTCTTTGCGGGGCTGGCGCCGTCCATCGAGGGTGTCCAGCAGGACCTGGGCGCTGATTTTTATTACACGCGCCGGGAGCCGCTTGGGATCTGCGCCGGTATCGGTGCCTGGAATTATCCGCTGCAGATCGCCTGCTGGAAGGCGGGTCCGGCGCTGGCCTGCGGCAACGCGATGATCTTCAAGCCGTCGGAGGAAACCCCGCTGGGCGCGGTCAGGCTGGCGGAAATCTTCATCGAGGCCGGCGTCCCGGCCGGTGTATTCAATGTGGTGCAGGGCGCTGCAGACGTCGGCCAATGGCTGACCGGTCATCCGCATATCGCCAAGGTGTCATTTACCGGCGAGGTGGCGACCGGTCGCTCGGTGATGGCTGCCTCCGCCAGCACGCTCAAGGATGTCACCATGGAACTGGGTGGCAAGTCCCCGCTGATCATTTTTGACGATGCCGATCTGGAAAACGCCGTATCCGCGGCGATGCTGGCGAACTTCTACACTCAGGGCGAAATCTGCACCAACGGCACCCGGGTATTCGTCCACGCAGCGATTCACGCTGCTTTCATGGCGCGTCTTCTCGAGCGCACGCGCAACAACATCCGGGCGGGCGATCCGATGCACCCGGATACCAACTTCGGCGCATTGATTTCCGCGGCGCACCGGGAGCGGGTGCTGGATTACATCGCTGCCGGCGTGGCCGAAGGTGCCACGCTGAGCTACGGTGGTCGGGCGCTGGCACCAGCTGGCGCCGCGGGTGGCTTTTTTCTCGAGCCCACCATTTTCTCTGACTGCAGCGATGACATGACGATCGTAAGAGAGGAGATCTTCGGGCCGGTCATGTCCGTGCTGGTTTTCCACGAAGAGGATGAGGTGATCGCCCGCGCCAACAACATCGATACCGGCCTGGCCGCCGGGGTGTTCAGCCAGGATATCCGCCGTGCCCATCGGGTGATCCACCAGCTGCACGCAGGTATCTGCTGGATCAACAGCTACGGCATCTCGCCGGCGCAGATGCCGGTTGGCGGCTACAAGCTGTCCGGTATCGGGCGGGAAAATGGGCGGGAGACGCTGGCGCACTATACGCAGATCAAGTCCGTATACGTCGGTATGCAGGATCTGGAAGCGCCCTTTTAACCGAGGCCAACAGTCTGGCCGGCGGGGCCGAGTCATCCGTTATGCAGACACAAAACTACGACTACATCATTATCGGCGCCGGCTCAGCCGGCTGCGTGCTCGCCAACCGCCTGACCGAGACGGGCGACCACAGCGTGCTGCTGCTCGAGACGGGCGGCAGTGACCGCAGCCCCTTCATCCAGATGCCGTCGGCACTGTCCATTCCGATGAACACCCGCAAGTACGCCTGGCAGTTTCAGTCGGAGCCCGAGCCGTATCTGGATAATCGCCGGATGCATTGCCCTCGCGGCAAGGTTCTGGGCGGCTCCTCCTCTATCAACGGCATGGTCTATGTTCGCGGTCACGCGCGCGATTTTGACGAGTGGGACGCCGGTGGCGCAACAGGCTGGCACTACCGGAACGTTCTGCCCTACTTCAAGCGGGCCGAATGCTGGTCCTTTGGTGGTGATGACTACCGCGGTGATGCCGGGCCGCTGTGCGTGAACAACGGCAACAATATGCGCAACCCACTTTACCGGGCGTTTATACGCGCCGGCGCGCAGGCGGGTTATGTCGAGACGGACGATTACAACGGCGCCGGGCAGGAAGGCTTTGGCGCCATGCACATGACGGTGAAGCGCGGGCGCCGCTGGTCCACCGCCAACGCCTATCTGCGCCCTGCGCTCGGGCGTGACACGCTCCATGTGGTTACGCATGCGCTGGTGCAAAAAGTGCTGCTGTCAGGCAATACGGCCACCGGCGTGCGCTATCAGCGCCGCGGCCGCGTGCACACGGCCCACGCGGCGCGTGAGGTCATTCTCGCGGCGGGCTCCATCGGTTCACCGCATCTGCTGCAGCTCTCCGGCATCGGCTGTCCTGAAACACTGGCCGGCGCCGGGATTGATGTAAAGCACGCGCTGCCCGGCGTGGGTGCCAATCTTCAGGATCACCTGGAGTTCTACTTCCAGTATCGCTGCCTGAAGCCGGTGTCATTGAACGGCAGACTGAACTGGTGGAACAAGCTCGGCATTGGCCTGCGCTGGCTACTATTCAAGGATGGCCTTGGCGCCACCAATCATTTCGAGTCCTGCGGCTTCATTCGCTCCGGCGCAGGCGTTGAGTGGCCGGACCTGCAGTATCATTTCCTGCCGGCGGCAATGCGCTATGACGGCAAAGAGGCGTTCAACGGCGACGGCTTTCAGCTGCACGTCGGGCACAACAAGCCGCATAGCCGGGGCTCCGTGCACGCGCGCTCCGACGATCCGCGGCAGCCCCCGGCAATCCGTTTCAATTACCTGCAGCATGAAGCCGACCGACAGGGCTTTCGCGACTGCGTTCGCCTTACCCGGGAAATTATCCAGCAGGCGGCCATGGATAAATATCGGGGCGAAGAAATTCAGCCCGGTGCACAGGTCCAGTCGGACGAGGCCATTGATGCATTCGTGCGGCGAGCGGTGGAGAGCGCCTACCATCCTTCCTGCAGCTGCAAGATGGGCACTGATGCGCTCGCCGTGGTAGACCCTGAAACCCGTGTCCGCGGACTGCAGGGTTTGCGGGTGGTGGATTCTTCAATTTTCCCGACGATACCGAACGGCAACCTCAACGCGCCCACCATCATGGTGGCAGAGCGCGCGGCCGACATGATTCTTGGTCATGAGCTGCTGCCGGCCGCCGATGTGCCCGTGCTGATGGACGCGCAGTGGCGCGAGCGCCAGCGTCCCGGTACTGCTCAGCGCAGGCCTGCGTGATCTACCTCGGGCGAGAAGGCGCATGACGCTCTGGCTGTCCGGTGGCCTGATATTCACTTTCAGTGCCATTGTGCTGGTTCTGTACAAATGGTGGCATGTGCGCTGCATTGGCGTGATGCCGGTTCCGACCGCAACCTTTCTGGCGATCCTGTTCACATCTGGTCTGGATGTGGGCCTGATCATGTTTCCGCTGACCGAGTTCGGTGGCTATGCCGACCTGGTGCAGAATCCGGAGTACGGCTTTGCTAACCCGCTGGCCATTGAATTCGGCTTCTGGGCCTTCCTGATCTGGAGTTTTTATTTTCTCACCTGTTTCTATTTCGCGATGATTGAACCCCGGGTCGGCTTTTTTACGCTGCCCATCGTTCGTGTGATCAACAACGCCGTGATCATCGGCACCTGCGCCTTCACCGCCTATCTGTTGCTGGTGAATCTGCCCTGGTACCTGCCGCAGCTGGGTGATGGGAAGACCATACAGCCGGGCTTTTATGCGCTGGTATTCACGGCAATTGGTCTGGCTGTCTATTCCAGTTCAAAAATCCGCTATCTACGGCTGCTCAGCGTGGGCTCCAGCCTGTTGTTTATCGGGCTGATTGCCGGCATGTGGCTGCGCGCGTTTGCCTTGGGGGATGGCGCACCGGCGGACTTTATCGACACGGCATGGCTGCTGGGCGATTACTTCACGCATATTCAGCAGTTCATGCTGCCGCTCAACGATTATCACGCGTTTTATCTGTTCTGGTGGTTCTCCTGGAGCATTATGATCGGCCAGTTCACCGCGCGCTTCGTCAGCGGTCTGCGCACCTGGCAACTGCTGGTCAGCATGCTGGCTGTGCCGTCCATCGCTATTGGTGTGTGGTTCGCAGTGCTGTACCGCTATCACACCGAGGGGCTTGAGATTACCGCATGGAACAGCATGGCGATGATCAGCGTCGGCGTGCTGATGGTGATCAACTCGCTTGACTCGCTGATTCGTCTGTACACCGATAACCTCGGGCTCACAGCCAGCCGGCTGGGTATGCCGCGTTATCTGGCGCTCAACGTGCTGGCGCTGGTGGGGCTGACCCTGCTGTTCAAACTCGACTTCCTGCGCATTGAGTGGGTGGGCGCGCTGGTTATCGGCCTCTATTTCGCGTGCTTTATCTACATTTTGCTCAGGAAGAGGTCCGCCGTAATGGCTATACGGGCAGCGCCGGAGCAGGCTGAAAACGCGCTGGCCACGCTGGCCCCGCTTGAGCCTGCCAACCAGGGCTGACGCGGCGCGGCTGACTGGCGCGTCTGCGACTGCCTGAGTGCGCGTGAGCACAAGACGTGGATAGTCGTTATGCGAGCCGAAGGCCAGAGTACCTCGGGGTGTTTGTCCGCAAGATCGTCCTGGTTATTCCTGCTGCGCCCTGCCCAGGGATTGTCAAGCGACTCGTGGTCGTCCCAGACAGCGGCCAGCGGGTGAACCGCGTGCCTGGTTTGCGACTGGAGATCGGATGTTTACTGCGCGAGGTTGTGGAGGGCGCTAACGGCAAATTCAGAGGCTACTGCCTGAACCTGCAGTGTCTTTTACCATGCCGATGCGATGGTGTTTTGCCGCGCAGCCCGAGACATGTAGTCGGCGGCCCGAAATGCCAGTGCCTGGATGGTCAGCGTCGGCTGTCCGCGGCCCGAGGTGACCAGGCTACTGCCATCGCAGATAAACAGGTTGTTGATGTCGTGGCTGCGGTGCCAGCGGTCCACGATCGAGGTGGCCGGGTCGTCGCCCATGCGACAGGTGCCAAGTAAGTGGGCGCCGACAACTTCTTCGCCTATCGGGCTGACCCAGGTTCGCTGGGCCCCGGCGGCCTCCAGGATTTCAACTGCTTTCGGTTGCAAAAAGCGCGACATAGCAAGGTCATCGGGGTGGTCGGCGTAGGTCACGCGCAGCGCCGGATCCGACGATAACTGTAGAGCGACAATTAACGTGACCGGTCAGCGACAACTACGATGGCCGGTTCGGCGACCGCACTGACGCCAACACTGTCAGTGGGTTGCTGGCCCGCGATGGGCGACACTCCCTCGCTTCGACGCCAATCGGAGCAAGGATGTGCCAGGAAAACCCATCACGGACCAGCAAAGGCGAACATACATGAAACAGCGCAAGAAACGCACTCAGGAGACGGCCGCAGCGCGTGCCGGTATCAGCGAACGAACTGCCCGTCGCATCGAGAAGGGCGAGTCCGGCAAGCCGCGTGAGCCACGTCATTGGCGTACCCGGTCCGATCCCTTGGAGGATGT
>CAZTJR010000003.1:80886-181376 GCA_964613795.1 uncultured Alteromonadaceae bacterium | reverse complement strand
CAGCGCGCAGTCTGGGCATTAACGCCAACATGCTCTGCCGGTGGATCAAGGAGAGGGGTTCTACCCCGTTTCTACGGCCAGATGCGGAAGTTCTCCAACTCTGTGCTCGTCGGAAATTTTCGGGCGAAGCAAGTAATTCATGCGAGTGCAGCTGTTTGTTGGGTGAAACAGCACGGAACCAGAATGAAAGCTTGCTGTATCGAACGATAGACGCACCTATTCCAGAAGCCGTTGCGGTGCATCCATGTCCTCGTGCAGGACACGAATAACGAGCACCTCAGGCGTTAGCACTTGATAGAAAACAGCGTGATGCCCTAGCTGCAATCGGCGATACCCAGGAAGAACATGGGCGTAGTCAGCGCCGAGCGATGGATGATGGGTCAGCTGATTCATTCCGGCCTCAAGCTGATCCAGGTAACTATCCGCCTGATCAGCCCCCCATGCTTCGCAGGTATAGATCCAGATTCCGGTGAGGTCAGATTCCGCCTTCGGCGTGACCGTTACCCTGAGCACTAATTCGCCGCTTTCATTCGCTTACGGCCAGCCGCCTTAATGGCCGATATATCGAGCGGCTTAGGTCTCCCACTTGACTCACCTTCAGCGAGGGCCTGCCTCAGCGCGGCGACGCGCTCTTTCGCCTGCTGGTCTCTTCGTATGAGGTCGCGAATATACTCACTATCATTGCCGAAGTGACCGCTCTCAATCTGGGTCTTTACCCAGTCGTCTTGCTGTTCAGTCAGTGTGATGGTTTTCCGATGCATGCTCATAGTCGGCGCCCTTAACATGGCAGTAGTATGAATATATCATACTCCTCGCTTGAGCCAACTCAACTACCCTCATAAACGCTCTATCAAAATTGACGCTCGGTGCACTGCGCATTTGCAGACCGTGATCATAGTAGCCGGAGAGCTTTTTGATTAATCTCGTGTCCAATAGTCGTGGCTTATCGCAATGTTCACCGCCACTACGCCGCCGGGGGCGAGGTTCGCTCGAACGTCCTGGAAAACGCGGTATGACTCGCACCGGGTTTGTCGGGTTCTACCACATTTCTACGGCATCCACGTAAACCTCGGGTAGCCGTGCCTGCACGAAGCTGGCGAAGGCACCACATCCGAGCCCGATCATCAATAGCCTTTCCAGCTTAAGGGGCACGGCCAGGCCAACGGCCGCCTCGCGGAGATAGGGCATGGGCAATTGCTCCGGATGGCCAAGCCTGATCCGGCTCTGATCTTCGCCAGACAGGTTGCCAAAGCGCACAGAGCGGAAGCCGTCCTTGTCCACGACAAAAACGCAGCGGTTGACGTCACTGGGCGCCTCAAAAACGACCTATGCCAGCGACGGAGCCTGGATCTGTAACGGTGCCACGACTTGCGACCGCGCAGTAGTAGCCGAACAGCCTGTGTACATGGCGAACGCCAGAGAAAAGCAGATTCCTATGCTGCCGCGACGCAGGCGACATGTTCCTGCATACGTACTTGGAGTTCATCGAAGAATGTGCAGAGAACAAAAATCGAAGGCGGTTTGCTATGTCACCGCACAGTGACCGCACAAATAGTGCGAAAAGCGACGTAAGTGATCGATAAATATGGCGGAGCGGACGGGACTCGAACCCGCGACCCCCGGCGTGACAGGCCGGTATTCTAACCAACTGAACTACCGCTCCACGGTAGGTCTCGATTTGTCCTCGCCTGGCGGCGAAAACGTGGTGGGTGGTGACGGGATCGAACCGCCGACCCTCTGCTTGTAAGGCAGATGCTCTCCCAGCTGAGCTAACCACCCCCGATCGAGAACGCGCATTATAGAGATAAACCGCGCCCTGTCAAACGTGTAGCAACAAAATATTTTCGACACCGGTCTACTGCGGCGAAAGAGGCCGGACACGACGGCCCAACGCCCTGCCACCGGCGGGGTAACCGGCTTATACTGGGCCCTTTTCTCAGGAAAACTTGTCAGCTCATGGATATTTACAAAGACTTTCATTTTGAAGCAGCGCATCGGCTGCCCAACGTACCGGAAGGCCACAAATGCGCCAGACTCCACGGTCACTCGTTCCACGTGCGCATTACCGTCTCGGGCGAGGCACCGGAGCCCGCTGGGTGGGTCATGGACTTCGCTGAACTGAAAGCCGCATTTCGCCCTCTGCTGCAGCAGCTTGACCACTATTACCTCAATGACATTCCCGGACTTGAGAATCCTACCAGCGAAAATCTCTGTCGCTGGATCTGGCAGCGGCTGCAGCCAACGCTGCCCGCACTCAGCTGCGTCGAGATAAGGGAAACCTGTACCTCAGGCTGCGTGTATCGCGGTGAATGAGAGTGCAACAACGTTATCGGTATCACCCTGGGCCACGCGCTGGCCTTGGTAACAACCTGCCGAATGATCGTGCAACGCGGTTCCCCGACTGCCATGGACTTTTCGCGCAGGAAAATTTTTCCGTTTCCGCTTGCACCGCAAGGTTACACTTGGTAGCACTCCCGAAATTGTTATGCACATTCCTGATGTCGCGCTGTCAAGCTAGTTCTTTAGGGTCACCTGTACACCGAGATTCTGAGGTAGACTTCGCAACTTATTGTAATAAAAGGATTTTTCTTAATTGATTGTTTTTTGACCAATTTCTTACAAAGCCCACAGCAACAGGCTTCGACGCTATGCTGAACAAATTACACACTGACTTATCCACAGCTTCTGTGGATAGACAGACAAGCATCTGATGTCGCTGGACCAGTGGCTTGCGCTCGCTGCAATCTGCCTACTTGGCGCAGCGTCCCCCGGGCCCAGTCTTGCCGTCGTCCTGCAAGCAACGCTCGGCGGCTCGCGGCGTGCGGGGCTGGCAACCGCGCTTGGACATGGTGTCGGCGTCATGCTCTATGCGCTGATCACGGTCTGTGGTCTTGGCCTGGTCATTACGGGAATTCCGGCGCTCTACACCGGGATCAGGCTGGCAGGAGCCATCTATCTGCTGTGGCTGTCTTTCAATGCGTGGAACGCGGGACGCACCGATATAGACAGTCCTGATGCAGCATCGGGTCGATCTGGCTTTGTCCGCGGCGCCACGGTTGCCCTGCTCAACCCGAAACTCGCCATCTTCATGCTGGCGCTGTTCAGTCAGTTTGTGGATCCGGGCGCCGGTGGGCTGCGCGGTGCCATTATGGTCATTACTGCCGGTGTGATTGATGCCCTGTGGTACGCCTGCATGGCGCTCGCTGCTGGCGCACTGGCCGTGCGGCGCAATCTTTCCTTACATTCGATGGCGCTGAACCGGAGTTTTGCAGTGCTGCTGGCGGCCCTGTCAGTCTGGGTGATCGTAACAACGCTGCGTTAGAGGGGGACGCAGTAACTCCAGTACCGTTCAGAGTCACTGCGCTGACAGTCAGTGCAGCAGCCGATCGGGCTCGGCGACCACGAGCGCCTGCAGGGATTTGCCCAGCATGATCACCGCGCCCTGCTCGCGCTGCACACCATCGTAGCTGTAGTCAAAACGGTATTGGCGCCACACCCGCCACATGCCCTTGTTGTCCCGGCTAAAAGACATGCGCTGCAGGCTGACGCTGTCATCCAGCAGTTGAAAGTCACCATCGCGCGCCGCGCGTTTTACCGCACTGATTGCGAGCTCACGCACCCGGGTTGCGCTGAACAGAAACAGCGCAAAACCACCAATCACCCCAACCACCAGCAGATCAAGTAGCTCTATAACCATAGTCAGCCAGCCTCGCCAACGATGAATTTCCGAACCAGCGTATTGAACACTGCCGGTTGCTCGGCGTGCAGCCAGTGTCCGCAGTCAGCCATGGTCTCTATCGCGGCGGCGGGAAACGCAGCGTGGATATCCGAAAGATACTCATCCTTGACATAGTTCGACAGCGCGCCACGGATGAACAGCGCCGGACCATCATAGGGTGCTTCAGCCGCCGGGGCCTGCAGATACGCCGCATAATTTCGCTGCAGGCCCGCGAGATTGAAGCGCCAGTGATAGCTGCCGTCCTCGCCTCGATAGAGGCTCATGAGGAGAAACTGGCGGACGCCTGCGTCAGCAATGTCCTCAGCCATGATCGCATCTGCCTCGGACCGACTCTGACAGCCCGCCGCCTCGACCGCGCTCAAGGCGGCAAATACCGCATCGTGCGACCGCGCGTAGGCCACCGGGGCGATGTCTGCCACAACGACAGACGCTGCCGATGCCGGATGATCCAGCGCAAACTGCATGGCAATTTTCCCACCGAGCGAGTGCCCCACGCAATGCGCCCCCACAATCGACTCTGCCTGCAGCCACTGCGCCAGGGCATTTGCCATAGAGCGCAGATCGGACCGGCGAGTCCATCCGGACCGTCCGTGATCGGGCAGGTCCACGAGATGAACTCGGCAGACATCGCGCAGGGATCTCGCCAGCCCGCCAAGATTCGCTCCCATCCCGAACAGGCCATGGAGCAGAATGACATCCGCACCCTGTCCCTCTGAGGTCACGTTGAGCTCAACGCTATCGCTTTCTGTCATCTGCTCTCCTGCCGCCGTGTTCGCTTTTTGGTACCATCGACCTTTTTGCAGGAGATTGTACCGCGTGATACCCCCTATGCCCCCTCGTTTTCGCCTGCTTTGTATGACAGCAGTTTGTGTTCTGGCGGCCTGCGCCAGTGGCCCGACGCACAATCCCACGGTTTTTCCCTTCCAGATTGAGCGCGAGGCGCTCGCCACCAAGCCGATAAAGACCGTTGTGATCGCCCATGTCAACCTCGGCGTGCCGTCGCGCAACTATCTGGATGAAGTCACGCCTGTCATCGATGGCCGAGTCGCCAGCTATATGGAAAAAAATGGCTACAGTGTCCTGCCGCAGAGAACCTTCCGGCAGCATTGGAATACTGCGGTACGCGCCTTCGGTGATCCGGTGGATCCGACAACCGGCCGGGTCAACATGAAAACCTTCTCCCAGCTCATGCAGAGCGTTCGCGATCGCATGCAGGAAGAGACCGATCTGGATGCGTTCGTATTCACCGACCTCGTCGAAATGGAGACCCCCTTTAACGGTGGACTGAAGCACCTCGCTCGCTGGGATGGGGTCTCGCGCCGGCCGTCACTGCAGGGGCCGGGCAGCGGCGTCAGCAGCGATTTTGACTGGAATCTGCCGGCGTCGGTGGTCTCGCTGCAGGTGACCATGTTCGATATGGATTTGCAGCGCCTGTTTGTCAGCCGCGGTGGTATCGACGCCACGGATTCGATCGATACCCGCTCCTCCAGTGGACGCTACGTGCGCCGACGCAACATTCTGGAAAACAGCGGTCATGTCCGGGAAGGCATTCGCCTGGCTTTTCATCCCCTGATCGAGATGGAAGACTGGCCGGGAAACCCATGATGGGACCACCCGCATCAGAAGATTGAAAGACTAATCGACGTAGCGCGCAGGGCGGCCCTCGGCCTGCGCGGTAATGCCCTCTTGCAGATCCTGTGTACTCATCATGCCGGCATTCCAGGTCGCAATATAGTTGAGCCCGTCTGACACGCTATGATCGCGGGTATATAGCAGCATATCCTTTGTCCCACGGATCACCAGGGGTGACTTGCCGGCGATGACCCGCGCTATCTGTCGCACTTCCGTAAGCATTGCTTCCCGGTGCTCAAACACGCGGTTGACGAAACCGATGTCACGCGCCTCACCGGCAGCCAGAGTGCGCCCGGTGTAGGCCAGCTCACGGGCCACTCCCTCGGGGATCAGTTTCGGAAGGCGCTGTAGCGTGCCGACGTCGGCAACCATGCCAATATCGACTTCGCGTACGGAAAAATAGGCGTCTTCCGTGGCATAGCGCATGTCACAGCAGCACACGAGGTCAATTCCGCCGCCAATGCAGGTGTGGTGGATGGCCGCGAGTACCGGCTTGCGGCACTTCTCCAGGGCACTCAGATTGTCCTGCATGGCAAGTACATTCTGGCGGAACTGCTCTGCGCGGCGCGCCGGGTCATCGCTCGCAGCATGCAGCTCGCCGAACATGCCAAGGTCTATCCCGGCGCAAAAGTGCCGTCCGTTCCCGGTCAGGATAATCGCTCGAACCTCTTCGCATCGGTCCAGCCATTCGAAACAGGCCTGAAACTCGCGCCACATAGCGCTGTTCATGCTGTTCGCCTTGTCCGGACGGTTCAGCGCCACTTCCGCCACGTGGTCTTCAATACTGACTGCAAGCGTCGTCAGCTCAGGTTGCATTGGCGTCACCTCCGCTAGACCCGCTACCAGCGGGCAACAAAATCATCTGTGCTCATCGCCGGCAGCGTTTTCGCTGTACCGGCGCGCGTCCCCACATACAGGAAGGCAATAATCTCCTCGTCACGCGAACCACCCAGAGCAGCCACCACCTCCGGGTCATAGGCCGGATTTCCTGTGCGCCAGACGCCGGAGTACCCCAGCGCTTCTGCAGCGAGCAGTATCGCATGCGCCGCGCAGCCCGCCGAGAGGCGCTGCTCTGCCGCCGGCACTTTGGGATGTTCCGTGATGGCGGCGAGAACCACGATAATCAATGGCGCACGCAACGGTGCATTCAGCGCCTTGGCGCGGACGGCTTCATCCGCATCAGGGTCGTGTCGCAGCAGGCACTCCAGCAAAACATGGCCCAGTGCTTCGCGTCGCTCACCCTCAACCACCAGGAAACGCCAGGGCCGCAGCCAGAGATGGTCCGGCGCACGCAATGCCGCCTGAAACATCAGCGTCTGCTCCTGCGGATCGGGCGACGGCAGAGTGAGCCGGGGCGCTGAATTTCGCTGCAGTAAAAGATCAATCGGTTCAGACATTCCGTTCACGCATCACCCATGAGGTCGGAAATGATAACAGTCCTCGCCCGATGGCGCAGGAGAGCAATCAGGATTCGCGCCAGGAATGCATATCCGCAAAAGGCGACGCCAGCTGCAGATCAATAGCCGCCTTGCCAACCCTCAACGCGGTGCCGTCGTAGCTGACATCGCGGTCGCCCAGGACATCGTGATCGAAACGATAGATAACGTCGCGGCGGCCATCAACAGCCGCTTGGTCGTAGGCGTCACGTGCGGCACAGACTGCTTCGTTGGCCGCCTGCCAGCGCCTGACACTGCTGTCGCCGTGGCGGCTGCGAAGCATACGTGAGGTCAGTGTCGGGCTGAGCAGCATGGCGCTGGCGTTGTTTCCGCCGAAGCCTTTCGAGTTGATCAGTGCCCAGGCCTGGGCCTCGGTGTCTATCTCGGTATGCTGCAGACAGAAGGCCAGATTATCCCGCTTCACGTCATCCGCGAGTTTCGTCGTCGTGGTAATGCCTGGAATCATCCCGTGCGCCCAGACACCGAGCGTCATCGCTATCTGATCCCCCGCCGCGGCGCCCAGAGAGTGGCCGAAGTAGCACTTGAGCGCCGCCACGGGCAGGCGATCAATACCGAAGGCTGCGGCACTGCGACTGAGAATTTCCGACTCCGTCGTGCGATTCTGGGGCGTGCCCGTGCCGTGCGCCTGGACGAAGCCCCCATGACGCAGGTGGTGCTCACCGACGATCGCCCTGGCCGCGGACAGCGCCTTGGCCACCGTGATGTAATTGCCGACACCCGGACCCGATATGGACTTCTTGTAGCCATCCGCGTTCACGAAGACATCGGTGACAGCACCATAGACCGATGCACCCAGCTCCATCGCCAGCGCGTCGTCGAAGAGCACCAGCGCCTGCGCCGATTCGCCCATAGTGAAACCACAGTTGTCCCCGAACGGACGACAGGCACGGCGGTGGTCCGGCGTGTCATCATCGGCCAGGCCATCGAGCTGGCGCAAACCCTTGTCAGTAGCCAGAGCACCCATCGCGGCATAACCCTCCATAACCTCGGGCGTCACGGGCGCCTCCGCGCCGCCGACCACCGCAACCCTGGCGCGTCCGCTGCGGATATCGTTTACCGCGTTGCGCAGGTTGTAGAGAAATGAAGCACAGGCGCCGAGAGTTGCGCCGGTGGCGCCCATTGCGCCCAGCACATACGCATTAATGAAGTCCGCCGGCATTTCCGCCAGTCCCAGCGGGCAGTATTTGGACGTGGCGCGCTGGCCGTTGGAGCGCGCCTTCAGCATGCCGCCCGTGCCAGGATCGTCGAGCTGGCCCATGGCACTGCCGGCGTACACGCTCACGGCATCAGCGCTGACATGGCGCATGACGGTCGACCAGTCGATACCCAGCTGGCCGAGCGCATCGGAGGCCGCGTAAATGGCCATCTGCAGCCCGCGCGGGTGATTACGCGAGGCGTACAGTGCTCCCGGGTCAAAGCCCGTCGGCAGCTGGCTGGCCACTTTTACCTCGAAATCCCGGATCGAGGGCAGCAGGATATCCTGTGCACCCGTCGCCGTAACCGCCACGCGCTGGCTGTCGATCTCTGTCACGGACCACCCCGAAGGCAGAGGCTGCGGCAGACCCCTGCGCGCCATCTCAAACGTGGTCGGCGTATCATCACTGCCAGTGGTCACGCGGCGATTCCAGGGCACGGCGTCGGGATCGTAATGTGAGGCCTCGATGCGCCGTATCAGCGTGCCGGCCAGCACATCCGCGTCGCTGGCAGACGGCCGCCCCTGCACCTGTCGCAGCGATGCCAGCATTTTTTCCCGCGCCGCCCCAGTCAGGCGCGACTCCACGAGCCGGGCAAAGGCATGGTGGGCAGACACCCGACCCGCACTGTTGATTCCTCCAAAACCGACGATGACCGGCAACGCTTGCTGCGACACTGACTGTACCTCGCGACTTCATTTCAATGCGTCAGTGTACGGGGACACGAGTCGCTTTATTATCAATTTCCGGACACTTTCATTACACTTTTTTCACTGCCACGGATGAGACCTGAACATGCGCACTGCTGCCGCCCTGCTGTATCCCGACGCCCTGGCTACCAGCATCACGCTGCCCATGGAGATTCTGCACGCCGCGAGCCAACTCGCCAGCGTGGCCCATCGCGGCGCAGCCCAGGGCCAGTTCCGGCTGCTGTCGACGTCGGCAGAGCGCGCGATCACCCTGAGTTCAGGTCTCGCAATCCGCGCCGGCGAGCCGCTGCATGATGCCCCGGCCATGGAGATGCTTATCCTCCCCGCGATATGGCGCAGTCCGGACCGCACCCTGAGGCTGTGTTCGGAGCTGCTGCCCGAACTGCGACGTCGCCACGAACAGGGCACCCTGCTGTGCAGCGTGGGTACGGGCAGCTGCCTGCTTGCCGAGGCCGGCCTGCTCTCGGGCCGCTCGGCCACCACCCACTGGAATTACTTTGACCGCTTCGAGAAGCGCTACCCGGACGTGCATCTGAAACGACGCCACCTCATTACGCAGAGCGGCAATATCTTCTGCGTGGGCAGCGTCAACTCAATCGCCGACCTGATGGTTCATATCGTGGAGCTGTGGTACGGGAAGCGCGTGTCGCGGGCAGTAGAAAACCAGTTTTCTCCCGAGATCCGGCGTACCTTTCAGACCGCTGCATTTCTTGAGGGAACGTACACGGCACACCACGACGAGATCATACTCGAGGCGCAGATGCGCATGCAGGAGCAGCTGGCAAATCCGCAATCCGTCGCGGATTTGGCGCGGGATGCGGGCTTTGGCGCGCGCGCCTTTACCCGGCGTTTTCGACGCGCCACCGGCATGTCGCCGCTGCAGTACGTCATGCAGCTTCGGGTTGGCGAGGCCAGGTCACTCCTACTGCACAGTAATCTCGATATCAACGAGATTGCCTGGCGCTGCGGCTGGCAGTCCGCCAGCCTGTTCAGCCGCCAGTTCCGGCTGCGGATGGGCATGCCGCCCCGCGACTACCGCGCGGCGGTGCGTGGCAAGCGCTTCATCGCCAGCGCCAGCCCGTCATCCGCCCCGGCGGACACGGCTTGAGTCTGATTAAGGGCTATGGCTAAATGCACAGCCTCGCAAAAAGCGCCCGGCCGTATTGCGTCACACAGACGAACGGTCCAGCAGGCGCGTCTTTCCTGTAGCAACACGGAAGCACCGGTCTATGAGCAACGAAACGGTCTTTATTCTGGACGGCGCACGCACGCCGATGGGCGGACTGATGGGCGCACTCAGCAGCGTCCCGGCACCGGAACTCGCCAGTACAGCCATACGCGCCGCGCTGTCGCGAGCGTCGGTCACGGGCAGCGACATCGACGAAGTCTTTATGGGCTGCGTGCTGCCCGCGGGGCTCAAGCAATGCCCCGCGCGACAGTCGGCGATCGGCGCCGGCATCCCTAACGCTACCGGCGCAGTAACGGTGAACAAGGCCTGCGGCAGTGGTATGCAGGCCACCATTTTCGGCATCGACAGCATTCGGGCCGGGACCAATCGCGCCGTGGTCGCAGGGGGCATGGAAAGCATGAGCCGCGCGCCTCATCTCATGCCAGCCGCACGCGGTGGCGTTCGCCTGGGACCGGCAACGCTCTACGACCACATGTTCCTCGACGGCCTGGAAGACGCCTACACGGGACGCGCCATGGGCTCATTCGCTCAGGAAACCGCCAACGCCCGCGGCCTGTCGCGCGAGGCCATGGATGCCTTTGCCATTGAATCCCTCAGCCGCGCAAAGCGCGCCATCGAGGATGGCTCGCTCGCTGGCGAGATAGCGCCGGTCACGGTGACCAGCCGCAAGGGTGAAACCGTGGTCAGTGACGACGAGCAGCCACACAAGGCAGTGGTGGATAAAATTTCCGGACTGCGCCCCGTATTCGACAAAGACGGCACCATTACCGCCGCCAACTCAAGCTCCATCTCCGACGGCGCGAGTGCCCTGGTACTCATGTCGGGGAGTGAAGTGGAGCAACGCGGCCTCAAGGCCCGGGCGCGGATTGTCTCGCACGCGCGGCACAGCCAGGCGCCCGCGGAGTTCACCATTGCGCCGGTCGGCGCTATTCGCAAAGTGCTGGAGCGCACGGGCTGGGACGCCGGCGACGTCGATCTGTACGAGATCAACGAGGCTTTCGCCATGGTCACCATGATGGCCATGGACGACCTCGGCCTCGACCACGCGCGTGTCAACATTCACGGCGGCGCCTGTGCCCAGGGTCATCCCATCGGCTCGACCGGATCACGCATCATCGTGAGCCTGATGTACGCACTGGAAAAAAGCGGCGGCCGACGCGGTATTGCCGCGCTGTGCATCGGCGGCGGTGAAGCCACCGCTATTGCCATTGAACGCTGCTGATAGCGAGAGATCTGACCATGTCCCTGACCCGCATTCCCGAAATTATCGATGACATCCGTGCCGGGCGCATGGTCATCCTCATGGACGATGAGGACCGCGAGAACGAGGGCGATCTGATTGTCGCGGCGGAAGCGGTAACTCCCGACATCATCAATTTCTTCGCGACCGAAGCCTGCGGGCTGATCTGCATGCCGATCACCGAGAATCGCGCACGCCAACTGCAGCTGCCATTGATGGTCAGGGACAATCGCTCCCAGCACGAAACCAATTTCACTGTATCAATCGACGCCGCGGAGAAGCGTGGCCCTGGCATCAGCGCGGCACAGCGCGCTCACACGGTGCGCTCTGCAGTTGCCAGCGACGCGGGCCCGCACTCCATCCGCCAGCCCGGTCATATCTTCCCGCTGGTGGCAAAACCCGGCGGTGTCCTGCGCCGCGCGGGGCACACCGAGGCCGGCGTCGATCTTGCGCGCATGGCGGGCTTCGAGCCGGCGGCATTGATCGTCGAAATTATGAATGAAGACGGCACTATGGCACGGCGACCCGAACTCGAGGTCTTTGCCGAGCGTCATGGCCTCGCCATGGGCACCATTGCCGACCTGATCCAGTACCGGTCATTGCATGAGCACTCTGTGGAACTGCACAGCAGCAAGCCGGTGCTCACCGAGTTCGGCACCTTCCAGCTGCATACCTTCACCGATCAGGTGGACCACACGCTGCATTACGCTCTCAGTCTTGGCGAACTGGAAGAGACCACCGACACCCTGGTGCGCGTACAGACCATTAACAACCTGCGCGACATCATGGGCACACGCATCGAGGGCAGCCCGCCGGGCTGGTCCTATCGGCGCGCCATGAGTGAAGTGGCACGCGCGGGCCATGGCGTAGTGGTGCTTATCGGACAGGAGCAGAGCCTCGAGGCTCAGCTGGAGGAAATCGATGCTTTCCCGAAACCGGTCCGCATTGCGGGCGGCGAGGGTCGGCAGAACTATCGCGTGATAGGCACCGGGTCACAGATTCTCAAGAGACTTGGCGTGGGCCGCATGCGCCTGATGTCTTCACCGATCCATTTCAATGCCCTGTCCGGCTTTAACCTCGAAATCACGGAGTTCGTTCAGCCCGACAGCGCGTGAAGAGTTTCGTCCCACTGGTCCGACGGGAGTGGCGCCTGCTTCTGTTCGGCTTTCTGATGACCTTTGGTTCGTCCTATGGACAGACCTTTTTCATTGCCCTGTTCAGCGGCGACATCCGCGAAGAACTGCATCTGGACCACAGCGAGTTTGGCCTTCTTTACTCCAGTGCGACGCTGACCAGTGCGTTCCTGTTGCTCTGGACCGGCAGCCTGATTGATCGCTGGGACCTGCGCCGCGTCAGCTATCTCATTGTGCTGGGGCTGGGGGCAGGCTGTTTTCTTGCCGGGCTCGCCGCTGGTCCAATGCTGCTGTTTTTTGCTTTCCTGCTCCTGCGTCACGCCGGCCAGGCACTGATGTCCATGGTCGGCCTGACCAGCATCGTTCGCTACATTCCCGACGGTCGGGGCAAGGCTAGCGCCATTGCCACTAGCGGTTTCGCCGTGGCAGAGGCCCTGCTCCCACTATTGGCGGTGGCGCTGCTTGCCGCCTGGGGCTGGCGACAGTCGTTTTTCGCCTGGGGGATCGCCCTGCTGCTGGTCATGCCGCCGCTGGTCTGGCTGCTGCTGAGGGACCACGGGCATCGCCATGCCCGGTACCTCGACACCCTGCAACCCGATTACCGGCCCGAAAACCAGCAGAACCCAGCGACCAGACGGCAGTGGACCCGCGCCGAAATGCTGCGCGATCCCCTGCTCTACCTGTTTCTGCCCTCGCTGATGGCGCAGCCGCTACTGTTCACCGGCTTCATGTTTCACCAGGTGCAGCTGGTCGATGAAAAAGGCTGGACACTGTCGTTCTGGGCGGGATTGTATGTGCTCTATGCGGTGGTCAGTTCGGCGGTCAAGTTTGCCGCCGGCCTGATGATTGACCGTTTCAGCGCTCAACCGCTGCTGCCGTTCATGATCCTGCCGCTGGGCGCATCCCTGCTTCTTCTGGGCCTGGTCAACGCGGCCTGGGCCGCCGTCGGCTTTATGCTGCTGATCGGCGTATCCACCGGGCTCTACACAACGATGGCCTCGCCCTTTTATGCAGAGCGCTACGGCACGTTGCACCTCGGTGCCATTAAATCGGTCACAACCGCACTGATGGTCTGCGCAACGGCCATCACGCCGGTCGTTATGGGCTGGGGACTGGACGCAGGCGTCACTCTCAGCACCATGGCCCTGGCTGCCGCCGCTTACGTCGCCCTGGCCAGCGCACTGGCCGGGGTTGGCTGCCGACGCGACACCAGAATCGGCGCTTGATGATAAACTCCACACCGGTATAGTTCGCGACTTCGGAAAAACGGGGCAGATGATGGCAACACGAATCGGCATTGTGGGTGATGGGCAACTGGGCATGCTCCTGTGCGAGGCCGCCGCTGGGCTCGACATAACCACCACCATACTCACTAACAGCGCAGACAGTGCAGCGGCGCGGCGCGCGGATACCGCCGTCGTCGGGGGCATGGACGATCCGGCGGCCGTCGCGAAGCTGGTGACGCATAGCGACATCATTACCTATGAGCGCGAGGATGTCTCAAAAGTTGCCCTGGAGATACTGAAGACTGCAGAGGCTGCCGGACAGGTAACTTGCTACCCGCGTCTCGCCACCATCGAGACCATTCAGGACAAGGCTCTGCAGAAAACCTGGCTGGCAGAAGCAGCGCTGCCAACATTGCCCTTTCTTCTCAGCGGCTCTGTAAGCGGCGTGAGTGAGGCGGCCGCAACACTGGGGTACCCGCTGGTCCAGAAAAGCCTGCGCGGCGGCTTCGACGGTCGCGGAGTGCAGATCATCAGCGGCCCCGACCACCTGGACGCCGCATGGCCCGGCGAAACGCTCTACGAGGCCTATGCGGGGCGGTTCACGGAAATTGCCGTCATGGTGATACGAAAAGCCGACGGCGAAATGCGCACCTTTCCCCCGGTGGACATGACCTTTAATACCGACCACTCGGTACTCGACTGGGTATTTGCCCCCAGCGCGTTCGACGATAGCGTGCTTGCGCAGGCCGAGCAGGTTGCCACGCGCGCGATCGAGGCCCTCGACGGCATCGGCGTCTTTGGCGTTGAGCTGTTCCGTCTCGAGAACGGCGACATCCTGATCAACGAGATTTCCCCGCGGGTACACAATGCGGGACACTTCACCCTGGACGCGACAGAGAGCTCTCAGTTCGAGCAGCATCTGCGAGCGATAACCGGGATGCCGCTGGCCGGCACGGCTCTGCGCCGACCGGCCGCCATGCGCAACCTGCTTTGCAACGACAGCCTGAAAGCGGCCGCCGAAGATCGCGCTGCCGGCTGTGATCGCGATGGCGACACTGCGGTGTACTGGTACGGAAAATCGCCCTCGCGCGCGATGCGCAAACTGGGCCATATCACGGCCACCGGCGACACCGCGGAAGCTGCGGCGGACAGGGTAGCCGCGGCCTACAGCCGCCTGACCAGCGGGCAAACGGGAGCCATCGCGTGAGCGCCCAGGTCGGCATTATCATGGGTAGCGACTCAGACCTTCCGGTCATGCGCGCCGCTGCCAGCATTCTCGAGGAGCTGGGCGTGACCACGGAAGTGGACATCGTCAGCGCCCATCGCACACCGGAAAAGCTCTATACCTACGCCCGCGAGGCCGAGGGGCGCGGACTACGGGTAATCATCGCGGGCGCCGGTGGCGCGGCGCACCTGCCCGGAATGGTGGCATCACTGTGTGTCCTGCCAGTTATCGGTGTACCAGTCAGTGCGACAAAACTGGCGGGTGAAGACGCACTGCTTTCCATTGTGCAGATGCCCGCCGGCGTTCCGGTCGCCACCGTGGCCATCGACAACGCAGCGAACGCCGGCATTCTCGCCGCCCAGATTCTCGGCACATCGGATGCAGCCCTGCGACAGCGGCTCCACGACTACAAGCAGAGCCTGAGGGACCGCGTGATGGCGAAGTCGGAGACATTGCGCGCGGAATAACACCGCGCGCTCCCGTCTCTGGGCGGACTACGGCGAGTCGGGCAGATCCAGCACCGCTCCAAGGCTGGCACTGGAGGCATTGCGCGCGAACTTTGCCAGCACGCCACGCTTGTACCGAGGTTCGGGCGCGCGCCAGGCGTGTCGTCGCCGATCAAGCTCCGCGTCATCCACGTGCACCTGCAACAGCAGCTGATGGGCATCCATGGTAATGCTGTCGCCCTCCTCCACCAGCGCGATAACGCCACCGGCGTAGGCTTCCGGGGCCACGTGCCCCACCACCATGCCCCAGGTACCACCGGAGAAGCGACCGTCGGTAACCAGGCCCACGGATTCGCCAAGACCCTGCCCGATCAGCGCACTCGTCGGCGCGAGCATTTCCGGCATGCCCGGTGCGCCGCGAGGGCCGAGGTAGCGCAGCACCATGACATCGCCGGCCTGAATCCTGCCCGCAAGAATGGCATCCAGCGCCGATTTCTCATCGTCGAACACACGCGCCGGGCCGGTAATCACGGGGTTTTTCAGTCCGGTGATCTTGGCAACGGCGCCCTCCGCAGCAAGGTTGCCGCGCAGAATCGCCAGGTGGCCCTCGCGGTACATCGGCTTGTCGATCGGCCGGATAACGTCCTGGCCTTGCGGACAGCCAGCGGGAATCTCCGCGAGTGACTCGGCAACCGTTTGTCCGGTGATGGTCATGCAGTCGCCGTGCAGCAAGCCCGCGTCGAGCAGTATTTTCATCACCCGGGGAATGCCGCCGGCACGGTGCAGATCGATCGCCAGGTAGCGCCCACTGGGTTTCAGGTCGCACAGTACAGGCACGCGGCGGCGAACTCGCTCAAAATCGTCAATGCTCCAGTCGACTTCGGCGACATGGGCGATGGCAAGAAAGTGCAGCACGGCGTTGGTCGAACCGCCGATGGCCATGATGACCGCCACCGCATTCTCGATGGATTCCCGGGTCACGATATCGCGAGGCTTGAGATCCGCTGCCACTGCTTTCACCAGAACACGGGCACTCTCTCGCGCGCTATCGAGTTTCTCGCCCTCCACGCTCGCCATGGTGCTCGAGTATGGCAGGCTGAGGCCCAGTGCCTCGAACGACGAGCTCATGGTATTGGCCGTGTACATGCCACCACAGGAGCCATTCCCTGGGATAGCGTTGCGCTCGATAGCGAGCAGATCTTCATCGCTGATACGTCCCGCGCTGTGTTCACCCACGGCTTCAAACACGCTCACAATGTTCAGGTCCTGGCCCTTATAGCGCCCGGGCAGAATCGTACCGCCGTACACAAAAATGGCCGGCACGTTCGCGCGCAGCATGCCCATCATGGCCCCGGGCATGTTCTTGTCACAGCCGCCAATGGTCAGCACGCCATCCATCCATTGACCGCCGACGCACGTTTCAATGCAGTCTGCAATCACTTCCCGGGAAATCAGGCTGTACTTCATGCCCTCCGTTCCCATCGACATGCCATCACTGATGGTGGGCGTGCCAAACAGCTGTGCGTTTGCCCCGGAATCACGCAGCGCATCCGCTGCCGCATCGGCCAGGGGCTGCAGCCCTGCATTGCAGGGCGTGATGGTGGAGTGCCCATTGGCGATGCCGATCATGGGCTTGCTGAAATCGTCTCCGCTGTAACCCATGGCGTAATACATGGAGCGGTTGGGCGCGCGCTCCACACCCTGGGTGATATTTCTTGACCTGCGATTACTCGCCACGGGGCATCTCCTGAATGCGTTAGAGCGTATTCTAGGCCACTTGCAGTGAGCGCCTCAAATACTTATCTTGCAGCCTTTGTTGCGGCGTTGGGCCGGCAATGCGGAGTCATCCATGTCAACTATCCTGATCACGGGCGCCACCGCGGGCATCGGCAAGTCAGCCGCCATTCTGCTCGCCAATAAGGGTCACACGGTCATTGCGGCGGGCCGCAACCGGCAGGTCCTCGACGCGCTCGACGGACAGTTCAGCAATATTCACCCTCTGGAAATGGATGTCACTGACGCGGACAGCGTGCGCCAGGCCGCCACCACCGTGGAATCACTCCTGAACGGGGCGGCACTGGATGTTCTGGTCAATAACGCGGGCTTTGGCTGTGCCGGCCCTCTCGAGCACGTGAGTGACGCCGATCTCGAGGCGCAGTACCAAACCAATGTCTTTGGTCTGGTGCGGGTGACGCGCGCCTTTCTCCCCGGCATGCGAGAACGCGGCCGCGGCCGTATAATCAATGTATCCTCGGTTGCGGGCCACGTAACCATGCCCTTCTTCGCGCCCTATGCCTCCACCAAGCACGCGGTGGAATCCATCAGCGACGCACTCCGTCTCGAACTGCAGCCCCACGGTGTGCGAGTGATTCTGGTAGAGCCCGGCGCCGTGAAAACCGGCTTTGGCGCGCATGAACGCCAACAGCTGCAGACGCACGCCGATAATGCCGGCGCCTACCGCGATCAGCTCGAGGTCTTCATCCGCTTCCATCGGCGCCTGCACGCTGGCGGTGCCGATCCGGTCACTGTGGCGGGAACCTTGGTGAAGGCCTGCGAGGCGGCACAACCCCGGCCGCGCTATGTGACGCCCCGTGGCCGCAACAACCTCTTCATTGTGCTGAAGAAGTGCCTGCCCACCGTGATCTCCGACTGGATCCTGCGGCGCGTTACCGGGCTGGACCGTATCTGAGAGCGGATAGCAACGGCGTGACGCTTAAGAGTCTCATCGTCTCGCCTGCACTTGCGCACCTGCTATCGCCGCAGCGCCGCTTGCAACAACACGAGCATTACGAGAAAAGACGCCGCAAGCGTGGACGCCCTGCGGTCATCGAGTACTTCCATCAGGGCGACGATCCCTATAGTCACCTGATGCTGCAGCTGCTGCCGCGACTGCACGAACAGTACGCCGTCGAGATCAAACCCTGGCTGGTGGGGCCACCGCCGGACTGGGCCGCGCCCGAGCGCGCCATGCTGGAGGACTGGTCACGCCGCGATGCGGCAAGTCTTGCGAATCACCTTGGTCTTGTTTTTGCTCCACACCATGAGCAGCCGCGGGCCGCTGCCATAACGCTTGCCGATGCTGCGCTGGCAGATGCCATCGATCGGGGCCGGTTTTTCGAGGAGAGTCCGGGCATCAGCGATGCACTCTGGCGCGGAGGCCCGCTGCCTTCATGCCCCGCGAACGGGGCGCAGGCCGCAATCCGTGCCGGAAACGCACGACGGCAGGCAGCCGGCCACTACCTTGGCGCCACGCTGTTCTACGGCGGCGAGTGGTACTGGGGCCCCGACCGACTGCACTATCTCGCGCGCCGCCTGCAGCAAGCGGGACTCACGCGCGAGGGCGCAACAGATAACCCTCTGATACCACCGCAATCATCACCCGCCCCGGCCGGCAACGCTCATGACAGGGAGCTGGAGCTCCACTTCTTCCTGTCATTCCGAAGTCCGTATACCTACCTTGCTGCCGTGAGGGTTTTCGCGCTCGCCCGCAAGCGCAATGCATCGCTGAAGCTGCGTTTCGTCCTGCCGATGGTCATGCGCGGTCTTCCCGTGCCCCGGGCAAAGAAAATGTACATCATGACGGACGTTGCGCGTGAAGCCTCGCGCCTCGGCATACCCTTTGGCCGCATCGCCGATCCGCTTGGCAGGCCGGTGGAGCGCGGTTATTCGTTGCTGCCGTGGGCGCGCAGTGAGGGGCGTGGCGAGGAGTACTGCCTGGCCTTTCTGCGCGGGGTCTGGGCGCAGGGGATCGATGCAGGCAGCGACAGGGGTATGCGGCGCATCGTTGAATCCGCGGGACTGTCGTGGACAGGTGCCCGCGACCACCTCGACACCGACACCTGGCGAGCCGAAGCGGAAGCGAATCGCAGCGAAATGATTTCACTTGGACTGTGGGGCGTCCCCAGCTTCCGCGTCGGCAACACGGCGGTCTGGGGACAGGACCGCCTTTGGCAGGTGGACGCCGCGCTGCGCGACCCTCAATAGGCGCTGTCAGTTTTTGTCGGCAGCGCCTCGGCGATCGCATCGGGCACGAAAAAGTCGCGGAAAAGACTGCCTCCAGCCTCAACCGCATAGACATCAAAGTCAGAAACACCTTCCTGGCGCAGCAGCAGTTCATCGATAAAGAAGTTACCCGTGCAGGCGTCGCCGCGACGGTTCATTACCACATAGGCGGCGTCAGCCATGATATCCACCGTGCGACTGCCTTTTGCAACAGCCTCGCCACCGAGCACATTGCGGATCGCCGCCGTATCAATCGCCGTCAGTGGCCACAGGGCATTGACGCCGATGCCGTCGGCCGCAAATTCACGCGCCAGTCCCAGCGTGCACAGACTCATGCCCATCTTGGCAATGGTGTAGGCAAGATGCGGCGCAAACCACTTGGCGTCCATATCAAGCGGCGGAGCTAGCGTGAGGATATGCGGATTCTCCGACTGCTTCAGGTAAGGAATACACAGCTTCGAGACCATAAAGGTGCCGCGCGTGTTGACGTCCTGCATCAGATCGTAGCGCTTCATATCAGTTTCCAGCGTCGGCGTGGGGCTGACCGCGCTGGCGTTGTTGACGCAGATGTCGATACCGCCAAAGCGCTCGACGGTCTGTTCCACCGCGGCCTTGACCTGGTCCTCATGACGAATATCACAGAGCACGGGCAGCGCATGACCGCCCGCCTCTTCAATGGCCTTTGCCGCCGTGTATATCGTGCCGGGTAATTTTGGGTGGGGCTCGGCAGTCTTCGCCGCGATCGCCACATTGGCGCCATCTGCTGCTGCCTTGAGAGCAATGGCCAGGCCGATGCCGCGACTGCCGCCGGTGATAAAAAGCGTTTTGTTCTTCAAGCTCATGGCTGTACCTGCTGCTGTTCGGGGGGTATCAGGGCTGACGATACGCGGTGCGTAATCGGTCGCTCATAGAGCAAGAACTCTACGCTATCGCGATGGAGCGGGGAAGTTGTGTCGCGCTTTAGCCCGCATGCTCTGCAACGATACGCCCGGACGGCCGGGCACCGGCTGCTCTGCGGCCAAAGCCGTACCACACTATTACGGCGGTCACGCACATCAGCAGCGTCACGGGCACCACGACCGCCACGGGAAGATGTCCGCGCTCATGCAACAGGGCAAACGGGATGGCCGCTGCGTTCAGGGCGGCGTGCGTGACAATGGCCAGGACCACACTGCCGCGGGCGCGAAGACAGATAGCAGTGATGATCACCGACATGGCCATCAGCGACAGGGTATACAAAGGCACAAACAACAGCGGCGAGACGCCCATGCGAAACTCGGGACGCCACCACAACGGCGCTTGCCAGAGTGCCCAGACCAGACCGAGCAGCAGGCTGGCCGGCAGCGGCTGCCAGCGCAGCAGCAACCAGGGAAACAGGGCCCCACGCCAGCCAATCTCTTCGCCAACAGGGCCGGGCAACAGCGAAAATGCCGCGAGGAACGGCATAAACACCAGGATGGCCGCTGTGCCGCCAGTTTCGCGCAGATTGGCAGCACCAAACAGCAGCAGGCCAACAATGGCCAGCGGCACCACCGCATAGACCGCCAACAGCCAGGTACTCCATCCCACGTCCAGGGGTCCCAGGTGCTGCCAGAGTCGCGCGGGGCCAGTCCTGCCGTGCTCCAGCAGTGCGGCTGCCAGGGCACCCAGCGAGGGACCAAAGGCAGCCGCAAACAGCCAGGGATCATCGGGCAGCAACAGGGCGCACCAGGACCAGGCGAAGCTGACCAGGAGAAAGCACAGCAAAGCCCGCGGGCTTCGCAACAGCGGTCCCGGCATTGACTTCACAGACGGGAGGGTTTCCTCCGAGTTCATTCAGGCACCTCTCACATTATCCCTGCAGCGTCGGTTGACCCGAGACAGTATACAGGCCACGGGGCACTGCTATTGACCGCAGCCCTGAACCTAACCCGTCCCGACCTCCTGTTACCGGCATCGGCGCGCAGCGGAGCCTGCTCAACCCGCGCTGCAAAACTTCAAGTTGTTTCGAGAAAGTTTCCGCGGAGACGCCGAGGCGGACACCGTCTGCACTAGCGCAAACCTGTGTAAGCCGGTAAGTGCCGTCTACGCCATCGGGGTCCTAAAACCTGCCGCTGGTGGCATTGCGCCTAAAGACTATAGGGGATGCGGACGCCAGGGTCCTCCGGGGGATAATCTTTGACGTTTTTTCGGGTTACCAGCAACGCGCTTTCATACTGGGCGCTGGCCCAGACGATCGCGTCGAGCAGGCGCATTTTGTGTAGGCGACGGAGAGCAAATGCCCTTTCGGCAACGTCCGGGTTGATTACTACCTGCCTGAATCCTGCGAGGAATTGACGCACCGCCGGTTCCTCGTCAGTGATCACGCCCAGCATGACCTCCATCCAGGAGATCGGACTGATCAATGGTTCCGTGAAGCGACGAAGCTCCGTACGTGCCGAGTCAATTCCATTGAGGTAATCAAAGCCACTTCGCCCTGGCCCGGTGGGCGCCCAGCAGTTTCGAGGCGTCTGATGTTATTGGTGGAGCCAAGCGGGATCTGTGTCCCCGTCTCGCCGCAATTCCTTGGGCATACTCAGGCACTGACTGATCCCCGGATCCAGTGGGTGACCCCGCGCAGGTATCTACCCGCGCCGTTGGCATTAAAACACCTTGCCTTCTGTCTGCCGATAGCGTGTGACGTTGGCGGGTGGATTGATCAGCCCGCCAGAACACTACCTAAGGCAGAAAGATCTCCTTGGGCACAAACCCCGTGACGACCTGGGTCAGGTCGACGACTTCGCTTACACGAAAGTCGACGGCGATACTGGCGATCGAGAGCGCTTCGGCCGCCGTGAGTCCCTTCTCTTCGACCAGGAAGTTCACGACCTCCCGGGTAGCATTGCGCATCGCCCGGTCGAGATCGAGATCGATGCCCGTGATCATGTAGTGCGTGTCGTTCTCGGCACGCGGCGTGGCGGGGGCGCGGCCGGGATGCACGGCAAACCGGAAAACGCCGCTGAGCGATTGCTCAATGGCCGTCCCGCTGACTTCGCCGTCACCTTGCGCGCCGTGTCCGTCGCCGACATAGAAGAGTGCGCCCTCTTGGAAGACCGGGAGGTAGAGTGTCGTCCCGGCCTTGAAGTCTTTTACATCGAGGTTCCCACCGAACGTACCCGGCGGCCGCGAGCTCTGCACCCCGGGCACGGTTACCCCCGGCTCGCCCACCACCGGATCGGGCGCCACGCCCATGATCCCCATGAAGGGTGCGAGGGGTACCTCGATCGTGTTCGAGAAAAGCGCCACTTCACGCCCACCCGACATCCCCGTGCGAATCAGGTGGCGGGTGCCGGGAGCCATATCCAGCTCCGGATCCCCTTCCCTGAAACCCGGATAGGCTGTCGAGAACACGCCGCCGCGGGCGCTGGTGTTGTTGATCCCCCACGGAACCCGGGTGCTGACGTCGAGGATCTCGATCTCGAGCATATCGCCCGGGCTGGCGCCTTCGATGTAGAGGGGGCCGGTGATGACGTGCCCGCTCGCGCCTTCGCGGAGCCGCCCATCCCGGTCCGCCCAGAACGCCAGCACATCGTCGAGAATTTCCTCTCGCGGCACGCCCATCCCGGTGAGGTAGGAAATCGGCTCCTGGTCCTGCGTCGCGCCGGCATGGGTGAGTGTTTGAACGAGCACAGTCTCACCGGGTGCGACCCGAAGCACCGGTTCCTTATCGATCGGGAACCAGCCCCAGACGAGGTTCTCGGGTGTGGACGGCACCTCGTGGTCGATGGTGTAGCCAGTCGCCACGGCGGCAGCAGCCAGGGGTCCGCCTTCGTCACCCTCGCCGCACCCCGCCAGCCCGACGATGAGGGCGCAGGCCAGCGTGGTCCACCGGTTCCAGAGGTCAGTCGCTCTTGCATCCGGGATCGGGATTTGTCGCGTGTTTTTAAAAACCTTCCTCATGTCGGACTCCTGATCAGGGTTTCCACGGATTCTACCCCGTACTCCTCTACCCAAGCGCTACATCAGTACGGGACAGCAGCCCCAGGCCATGATTCACCTAATGCAGCAACAGGCCGCCGCCATCTGAGGTGATGCGACCGCCGTCAAAGCGGGCCACCACATCGTGGTCAAGGCCATCCGGCGCTCAATGTGAGGGGTAGAGCAGGTCCGCCAGCGAGTAGTAACGCCCGTTCTTGACAGTGCCACGGATGTTGGTGACCTCGCTGATATCCGCGAGGGGATCTCCGTTGATGATCACCATATCGGCCAGCTTGCCGGCTTCGATGGACCCCAGATCTCTGTCAGCACCGGCGATGCGGGCGGACTGCAAGGTGGCCGCCTGCAAAATCTGGTAGCCCTTTAATCCCTCGCGCTGGTAGAGCCGCAGTTCGGCGTGAAGGCCAGTGCCGAACGGGGTGAAGGGCGAGTCGGTGCCCGTACCCACCAGTGCACCGCGCGCCACAAGCTCGCTGAGTAGCTCGCCGTAGGCATCGACATACCCTCCACTGCCAGGACCGAAGAAAGCCATGAAGTCCTGGTAATTCTTTTTGGCCGCCTCGCCGTACAGCGCATTGAATTGCTCTGTGCTGTAGAGGTCATTCTGTTCGGTAAAGGTCAGCACCACCCCGGGCACTACCATAGTAGGTACGATGCCCATACCGGTTTCCGAAAGGACTGCCGCGACATCCTGGTAACTACGCCCCAGCTCGCTGATCTTGGTGGTGAAACCCCGGCGGCTGGTGCCGGTGAAATGCTCGACGTAATCAACGCCGTAAGCAGCGGCAGGCAGCAACTCGTGAGAGGTCACTGGCACGCCCATGCGGTGGGCAAAGTCGACGATTCGCCGTTGTCGCCGGTCAGAAAGACGCACATAGGTCTTGATGAAGTCGACATCCAGCGCACGGCTTCGCTGCAGGGCTTTTTCCAGATGAGCGTCTGATGCAATGCCCTCGGCGACGGCGTAGTACACGCGATTGCCCTCGATATTGTGCCCGGTGATGAAAGTGCGGGGGCCTGTTCGGCGGCCCGAGGCCCAGGCCTCCCGGCGCTCGTTGGCCAGGTAGGGATTGGAGCCCGGATCACGCACGGAGGTAATGCCGTAAGCGAGCCAGGCCCGCCCCTGTTGTTCACTGTGATTGTGATCACCAATATGGGCGTGGGATTCAAACAGGCCTGGAATGACCGTACTGTCACTGGCATCCAGCACGGGCAGGTCCGTGGCGGTATCGATAGGGCCGATGGATTGAATACGATGACCATTGACCGTGATGTCGACATCCTCTGTGTAGGACTCTGACATCCCGTCAAAAACACGCCCCGCGCGCAGCACCCAGCGCCGGTCTGGTACGTCCCTTCGCCACGTCATGCGCGGCGAGATTTCTTCCCGCTCGCCCGTCAGCAGATGCAGGCGAAAAAGCTGGTCCCCCGCCAGGTAGGCCAGATACTCACCGGAGTGGCTAAAACTCGGCATATCCGCCAGTGCATCGACCAGTACCTGCGGCGCACCCACAGGCCGCATATCCTCATCCAGCACCTGCACATTCAATACGCCATTCTGGCTGTAGGCCACCTGGTGTGATCCGTCGCCGCGAGGCGCGAGGGTCGTGTGAGTGAGACTGCGGTGCGGGGTGGGCACAATGTCGTGGGCTTCGCCGGTGTCGACATTGGCGGCGACGATGGCGTAGATTCCTTCGCGGAAGCGCTGACTGTAAGGCTTCAATCGGGTCGTGACCAGGTACCTGCCATCAGAAGACCAGTTGATCGGCTGTGGTGGCATGGGCGCCAATACAGCCGACAACTCGCCGGTCTCTATATCGTAGATGCTGAGCTGTCCCACCACATGCAGCAGGGGATTGGCCGGTACATCGGAAAAAAATGCGAGTTTGCTTCCGCACGGTGACCATGCCGGGAAGCTGATGAATTTCGTCTCGAAGACAAGCGAGTCTATGGCCCCGGTAGCCAGATCCAGAGTCCAGATGGCATACCGGTCGTGCTTGTCGCTGATCCAGCTCAGGCGTTTGCCGTCCCGCGACCAGACAGGTGTCTGATCGGCAGCCGGGTCGTCAGTAATCTGAGACAGTTTCTGTTGTTCGATATCCCAGAGATAGAGGTCGCCCAGCGCGGTGAACGCCAGAGCACCGCCGCCCGGTGACAGGGTCGGGTAAGAGATGCCCAGCACCGGGCGCGGCGCGGCGCTGTCATAATCCCGCTGCTTGCGCGCGTAGGCTGGCCGCTCTATCGCGATATCAACGGTAAACGGTTCCGACTGAATCGGGGCGTCTGAAGACCAGCGCTGGATTTGACCATCGGCGGTAAAGACCGCGCTCCCATCAGGCTGCCACTGGGCGCCAAAGGGAAACACATCGGCCCCACTGGGCGTCAGGGGTGTGAGGGTTTTTGTTGCAAGGTCGAACAGTGAAAGACTGCTGAGCGCGTTGCCCGCGGAGTCGCGATCCAGCGTGCGCAGACTGAGTGCCGTGCCCGCCGGGAGAAACCGCAGGCCGGAAAAGCGCGAGCGGCTCTGCAGTAACAACTCAGCGTCAGCATCAGGCCGCTGCCAGTAGATGGCTGACCCACCGCGGTCAGTCACCAGATAGGCGAAGCCGTTTCCGTCCGGGTGCCAGGTCGGCGAGTGGGCGTCTGTATCAAGGGATGTCAGCGGCTCAGGTTCCGCTGGCGGTGTATCGCCCTCACCCGAATGCAGTTGCCAGAGGTCGTAGCTGCCGGAGCGGTCAGAGGAAAAGATAATGCGCTGCCCGTCTGCCGAGTACTGAGGCTCGCGATCATCGAAGGCACCGCGGGTGAGTGGCACGGGCTTCGATCCGTCATAGAGATTCAGCTTCCAGAGGTCGAAAGTGCCTTCGCGATAGCCTGCATAGACAATATGGCCACCGCCGGGATGAAAACTTGGTTCCCAGGCATCGTCGTCCCAGCCGGTGAGCGCTCGTGTCGATTTTTCCCCGGCCTTTTGCAGATAGAGTGCGGCCTGCAGAGCAATCACCTTGTCCCCGTTGACCGGACTGACTGCCACCGCGAGGTTGGTTCCCTCTGTCAGCAAAACAGAGGTAGTCGCTGCCTCGGTGTTTTCTGAAGCGCCCCAAGCGGGCTCAGCGATGTTGCTGCAGGCGGCCAGCAGGCAGGCAGCGACGGCAGCATAGCGGCGGCCCAATAGCACGGCGGTGTGGACTCGCATCGGCTAAAACGGAATATCGTCGTCGTAGACCTCTGCGGGCGGGCCGTCCTGAACAGGTGGTGCGTCGGTCGTTGGCGACTCATTTTCCATGCTGATGCGCCAGCCCTGCAGGTTGTTGAAGTAACGACCGTTGTACTCTCGCCCGCGAATATCAAACGTCACTGTCACAGTCTGCCCCGGTTCCAGATTGTCCAGGAGTGATATCTTGTCCTGCACGAATTCCAGGTTGATTTCCTGTGGGTACTTGCCCCCTTCGACAACTACCACCATCTCGCGTTTCGTAAAGCCGCTATTGAAGGTTTGCGGTTCCTGAATAAGTTTTATTTTTCCCGTGAGATCGTAGGCCACAGTCTTATGTCCGATTGGTGTGTGCGAAGTACAAGACTAATGCAAAGGCACCGGAAAGTGCAGGGCAAATCTGGTTGGTCTAACCGAAAGGAAATGGTGGATTGGTGGAGCCAGGCGGGATCGAACGGGCAGGCCACCCTGCGTCGACCGCAGGTCGGCGTTTCGACCGGGCGTTGCCGACAAAGGTTGCCTCGAAATCTTGAAAATCGAGAAGTTGGTGGAGCCAGGCGGGATCGAACGGGCAGGCCACCCTGCGTCGACCGCAGGTCGGCGTTTCGACCGGGCGTTGCCGACAAAGGTTGCCTCGAAATCTTGAAAATCGAGAAGTTGGTGGAGCCAGGCGGGATCGAACCGCCGACCTCAACACTGCCAGTGTTGCGCTCTCCCAGCTGAGCTATGGCCCCAGATGACGTGTTCAGATGCGTTCCGAACCGTCTGTAGAGGCGCGAATTCTAGGCACGGCCCGCACCCCTGTCAAGCAAATGCCCCGAGGAAACCGCTTCCGCATCGCCACATCGGAAGATCGGGCCATTTCCTGCCGGCAGATACTCGGATTGATACTTGCATCCCTGCGGGGAACCGAGAAAAATGCGCCATGTCCTCATTCAAGCCATCCGTCGCCGCCGCTATCGTCGTTGCCAACATGATTGGAACCGGCGTTTTCACCAGCCTCGGGTTTCAACTGATTGAAATCCAGTCAGCGCCGGTGCTGCTGGCGCTCTGGGCCGTGGGCGGCCTGTCTGCACTGTGTGGGGCGATGTGCTACGCGGAGCTCGGCGCAGCACTGCCACGATCAGGCGGGGAGTACAACTTTCTCGGACAGATCTACCACCCGATGGCGGGCTTCATCTCAGGCTGGGTATCCGCTACCGTCGGTTTTGCCGCGCCGACGGCACTGGCGGCCATGACCTTCGGCAGTTATCTCTCGGCAGTCTTCCCCGCCCTTTCGGCGGTCTGGCTGGCCACCGGCCTCATCCTTGTGCTGACCCTGGCACACTGCACCAGCCACAAGGGTAGCGGCGGAACGCAGCGCTGGCTGACGCTCCTGAAAATCGTTCTGATACTCGGTTTTGCGGGCGCGGCGCTACTGTCCAATAACAGCGGGCAGATGACCACGTTCACACCCGTCGACGGCGATGGCGCCCTCCTCTTCAGCGGCGCCTTTGCAGTTTCGCTGATCTACGTGAACTACGCGTACTCTGGCTGGAACGCCGCCACCTACATTACCGGTGAACTGGAGAACCCGGAGCGCAATCTGCCCCGGGTACTGATCGCCAGCACTGCACTCGTCTGTGTGTCGTATCTGCTGCTGAACTATGTGTTCCTCTCAGTCGCCCCGATGGATGCCATGATCGGTAAAGTGGAGGTAGGCTACGTAGCGGCGACCTACGCCTTTGGTGATGTCGGCGCGACCGTTATGGGAATTCTCCTCGCGCTGCTCCTCGTCTCTACCGTAAGCGCCATGATACTCGCGGGGCCCCGGGTACTGCAGTCCATCGGCGAGGATTTCCCGGTTTTTCGCCATCTGTCGGGCGTCAACCGGGACGGCATTCCCGCCCTGGCAGTCTGCGTGCAGGCGGGCGTCGCCCTGGTCTTCCTGTGGAGCGCGTCATTCGACCGTATTCTCGTGTTCTCAGGTGCAACCATGGCCCTCAATACATTCTTCACGGTGGCCGGTGTTTTTGTGCTTCGCGCACGGCGCCGGGATATTCCGCGGCCATTTCGCATTCGCCTTTACCCGCTACCGCCGCTCATTTTCCTTGCAATAACGGGCTGGACCCTTGTCTATATCGTACTGCAGCGGCCCGTCGAAGCCATGATCAGTCTGGGCATTATAGCCAGCGGCGCGCTGTTTTACGCAGCAAGCCGGCGCGCCGGAAAATATGCGGCAAAACCTGGACATCCCGCTGTACCCACCGCACCGAACGACGCTAGACTGGGCAATTGACCAACTCAGAGTGCGCATGCCTATGCAGTACCCTCATTGCAGATCGCCAGGCGGCAGGATTCGCCTAGAGCTGGAGTCTACGGGGTGACAGCAAACGGTGCGGCAGCCGAAACGCGGACCCGCCTTCTGATTCTCGATGACGACCCGATGATCGGCGCCACGATCAAGCGCATCGCAGAGTTCGACGGCCATGCAGTGGTGTATACAGAGCGCGCCAGCGATTTCTTTCAACAGGTAGATCACTGGAACCCGCACATCATCGCCCTGGACCTCATTATGCCGGAGATGAACGGCGTGGAAGTCATGGAGCATCTGGTGGGTCGCGGATGTCGCGCCGCCCTGATCGTCAGCAGTGGCGTAGGCGACCGGGTTCTTGACGCCGCGCGGCGCTCGGCACGGGAAAACGGCCTGAATGTTGTCGGAGTTCTGCCCAAACCCTTCTCTGCCAAGACATTGCGCTGCATGCTGCAGGAGGCACTTACCGCAACACCGGAAACTCGAGCCACCAGCTCAGACCCGGTTAAGAGACTCAAGCCGACGCCAACAGAAGCGGACCTGCGCGATGCCGTCAATGCCGGCCATATCCGGGTCGCCTACCAGCCAAAGGCACGCTGTCGCAGCGGCACACTGGCGGGCTTCGAGGCACTCGCCCGTTGGGACCATCCCGATTACGGCAACGTTCCGCCGGACGTTTTTATCCCCATCGCCGAGGCATCGGGCCTGATCGATCGCCTTACGCTGCAGGTTGCATCACAGGCATTGCGCTGGCTCGCTGAGCTGCCCCGCGCGGTCTACAGTGGCGAGCAGAGCGATCCCGTGCTCAATCGGGTGCAGCTATCTCTTAATATATCGGCACGTACACTCAACAACCGCGCGCTGTTCGATGAACTTGCCGTTATCTGTCGACAGAACCGGGTGCCTCTGGATCGCGTCATTCTCGAGCTTACCGAAACCAGCGCCATGGAAGATGCGGCTGTCTCCCTGAACACTCTGACGCATCTTCGTCTGCAGGGCTTTTCGCTCTCGATCGACGACTTCGGCACCGGTTATTCCTCAATGATTCAGCTCGTGCGCATGCCGTTTTCGGAAATCAAAATCGACAAGAGCTTTGTTACTACGGCGATGAACTCCTCCGAATCCCGCGCGGTTGTGCGATCGGTGGTCGATCTGGGCCGTAGCCTGGGTCTTGAGACAACCGCAGAGGGTGTTGAGGACGAAGAAACCATGCGCTATCTGAAATCTCTGAACTGCGATATCGTCCAGGGCTATCTTATCTCCCGTCCACTGTTTGCCGAAGATATACCCGGATGGTATGTCGAGCGTCGTGCAAAGCTTGAAGCGCGCAGGATCGACGCGCTGCATCGTCTGAACCTTCTCGACACGCCGCCGGAGGCGCGTTTTGATCGGATTACACGCCTGGCGGCAGACGCGTTCGGCGTAGACAGCGCTCTGATCTCACTGGTTGAAAAGGAGCGTCAGTGGTTCAAGTCGCGCGCGAACTTCAGCGCGGAAAGCACGCCACGCAAGGTGGCGTTCTGCAACCGCACAATCGAAGGCGACGGCATCCTGGTGGTTGAAGACGCCACCGTTGATCCGTTCTTCCGCCTTAACCCGCTGGTCAATGGCGACCCGCAACTGCGATTCTACGCAGGCCGGCCGCTGTTCATGGACGACGGCAGCAAGGTTGGTACGTTATGCCTGATTGATGGTAAACGTCGCGCCTTCAGTGATGTAGACGCTTCGATGCTCGATGCTCTTGGAGAAATGGTCGAAGAAGAACTCCGCGGCGGCCTGCAGACCCACCTAAACCACGTCACCGGTCTGTCAGATTCCGCCGCATTCCGCTACTACACAGAGCGGGCACTGGAGATCGGCGAACGTTTTAAACTGCCGATCGCCATGCTCGGCATGGAACTCAATCTGAAAACGAGTGAGATAGAAAACGACGAGCTTGGCAGCGTCAGGCGTCGCTACAAGAGGCTCGCACGATTCGCAGAGCAGCATGGTCATCGCGCGTTTATGGTGGGCCACTATCAGGCTTACAAGGTCGGACTGCTATATATCAGCAGCAGCCTGCCGACGGCACAGACATTATGCCAGACGCTACGGGACGATCTCGCAGCGCACAACAGTCGGCTGCCCCCCGCCGAAGAGCCTATCAACGCCGCGGTCACTGTATGTGATCTTGCGGATTATCTGGGGGCATTCACTGACCCGATGGCGAAGGCACAGAAGGGAAATACAATATAGCACGCGTGCCCCTCCCGAGCTCCGAGTGCAACGTTAAATGGCCACCGCTCTGGGAGACAAAGCCGAATATCATGCTCAGTCCCAGACCGCTGCCCTTGCCGACATCCTTGGTAGAGAAGAACGGCTCAAAGGCTCGCGACAGGGTCGTGGCATCCATACCGCAGCCCGTGTCCGCGACGGCAAGCGTGATGTAGCGCCCTGGAGAAAGCTCACCCACCGCGTCACCCTCATCCATATACGCAACGCCGGTCTCCAGCGTCAGATTGCCACCGTCGGGCATCGCATCTCGCGCGTTGATTGACAGGTTGAGAATGGCGTCCTCAAGCTGACCGGGGTCGATCAGTGCGAGCGGGATCTCTCCGTCACAGGTCACGCCAACCTGAATAGACTCTCCGAGTACTCTCGCCAATATGTCGCGCATGCCGCAGATGAACGCGTTTACCGGCACTGGCTGGGGCCGCAATGGCTGCTGACAGGAAAATGATAGCAGACGACTGGTGAGCTCCGCGCCACGGTCTGCCGACTTCGCGATCAGCTCGGCGAGCCCGACAAGCTCCGGCGCATCTCTCAGTGCCTCGGCAAGTAGTTCCGCATTGCCAAGGATAACAGTCAGTAAATTGTTGAAATCGTGAGCTACACCGCCCGTCAATTGCCCGAGCGCCTCCATTTTCTGGCTCTGACGAAGTCGTGCCTCTACTGCGCGCTGCTGAGTGACGTCGGTCAGCATCTCGACCTGCGCCACGGCAGCGTCCCAGGGAATACTGAAGGTTCGCCGCTCCACCAGACGTTCGCTGTTGCGGCCTGGCTCCTCTCGTAGCGTTATCAGCTCTACCGATTCATCATCTACAGGTCGCGAAGATTCCTCGACAGTGCTGTCTGCAGAAAACAGCGCAGAACAGTCGCCAAGCGCCATGATGTCATTGGTGGATGCGTAGCCAAACAGCCTGGCGAGCTCTCGGTTTGCCAGAAGAGGCTGATATTGCCGGTGTACCAGAATGCCCACCCGCGCGCCGTCGATCACACTGCCAAGGCGCATCCGCCACTGCTCTGCGCCTTCCTGCGCGAGCACGCGCGCGGAAATATCAAAATGCATCACGACGGCGCCTGAGGCCGTATCCGGCTCTAGCGTTGTTATGGTTACCAGGAACCAGCGTCTCGCATCGGGCGCATGGCAGGGGTATTCGAAGGTGAATCTGGACAAGCGGCCGGACAGCACTTCGCGCAAACCCGCTGCCACTTCCCGGGCACCCTCAGCACCATCGCCAGTCGCATTGTCACAAACGGCCAGATAATTGTCGCCGAGGTAAGACGGACTGTCATCACCAAGCAGCGAGCGCGATGAATCTCGCCAGTCATGATTGACCGCGAGGATGTCACCATTGGCGTCGAGCAACGCAATCTGAGCAGGCAGCGCGTCGAGAATCGCTGCGCGCTCGCTGGCAAAGTGCCGCGCCTGCCGCTCCAGCTCGCGCAGCGCGCCCTGAGCTTCCGGCAAAACATAGTGAGTGCCGGAATCACGGTGAAATACTGTATCGGTATCGCTGCCGACCAGTTCGCGGATGTCGGCGTAGGTGTCGTGCAGCGTGTCAATCAGCGCACGCAGGCGCTCCCTGTCGGCGCGCCGATTGTCAGACTCTGTCATGGCTGTCGCTGGTGGCTACCTGCAGATCGCCCAGGTACTCTCCATCGGATAGATCGCCGACAAAGACCTGCCTGCCACTGTCGCCGCTGAAGATCAGCGCCGGGGTCATAAAAATATCTTCTTCAGCCGCGCGCTCCGGGTGGGTCAGCACGTCCACAATCTCAACGTCATCGCTGGCGACAGCCGCACGCTCCAGCCAGGCCTCGAGGTGGGCCCGTGCCCGCCTCGAGTTGGGCAGATCGCCCGCGATATAGAGCGTCAGCCGGGACGCGTGTGCGCGACTATTCATGGGACTTGTTGTTGTCTCCATCGCTACCCCTCACATTGAGTCTCAGGTCGCGTGTGCCGCGCTGGCGACGCTGTTCCTCTTTTGCACTCGCCGCGACGTTGTCACGTACGCTCTCCAGCTCCTGCCGCTTGGCGTCGAGTCGACTCTCCATTAAGGCCATCTGCGCCTCGAGCTCCGCCGCCTCACCGGTCAGGCGGAGTCGATCTCGCTCTGCACGCACCTCACTGTCTCGCGCAGCCATGGCCTCTTTTCGCTGGCGCTCCCAGCGCAGGGTCCCCATCAAAACCTCGCCGGCCGCAGAGTAGACTTCCTCCAGCGCCACGCCCTCTTCCGAGAGGCGTAGTTCACGCACCTGATTGGAGTGGGCGGTACCCCGGGACTTGATGATGGACAGGCCCCTGTTGCGCTCGCCGGCAGAGACAACATAGGTCAGGTGGAGCCAGCTGTCTGCAATGGTGGAAATCTTCAGAGGCGTTGCTTCGACAATATCGTCGCTGTCCTCCAGCAGGCTGGTGCACATCACCGTGACATCCCGGGACTTGGCCCAGTCTATGAGACGCTCTGCCACACTGGGAGCAAGGCTGGTATTGCCGACTTTCGACAGGGCGGACAGTGGATCCGCCACGAGAATGCGCGCCTCGTGCTGTTCAACCAGCCGGCGAACGGCGATGAGCTGGGACTCCGCGCTTCCCTGCATCGCCCGCATGGACACCATGGCAAGAACGCCACTGTCGATGTGCGGCTGCAGAACGATTCCCACAGATGCCAGATTGCGCACAATTTCTTCGCACTCGGAGTCGTAGCTGATAAACACTGTTTTATCGCCACGCTCGCAGGCCGCGCTGGCAAATGCGCCACACAGCGTAGTCTTTGCCGTACCGGGTGCGCCGGTGAGCAGCACACTGGAAGCGCGGAAATAACCGCCCTGAAGCATGATATCCAGATCGGGAACACCACTCGAAATGCGCTACGACATGGCCGTTTCACCATCGCGTTCAAACCGCACCACGCTGGCCACTTCCAGCCCATCAGTGTCAATGATGAAAGGAATGAGGTTTTCCTCGAATCCCGATCCACGATACTTGCGAATGCGCAGTGACCGATGCGACACGCCCTCGTGAACACGGTGGTTCAGTGTGACGACGCAGTCCAGCATGAACTGCAGCTGCTCCGTGCCCAGACCGGGCGTTATCGGATCGCCGGCCTCGCGGCATTTCGAGGAAATGAGCGCGGTCAGCTCGTGCTTGCACAGCCACTGCTGCAGTCGCGAAATCTCGCGAATACAGACCTGCTGGTCGCCTGCCAGCTGCAGCAGCCTGTCCAGCGCATCAAAAACAATGGTGGTTGCGCCGCGTCCGACTGCCTTGTGCTCAAGGACAGCCAACAGGCCGGCAATGTCGAATTCACCTGACCGGATGAGATCAAGATCGGGCTGCGCATCAATGAAAATCAGGCCCTCCGGATCCAGCGCCGCAGGATCCCAACTGAACGACTGCGCGTTATCCCGTATCTGCTCGGGCGTCTCCTCAAAGGCAACGAAAACGCAGACCTCGTCCCGCGCGCGAGGACCCTGCAATAGCGACTGCAGCATGAAAACCGTCTTTCCGCAGCCGGTTCCGCCCTCAATCAGCGACGTTTTCCCTGCGGGAAATCCACCGCGCGAGGCTTCGTCGAAGCCTGTAATTCCTGTCGTAATTTTCCGCAAGAATGCCGCTGCCTGAGTCATAACGCTAAAAGTCTAATATAAAACATAAGGCGCGTATTCTCCATGCCCCTTCGGCCACCGGAAGAAGGCCGTGATGTGGATCAAGCGTTTTCACGCCGAAGCTGATAACCTCATTTTGCAGGTGATTTGGCAATCGGGAGAGCGCAATGTGGGGATGGCCAACCGCAATGGGTTTAAAGGCACCGATACGGTCCTGGGTTGCCTCGCCGCCAGTTGTCGAGGTGTCGCCTTGTTCCGCCGATCCTATACTGCTCAACGCTGAGTACGACACACGATGAAGCTGGAACGCACGTCCCTGCTGGCTGTCATCTTCTGCTCGGCAGGCCTCGTCATTCTGCTGCTCTACGGTGTGTGGTCCAGCCGGCAACACCTGGCTGAGCACGACGAACTGCAGTCACTGCAGAACCTGAAGGGTCGCCTTGACCGGCTTGCCGTCGCGGCAGACGAACTGGCGCTTTCTGCAGCTCAGCCCGACCTGCTGCAGGCATTTCATCGCGAGGCGCAGGCACTGCAGGACGAACTGACAGAGCAGCCTGACTCCTTTGGAAACGCAGCCGAGGTTGCTCGTCGTATCGGGGAAATGCGTCGATCACTCTCAACGCTTGCACGCACACCGCTGCAGAATACGGAGGACGGCGCCTTGCCGACAACGCCGCGTGACGCGCCAGGATCGATCGAGCGCCTGACGCTTCAGGCTAGCGTCAACAATGCCGGCGTGGCGATTGACCGCTCGTTCGTCCCTCTATTTCAGGAGCGCGAAGAGGCAGCCTATGCCTATACGCGGACACTGGTCGGCACGTTCATGCTGGCCACCGCGTTTTTTGGCCTTGTCTGCATCGGCGCATTTGCCTACATTCATCGACGTATCGCCACGTCAATCAGCCTGCTGGCCGATACCGTCGAGCAGATCCGCAGCGGCAAAACCTATCTCAGGGTCCCCATGTGGCGGGACGATGAAGTCGGCGCATTGGGAACAGCGATCAACCGGCTCCTCGATGCACAGGCAGAGGCACTGAAGCAAATTGACCAGCAACGTCAGCAGATACGCCAGCAAGCAGAGATCATGCTGGTCGCCGGTGATATTGCGAAAGTTGGCGGCTGGTCCGTCAGCCTTGGCGACGACAGGGTAATCTGGTCAGATGTCGTCAAGAACATCCATGGCGTTTCCGAGGGCTATAGCCCCACGCCGGAAGACGCGATCGGCTTTTATGCACGGGAGGATCAACCGCGCATCCGTGAAGCGTTCATGGCATGTGTCAATGACAGTATTCCCTACGATCTGCGTCTGCAGATCATCGACAGCAATGGCAGAAGTCGCTGGGTGCGCACAGTCGGTATCCCTGTACACAATGTCCGGGGACAGGTAACAGGTATTCAGGGCGCATTTCAGGACATCTCCGAACAGGTGGAGACGGAACAACAGCTGGGCCGTGTGCAGCGGCTCGAGTCCATCGGCCAGCTCACCGGCGGAATCGCCCACGATTTCAACAATATTCTGACCGTTATACTCGGCAATGCCGAACTGCTGGTCGAAGAGCTTGAAGACGATAATCTCAGTGCTTTCGCGGGCATGATTCGCGACAGCGCCGAGCGCGGCGCGCGACTCACGCACCAGCTGCTGGCCTTTGCCCGGCGTCAGACCCTGGACCCGCAGACAGTCCACCTCAGTTCTCTGCTGGATGGCATCCACGACATGCTCGATCGATCCGTCGGTGAGGATGTGACCCTGATGCGCAGTACCGGGGAGTCTCTCTGGCCGTGCAGGCTGGACGCTGCCCAGCTCGAAAACGCTGTGCTCAACCTGGTCATCAACGCCCGCGATGCCATGCCCCGGGGAGGCACGCTGGAAATAAGTGTGGAAAACCGGCGCTATGAGCGCGATGCGCCCCCGCCAATGCCGGGGATGCCCTGCGGTGACTACGTGTGTCTGTCGGTAAGGGATACGGGTGAAGGCATACCTCGGGAGAATATGGAGCGGCTGTTTGAGCCGTTTTTTACCACCAAGCCCAAGGGTCGCGGCACAGGTCTCGGCCTGCCCATGATCTATGGCTTCGTCAAGCAGTCTTCGGGCTTTATTTCCATCGACTCACAGCCCGAAACAGGAACGCAGGTTAGGCTGTACTTCCCGCGCTCGGAGGAAGAGCCGGACAGCGCTGCACCGCAAGTCATACCGACGGGGCCGCTACAGCGCGCCCGTCGCGATTATCGTATCCTGCTGGTCGAGGATGATGATCTCGTCAGACGCTATGTTGAACAGCAGCTGCAGTCACTCGGCTATCTGGTGGTAAGCGCCGCCGCAGGGAGAGAGGCCCTCGGAATCATTCGAAAACGAAAGGATATCGACCTCTTGTTCACCGATGTCGTCATGCCCGGTGGTATGAGCGGTCGGGATCTGGCGGAGGCCGCCATGCACGAACACCCGGGCCTGAGGGTACTTTTTACATCGGGCTATTCACAGGATGTGATCGCTCATGACTGGCAGCTCGACGACGGCATCGATCTGCTACGCAAACCCTACCGGAGAGAGGACCTGATCCAGAAGCTCGCCTCTGCCCTCGGCGAGAAACCGGCATGAGACAGTTCACTGGGGCGCCGTTTCGGAATCAGCTAACGTATCGACGTATGCCGCGATACGACGAATGGCAGCGTCGATGCGAACGGCATCCAGCGCTCCCAGCTCTGCAAAGCCCAGCGCGATACTCAGCGGATTGTTGATCGCCGCCTGCACTCCGCCGTGTCGCAGCCGCTTGAGCTCGGGCACAGGGTCCACAACGCCGCGAATCTGTCGCTGTATGCCAATGTAGTACAGGTGATCGCCGTCCGAGAGATACTCAAGGGGCAGCAGCAGAAGTCGGTTGACAAACGGCGTGCCGTCCTTGCGGAAATTGAGGACGTCCGTGAACGATGACCGTCGAGCTGCGATATCGGCTGCCATGCTGGCACGCGCCGGCTGGTCCGTCATTGAACCCTGTAAAAAACGGCAGTTACGGCCAAGACACTCTTCCGCCGCGTAGCCTGTTGTCCGTTCGAACTGTCGGTTGATGAATACCAGCGGTTGCCCGGGCAAATGTATCGCAGCAACGGTGATACTGTGATCAAAGCGTTCTCCGACCTCACGCAGCGCAGAAAAATATGCTGGCGACTGCAGACTGACTTCTGCCACTCATTATCCTCCCGTCGCGCGGCTGGCAGGTATGACGCCAGTCATGAACACGATACACTCGTGACTATACGCCGACAGCCCAGCATGTCCCTGCGGCCTGATAGCCGTCAGCATCCGAAGATTGCCGGGCTCAGCCGCAAACATCAAACCTCGGGAGCAAGACGGAGTGGCAGAAACGAAACTGCTGTTTGTGGACGACGAACCGGATCTGCTGGCGTTCTACCGTCAGGTCTTCGAACGCGACTTTACCGTAACAGTATTCAGTAGAGCGCAGGCGGCGCTCGAGCATTTGGTCGAAGACCCCGGATACGCCGTCATCGTATCGGACTTCAGCATGCCAGGCATGGACGGCATCGAATTTCTGTCTGCCGCGCGCGAGTTAGCACCACACGCGGTAAGAATAATGCTCACCGGTTTCGCCAGTGAAGAAACCGCCATCAGCGCGGTGAACCGCGGCGATATTTTTAAATTCCTGCGCAAGCCCACGCGCATTGCCGAATTCTCCTCGGCCATGCGCGCTGCCGTGCAGCGCCATGAAGTGGAGGCCACAGAACGCGACCTCCTCGAAAAAACCCTGCGCGGCAGCATTGAAATGCTGACACAGGCACTGTCTCTGGCGAGCCCGCTGATTTTCGGGCGCAGCGCCGGGCTAAAAAACGACATGGCACAGCTCGCGCGCCATCTGCGAGTGGGGCCCATCTGGGAACTGGAGGCTGCTGCGATGCTCTGCGAACTCGGCCTGCTGACGCAACCGAACACGATTATGGATGGCATCGTCGAGCATCAGCCAATGACCACCGCTGAAGACCCCTCGTGGCACCGCCAGGCGGGCATTGCCGCCGATCTCGTGCGCAGGGTGCCAAGGCTTGAGCGCGTAGCCGACAGTATTCAGTTCCAGTACCGGAATTACGACGGCACTGGCTACCCCGATGACATACCACTCGCCGGTGACGATATTCCGATCGGCGCCCGGATGCTGCGTATTCTCAAGGATCTTCGCAGCTCAATGGATCCAGGGGTCGATCGGAACCGCGTTATCGCCAGCATGCGCGGTCAAGCAGGCAGATATGACCCGCAGATCCTCGACCTGCTGGCGACGACAGAGCCCCCGCTGCAGGCCCCGGACATTCGCACGGCATCCGTGTTCTCAATTGAGGCCGGCGTTATTCTGGCAAAGGATATTAAAAGTCGCGCCGGCAATCTCATCATGCGCCGGGGTCAGGAAATCAGCCCCTATCTGGCGCAGAAGCTACACCACTTCGCCGATGCGGGTGACATCGATCTCGATGTGAGTTTCTACGACAGTCGGCAAAGGGGCACTCTACAAACCGTGCCGACGGCTGACGATCCACTGCCACAAACGGAGACGCGTCATGGCTAAGTTTGTTCTCTACCTCGCCGGCGGAATCTTCACGGCCTATGGTCTCGCCTGTCTGCTCAGCCCCGACATTGCGGCTGATGCAGCGAATCTGTCGATGCAGAATGCCGACGCTGTCGCTGAAATCGGCGCCATGTATGGCGGCTTTCAAACGGGTTTTGGGCTATTCTGCCTGCTGGCTGCGAGGCAGCCGGCCTACCGTCGAGCCGGTCTGTGGGCACTGTTCCTTGGCATTGGCCTGCTCGCAGTAGGGCGCAGCTTTAACGCGGCCATGACTGATGGCGAGCTCTCCGCCTATACCTATGGTGCCATTGCCTTTGAATCGCTGATTACGCTGCTGGCCGCGCTTGGCTTGCGTACCCGCGGGGCTGAGACTGCCTCGTAGCCGGAAAACGCCTTGCTAGCAGTCGACGATATTGACCGGCACCTCCAGAACGTTAACCGCCAGACCACCGCGGGCAGTCTCCTTGTATTTGTCCTGCATGTCGCGGCCGGTATCGCGCATGGTCTTTATCACCTGATCGAGCGACACGTAGTGCTCGCCACTGCCGCGCAGCGCCATCCGCGCAGCGCTTATGGCCTTTATCGCGCCCATGGCATTGCGCTCAATACAGGGAACCTGCACCAGCCCGCCAACTGGGTCACAGGTCAGGCCCAGGTTGTGCTCCATAGCGATTTCCGCGGCGTTCTCCACCTGTTCCGGTGTGCCGCCCAGGGCATCCGCGAGCGCACCAGCGGCCATGGAACAGGCGGAACCGACCTCCCCCTGGCAGCCGACTTCAGCCCCGGAAATTGACGCATTGATTTTGTACAGGATGCCGATGGCGCCCGCTGTGAGCAGAAAACGACAGACATCCTCCTGCTTGCTGCCGCAGCAATGGCTGAGATAGTACTTGAGCACCGCGGGAATAATGCCCGCAGCGCCGTTGGTGGGAGCGGTGACAATCCGGCCACCGGCCGCGTTTTCTTCATTCACCGCCAGCGCGTACAACGTCACCCAGTCCATCGTGGTCATCGAGCCGTCGCCCAGCGTCTCGGTCTGGCGCAACAGCTGGCGGTGCAGCTGCGCAGCGCGGCGCCTCACCTTTAGGCCGCCCGGCATGATGCCTTCGGTGTCGCAGCCGCGGCTAATGCAGGCATCCATCACCTCCCACAGCTTCGCGGTACGCGCCCGGATTTCCGCCTCGGTGCGCCACGCTTTTTCATTCTGCAGCATGAGTGCGCTGATGGACAGACCACTCACTTTGCACTGCGCAAGGAGTTCCGCCCCGGTCGTGAAGGGAAAAGGCAGTACCGTGGGATCATCGACGATATAGCCGGAATCTGCCGCCTCCTCGTCGACCACGAAGCCACCGCCCACCGAATAGTAAAGCCGCTCAAGCAGCATTTCACCGGCGGCATCGCGAGCAATGAAGCGCATGCCGTTGGCGTGAAATGCCAGATTTTCCGTGCGATGCATCTGCATATCGTCGCGGTAATTGAACGCAATCTGCTTGCGTCCCAGCAGTGACAGACTGCCATCATCGCGCACCGCCTGCACACGACCGGCGATAGTTTCCACGTCAACGGTTTCCGGCGTTTCGCCCTCGAGTCCGAGGATAATGGCCTTTGGCGACCCGTGGCCGGCACCGGTAGCTGCCAGGGAGCCGTAAAGATGCGCCTGCAGAGACGTGCAGGCATCGAGCTGCCCATCATCTTCCAATGCGACCACGAATTGCCGTGCCGCGTTCATGGGGCCAACCGTGTGCGAACTGGACGGGCCAATTCCGATCTTGAACAGGTCAAATATACTGATAGACATAGCGCACCTCACACCTCCAGCGCAGCGTACTCCTTTTCCAACCGTTTTGCGGCCTTTTTGGACACGCCGCCGAGGACCTCAATCGCATGGCGGACGCGCGCCCGACTCATGTCCGGCCCCAGGATTGCCATGGCATCAACAACCGAGAACGAGGCACTGGAGCCGGAGATGGCAATGAACAACGGCGCCAGAAAATCCTTCACCTTCAGATCCATGGCCTTCGCCAGTCCCTGCATGGACTGCCACACCGCATCGCGATCCCAGTGCCGCAGCGCCTCGAGATGCCACAGCGCAAACTGCAGCTGTCTGAGCAGCCGTTCCGGTTCCTCGCCCGGGGCCTCGAAGTCTTCCGCCCGCAGCGGCAGCGTTCCCGACACAAGGAAGCCGCACAGCGGCGCGAAGTCGCTGAAGACCTCCATGCGCTTCTGTGCATGTGGCAACACCTGTTGCAGTCTGTCCGCATTGAAGGCCCAGTCCACCAGACGCCGCGCCAGCTCGTCATGGTCGAGATCTTCACGCAGCCACAGCCCGTTCAGCCAGCGCAACTTTTCAACGTCAAAGATTGGCCCGCCCAGGGAGACGCGCTGTATATCGAAATGCTCGAGCATGTCCGCGAGGGCGAACTTTTCCCGCTCGTCAGGCATTGACCAGCCCATGCGACCAAGATAGTTGAGCAAGGCCTCGGGCAGGAAACCCATACGTTCGTAGTACTGGATGCTGGTGGGATTTTTGCGCTTGGACAGCTTGGATTTGTCAGGATTGCGCAGCAGCGGCAGATGGCACAGCACCGGCATTTCCCAGCCGAAGTAATGGTAGAGCAGCTGGTGCTTGGGCGCCGAGTTGATCCACTCCTCGCCGCGGATGACGTGGGTGATACCCATGAGGTGATCGTCGACGACGTTTGCCAGGTGGTACGTCGGCATGCCATCGGATTTCAGCAGGATCTGCGCATCCACCATAGACCAGTCCAGGTCAATGCTGCCGCGCAGCAGATCATTCACCCGACAGCTGCCAGTCTCATCGGGCACGTACATGCGAATGACGTAGGGCATGCCCGACGCCTCGCGCCGCGACACCTCCTCCGCCGGCAGCGCCAGGTCGGCCGGTTTCAGCGCCGTGGCAAGGCCAGCCTCGCGGCGGGATTCGCGCAGCGTCTCCAGCTCTTCCGGCGTGCGGTAACAGACGAATGCGTTGCCCGCCTCGACCAGTTCCCAGGCGTACTGGCCGTAAAGCTCCATGCGCTCGCTCTGCCGATAAGGTCCGTATTCACCGCCGACATCAGGGCCCTCATCCCAATCGAGGCCGAGCCAGCGCAGTGAGTCGAGGATCGCCTGCTCGGATTCCGGCGTGCTGCGCGCTCGGTCAGTATCCTCAATACGCAGGATGAACTGGCCGCCGTGAGCCCGTGCGAAACAGAGGTTGAACAGGGCAATGTAGGCAGTCCCGACGTGGGGGTCGCCGGTGGGTGAAGGCGCGATGCGCGTGCGAACAGTCATGAATCACCTGTGGCTGAAAAGAGGCCGGATTATATAAGGCTGGCGCCCGGGACGCACTCCGGGATGTCGCTGAACCACAGTGAAATCCACCGGCTGGCGCGGCAACGGCGCTGCGCGGCTGTGTAACTCAATCGCGCGGCGGCAGATTCTCTGGCAATACCGTCCACTCCGGCGCGTCGAACTCGCCGATCAACTCGATATCCACGAACGGGGATTGCCCGGCAATGATGGCCGTCACTTCAGCAGGCGGATCGGCTTCCATGGCGTCCCTGGCGGCCTTGGATTCCCAGGTGGCAATGGCCAGCAAGACGTTCGGGTCATCCAGGCTGCGGTGCAGACGGGTGCCCAGCGCTCCCGGCGCCCGCTGAATGAACGCGCTGGCGCGCATCCAGGCCTCGGCATACTGTTCGGCCGTGTACCCCCGCCCAATGGTGACCTTGAAAATATAGTGCATGCGTTCACCTCCTGGCATCCGGTTCGCCAGCCGGCGAGGAGCCCCGCTCAGGTCACCTGCGCCCGCTGGCGATAACGCTCATCCGCGTAAGCGCGCGTTGATAGCACCCTTGACAGGCAGTGCAGCGCGATTGCCGCATCCGTAAAGCTATTGTAGAGCGGCGCAAAACCGAAGCGTACGATATCCGGATCGCGGAAATCCACGATAATACCCTCGGCAATCAGGCACTGGGCAATTGCGTGGGCCTCCGGGTGGCGCAAAGACACCTGGCTACCACGCCGGGCGTCCTCGGCCGGTGTCAGCACCTGCATCGACGCAAGCGCCGGCTCCGCCGCAACACCCTCCATGAAAAAACCGGTCAGCGCCAGGGACTTCCGGCGCAGATCCGCAGGTTCCAACCCGGCGAACAGGTCAAGGGCCGCATCCAGCGCCTGCATGCCGATCACCCCGGGGGTGCCTGCCTGGTAGGCACTTATTCCCGGTGCCGCCCGATACGCGGAATCAAAGGCGAACGGCGCCGCGTGCCCGAACCAGCCGCTGAGTGGCTGCGCCACCTGATTGTGGTGCCGCGTTGCCAGGTACACGAACGCGGGTGCGCCGGGGCCGCCGTTGAGGAACTTGTAGCCACAGCCCACAGCCATGTCTACATTGCACGCATCGAGCTTCACGGGAATCGCCCCGGCGCTGTGCGCCAGGTCCCAGAGAACCAGCGCGCCGCAAGCATGCGCGGCAGCCGTAAGCGCCTGCATGTCATGGCGCCGGCCGCTGCGAAAGTCGACTTCGGTCATCATCAGAACGGCCACCGTCTCATCCAGCGTATCGACCAACTCGCCAACGTCGACGGCACGCATCTCGCAGCGCTGGGCTCCGAGCAGAGCCTGCAGGCCCTGCGCCATGTAGCCATCGGTCGGAAAGTCTCCGGCACAGGTGAGCACAACCCGCCGCGACGGGCGCAACCCCAGCGCCGTCGCCAGCAGCTTGAACAGGTTGACGGATATGCTGTCGCAGCAGACCACCTGCCCCGGCGCTGCGCCAATCAGCGGCGCTATTTTCTCACCCACGCTGAGCGGCAGATTGACCCACCCATGCACGTTCCAGCTGGTAATGAGGTCACGCCCCCACTGCTGCTCCACCACCTCGTGGACACGTTTAGCTGCGCGGCGCGGCAGAGCCCCCAGCGAATTGCCATCCAGATAAACCCGATCACTCGGCAGCGCAAAGGCATCGCGCATGGCGCGGAGAGGATCGTGGTTGTCGAGCAGAGCGGCCTCATACTGTCGGTTCATAGTGACAGCCCTTTCCCTCGGCCCTTACGGCAGACCATACGGGGTGGATTCGCGGCCGCCCGGGGCGCGCAGTCGGTGAGTGCGATTAGCACACGGCGAGCAAATAATTTCAGGCGCATGAAAAGAATATCCCTCAGAATGGCGGCCATCCTAGCCTCCGCAGCGCGCATTGCCAATGTCAGCCCAACCTGTACGCCAGATTGTCCCGGTACATGCTGCGGCCATGGGGTAAACTTCCCGCCACTGGCCTGGCGTAATAACAGCCCTCGCTCGTGTTCCTCTGACAAGCTGTTGCAATCGCGCAGCTTAATGAGAATAATTAGCGTTATCACTCTTTTAATCGCAAGAGGTTCGTATGTTGACCACGCACCACCCACGACGCTCCTGCAGCCGACTGGCTGTCATGTTTGTCGTCGCTGTCTCCGCGGCAGTCATGTCGGCCGGCACTGTCGCAGACACGCTGAACATCTATTCAGCCCGTCAGGAAGCGCTGATCAAGCCTTTACTGGACCGTTTCAGCAACGAAACCGGCGTTGAGGTCAACCTGGTTACCGGAAGCGGCGATGCCCTCATTACCCGTCTGACAAGGGAAGGCCGCAATTCCCCCGCTGACGTCCTGCTGACCAGCGACGCGGGTCGCCTGTACCGTGCCAGGCAGGCAGGCGTGCTGCAGCCAGTCTCGTCTGACGCGCTGACAGCAGCAGTGCCTGAAAACCTGCGCAGCCCGGACAACCTCTGGTACGGATTATCGGTCCGTGCCCGGGTGCTGATCATCGCACCGGAGCGCGTGAATACCGATGAGCTCCAGGATTACGAAGACCTCGCTGACCCGCAGTGGAAGGGCCGCATCTGTGTCCGCTCATCGGGCAACATCTACAACCAGTCGCTGGTGGCGGGCATGCTCGCCCAGAAAGACCGTGCACAGACCCAGGCCTGGCTGGACGGCTTCGTGCGCAACTTCGCGCGCCCGCCGCAGGGTGGCGACCGCGATCAGATAAAGGCAGTCGCCGCTGGACAGTGCGATGTTGCGCTGGTTAACAGCTACTACTTCGGTGCAATGCTGCAGTCGGACAACGAAGAGGAACGCCGGGCCGCTGAGCAGGTTGAACTGCTCTGGCCCAATCAATCCAATCGCGGCGTCCATATCAACATCAGCGGAGCCGGCGTCATCCGGGCGAGCGAGCAACCCGATCTGGCGCGCGAGCTGATCGAATTTCTGGTTCGCGAGGACAGTCAGCAATGGTATGCCGAAACCAATAATGAATATCCGGTGCGCGACAGCGTCTCGCCCAGCCGGCTGCTGCAGTCCTGGGGTGATTTCAAGGCAGATGACCTGGACGTCAGCGAACTGGGCAGGCTGAACGCGCAGGCAGTAATGGCAATGGACCGTGCGAATTGGAAATAGCCGCAGGCGCTGAGCTGACTGCCAAGAAACCGCGCCGTATTTCCCTGTGGCGCGGCGGCATGCTGGTGACTTCGCTGGTCATTGCGCTGCCGGTGCTGGTCATTATTGGCAGCCTTTTTGGCGATTACAGTCCCGCATGGGAGCACCTGATAGAGACGGTGCTCGGCGACTACGTCGTCAACTCGCTTCTGCTGATGCTCGGTGTCGGGGCCGGCACACTGCTGTTGGGCGTCAGTGCAGCCTGGCTAACAGCCATGTGCGATTTTCCCGGCCGCCGCTTCTTCAGCTGGGCACTGCTGCTGCCCATGGCAATGCCCGCCTACATCATTGCCTATACCTACACGGGAATGCTGGACTACGCGGGGCCGGTGCAAAGCCTGCTTCGCGACACCTTCGGCTGGCGCTACGGCGATTACTGGTTTCCTGAGATCCGCTCGCTGGGCGGCGCTGTCTGCATGCTGTCGCTGGTGCTCTACCCATACACTTACCTGCTGGTCCGCGTCGCTTTCCAGGAACAGTCCACAGCGGTGCTTGAGGCCAGCCGGAGCCTCGGGAAAACCCTGCCGGCAACCTTTTTCCGGGTCGCTCTGCCGCTGGCACGACCGGCAATTGCCGCAGGCGTCAGTCTGGCGCTGATGGAGACTCTGGCCGACTACGGGACCGTTTCCTACTTTGGCGTCAGCGCCTTCACCACGGGCATATTCCGCACATGGTACGGCCTCGGCGAACTCCAGACCGCAGCACAGCTCGCCGCATTCCTGATGCTGTTCGTATTCATACTCTTCATTCTGGAGCGCCAGTCGCGGCGCCGCCTGCGCTTCTACCGGACCGGGACGCGCCAGCCACCTCGGCGAATCGTATTGCGCGGCTGGCGCGCAATCACAGCGGCCGGCCTGGCGTCTGCGATTCTTATTGCCGGATTCCTGCTGCCCGCCTCCCAGCTGACCGTCTGGGTCCTCCAGGATCCATTGCGAGCAGCTGAGCCGGCGTTTCTCCAGCTTGCGGGCAACAGCTTTCTGCTCGCCGCCATTGCCGCCGCCTGCTGCCTGCTGCTTGCTCTTTTCCTCGGCTACGGTAAACGCCTTTTCCCGGGCTTCGCCCAGACCACGGCGAATGGCGTGGTCAGCATGGGTTACGCTGTGCCAGGCACCGTGATCGCGGTCGGCGTGCTGATACCCTTTACCTGGTTTGACAATGTCGTTGACGGCTGGCTTCGGCAGACCATGGGAGTATCTTCCGGCCTGCTTCTCAGCGGCACACTCGGCGCGCTGGTGTTCGCCTATGTGGTGCGCTTTCTGTCTGTTTCGCTGCAAACCGTAGAATCAGGCCTCGCGCGCATCCGTCCCAGCATCGACGAGTCAGCGCGGTCACTGGGTTATGCTCCGCTATCGTTGCTGCAACGTATTCATATTCCTATGCTGCGCGGCAGTCTGTTAACCGCTCTGCTGCTGGTCTTTGTCGACGTGCTGAAAGAATTGCCGACGACCCTGATACTGCGGCCTTTTAACTTCAACACGCTGGCGGTGCGCGCTCACGAGCTGGCGTCGGACGAACGTCTGGCGGATGCGGCGCTGCCGGCGCTGGCAATCGTGCTGATCGGTCTGCTGCCTGTTATCCTTCTCACCCGGAATCTGGCCAGTGATAACGCCGCTTCATGACCCCACAGCTCGATGTAAACCATGTCAGCGTACGCTTCGGTGATGTCACCGCCGTCGATAGCGCCAGCATCACCCTGAACAAAGGCGAGATCGGCTGCCTTCTCGGGCCCTCGGGCTGCGGAAAGACCACGCTGCTGCGCGCCATTGCCGGTTTCGAGGCGATCAGCGAAGGCCGCATCAGCGTTCGCGGACGCGTCCTCAGCACGCCCGGCATGCAGGTCAGTCCGGAACAGCGCCGGGTCGGCATGGTTTTCCAGGACTTTGCGCTGTTTCCACATCTGGATGTCAGTGCAAATGTTGGTTTCGGTCTGCGCCACCTGAAGCGACGCGAGCGCGAGACCCGGGTCAGACGCCTGCTGACGATGGTATCCTTGGAGGATTGCGCGGGAGCCTGGCCGCATGAACTCTCCGGCGGACAGCAGCAGCGCGTGGCACTGGCCAGGGCACTGGCACCGGGACCGGAAATCCTTCTGCTGGACGAGCCCTTCTCCAGCCTGGACAGCGAGTTGCGCACCCAGCTGGCATCAGAGGTCCGCGACCTGCTCAAGGCCGACAGCGTAACGGCCATACTGGTCACGCACGACCAGCACGAGGCCTTCGCCATGGCGGATCAGGTCAGCCTGCTGCACAACGGCCATATCGATCAGACAGATGCGCCCTACAACCTCTATCACAGACCGGCAAATGCCTTTGTCGCCGAGTTCATTGGCGGTGGCAGTCTGATTGATGTCACGGTAAACGCTGACGGGGAACTGAACGATAGCCTCGGCGTGCTCGACATGGAATCCCGCTCCTTCGCCCCCGAGCAGCGGCTGCGATTGCTGATCCGCCCGGATGACATCGAATATGACGAAAGCAGCACGATTGAACTGCGCGTAGTAGACCGCGCTTTCCGCGGCGCCAATTTCCTGTACGAATTGCTGCTGCCCGACGGGCAGCACGTGCCCTGCCTGGCACCCAGCCACATCGCGGCCAACAGGGGCAGCCTCTTGCCTGTGCGTTTCAATCTGCAGCACGTGGTAATTTTCAACGGTGAGCACCAGGTATTCACCTGAACCGGTATACTGATGCCATGCGCACCATCGATCGCACATTCACCATTGCCCCGATGATGGACTGGTCTGACCGGCATTGTCGCTACTTCTGGCGACAGCTTACGCGCCGGGCGCCTCTATACACGGAAATGGTCACGACCGGCGCATTGATCCACGGTGACCGCGAGCGCTTCCTGTTCTTCCGCGCCGAGGAGCATCCTGTGGCACTGCAGCTCGGTGGCAGCGACCCCGCCGATCTCGCGCGCTGCGCTCGCTGGGCGCAGGACGCGGGCTACGACGAGGTCAACCTGAACTGCGGGTGTCCGTCAGACCGGGTGCAGTCCGGCGCGTTCGGCGCCTGCCTGATGGCACAGCCGGCGCGCGTCGCCGACGGCGTTGCCGCGATGCGCAACGCCTGCGATCTTCCTATCACGGTGAAGCACCGCATCGGCATTGATGACATGCAGCACTACGAGGACATGCTGGCTTTTATCGAACCCGTTGCCAGGGCCGGCTGCCGAACCTTCATCGTGCACGCCCGCAAAGCCTGGCTACAGGGCCTGTCTCCCAAGGAAAATCGCGACATTCCACCGCTTAATTACGACTGGGTGTACCGGCTGAAGCGCGACTTCCCCGCGCTGGAAATCATCATCAACGGTGGTATTCGCGATTTTGAGGCCTGCAGCACCCACCTCGCCCATGTCGACGGCGTCATGCTTGGCCGCGAGGCCTACCAGAATCCCTGGCTGCTGTCTCAGGTGGATTCATATTTCTACGGCGACAGCAACCCGGTAACCAGCCCGCTCGCGGCAGTGGATCGAATGCTGCCCTATATTGACAATGAACTCGCCTCAGGCACTGCGCTCAAACACATCACGCGGCACATGATGGGTCTTTTCGCCGGCCGTCCCGGCGCCCGGCGCTTCCGCCGCCATCTCAGCGAGAACGCGCACAGACCCGGCGCGGAAGGCCAGGTGTTGCAGGACGCGGTACAGGCGATGCATGGCGTAGCGGCCTGAGTGCCGCACTTCCTGCCCCTAAGGTAACCACGGGAGACAGAACATGACATGCAAACTCGACCAACTGCGGACCATGACGGAAGTTGTCGCCGATACCGGTGACATCGAAGCCATTCGTCGTTTCAAGCCGATTGATGCAACCACCAACCCCTCCCTGCTGCTGAAGTCCTCCGCCCTGCCCCACTACGCCGAACTCATGCAGCGCGCGCGGGAGTGGGCGGCCGACCAGGGCGGCGATTCGGCGCAGCAGCTGGCCAACTGCTGCGACCGCTTCGCGGTGGACGTGGGTCGGGAGATTCTGGCACTCATACCGGGACGGATTTCTACGGAGGTAGATGCCCGCCTGTCCTTTGACCGCGAGGCCACGCTGGAGCGCGCACGACGACTCATCGGACTGTACGAAGCCTCGGACATTTCCCGCGACCGTGTGCTGATAAAGATCGCCTCTACCTGGGAAGGCATACGCGCCGCAGCCGAACTTGAGCGCGAGGGCATTAACTGCAACCTGACGCTGCTGTTCGGTTTCGACCAGGCGGTCGCTTGTGCCGATGCCGGCGTCTATCTGATATCGCCATTTGTCGGGCGCATACTGGACTGGCACAAAGCCCACTCCAACCTGACCCTGGAAAGTGCCGACGACGACCCCGGCGTGCAATCGGTGCGCCGGATCTATGCGTATTACAAGCATTACGGGTACGACACAGTGATCATGGGTGCCAGTTTCCGCAATACCGGGCAGATCGAGGCGCTGGCCGGCTGTGACAGGCTTACCATCAGCCCGGCGCTGCTTGAGGAAATGGCGCAGGATTCGGGCGAACTACGGCGACAGCTGAGCCCGGAGAGCGCAAGCACAGAAGAACCACGCGTTGTGCCGACAGCGCCGAGCTTCCGCCTGGGGCTGAATGCCGACGCCATGGCCACGGAAAAACTCGCCGAGGGTATCCGCAAATTCATCGCCGATCAGCTTAAACTGGAAAGGGTCATCAGCCAGACATGATAAAAGCACTGTCTTCACTGTTTGAAATCAACACGCCGGCCAACGACGACACCAGTCCTGAACACCGCCGTCATCTTGCCGCCGCTGCACTGTTGATCGAGACTGCCCGGGCAGACTTCACGCAGGACGGCGTCGAAGAAGCCTCAATGACGGCAATGCTGGAAAGCGGCCTGGGTCTCTCAGGCGATGAGGTTCAGGAATTGCTGCGCCTGGCAAATGAGGAGGTAGATGCCGCGACCTCCCTTTACCAGTTCACGCGAATCGTCAATGATCACTTCACGCCCACACAGAAAACCCAGCTGGTCGGCGACATGTGGCGTGTCGCTTACGCCGATGGCAATGTCGACAAGTACGAGGAGCACCTGATCCGTCGCGTAGCCGATCTGGTGTATGTCGCCCATGAAGATTACATCAGGGCCAAACTCTCCGCTGCCAACGCCTCCGGCTGATCAGGAGGCCTCCAGCACGGCCATCAGGTCGCGAAAACGCTCGGCATTCTCGTCACTGACACCCATCAACGCACGATGAGCCTCTATCACGCGCTCTTTTACCGCATCCTCGCTGCCCGGAACCAGGGGAATATCCTGAACCGCGACAGCGCTGTCATCGCAGGCGTTCTCGTGCAGTTCGAACAGACGCTGGAAGCCCATGCTCTGCAGCAGCCGATTGATGCCAGCATCGCAGCTGTAGATAGCCGGCCGGAATCCGTGCTGGGAATAGACGCGCTGGGCCAGGCGCGCAAGCTGCCCGAGGGTCGTGCTGTCGAGCCCTTCTACATCACACAGGTCTATCCATACACTGGCGAACGCGGGATCGTCGAGCATCTGCGCAATGTACTCATCAATGGACGTGCACAGCGTCATGCGCACATCCCCGCTGAGACGCAGGACATAGGCGCCCCCCTGCGTGGCCGCCATCACCCGACCCTGGGTCACCTTACAGTCTCTTGCTCAGGAACAGCGCCGCGATGTCGTCTGGCGCGGTGTCCACGGAATCCAGGCCCAGGCGCGTGACCAGGGTCGCGGGTGACTCGTCCTCGCGGCGAAAAACGTCCAGAAAGAACTGCTCCTTCTCTATCAGATTCTTGGGTGGCAGTATTTCCAGAATGCCATCTGAAAACAGCGCCAGCATAAAGGTGTCCGGGAGATCAATCGACTGCTGGCTGAAGTCGGACTCCGACATCATGCCAACCGCCGTGCCCCCGCCACTGAGGTACTCCGCGCCACGCCCCGACACCAGGACGGGCAGCGGTAGATGTCCGGCGATGCTGTAAGTCAACCGGTTTGCGACCATATCGAGCACGGCAACGATCATCGTAGCGAATTTGTCAGCCCCGAGGTCGAGAAGTTCCTTGTTTGCCAATTCCAGCATTTTTACCGGCGACAGCACCGTGGGGTCGCTGCGCCGGAGAAAGTCTGAACGCTTTCGCGCAAACAGATTTTTCAGCAGAACTGTCGCGAACGCGGATGAGCTGCCATGGCCAGAGACATCGGCCATGAAGAACACAACGCAGTCAGAGCCCACCGTAAAATAATCTGTGAAATCACCGCTCAGATACAGCGAGGGAATCACAGTATGACTGAATACATAGTCCCCCAGAACCAGCGGCGTAGCCGGGAGCATTCTCATCTGGACCTGCCGACCGGCCTGCTGATCCTGCTCGAGCACCCGCACAGTGCTGTTGAGCTCTCGATTGGCGCGCTCCAGCCTGCGGCGCGACTGCCGGAGTTCCCGGCTCATCTGGCGCTGCCGCACGCAGCGATCCATCGACTGAAACAGAGCCTCGGGGTCTTCCACGGGACGATGGAAAAAGTCACTGGCGCCCAGCCTGAGCGCCGCCATCATGTTTTGCGCAGAGGCTTCGTCACTGAACATGATCACGGGCACAACGACGTTCATTTCGCTGAGTGTACGTGACGTATCTCCCCAGCTCGCATCTTCGAGATCAAGATCGCTGAGAATCACGTCGATCTCGCTCGCTGCGCTGAGTGTTGGGGACGCATTGGCAACGTTATTCGCCGATTCGACCGTAAACCCCGCACCCTCTACCAGCTGCACCAGGCGGCATGCGCGCTCCGGATCATTGTCGATGACCAGCACTTTGCCGCTGTGTGTCATCCTGGGGCTCTTTGCTGGAAAACGTACGCGGACACTACGCCGCCAGTTTCGTGCAGACAAGTAGAAGGAGCGGCTTTGGGCAACAATTCACACTTTTCCGGGACACGACCACAAGCCTCAGAACTCTTCCGCCCAATCGTCCTCATAATCCGAAAAATCGTCCTGAATCTCGCCGCCGCTGATAAAAGAACGACGCTGCTGTAAGTAGGCATCACGCACAAAAATATAGCGATCTCCCGAGATCAACTGATCCGACTCGAGCAATCGTGCGCGAAAGCTGATCAACTCCAGAAAAAACATGCTGTTGCGCACCGCCACCTGGTCGACCTGTGCCGTAGGCGAGGCCAGTGTGTCGAACACCGTGCCCGTCCCGCTGCGCAGCGTGCGCGGGCCGATAAGTGGCACCATGATGTAGGGCCCTTCTGGCACTCCCCACACAGCCAGGGTCTGGCCGAAATCAGTGCGCTCGCGCTCAATGCCCATATCCGAGGCAACGTCGAACAGGCCAAACATGCCAAGTGTGGAATTCAGCGCCACGCGACTGACGTTCGTACCCGCCTCTCCCAGGCGCCACTGCAGCAGGGAATTCAGGCTTCTGGTCACATCCATCAGATTGGCAAAAAAATTCGAGACACCGGATTTTGCAGGCTGGGGGACCACACGCTCATAACTACGGGCTACCGGTTTGAGAACAGTCCGGTCAATAACATCATTTACCACAAACAGGGGCCGATTGATTGGCTCCAGGGGATCATCGTTGCGGGCGTCTACGTTGCTGCCGGCGCCCGCCAGAAACAACGTTACTATAAAAGCTCTAAACAGCATTTTTTCTGCGTCTGTCCCTTTGCTAATCGCACAAGAATAACATGAGAGGCCGGCAGGTGCGCATGTGGCCTGTGAACAGGTAGACGTCTGCAGCGATCATTAATTCCATCCCTTGAGTGCTCCCTCAACGACCTGCCACTGTCGCCGTAGTCGCTTTTCCGACACCGGCTGTGACGTGCCCAAGTGCTGCGCAAACAGCGAAACACGGAACTCCTGCAGCATCAGCCAGTAGCGGGCCGCTTCGCCGCTACACAGAAGCAGCCCCGAACGCCGCTTGCGCGCCTCGTCGAGCGGCTCGCGCAGGCCCTCGAGCAGCGCCCGGCACTGTGCGTCCTTCTGCGGCTGTGCGGGCATCCGCTCGACGCGAACCTCAAGCGCTTTCAGGTAGCGGGGAAATTGTGCAAGAGAGGCCGGCGCTGTCTCCACAAGAAACCCGGGCCGCAGCAGGTCCGAGAGCTGCTGCTCCACATCGCTCGCCGCCTGCGGCCAGGTGCGGGCGTCGCGGGTCAGGCGCGGTCGCAGCGCCGCCAGCGGTCTCAGGGTGTTGATGATGATCTGCTCGACCTCCTGGGCGACAGTCACGAGAAGCCTGTTGCCTTCACTGAGGGCGTTACGGAAAGCGCTCTCACTGCGACATTCCCCATCCCAGAGACCACTGGCGTTCAGCACGATGGCGGACAACAGCTCATCCACCAGAACATCGCGCTCCAGGCCGGCAGCTGCCAGCATCAGCTGATTCTCATTCCCGCGCAGGAGCTGCTTACGCAACTGCTTCACCGGTCGTGAAAGACCCAACAGCAGTAATCGTGCCAGCCCCAGACGGTGCGCCAGCCAGGCTTCATTCGCGTAATCGAACAGCTCGATGGAGACACTATCGCCGCAGTCGACCAGCCCTGGGTAGGCAACGATCTCCATGCCTGACTGCATAAACTGCCACTGCGCGGGAAGATCGCCAAAATCCCACCGCAGCAGCCCGCTCCTCCGCGGTCCCGCGTCACCGGTGGCGCTGACCTCAAGTGCCGTCTGATCCCGGAAACGGTCGACAAGGGCCGCGAGATTCCGTCCCTCGCCGAGCACCGCGCCCTGCTCGTCCACCACCTTGATATTGGCGGAGTAAAAAGGCTCGAGACAGTCTGCCGGCCAGTCCGCCGCAGACACCCGGGCGCCGCCGCGGCGGCTGAGCGCCTGCGCCAGCGCCTCCCGCAGCGGCACATCCTCCGGCGTGAGCCCCGGGAGAACGGCGTCGACCACGTCCGGCGCAGGCACGAAATGCTTGCGTGTTGACTTGGGCAACGCACGCAGCAGCGCAATGCACTTTTCTCTCAGAAGCCCGGGGACCAGCCAGTCGAAGCGATGGCGCGGCACGCGGTTCATCAACGCTACGGGCACCGTTACTGAAACACCGTCGCGCTCGCCGCCGGGATCGAACTCGTAACTCAACGGATAGGCCACCCCCTCCCAGTCGATATGATCGGGAAACAGCTCGCCCACCGCGCCGCCGGGATCATTTGCCAGCAGTAGGTCGCGGGGTGCCCGCAGCTGGGCGTCGGCGTCGAGGTTTCGCTTCACCCAGCGCGCCAGTGCCGCCGCGGTGAAGATATCCGCCGGCACCCGCTCATCGTAGAAACGGAAGAGGGCCTCCTCGTCGACCAGAATATCGCGCCGTCGTGTGCGCGCCTCAAGGTCCGCAATCTCTTGCATCAGCGTCTGGTTGTGACGCAGGAAACCCGGCGGTGAGCGCCAGCGTCCCGATACCAGGCCTTCACGCAGCATCAGCTCTCGGGAGACCGCGGGATCAATGGGACCATAATGCACCGGCTTGCCGTCGCTGACGGTGAGCCCGAAGAGGGTCACCCGCTCTGTCGCCACAGCACGGCCCTGGGCTTTCTGCCAGCGCGGCTCGTAATAATGCCGCTTGAGCAGATGGGGGTTGATATGCAACAGCCAGGACGGCTCGATAGCCGCGGCGGTGCGCGCATACACCTTGCTGGTCTCAACGATTTCTGCCGCCACCAGCCAGGGGGCAGGCTTCGCATGCAGTACAGAGCCCGGGAATACCTGCACCTTGCGATTGCGGGCAGCGAGATACTCGCGGCCCTCATCACGCTGGGCGATATTCGCCAACAGCCCCGCGAGCAGGGCCTTGTGCACGCCGGCGTAATCCACGGCAGCATTTGCGGCACGACAGGCCCGCGTCACGGCGTCCAGGGGGTCATTGCCGGATTTGTCGGTGGCAGCGCCGGCGTCGGCCGACACGGACTCAAGCGCTGGCACGGCTATTCCCTGCTGACGACAGGCAATACTCAGCTGACGGTGGATATCGCGCCATTCGCGCATGCGCATGAATGACAGAAACTCACGCTGGCAGAGCTTGCGCAGCTGGTTCTGGCTGAGACGCTGACGCTGCTCCTCGTAGTAGCGCCACAGGTTCAGCCAGGCGAGAAAGTCAGAGCGCGGATGACGGAAACGCGCGTGCGCCTGATCGGCCTGCTGCTGCTTGTCAGCAGGCCGCTCCCGCGGGTCCTGCACCGCCAGAGCGCTGGCAATCACCAGCACCTCGGCGACGACGCCATGACTCTGTGCGGCCAGAATCATGCGGCCGAGAAGCGGGTCCACCGGCAGTCGGGCGAGCTGCTTGCCGAGCGCCGTCAGACGGTGGCGCCGGTCTACCGCACCCAGTTCGTTGAGCAGCCGGTAGCCCTCGCGCACCATCCGCGGATCCGGCGGTTCTATGAAGGGGAAGTCCTGAACATCACCCAGCCGCAGGTAAAGCATCTGCAGGATGACGGCAGCCAGGTTCGTTCGCAGGATTTCAGGGTCGGTGTAGGCCGGACGCTGCAGATAGTCCTGCTCGCTGTAAAGACGCAGGCACACACCTGCCGCCACCCGGCCACAGCGACCCTGACGCTGATCTGCGCTGGCACGGGACACAGGTTCCACCGGCAGACGCTGGATGCGTGACCGCGCACTGTAGCGACTGATGCGGGCCTCACCGGGATCAATGACATAGCGGATACCCGGTACCGTAAGCGAGGTCTCAGCCACGTTTGTCGCCAGCACCACGCGCAGGCCAGTCTGTTTCCCGGGATTGAACACCCGCGCCTGCTCGGCCTGGCTCAGCCGCGCGTACAGGGGCAGCGTTTCAAGGCCCGGCTCACCGCGCAATGCCCGGGCCAGCTCGCGGATTTCCCGCTCCCCCGGAAGAAAAACCAGAATGTCACCACGAACGCCGTAATAGCCATCGCGTATCAGGCGCAGCTGTTCGAGAACGTCATCCTGCTGATCGCGCTCATTGAGCTGGTCGGCGGGCCGCTCGATATAGTGGGTTTCTACCGGGAAGGAGCGCCCGGGGACCTGAATGATCGGCGCGCCCTCGAAGTGTTCGGCGAAGCGCTCCACATCAATGGTTGCCGAGGTAATGACCAGCTTCAGATCGGGCCGACGGGGCAGCAGCTGACGCAGGTAGCCGAGGATGAAGTCAATATTCAGGCTGCGCTCATGGGCTTCATCGATAATCAGCGTGTCGTACTGCGACAGCTGGCGATCGCGCTGCAGCTCGGCCAGCAGGATGCCGTCGGTCATGAGCTTGACGGCGGTCGAGTCGCCAATCGTGTCCTGGAAACGCACCTGGTAGCCGACCAGCCCCCCCGGGGGGGCGCCCAGTTCCTCGCCGATCCGCTGCGCCACATTGCGGGCGGCGAGCCGGCGCGGCTGGGTGTGACCGATCCGCCGGACTCGACCGCGTCCAAGCGCCAGGCAGATTTTCGGTAACTGCGTCGTCTTGCCCGAACCGGTTTCCCCAGCCACCACGACCACCTGGTGTGCCGCAATGGCGCGGGCAATCTCATCCCGCAGCTGCGCAACCGGCAGCGCTTCGGGGTAGGTGATCGCCGGAATGTCGCGTGGGGCTTTTTCGGGTTCTTGCATGGGGTGTCGAGCGCCTCCGGGTGGCCTGCGCCGCCCGGGCCGGGGATCTAGGGCGTCGCGTTATCGTCGCGAGGGATAAATTGGTCGGGATTCAGGTACATCAGCTGCAGCATGACGGCGGGTTGGCCATCACTGGCATCGGCACCCAGTACCATGACATTGGTCCTGCCATCTTCAATCGTGGCCGCCGTGACCCCGAAGATCATGACCTTCCTGTCATGCTCTGCGTGGAAGACCTTGACCTTCTTCTTCTCCTTGAGAACCTCGACAAGATTGGCAATCAGGGTCGTCAGGCTGGCGCGAAAACTGCCATAATTCAGTCGACCCTGAAACTCCGAACTGTCGAGACGAACATCAAAACGCACCTGTGACTTGTCTTCCATCTCGATCCGGGTCAGCGCGACGCGCGCACCCTCATTGAGTTGCCGATACAGGTTTTTTGCATCGGTACGGCTGGCTTCCAGGAATGCCCTGCTCAGCAGATTAACCGACAGTGTCAGAAACTTGTCCTGTGGGATAGAGCGGGTGTAAGTCGCTTCCATCGCTACCTCTCTCCGGAGTCGAGGCGGCAGTCTAAACGCTGACTGATACGAAAACCAGCGGCCTTGTGCCCTGTGGACAGAGGAATTGTATGATCAACCGGGACAACAGACTCTGGACACCCTGTGAAGAGGCCGACGTCGACTGGACTGAGGGGGGCGCTCCCCGCTCGCGGAAGTATGGTGACATCTATTACTCGACCGACGATGGACTGGCGGAGAGCCGCTACGTTTTTCTCGAGGGGAACCGGATAGCCGAGCGTCTTGATATGCAGCGCAATGCCGTATTCCGCATCGGCGAGCTGGGCTTCGGCAGCGGACTGAATTTTTTGTTGACGTGGCTGCTGTTTCGCGAGCGCACCGCAGGCACCGGAACGCGCCTGCACTACTGGAGCTGCGAGCGCCACCCAATGAGCTCCGCTGACCTGCGCAGGGCGCTGACAGCCTGGCCGTCACTTGCTGAACTGGCTGCACAGCTGCTGGAGCTCTATCCACTGCCTGTTCCGGGCCAGCATCGCTGCCTTCTGGATGGCGGCCGGGTGACGCTGGACCTGTGCTGGGAAGATGCCGGGGACGCGCTGGCCGATCTCGCCGAGAGCGGCCTCGGCGCCATGGACGCCTGGTACCTTGATGGCTTCGCGCCCTCGGGCAATGCCGGCATGTGGCACGCCGATCTGTGGCAGTCGCTCAGTTGTGCCAGCCGCGCGGGCGCCACGTTGTCGACATTTACTGCCGCCGGCGACGTTCGCCGCGGCCTTGAAGCCGCCGGGTTCACCCTGCACAAGCGCCGCGGATTCGGGCGCAAACGCGAAAGCCTGCAGGGCACACTGGCCTGCGCCGCGACACCACCAGCGGATGCGGTGACCCCCTGGGACAGATGCCATCAGCGCGGGCCCGAGGCAGCATCGGTCATCGTAATTGGCGGCGGGCTGGCTGGCTGCATGACCGCCGCCGCCTTTGCCCGCCGTGGTATTCCGGTGACGCTGATGGAGCGTGACAGGCTCGCCTGTCGCGGCTCCGGGAATACCCAGGGCGTGATCTACACTCGCCTGTCTCATCGGCATTCACCGCTCACAGACCTATCAGTGATGGGCTACTTATATGCACTGCGCCTGTACGCCGCGATGTTCAACAACGGATCGCTGATCCAGGGCATTGATGGCGACTTATGCGGCTGTTTCCAGATGGGGACTGAGCACGGGCATTTCAACCGCATCGGCACAGCGTTGCGTCAGATACCCGGGCTGGCGGAGATCATCAGCGCTGAGAGCGCGGCCGAACGCTGTGGTTTCTCCCCCGCCCGCGGCGGACTTTGGCTGCCTGGCTCGGGGTGGCTTGATCCTCGCGCGGTCTGCTCGGCGGCGAGTCAGCACCAGGAAATCTCACTGGTCGATGCCTGCGGTGGCATCTCCCTCGAACGCAGGGACGGACACTGGGTTGCCTCACCGGCACACGGCGCCAGCCGTCGTGCTGGTATTGTCGTTATCGCCGCGGGAGTCCAGAGCACTGCGTTCCCGTCGCTGGACTGGCTTCCCCTGCGCAGCGTTCGCGGGCAGACAAGCACACTGCCCGCCGCATGCCTGCCAGAGGCACCGCGGGCCGCCTTCTGCCACTCAGGCTACCTCGCCCCGGCGCGCAAGGGCGAACACTGCCTGGGCGCGACCTTCGATCCTGGCGACACCGACATGGGCCTGCGCGAGAATGATCATCACTACAACATCAACCGGCTTGCCGAGGCCGTACCAGGCTGGAGCCAGGCACTGGCTGCTGTCGATACGGCAACCCTCGAAGGCCGCGCGGAGCTACGCTGTGCATCGCCGGACTACCTGCCCATGGTTGGACCCGTGCCTGACGCGCAGGACTGGTATCAGCGTTACGCTGCCCTCGCCGACAATGCGCGTCGCGTGATTCCGCAAGCCGGTATCTATCGACCGGGGCTCTTCGTGAATACAGCGCACGGATCCCGCGGCCTGACCACAACGCCTCTGGCAGCGGAACTGATCGCCAGTCAGGCCTGCCAGGAACCCGCCCCGGTCAACCGTCAGCTGTTGCGCGCTATGGCACCGGCACGGTTTATCATCCGCGACATCATCAAACAGGGACGCCAGTCATGAGACATTTTCTTGCGGGCCTGGTTTTTCTCGCGGCACCGGTGCTGGCGGTCGAAGAACTCGGTTTCTGCGTTGTAGAACAGCGCCAGCATCCACGGGAAAACTTTGTCCAGGGCCTGGAAATTGTCGATGATGTTCTGCTGGTCGGCACCGGCAATTACGGCAGGTCCCGCCTACGGCGCTACGCGTTTGACAACATGACACTGATTGATGAGCAGGCGCTTCACCCGCGCCTGTTCGGCGAGGGCGTAACCCAGCTCGATGACCGGATCTACCAGCTTACCTGGCGCTCCCGGCTTGGCCTGGTGTATCGCGTCGATGATCTGCGGCTTCTCGGGCGCTTCGGTCTGGCGGGGGAAGGCTGGGGCTTGACCAACAACGGTGATCAGCTCATTTACAGCGATGGAACGGCTACGCTGCGATTTCTCGATGCGCAAACCCTCGACGTCAAAAAAACCGTGACCGTGACCCGAAACGGCAGACCGCAAACACGGCTCAATGAACTCGAGTGGATACACGGTCGTATCTGGGCCAATGTCTGGCAGACCGACGACATCGTCATCATCGATCCGCAGTCGGGCGCGGTGGAGAGCCGCCTCGACCTTGCGGGGCTTCTGCCAGCCAGCGCACGGCGACCGGATACGGATGTTCTCAATGGCATCGCCTACGACCGCGACAACGACGCAGTCTGGGTAACCGGCAAGCACTGGCCCTTCCTGTACCGCATCAGAACAGTATCCCCGGGCAGCACCCGCGCCTGTGATGATGCCCGGAAGGGCGCAACTGTGCGCGAGTCGCGTTAGAATACCTTTTTTTCCGTTGACAGGACTGCCATGACTATCGCCCAGACGAATCCGCCCGCCGTTCACGCCAGTTTCCGGCAACTGCAGGATGTGGCTATCGACGCCCTGAACCTGCGCGTGCAGCACTTTGAACACCGTGAAACCGGTGCTCAGCACTACCACCTCGCCAGCGACCATAACGAGAACGTCTTTCTCGTCGCCCTGCGCACAGTCCCGGACGATTCCACCGGGGTCGCACATATTCTCGAGCACACTGCGCTATGCGGCAGCCAGCGCTACCCCGTCCGCGATCCGTTTTTCATGATGCTGCGGCGCTCTCTGAACACCTTCATGAACGCCTTCACCAGCGCCGACTGGACGGCCTATCCCTTCGCGAGCCAGAACCGCAGGGACTTCGACAACCTCCTGGATGTTTACCTCGACGCTGTCTTCTTTTCAACGCTCGACCCACTGGACTTTGCACAGGAGGGGCACCGGGTAGAGTTCGCCGAGCCGGACAATACCGAGAGCGAGCTGGTCTTCAAGGGCGTGGTGTTCAACGAAATGAAAGGCGCAATGAGTTCCGTCAGCGCCACCCTCTGGCAAACCCTGTGTGAACATCTGTTTCCCACAAGCACCTACCACTACAACTCCGGCGGCGACCCGGCGTGTATACCGGACCTCACTTATGAGCAGCTGAAGGCCTTCTACCGCAGCCACTATCATCCCTCGAACGCCATTTTCATGACCTTCGGCGACATTCCTGCGGTTGAGCATCAGGCGGTATTCGAGGAACGGGCGCTGCAGCATTTTAAGCGCAGTGACGCGCATATTGCGGTAAGCCCGGAGCAGCGCCTGAGCGCACCGCAGCGCATCCACAGCAGCTACGCCTTCGATGAGGACAGTCCATGCAGCGGGAAAACCCACATTGTTGTGGGCTGGATGCTCGGCGAGAGCACCGACCTGGAGCAGCTGCTGGAAGCCCAGCTGTTGACCTCCGTGCTGCTGGAAAACAGCGCCTCACCGCTGCAGCATGCACTGGAAACAACCACGCTCGGCGCTGCGCCCTCACCGCTTTGCGGCCTGGAAGACTCCATGCGGGAAATGGTGTTCTCCTGCGGCATCGAGGGCAGTGAGGCCGACAGGGCCGAGCCACTGGAGTCTCTGGTTCTCGACGTGATCGGCGGGGTCGCCCGTGATGGTGTGTCCGAAGCGCACCTGCAGGCCGTTCTGCACCAGCTGGAGCTGCACCAGCGTGAAGTGGGCGGGGATGGCTTTCCTTATGGGCTCAGCCTGATTCTACAGGCGCTCGGCTGCGCCACCCACTACGCCGACCCGATTCCGGTGCTCGATCTGGAGCCCGTGATCCTGTCCCTGCGCGAGAAGATTCGGGATCCGAATTATATCCGCGGACTCGCCCAGCGTCTGCTTCTCGATAATCCGCACCGGATCACGCTGGTGATGTCGCCCGATCCCGCCCTCTCGGCGCAGCGGGCTGCGAGCGAGCGGCAGCGGCTGGCGGCCATCAAGGGCAGTCTCGATGAGGACGGCAGGCAGGCCGTTGTGGCGCGCGCAGCCGCATTACAGGCGCGTCAGCAGGACAGCGTGGACGCCAGCCTGTTACCGAAGGTCACGCTCGCCGACGTGCCCGATGAGCTGCCTCGAATCACCTATCGCGAACACAGCGATGACGCACTCAATATCACTACATACGAACAGGGAACCAACGGTCTGGTCTACCAGCAGCTGGTGGCGCCACTGCCAGCATTAGATGACGCGGAACTCCAGCTTCTGGGACACTACACCGGCATGGCGACAGAGCTCGGTGTCGGCGGCGACAGCTATCTGGACACCCAGCATCGACAGTCGGCCTGTGTCGGCAGCATACGCCTGTCAGCGACGCTGCGCGGCAGCGTTGACAACGAGCAGGACATTGCGGCAACGATGGTGCTGTCGAGCAAGGCGCTGCGGCGCCAGAGCGGCGAGCAACTGTCGCTTATGCGTGACACGCGCGAGACACTGGCCTTCGACGAACTGCCCCGCCTGCGCGAACTCGTCTCGCAGCAACGTGCGAGACGCGAGCAGTCCATCACCGGTAGTGGCCACAGCCTGGCAATGGCTGCCGCCTGCGCCGGCATGAGCCCACTGGCCCGACAGCAGCACCGCGCCTCGGGTCTGGAAGGGATTCGTGAACTGCGCGCTCTGGATGAGCGACTGCGCAGCGACAGTGAACTTGAGGCCTTCGCCGGACAACTGGCTGCACTGCACACGAAGCTGAACAGAAACCGTCCGGAACTGCTGAGCATCGGTGAGCCGGGATCGTCCGAAGACATGGTTGCCGAAGCGCGCCGCGTTCTCAGCAGTATCGGACAGGAAGGTCCGGAAACGACACTGGCCATGCCTCCCCTGCGCGCTCGACGTGGCGAATGCTGGATAACCAATACCCAGGTCAATTTCTGCGCGAAAGCCTATCCGACCGTGCCCGTAGGGCATTCCGATGCAGCAGCCCTCACCGTCCTCGGTGCCTTCCTGCGCAACGGTTTCCTGCACCGTGCCATACGTGAACAGGGCGGCGCTTATGGCGGTGGTGCCAGCCAGGACTCCACCGTCGCGGCCTTCCGCTTTTTCTCATATCGGGACCCGCGCCTGGCGGAAACTCTTAAGGACTTTGACGAGTCAGTGGCCTGGCTGATCAAGGAGCAACACGACGCCTCTGCGGTTGAAGAGGCCATACTCGGTGTGATTTCCGGTCTGGACAAACCCGCCTCGCCTGCCGGAGAAGCCAGACAGGACTTCCATAATCGACGTTTCGGGCGGGACCATGCCCAGCGAATGCTGTTCCGTCAGCGTGTTCTTGCCGTCACGCTGGAAGATCTGCGTCAGGTGGCTGAGACTTACCTGGCACCCGAGCGCGCGAGCATTGCCGTGATCACCGGCGCTGCGCAGCGGGATGCCAGTGCCGCACTACGCCAGGAGCTGGACCTGACGCTCTGCGAGCTGTAGTTCCGCCACCGCCATGAGCTGCACAGCAGCTTGGCCGGGCGTATGGAGACATGCGTCTTGGGCGGCGAATTAGGGGACCCGATACGGGCCTTGAATAAGTGGATGCGCGCGGTCTATGGCGAACCTCTCATTGAGGCCCGACGTCTCTCCTGCGGGCAGCACCAGGAGCAGGCGTCCAGACGCGCTCCCGTTAACTGAAAATACCCGGGCGAAGTCGGCAGCGGAAAACAACCGGTTACCCCATGATGGGTCGGCCACCTGAATATTGCCGTAACTGTCAACGCCCCGAATCAGCGTGAAATGCGGCTCTCCATCGGGCTCGATATAGGCAATGGCGGGAACGCTCAGGCGTGACAGCGCCTCCGGACGAATGCTCACTCCCTGTGCGCGCAAGCCGTACTGGCGCGCAAGGTCTGCGAGCAGTGCCAGGGAAACGCCCTGCTCCTGGAGTTGCTGTCGCCGTTCATGCTCGGCTGGCGCGATATTACCCGCCGCGCGGGTATTCGTTAACGCCTCAAGATCGGGCAATCCCAGCCTGGCAAGCAGATCCGCCTCACTGGCAGGCTGATCGAAATAATACGTAAGCAGTGTCGCCAGCGCAGCCAGACCGCAGCTGAAATCCCTCTCCTGTCGCACCACACCCGCATCCCGCAAGGCTTTCCAGTTACGGAAGCCTTCCGTCGCGGTGGCAGTCGCGTCGGGTACCTGCAGAATACCGAGAGCTGACATAACGCCCGTCAGCAACGCCAGCGCCCGCAGAGCTCGCCGACCTGTCATTGTCAGCAGACAGCGCAACAAGACGTGTTCGCCATTTCAGTCAGCCTGCGAGCTGGCACTGACGGCATCGGTCGCACTTTCCATCTCCTCGAGTGCTCGCTGTCGTGCGAACCACCCCGTCAGCGCCAGGCCGACAACGAACAGGCTTGCAACCACGCTTACCATGGCACCGGCAGAATTGCTCTGGCCGGCGTAAATCAGAACCAGCACCGCGAACAGCGCCAAGGTATACAGGCCCATCCAGCGGTACCAGTACCGGTCCCTCGTCTTGCTGAAGGTGGCCTCCCACTGTCTTTTCTGCAGCTCAGGATGCTTCATGCGCGCTTCTCTCGTTTTGCAGGAACCTCGTTTTTCAGGAACCTCGTTTTCAGTTGATATTGTCTGACGTCTTGCTGTTGAAATCTGAACGGGTACGTATTGACGAAATGGCATGCCCGCGACCTCAAGCGTAGAAGTTCCACCGTCCTGAGGCAACGGGCATTATCGTTCAACAAGCGCGCATTCAGGGGACCTGATAGCAACCGGTACAGCTGCCCGTTCCACCGTAGGTGGGAACATAGATCCCCCAATACAGGCCCATCAGACCGATATCCACACCGGCGATTGCCAGCGGAATGGCCAGGAAGGACAAACGACCGCGAGTATCTTCCATGGCCGGCGTGTCGAGTCGTTCAAGAACCGGTGCATCGCCACCAAAGGCGCGGTTGAGATCAACTGGCTCTTCGGCGTTGCCGCTGGCAAACGCGGGCACCGAAACGAGGGCTGCAAGGGCTGCAGCCTGTGAGGCTTTTGCAAGTTTTTTCATGATGACGCTCCTTGTCATTGTTGAAAGATGCAGACGCGACAGCTGTCGCGCTGACGTACGCCCTGTGGTTATCGAGCAGCACAGAACGTCGATCCCACTCACGGAAAACGGTGTAGCCACTCCAGATCAAATCCAGCACCGCCATCTGAGCCCGACGTGGCGATATGGGTGTTGAGAAAAAACGTGGAACGACGGCCAGCCGCGTAACCCAGGCCAAGGCGTAACGCTGTGGCGACGCGGGACTCGGCGGCGACTATGGAATCTTCGCTGACGTCGCGGAACTGCATGGAAAGGCCGCCCACCAGCGTAACGTTGGCGTTGACGGCGAAGTTTACCTGCGGCGAAAGCACCACACTGTGCGCTGCAGGCGCTGCGAACGCTGCACGCTCGGGGAAACGCTGATATCGATAGCGGCCGGAAACAGACAGCACAACCGGATCCAACGACCGATAGCTCGTCACGCCGAGCTCGACGCCATCAAGCCACTGCGACGCCAGACCCGGCAAGGCAGGACGGGACACCAGATCGGCTCGCGCATCTAACAGCACGGCCGGGGCACCCTGTTCCGGCAGGGCGAGCCAGCTTACGCCAACATCGGCCGCATAACCCTCGGCGCGCTGTGCTGGGGCGCCCGGGGCGCGCCAGCGCGTCTGTCGGTGTGTCAGTCGGGCATTCAGCTCCATGCGAGGCGCCAGGCCATAGCGGGCTCCGACAGCGGTAACACCCTGACCTACCTGGCTGTACCCAACGGAGAGCAGCGCGGCTCCCGATCTTGTTTCGCGTCTGGCCAACACCGGCTGTCGGCGCTGCTGCCAATGGCTCTGCACTGAGACGGTGAAGGTCGACGCCGGCATCAGCAAGGCATCGATAGACAGCGGTAGCTGCGCCTGTGCCGCAACCGGGCACAAGCTGATATACAGGGGCAGCAAACGCTCCCGGTGCAGCGCATACCGCAGACAAGCTGTCGGCTGGCTGCGATAGTATTCAGACCTGGGGGCGACGCGCATCGGCTGGCTCCTGTGCTAAGACATCTCCAGCATCGGCAAAAATACCGGCAAACGGTAGCTCGAAAACGCTCTCTGATACGGCAAATGCGTGCGCTATACTGCGCGCCGGACACCATTTCCCGGGCAACGGCGGACACCAACATGCGACCCCTGACAATACTCTACGTTCTCGCTCTTCTTGGCGGCTGCAGCAATCTGCAGCAGCAGGCGCAGGACTCCCTCCTCAGCACGCTCCCGGACAAGCGCGGTGTTACCTACGACAATGTGCGCACTTACCCCGGCGATGTGGTGTGCGGCGAATACACGGCGAGCAGCGTTATGGGCTACACCCAGCGTACGCGCCCCTTTATTTATCATGACGGTCGCGTGTTCAATCAGCCAGGAAAAGACGAGGTTGCCATCTACTGCACGAAAGAACCGGTGAAAGCGCTGCATGAGCGCCTCGGCGTGGGTCCGATGACGGCGGAAAACGCGACGCTACAGCAGATCTACCGGGACATGAGCGCGCTGCATGACGCCCTCGAAGCACACATCACTGCGCACGGCGACCTGCCCGCAGACGCCGCTGGCCTCAACGCACTGACACCGCCCCAGGGAGAGTATCTCGACCATATACCGCTTGATCCCTGGGGTCGTCCGTACCACTACGAGCGCAGCCTCGGCGGTCGCGTTCGCGCTACCTATGAACTCTATACGCTGGGCGCTGACAACCAGCCAGGGGGCAGTGGTCCCGATACCGATATCCGGCGCGAGCACCTCGGATTCCTGAAGCGCATTGCCAGCATTCAGACATCCGATTAGCGCCACCATCGGCGCGAGGCCTCAAGCAGCCGGAAAGAAGGGAAAGACCCGCGGCAGCAGAAAAAGCACCGTCAGACTGTAGGCGACAGACAGTGGAAACCCGTAGCGAAAATAGTGCGCCAGCGTATACCCGCCGAGGTTCTGCACCATCAGGTTAGTCGTGTAGCCATAGGGCGTGAGAAAACTGGCGCTCGCACCGAATGCAACTGCCATGGCAAAAGGCATCGGGTCGACCCCGTAGCTCTGCGCCAGCCCGTAGGCTATGGGGAAAACCAGGGCAGCGGCAGCGTTGTTGGTCATCAACTCAGTCATGAGCAAGGTACCCAGGTAGACCCCGATCAGCGCCATATACGCCCCCTGCCCATCAAGGGCGCTGTGTAACAGTGCTGCCAGTACGTTGACCAGACCGGTGTTGGACAGCGCCTGGGACAGCGTCAAGGCCGAGGCGATGATCAGCCACATGCCGAACGGAAAGCGCCGCGACAGTTCACTGCTGCGCACGATTCCAAGGGCCAGCATGACGACCAGCAGAATGGCTACGCCCTTGATCAGCGGCACAATCTCCAGCGCACCGAGCGCCACCACCAGCAGCAGGCCGGCGCTGAGCACGATATCGTGCGCGGTGCTGGTACGACTGCGAATGCCGCTCTGGTCAACGACCAGAAAGTTTTTGTCAACATTGCGCCGCGTTGCGAAGTCAGCGCCGACCGCCAGCATCAGGCTGTCGCCGGCCTGCAGGGTTATCCCACCGAGTTTCCCCGATAAGCGCTTACCGCCACGACGCATACCGACAACAGCGGCGTCGAACAGAGAACGGAATCCGCTCTCCTTGATGGTCCGGCCCTCCACCGTTGCGCCGGGCAGAAGAATTACCTCGGTAAGGTTACCGCGCAGCAGACCCTCCTGTGTCGCAAACAGCCTGAGACCGGCAAAACGCTCCAGGAGACTGACCTGGCTGATGTCGCCGGAGAAGATCAACTTGTCGCCTGCTTCAATCACTTCCTGGGGCGCTACCGGTGAGACAAGGTGCTCATCGCGGACAATCTCCACCAGGAACAGCGCCTCCAGATCTCTCAGCCCATTGTCGGCGATACTGTGCCCCACCAGCGGTGAGTCCTCGCTGACCTCGGCTTCTACCAGGTATTCATTGACGTTGACCTCCTCAGTGGGGTTTTCCGGCAACAGCCGTGAAAAGACGAGGATCACAAGCAGCCCGACCAGCGTCGCGGCGCCACCGACCGGCAGGAAGGCAAAGAAAGACAGCCCCGCTCCCGTTGCATCTTCGTAGAAACTGCTGACGATGAGGTTGGTCGAGGTGCCGATCAGCGTCATTGTGCCGCCAAGAATAGCGGCGAATGACAGCGGCATAAGCAGCCTGGAGGGCAAATGGTGACGACTGGTGCGCACGCTGTTGGCCAGCGTCGCAACCACTGCCGTATTATTGACAAAGGCCGAGAAGATTGCGGTCACAATGCCAAGCCGGAGCAGGCTGCGACGATACCAGGCGTTTACAAGACGGGTGGAAAGCCGCTCCAGCCAGCTGAGTTTTTCGAGTCCCACCGATACCAGCAGCAGGAGAATCAGTGTGACCAGCCCGGTATTGGACGCCTTGCCAAGGAGCTCTTCCGTGCTGACAAGCCCGGCAAGGTAACACACGCTCATCGCCAGCGTGAACAGCCAGGCCGGAGAAACGCTGCTGAAAATAAGCCCGGAGAAAAGGCAGAGGAAAACCCCTGCAATCAGCAACTGCTCCAGCATAGTGCGGGCTACCCGATGAAAGAGCGCAAAGCATACGCGGTGCCCGACCCCGGACTCAAGCCAGACTCGTAATTGCCACTGCAAGGCCGGAGAGCGCACTGGCAACAAGTACGCTGGCGACGCGAACCCCGACCGCTTTGCCGCCTATCATGGCGGCCATTACCGCCTTGGCAAGCGTGTTCGCCGCGGCGGCCGTCACGATACCGAGAGCCGCAACAGATACCGCGACATCCGTCAGGGACAAGCGTGACAGCGACAGGGTTATGGCATCGACATCGGTGATACCCGACGCAGCGGCCAGCGCGAGCAGACCGGCATCACCATATAGATGTCGAAGCGCTTCACTCAGCAACATGACCAGCGCCAGCAGTGCACCGAACGCCAGCGCGGGACCGAGTTCGAAGGGATTCTTCAGGGGCGATGCCACCGCCACGGCCTCACGACGAGTTTCCCGCCAGAACCAGAGGGCCGGCAGATAGACCACCATCGCCATCGCTAGCGCGGGAAGCAGTAGCGGCTGCAGTAGCGCAGGATTCAGCACCGATGCCACCACGAACATGCGCGGGAACATGGTGCCACAGGCGAGCAGAATCGCCGTTGCCAGAAGCTTTGCCGACCCGGGTTCCCGCCGTGCCGCGCGCGCAAACTGCAGAGTGACTGCGGTCGATGATGCGAGACCGCCAAACATGCCGGTAAACAGCGTGCCATGCCGGGGACCGCCAATCTGTACCGCAAAGTAGCCTGCCGAGGAAATCAGGGCGATAAGAACCACCATCCACCAGATGGCGTAGGGATTCAGGGCCTGCCACGGACCGTAACCGCGATCGGGCAACAGCGGCAGCACCACTACTGAGATCAGCAGCAGCTTGAAAACGGCGCGCAGCTCAATCCGCTGCAGGCGATCCAGCCACGCATGCAGGAGCGTCTTGTAGCTGAGGAGCAGCGCAGCCACAACGGCCGCCGCAGCCGCAAGCGCGGGATCGCCAGCCGCCGACAGGCCACCGAGTGCGAACGCCAGTAATGCCGCCGCAACGCTGGTCACGCTGTGATCGCTATCCTCACGACTTTGCAGAACATGCGCTGCGAGCAACACTATCGCCAGCGCGAGAAACGCCAGGCCGAAGACAGCAGCGCCGAAGCGATCGGACAGGAGTCCACAAACGCCGCCCAGGAGACCCATAACACCGAATGTTCGCAGGCCGGCCATCCGGCCGCCTTCCCGGATGTCCCGGTAAGTCCAGCCGCGTTCAGCGCCGAGCAGCAGGCCGATTACCAGGGCAATGGCCAGCCTCATACTCTCTGTTTCAAGAAATTCCATAGCCATCATCATCGCCGCCAGGGGCAGCCTTGTCCACGGAGTTACAGACCGGCACGCTCGTTTACGCTAGAATGCAGCGGCAGCGCAACGAGCCGGTTCAGGTCGTTGAACATAACCCGCACAGCAGATATCAGGAGAGACAGCAGATGATCGGATACGTCACCGTTGGCGTTACAGACATGGACAAAGCCAAGGCATTCTATAGCGGTGTACTCGCCAGCCTCGGTGCGAAGGTCCTGATGGAAATGGACCGCATCGCCTTTATTGGCAAAAGCATGAGCGAGCCAATGCTGTCGATCTGCATACCCTATAACGAAGAGGCGCCCCATCCGGGCAATGGCAATATGCTGGCGATTACTGCCGGGTCAAAGGAAAACGTCGACGCTCTCTACCACAATGCCCTTGAACTGGGAGCCAGTGATGACGGCGCGCCTGGCCAGCGTATTCCCGACGTATTCTACGGTGCCTACGTACGCGACCCGGATGGCAACAAGATCGCGTTTTTCCACTTCGGTTGATCGCCTACCACCGGCGGCAGAGCGACACTGCCTGCGGCCGGTGCCAGCCAATATTGACGGTTCTGCGACCCTTGCGTACCGTATGGTCGGATAACAACGGAGAGCCTTCGTGAGCAGACGCATTCCGAGATCACCCGATAACGACTACAGTCCCGACATCATTGCGGAACGCCAGGCCTTTATCGAGGAACACACGCCAGCCAGACTTCATCATACCCGCCAGTTCTCCTTTGAAGGTGATGCCATGGCCGGCAACATCGAGAACATGTTCGGTGTCGCACAGATCCCCATCGGTCTTGCCGGACCCCTGCTGATCGACGGCGAGCACGCCAGGGGAGAGTTCTACGTACCGATGGCAACCGTCGAGGGAACCATGCTGGCCAGCTATAACCGCGGCATGAAGGTCATTCGGGAAAGTGGCGGCGTCATGACAACCGTGGCCGGCGAAGCCATGCAGCGCGCGCCCTGCTTTGTCTTCCGCAATGCCCGCGACGCAAGGGACTTCGAGCACTGGCTGGCGGACAACTTCCAGCAAATAAAGGCCGTTGCGGAAACCACGACATCGGTCGGCAAGCTGATCGAGATAGAGCACTACAACGCCCATAATTTCATTTATACGCGGTTTGACTACACGACCGGCGACGCGGCAGGCCAGAACATGACCAGTCGCGCCACATTCGTCGCCTGCGAATGGATTCGGGAAAACTATCCCGCGCTGAAGAACTACCTGCTTTCGGGTAACTTTGACACCGAGAAACGCACCTCTGCGGTCAACTCTCTGAAGGGTCGTGGTCGCCGCGTGACGGCGGAGATAACCGTCCCCCGGGACGTACTCGAACGTAATCTGCGGATCACCCCGGAGGCCATGCATTACGGCCAGGGCATTACCACGCTCGCATCATTTCTCAGCCACTCGTCGAATAATGCAGCACACCCGGCTAACGGACTGGCCGCACTGTATCTGGCCACCGGTCAGGACATCGCCAATATCGGCGAGTCCAACCAGTGCACGGTCTACAATCGGGTCACTCGCGAGGGCGACTACTTTTTCTCCATCACGCTGCCGGCACTGATACTCGCGACCTACGGTGGCGGCACCAATCTGCCGACCCAGCGTGAATGCCTGGAAATCATGGATTGTCATGGCAAAGGCAAGGCCTACAAGCTTGCAGAGATTGCCGCAGGACTCGTCGTGGCCGGCGAGCTGTCCCTTGGCGCCGCGACGCGCGTCGACAAAAAAACGCGCCAGAACGAATGGGTAGATGCCCATGAACGGCTGGGACGCAATCGCTGAAGCGGCGGAATCGAGCCTGCCACTGGCGGATTGCAGTTCGAAGCGCTGCACCTGCCGCCTGCGGCAGCATCCGGATCGGCGCAATAACGGAGATTACGCAGACCGTCGTCTCGGCGCCGGGCTGCCCACGGCCATTCGCGGGGCAGAAGATCGGCCCGAAAGACGTCAGCGTGGCGAGCGACGCACATAAATTACGGCAAGAATCCGATAATCACACGCCAGCATGCAGCAAAGGAAGCAGAAAATGAACCAATCAACCCGACATGAAACACGTCGCAGTCCCATCATTGCCGCGGTGCGCCGCGCGCTGTCCCAGTCCTGTATCGCAACGGCAGTACTGGCAGCGCCGATGACTGGCGTTGCCCAGAATACTGAGAGCCCTTACGAACCGGGCTACGTCGTGCCCATGGCATCTGCGTTTGTCCCTGAAGAACGGGTGCTTACCCATCGCGAACAGTCAACGCTGGTGCGTGGCTGGCTGGAGAAGCGCTTCGAGACAATCCTCCCGGAGATCATGCGGCGCGAAGGCATTGACATGTGGATCGTCATCTCGCGCGAATACAATGACGATCCCGTATTCCGCTCGCTGGCGCCTTTTGAAACCTATTCCTCGCGTCGCAGAACCATTCTGGTCTTCCACGATCGAGGCGAGGAAGAGGGTGTCGAGGCCCTGTCTGTGGGTCGCTTTGACTACCAGAACCTGTATACGGTCGTGCCGACGCACAACGAGAAGCAGTTCGAGGGACTGCGAGAACTGGTCGAGGAGCGCAACCCAGACAGGATCGGCATCAACATGTCGGAACGATGGAACCACGCTGACGGACTGACAGCCACGCAGCGCGACGCCCTTTTCGCATCGCTCGAAGATTACAGCGACCGAATTGTCAGCGCTGAAATGCTGGCAGTGGGCTGGCTGGAAAAGCGACTTCCCGAGGAGACCGATGCCTACCGCCACATCATGCGCGTGGCGCACTCCGTCATCGGCCGTGCCTTTTCCAACGAGGTCATTGTTCCCGGCGTGACGACCGCCGATGATGTGCGCTGGTGGATGCGCCAGCAGGTCGCCGAGTACGGCCTGGAAGGCTGGTTCCACCCTTCTGTTGGCATTCAGCGCAAAGGCATTGACGGCAAGTTCAGCGGTGATGCGGTCATCCAGCGCGGGGACATGCTGTGGACCGACTTCGGCATACAGTATCTGGGATTTGCTACGGATACCCAGCATAATGCCTACGTATTGCGGCCCGGCGAAGTTGAGCCACCAAAAGGCCTGCGGGACGGTCTGCGAGCCTCCATGCGCCTGCAGGACATCACCCTGGCAGAATCCCGCGTGGGACGCAGCGGTAACGACGCCCTCGCCGCGTCACTCGCGACAGCAGACGAGGAGAACCTGGACGCCACCATCTACTGGCACTCAATTGGCTACCACGGTCACGCGGCCGGCGTACCCCTCGGCATGACCGACTACCAGGACGGCGTTCCCGTGCGAGGAGAGCTGCCCTTCCGCGCCAACACCTGGCACTCGGTGGAACTGAACGTGACCCACCCAGTCCCCGAGTGGGATAACCAGCCAGTGCGGTTTTCCATGGAAGAAGACGCCGTGCTGACAGATGACGGCTGGGAATGGGTGCTTGGCCGGCAGGAATCGTTCTACCTGATCCGCTGAGCCCCGGGCGTCATTGTGCGGGTGAATCTCATCTTGAACGGGAGTACGCGGTGTGATTCACCCCAGCACTGATACCGGATCGCTCGGCGATCTGACCACACCCTGCCTGCTGCTCGACCTGCAGCGCATGCGCAGAAATATCGAAAGACTCGCGCAGCACCTGGCAGGTCTGAACGGCACCCTGAGGCCGCATGTCAAAACCAGCAAATGTATCGAGGTCACCCGGGAGATCCTCGCCGGGGGCCACGTCAACGGCATCACCGTCTCTACCCTGCAGGAAGCGGAATATTTTTTCGCGCACGGCTGCAGTGACATTCTTTACGCAGTGGGCATTGTTCCCGCTAAGCTGGCGGCAGTTGCCGACCTCACGCGGCGCGGATGCGATATCAAAATCGTTCTCGACAGTCTGGAGATCGCCGCAGCGGTCGCCGCAGATGCCGCGCAACGCCAGGTCACCCATAGGGTAATGATAGAGCTGGACAGCGACGGACACCGCTCGGGTGTCCGCTTTGACGACGACAGCCTGCTCGACATCGCCCGGATCATTGCCGACAGCCCCCACTGCGATCTGGTGGGCGTCATGACCCATGCCGGCGAGTCCTACCACTGCCGGGACGCGCAATCCCTGCTCGCGCTCGCCCACCAGGAGCGCGATACAAGCATTGCCGCTGCGGAACGCATTCGCGCGGCGGGCTTTCCCTGCCCCGTGGTATCAATCGGGTCCACTCCTACCGCGCTGGCCATCGACAACCTCGATGGCGTGACAGAAGTCCGCGCAGGAGTGTACGTGTTCTTCGACCTGGTGATGGCGGGCATAGGCGTGTGCGATCAGTCTGAGATTGCGCTATCAGTGCTGGTCAGCGTGTCGGGCTACCAGAAAGACAGGAATCGGGTGATAACCGATGGTGGGTGGATGGCCCTGTCACGCGACCGCGGCACACAGAGCCAGGCCGTGGATTACGGCTATGGCGCGGTGCTGGATAATGAGTGCCGGGCGATAGAAGACCTCGTTGTTTCAGGCGCCAGTCAGGAGCATGGCATGATCAGCCGGCGCGACAGTACTGCGCCACTCCCCTACCAGCAGCTGCCGCTCGGTGGCCTGCTGCGCATCCTGCCCAACCATGCCTGCGCCACAGCCGCCCAGTTCGATGAATTTGTTGTCGTCGATGACAACAACCATGTTATCGATCGCTGGTCACGCACCCGCGGCTGGTAAGGCCTCGGCCCTGCTTTACTGGCGTTGCCGTTGGAGCGCGGTAACGGGCAATCAATGCACCAGTACCACCCGACATGTCGCGCTGTGCAGCACCTTGTTCGACACGCTGCCGATTATCAGTCCCTTGAGGTTACCGAGGCCGCGGCTGCCGAGAACAATTGCCTCTACCTTCAGATCCTCCGCCGCCGTCACGATCGCCATGGCGGGCGGCGTCCAGAACAGGTGATGCTGGAACTGTATTCCCGATTTCTCCACCGACGCCTCGGCCTCCTCCAGAATCCGGCGTGCATCCGCCTCAACCGCTTGCCTGATCTGCCCGCCTGCCCCGCCCTGAGTCCAGAGCGCAACATGTCCCTCGAGGGGTGGCAACTCGGGAACGTTGAGGAGGTGGATAGTCGGCGACTCTCCAGAGATCAGTTTGCTGGCAAGATCCAGCGCCAGTCGGGAATGATCGGAACCGTCTACAGGAACCAGAATCGTGCTGTACATCGGACCTCTCCTGTTATTGCCGTGGCAGGTTCGCCCGGCGCCGATGTATGGCCGGGCCAATGTTCCCTTTTCCTGAGGATAGCGTAACCGCACTGCACGGCGGCGTCGATAGCGGCGGCCTGGAGGCAAGGTCCAGCGTCAGGACAGGTGACCGCCTTAGAATAGACGAAGCGCTTGTCAGGCATTAACGCTTTCATTAGACTTCGCAGCCGGAATTGCCGGCATAGCTCAGTTCGGTAGAGCAACGCATTCGTAATGCGTGGGTCGGGTGTTCGAATCACCCTGTCGGCACCATATTGCGAGGTACTCCCTCGGGGGCAGAAGAGTCTTCTGTCAACGCTCAAACTTCAACGCTCAAACTTCGTCGACAGCACTACGCTGGTCAACGTACTCTCCACCCCATCCAGTTCACGGACCCGGTCCAGAACGTCGTCCAGATCCTCGGTTGATTCCGCCTCCGCCACCACAATCAGGTCGTAAATACCGCTTACTGCATAGGCACGCAGAATACTGGGCATACGGCGCAATTCCCGGACCAGGCTGCTCGACTGACCGGTAGAGACATTCACCATAATGTGGGCACGCACGCGACGGCGCGCCGCCTCCTCCCCGAGGACCACCGTATAACCGCGGATGATCCCGCGCTGTTCGAGGCGTTCAATACGGTCAGTCACCGTACTGCGGGACACCGCAAGCCGTCGCGACAACTGCGCAATGCTCACCCGGGCGTTCCGCTGCAGATGCTGCAACAGTGCATCATCAAGATCCTTGCCTGGCATAATGCGGGTTTTTCCGGCGTTCTGATAATTTTAAGCATACAAATTAGCAGCTTTGCGTCTGTTTTTCGACGTTGGCCACCGATAGTCTGAGGTCGACCATCGAATCCGGGAGAACGGACATGAAAAACATCATACTGGTAGGCGCAGGAAAAATCGGCGCGGTGATCAGTGAATTCCTCGCCGCTAGCGGTGACTATCGCATCACCGTTGCGGATGTCAGTGCAGACAGGCTGGCGACTCTACCGCCACACGATGCCATCACCATCGTTACTGTCGATGTTACCGATCACGCCGCGCTGAGCGATGCCATGCGGGGCCATTTTGCAGTCATTAACGCGCTGCCCTACCAGCTGACTGCTGCTGTTGCCAGGGCGGCCGCCGATGCCGGCATTCACTACCTCGACCTTACCGAGGACGTGGCTTCGACGCGCATTGTGCGTGAACTGGCGGAATCCGGCGACAGCGCGTTCATCCCTCAGAGCGGTCTCGCGCCGGGCTTCATCACCATGGTCACCTATGATCTGACGCGCAGCTTTGACAGCCTGCAGAATGTGCACATGCGCGTCGGCGCCCTGCCCCGCTATCCGTCGAACGCGCTGAAATACAACATCACCTGGTCCGTAGAAGGCCTGATCAACGAGTACTGCGAGCCCTGCGAGGCCATTGTCGAAGGTGAGTTTGTGAGGGTGCCCCCGCTGGAGGAGCTGGAAACTTTTTCGCTGGATGGCATGGACTACGAAGCCTTCAATACCTCGGGGGGGCTGGGGACCCTGTGCGAGACACTGGCGGGCAGGGTGCGCAACCTCAACTACCGCAGCGTGCGTTATGTCGGACATCGGGACATGATGAAGATGCTGCTCAACGATCTGCGCCTGAAGGACAGGCAGGAGCTGCTGAAGGAATTAATGGAACAGGCCCTGCCGGTGACCCTGCAGGACGTCGTGCTGATCTTTGTCACAGTGAGCGGGACGCGCAGTGGCGTCTTCGAGCAGCAGTCCTATGTCAACAAAGTCTACGGGCGGGAGATCAACGGCCGCCAGCGCAGCGCGATTCAGATCACCACAGCCTCAGGCATCTGCGCGGTGCTGGATCTGCTGGCGGATGGCACGCTGCCGCAGCGCGGTCTCATACGACAGGAAGATATTCCCTTCGATGCATTTATCCGCAACCGCTTTGGCTGTAACTTTGCACAGGAAACGTTCACGGAGATCGCGGCATGACGTATCACGGCAACACCAGCAAAGACCTGCACGCTACGCTTGAGCGACTCGGTGTCAGCACAGACAGACTGCATGACGGTGACCTTGTCGTGACGTCGCCAATCGATGGCAATGAACTTGCGCGGCTGCCCCGCAGCACGGAAGACAGCGTCGAGGCCGCCATTACCAATGCGGTCACCGCATTCGGCCACTGGCGCCAGGTGCCACCGCCACGGCGCGGCGAGCTGGTGAGACTGCTGGGCAACGAACTGCGGGCGCACAAGGAAGACCTTGGCCGCCTGGTCACGCTGGAGTGCGGCAAGATTCTGCAGGAAGGCCTGGGCGAAGTGCAGGAAATGATCGACATTTGCGACTTTGCGGTGGGTCTGTCTCGGCAGCTGTACGGTCTGACGATCGCCTCGGAGCGGCCGGGCCACCGCATGCAGGAACTGTGGCACCCGCTCGGGCCTGTCGGCGTGATCAGTGCCTTCAATTTCCCGGTGGCGGTGTGGTCATGGAATACCGCCCTGGCGCTGGTCTGCGGTGATCCCGTTATCTGGAAGCCCTCGGAGAAAAGCCCATTGACGGCGCTGGCCTGCCAGACGCTGCTGGAGAATGCCTGCGCCGCTCTCGGCGACGCACCGAAGCACCTCGTCCAGGTCCTGATCGGTGAGCGAGCGGTCGGGAATCAGCTGGTGAATGACAGACGTATACCCTTGATCAGCGCCACCGGCAGCACGGCAATGGGGCGTGAGGTTGCGCCGGCGGTTGCTGCGCGCTTTGGCCGCAGTATTCTGGAGCTGGGGGGCAACAACGCCATCGTTGTAGCGCCGTCTGCCGACCTTGATCTGGCTGTGCGCGCCACGGCCTTCGGCGCAGTCGGTACGGCCGGACAGCGCTGCACCAGCACGCGACGGGTATTCCTGCACCAGAGTATTTATCAGCGCGTTGTCGATGCACTGGCGTCGGCTTACGCACGGGTTCGCATCGGCGACCCGAGGGATGCCGACACGCTGGTGGGCCCGCTTATTGACAGCGCCTCATTCGACGCCATGCAGCGCGCCCTGACGGCGGTCAGGGAGGCCGGTGGTGACGTCATCGGTGGCGATCGCATCGAGATTGCCGATTGCGGGGACGCCTGCTACGTCACCCCGGCATTGGCGCTGATGCCCGCCAGTCTGGCCAGTGTGCAGGAGGAAACTTTCGCGCCCATTCTTTACGTCTACGCTTACGCAACGCTGGAGGAAGCGATAAACCGGCAGAACGATGTGCCCCAGGGTCTCTCGGCCGCCATCTTCACCACGGATATCCGTGAAGCCGAGCTGTTCACCTCGGCCGTGGGCGCCGACTGCGGCATCGTCAACGTCAACATCGGCACCAGCGGTGCGGAGGTCGGGGGCGCATTTGGTGGCGAGAAAGCCACGGGCGGCGGGCGCGAGTCCGGCTCCGACGCGTGGAAGGGCTACATGCGCCGTATGACCTCAACGGTGAACTATTCCACGGAACTGCCGCTGGCCCAGGGCATCCGCTTCGATATCTGATGCGCAGGATGATAAACGATCAATACGAGAGACGGCGGGCATGACGCCCTCCGAACGCCTGCATGAGGCTTTCATCGCCTGTGTCAGCGAGGGCCGCCTGCCAGCGCCCTCTCAACTGGACACGACCCTCGGCGATGATGTGCTGCTGGGGCTGTTTCAGGACCAGGCAAGCAGCCGCCTGCTGGATATCGTGTCACGGCGCATGGCGCGCAATCGCGAGAGCTTTTACACGATCGGTAGTGCCGGACACGAAGGCAATGCGGCGGTGGCGGCAGCGCTCCGCGTAGACGATCCGGCCTTTCTGCACTACCGAAGCTGTGCGTTCGCACTCGCGCGGCATCGCCAGCGGCCTGACAGCGACGCCGCGCGCGATGCCCTCCTCGCCTTCACGGCCAGTGCAGAGGACCCTGTCTCCGGTGGCCGCCACAAGGTCATCGGTTCCCGCGCGCACTGGATTCCGCCGCAGACCAGCACCATCGCGTCGCATCTGCCAAAGGCCATGGGCACGGCGCATGCCCTGGGGTTGTATCGCCGCGTGGCGCACCGCGATGTGGGCCTTGCCGCAGACAGCCTGGTTATCTGCAGTTTCGGCGATGCCTCCCTCAACCACTCAACCACTCAGGGGGCGCTCAACACCGCGGCCTGGGCGGCGTTCCAGGGCTCGCCCATACCCTTGCTGCTTGTTTGCGAGGATAATGGCATCGGCATCTCGACGCCGACGCCAATGGGCTGGGTCGAAGCCAGCGTGCGCGCGCGTCCCGGCATCTACTACATCTGCTGCGATGGACGAGACCTGCTGGACACCTACCACGCAACCTGCCTGGCACGCGATCATGTGCGGGTGCAGCGACGTCCCGCCTTCCTGCATTTCCGCACGGTGCGTCTGCTGGGTCACGCCGGCACCGACGCAGAGACAGGCTATCGCAGCGCCGCGCAGATTGCCGAGGACGAGGCGCTGGACCCCCTGCTCATGACCGCGAGCACACTGATTGACCGCGGGCTGATGACGGCGGCAGCTATCGTCGACAGCTACCGGCGCGAGGAGCATCGCATCGAGGCACTGGCGCAGGATGTTGTCACACGGCCAAAGCTGACCAGCAGCGAGGAGGTCATGGCGAGTCTGCTGCCGGTGCCGCGCAGTGCCCCGCTGCCGCCACTGCCGGATGAACAGCATCGCGCTAGCCTGTTCGGCCGCGACGCCCGACAGTTCGACCGACCGCTGAGCCTGTCGCGCCACATCAACCTCGCATTGACGGACCTGATGCTGCAATACACCGATGCCCTCGTTTTTGGCGAAGACGTCGCGAAAAAGGGCGGCGTTTACGGCGTCACCCGCGGACTCCTCGACAAGTTCGGCCCGGCGCGGGTAACCAACACACTGCTCGACGAGCAGAGTATTCTGGGGCTCGCCATCGGCCTCGCTCAGTGTGGCTACCTGCCGATCGCCGAAATCCAGTATCTGGCCTACCTGCACAATGCCGAAGACCAGCTGCGCGGTGAAGCGGCTACACTGTCCTTCTTCTCCAACCGTCAGTTCAGCAACGGCATGGTGGTACGTATCGCCGGGCTCGCCTACCAGAAGGGTTTCGGCGGCCATTTCCACAACGATAACTCTATCGCGGTCCTGCGCGACATTCCCGGTCTTATCGTAGCGACACCCAGCTCCGGACGCGATGCTGCGGGGCTGCTGCGCACCTGCGTCGATCTCGCCCATCGCGAGCAACGGGTTGTCGTCTTTCTTGAACCGATAGCCCTGTACATGACCACCGATCTGTTCAGCGCCGATGACAATCTCTGGGCCGCACCCTACCCGTCGCCCGCCACACAGGAATACATTGCACCGGGCAGCGTACACGTCACCGGCGGCGGCAGCGCACTCGCCATTGTGAGCTACGCCAACGGCTACTACCTGTCGACGCAGGCGGCGCAGACACTCCGCGAGGCGGACGGCATTGATGCCACGTTGATAGACCTGCGATGGCTGCAGCCGCTACCGGAAGCGTCGTTGCTGCAGGCGCTGCGCCACTGCGACTGCGTTCTCATCGTCGACGAGTGCCGCCGTTCTGGATCGGTCAGCGAGGCGCTGATGACTCTGCTGCAGGAATCGCTGCCCCGCGTAAGCGTAGCGAGAATAACCGCGCTGGACAGCTTCATTCCTCTGGGTGACGCCGCCTACACGGTGCTCCCCGATCGCGATGGCATTGTCAGGGCCGCACGGCAACTGCTAAGCGGGGACGCGAACGAGGCGCCGCAGGATGACAGCGCCTGAATGCTATGATGCGAGCCTGCCGCCCGCGTGAGACACGCTGCCGACTACACCACACAAAAAGGAGCGCATCATGGACGTCACTCCCGCACACCTGCGGCTTGCACAGGATCGCCTGCGCGATCATGCCGTTGTCACACCGCTGATAGAAAACAGCGAGCTGAATGCCAGAGTCGGCGGGCGCGTCTTTATCAAGGCCGAAAACCTTCAGCGCACCGGATCCTTCAAATTCCGCGGCGCCTATAATCGCCTGTCTCAGCTCACGGCCGACGAGCGCAGCGTCGGTGTTGTCGCCTGGTCTTCCGGCAACCACGCCCAGGGCGTGGCAGCGGCAGCGCAGATCCTCGGCATTCCCGCCACCATCGTCATGCCGGCCGATGCTCCCGCCATCAAGGCCAGCAACACCCGGCGCTATGGCGCAACCGTCGTCGAATACGATCGCTACCGGGAAAATCGCGAAGACATTGCGCGCAGTATCGCGGCGAAGAGCAGTGCCGCACTAGTGCCCTCCTACGATGATCCGGACATCATTGCCGGGCAGGGCACGGCAGGGCTCGAGATTCTCCAGCAGGGAACAGAGCGAGGCATTGAGCTGGCGCAGCTTCTGGTGTGCTGCAGCGGCGGGGGTCTTGTCAGTGGCATCGCCACGGCTTTCTCGGAGGTATCACCGGACACCGCCATCTACAGCGTGGAGCCGCAGGCGTTCGATGACACCGCGCGATCACTCGCCAGCGGAAAGCGGGAGGCGAATGCGGCAGGAGCGAGGTCGATCTGCGACGCGCTGCAGACGCCGACACCGGGCGAACTGACCTTCAGCATCAACCAACGACTGCTCGCCGGCGGACTCTCGGTATCCGACGCCGAGGTTTACGAGGCCATGCGTTTTGCCTTCCACCACCTGAAGCTGGTGGTGGAGCCAGGGGGCGCCGTCGCGCTCGCAGCACTGCTGCACGGCAGGGTAGACGCGGCGGAGAGGAACACGGGTATCACCATTTCCGGCGGCAACGTCGATCCCGTCCTGTTTGCATCAGTCATAACAGAGTGATGGACGCTCAGGCTGTCGATGCCCCGGCCGCAAAATCCCGTCCGAGATACAGGTAGACAGCCGGCAGAACATACAGCGTGAACAATGTGCCGATGGTCATACCCGACGCGATCACCATGCCCATTGAGAAACGCGCCGCAGCTCCCGGTCCGTCGGCCGTCAGCAGCGGCAGCATTGCCAGCACAAGCGCCGCAGTTGTCATCAGTACCGGGCGCAGGCGCACGGACGCCGCCTCTTCAATCGCCTCACGCTTCGCCATGCCCTCTTCCTGCAGGCGGTTGGCGAACTCCACGATGAGAATGCCGTGCTTGGAGATCACACCGATCAGCGTCACCAGGCCCACCTGCGTGTAGATGTTTAGCGTTGCCCCGTTCACCTGGAACAGTGCCAGTACGTTCAGACACAGCAGTGCACCGGCGATGGACATGGGCACTGTGACGAGCATGATGAGCGGGTCGCGGAAGGACTCGAACTGGGCTGACAGTACCAGGTAGATGATAACCAGAGCGAAGAAAAGTGTGACAACCAGAGCACTGCCCTCGGTCTTGAACTGACGGCTCTGGCCGGAGTAATCGAGACTGTATTCCCGGGTGAGCACCTCGTCGGCGATTCCTTCCAGGGTGGCCAGGGCATCGCCCAGCGGCACGCCCGGCCGGGGCACGCCCTCCAGCGTGACAGAATTCAACTGCTGGAAGCTCTTCAGGGATCGCGGCACAACATCGCCCTCCAGGGTAACCAGCGTGCTCAGAGGAATCAGGTCCCCGCTGCGCGTCCGGGTATAGTAGTCGTACAGATCCTCCGGATTCAGCCGTTGATCGCGGCGTATCTGCGGAATGACCTTGTACGAGCGATCCTGCAGGGAAAAGCGACCGATAAACGCGCCGGACAACAGGGAGCTGACATCATCGCTCAGGGTCTGCATGTCGACGCCGAGGAGCGCGGCCTTCTCGCGATCAATAAGCACACGCTGCCGCGGCTGGTCCAGCTGCAGATTCTGGTCAATAAAAATGAACTTGCCACTATCGCGGGCGCGCTCGAGTACCTCCGAGGCGCTGTCATGAAGCACGGCGTAATCCAGCGTGCTCTTGATGACAAACTCCACCGGCAGTACACCGGGCGATGGCAGCGGCGGCGGGTTGACCGCGGTTACCTGCAGTCCCGCAATACGGTTGGCGGCGGGCTGAATATCCTCATTCAGGACCTCTGTTGCGCTGCGCTCCCGCTGGGCCCATGGCGTGAAAATGAAGCCACCGAAAGCCCCGTTACTCGACCCGGGGCCATCGGTGCTCTGTCCGTTGAAAAGAAAGTTCAACGCTATCTCGGGCGTATCGCGACTGATCTGCCCCAGCGCTGCCGTGTATTTCTCCATATATTCAAGCGTCACATAGGGGTCGGCATCTGCGAGGTAAAAGATCAGCCCCAGGTCTTCCTCCGGCGCCAGTTCGGCGGGCGATCTGATAAACAGAAAGTAGCAGGAGGCAAGAATGATGGCGCCAAACAGCATGATGCCGGCGCGATCATCCAGCACCCTGTCGAGATCGCGCTGGTACACGCGCCGCAGCGCCTCGAAACGTGCATCGAGCCAGCGCTCAAGCCGGTTCTCGTTCTCCCCGGCCTCCGCTGGCAGCAGTTTCGCGCACATCATCGGTGACAGCGTCAGTGCCACCACGCCGGAAATCAGCACGGCCCCGGCCAGCGTGAAGGCAAACTCCGTGAACAGCGTACCCGTGAGCCCGCCGATAAATCCGATGGGCAGATACACCGCAATCAGCGTGGTGGTCATTGCCACAACCGGCCAAGCCAGCTCGCGCGCGCCCTTCAACGCCGCATCCAGCGGCGTCATCCCGTGCTCCACGTGCCGATGTATGTTCTCCAGCACGATAATTGCATCGTCAACCACAATGCCAATTGCAAGCACGATGGCGAGCAGCGTCAGCAGGTTGATACTGAAGCCCATCAGCAGCATGAGGAACATGCCGCCGATCAACGACAGCGGTACGGCGACAGCAGGGATCAGCACCGATCGCAGCGAGCCGAGGAACAGAAAAATAACGACGATGACAATAACCATCGCCTCGATAATCGTGGCCTGGACATCACTGATCGCATTCTCGATATAGACTGTCGCATCATAATTTATAGATGCCTGCATGCCCTCCGGCAGGCGCGGCCTGATGTCGTTTTCAAACACCTCACGCACGCCGGCAATGACCTCCAGCGCGTTGGCGTCCGTCGCCACATTGATCGGCACGAACACCGCTTCCTGGTTGATGACCATGCTGGATGTATCGTAACCCTCGGTGCCGAGCTCTACATCTGCGATGTCACCGAGTCGCACAATCGCACCGTCTTTTTCACGCAGCACCAGCTCCTGGAACGCCTCGACGGTATTGAGATCGGTCTCGGCCTTGAAGTTGATCTTCACCATTGAGCCTTTGGTGGAGCCAAGCGCAGAGAGTACGTTGTTCTCCAGCAGTGCCGCACGCACATCGCTGGCCGTCACCCCAAGCGCAGTCATCTGTTCCTGATCGAGCCAGATGCGCATGGCAAAGATCGCGGTGGTGTCGGCGCTGGCTCGCTGCACCCCGGGCAGCGTCGACAGTTTGGGTTCCACCTCGCGAATCACGTAGTCTGCGACGCGATTGACCGGCAGCACGTCACTGAAGAACGACAGATACATCGTTCCCACCTGCTCTCCGACTTCGAGGTTCAGCACCGGATCTTCGGAATTCTCCGGCAGTTCGTTGCGCAGTCTGTTGACCTTGGTCACTATCTGGGTGAGCACCTGGTCAGGGTTGGCGCCTGTGCGCACGTGTGCCGTGATGGTGCTGATACCGGGACTGCTGTTAGAGGTCAGATAGTCAATGTCCTCCGCGGTTGCAATCTCACGTTCCAGCGGCGTTGTAATGAAACCTTTGACAAGCTCGGCATCCGCACCGGTGTAGGTGGTGGAGACCGTGATAATGGCGTTCTCTATCAGCGGATACTCGCGCACATTCAGGTCGAACGCCGCACGCAGGCCGAGCAGCAGCAGAAACAGGCTGACCACGCTCGCCAGAACGGGCTTGCGGATGAAAATATCAGTGAACGCCATGTCAGCTGTTATCCGGTGTGGGACGTTCACTCGCGTCAGGCTCGATCGAGTTATCGATCTGCACAGACACGCCAGAGCCCAGCTTCAGCAGCCCGCTGGTGGCTACGGTTTCACCCGCCTGCAGACCCTCGACAACCGCGATCATGTCGCCGCGCCTGTCACCCAGCGTAACAAAGCGCTGCGATACGGTTTGCCTACCCTCGGCGTCTTCCACCACAAACACGGAGTTGCCGTAGGGTCGATAGGAAATCGCGGTTCCCGGCACCACAATCTGCTCCGCCGGCTCACCCAGCGGCAGCGTAAGACGGGCAAACATGCCCGAGCGCAGGGCACCGTCGGCGTTCTCGACGATGCCCTGCAGGGCGAAGTTTCGGGTTTCGGTAGCGACGGTTGGCGCCACCGCGTTGATCGTTGCAGAGTATGCCGTATCGCCGAGAGCAGGCACCAGCAGCTCGATCTGCATGCCGGGCTCAACGCGGCCGCTGTAACGGTCCGGGAGCGTCAGATCCACATACAGTCGATCCAGAGACTGCAGCTCGATAACGGTGTCGCCGGCAACCACGTAATCACCGACATTGTAGCGGCGGATGCCCAGACGGCCATCAAAGGGCGCACGCAGGCGCTTCTGCTCGATGCGCGCCTCCTGCGCGCTGACCTGGGCCAGCGCCTGGTCGAGCTCAGTGGCACGCCGATCGAGTTCAGAACGGGAGATGTTGCGCTCATCGACCAGCGAACGCGCACGCTCGGACTCAAGCCGCGCAAGTTCGGCGGCCGCTTCGAGCGCCTTCAGCTCCGCCCGATCCGGTGCGGTGCGCAACTCCATGATCACATCGCCCGCAGAGACCGACTCGCCGTTATCAAAGACTATCCTCTCGACAATACCCGAAACCTCGGTCGCCAGCGCAGCACCATTAATGGGCGACAAGGTACCCACAGCTGCCACCGTAGACTGCCAGCTGACGCTTTCCGCTGCCGCCGCGCTGATCGTCACGGTATTGCGCGGACGGGCGTCCATGGCCTGATTCATCATTTTGCTGCCATACCACTGCATGGCAAACAGGCCACCGAATACCAGCAGCGTTACCAGCAGGATGGCCCACAAGCGGGGACCGAACAGAAGCTTTTTCATGAGTAATCGGCAACTCGCGATATCGCGTGAATGGAAACGGAGCCTGCGCAGCACCGGGTTGGCAATATGATACGCCGGGGCGGGAAACGAACCAATGTTGAAAAACCGCGCTGACTTTGTACAAGTCTCACCGGCGCAAGACAAAAACCCATCCTTTCCGGTCTTTGCGCAGACTACCTGCAGTATTCAGGTAATGACAGGGCATGAGACGAGGCGTGATAATGACGGAAGGCAAAATGATGTGTAACGCCTGCCATCTGCGGGCATCTCTCTATTCTTATCAGGACATGAACCCCACCGACCACAAGGACGCCCTCTCTTGCAACCGATCCTAAAAAAACTGGTCATCGCCAGCGTCATCGCAGCGGCCATCGCTGGCTACATCATTCTCGACATTGGGCGTTATCTGAGCCTTGACTACCTGCAACAGCAGCTGGGAACAATCCACGCCTACTACGCCGATAACACATTCCTCAGCTGGGCGATGTTTCTGCTAATCTATATCGCCGTGGTCGCCCTCTCCATTCCCGGTGCAACGATCATGACACTGGCGGCCGGCGCCATCTTCGGCTTCACTGCGGGTCTTGTGCTGGTGTCTTTTGCGTCGGCCATCGGTGCAACGCTGGCATTCCTGGTAGCGCGCTTCCTCTTCCGCGATACAGTTCAGCGCCGCTTCGGCGCGCAACTGAAAACCGTCAATGATGGCATAGAGAAGGACGGCGCCTTTTATCTGTTTACCCTGCGCCTCATCCCGGTGTTTCCGTTTTTCCTCATCAACGTGGTGATGGCGTTGACGCCGCTGCGCACCTGGACCTTCTACTGGGTCAGCCAGCTCGGCATGCTGGCCGGCACCGCAGTCTACGTCAATGCCGGCACGCAGGTTGCTCAGCTGGAGAGCACGAGTGACATTCTATCTGCCGATCTGCTGATCGCTTTTGCCCTACTCGGCCTGCTGCCCTGGATTGCACGCGCCATCGTGCGGCCACTGCAGCTCGCTCGCCTTTACCGTGGCTGGAAGAAACCGTCGCATTTTGACCGCAACCTCATCGTGATCGGCGCCGGATCCGGCGGCCTGGTCAGCGCTTATATTGCAGCGACAGTCAAGGCCAGTGTCACGCTGGTGGAGAAAGACCGCATGGGAGGAGACTGCCTGAATACGGGTTGTGTGCCCTCCAAGGCGCTGATCAAAAGCGCCGAAGTGGCAGCGCTGGCGCGGCACAGTCCCCGTTACGGGCTGCATCAGCTGCAGCCAGAGGTGGACTTTGCGGCGACGATGGAGCGCATTCAGGCTGTCATCGCAAAAATAGAGCCGCATGACTCCGTCGAGCGCTACACGGCGCTGGGCGTGGACTGCCGCCAGGGCACCGCGCGCCTGCTTTCACCATGGGAAGTGGAAATCAGCAGTGACCAGGGCGTACAGACGCTCACCAGCCGCAATATTGTGATCGCCTCCGGCGCAGGACCGCTGATCCCGCCGCTTCCCGGGCTGGAGCAGATTGACTACCTGACCACAGAAACCCTATGGACGCTGCGTGAAAGCCCCGGTCGACTGCTCATCCTCGGCGGCGGCCCGATTGGCTGCGAGCTGGCCCAGGCCTTTTCCCGGCTTGGCACTGCCGTGACACAGATCGAAATGCTGCCACGCATTCTGCCGCGCGAGGATGAGGATGCGGCGAACCTGGTGGCACATGCGCTGCGACGCGACGGCGTCAGCCTGCTGCTGGGGCACAAGGCCGTGCGCTTCGCGGTTGAGGATGGCACGAAGGTTCTTTACGCGGAACACGAGGACAGTTCGGTTCGTATTGCATTCGACAGAGTGCTGGTTGCGATAGGTCGCAGGCCCAACACCGAGGGCATGGGCCTTGAGGCGCTGGGCATCGATACCGATACCAACGGCACGCTCAGGCTGAACGAATACCTGCAGACGCGCCTGCCGAACATCTATGCGGTTGGCGACGTCGCCGGCCCCTTCCAGTTCACGCATACCGCCGCACATCAGGCCTGGTACGCCGCGGTCAACGCCCTGTTCGGGCGACTGAAAAAGTTCAAGGTCGACTATTCTGTGATCCCATGGGCAACCTTTACCAGTCCGGAAATCGCGAGGGTGGGCCTGAATGAACAGGACGCTAACGCGCGCGACGTGGCGCATGAAGTGACCGTTTATGGAATCGACGACCTGGATCGCGCCATCGCCGACGGCAACGCCGAGGGCTTCGTGAAAGTGCTGACGGCCCCGGGTTCCGACAGGATTCTCGGCGTTACCATTGTCGGCAGCCACGCCGGCGACCTGCTTGCCGAGTACGTACTGGCAATGAAACACGGGCTCGGGCTGAACAAGATACTCGGCACGATACACATCTACCCCACCATGGCCGAGGCGAACAAGTTCGCCGCCGGCGAATGGAAAAAGGCCCATGCGCCCCAGGCGCTGCTCAGGCTGGTGGAGCGCTTCCATCGCTGGCAGCGCTAGAGCACACGCCTTCCGCGTCGCTCACTCGTCCCGGCCTCGGATGTCACACCGGCGTCAGCGCCTCCAGCGGGTCATCGGCGCGGCAATCGAGGCGCCTGTGCACCGGTGGCAAGGGATACTTCAGTCCGGTGGCGCAGTTCCAGAGCACTACGCTGTCGCTATCGCTGATCAGGTTCTCCTGCAGTGCGCGGGCACAGGCCGCGGCCGTGGCCGCCCCCTCCGGGCATAATAACAGGCCCTCTTCCCGCGCGATGCGATCGCGGGTTGCCATAATGATGTCGTCGTCAAGCGCCATACAGAATCCGCCGGATTCACGCACCGCGCGAATGATGAGAAAGTCGCCGACGGCGACGGGCACGCGAATCCCGGCAGCGACCGTGTGCGCGTCCTGCCATACCGGTGCGTGCTCATCGCCCGCCTCCCAGGCTTTGACAATCGGCGCGCAGCCGCTGGCCTGCACCGCCACCATGCGCGGCATTGGTCCGTCGATCCAGCCCATGGCCTTGAGCTCGGCGAAGGCCTTCCACATGCCGATGAGACCCGTGCCACCTCCGGTGGGATAGAAAATCACATCTGGCAGCTTCCAGCCCAACTGCTCGGCGAGCTCGTAACCCATGGTCTTTTTGCCTTCGATGCGATACGGCTCTTTCAGCGTGGACACATCAAACCAGTGAAAGCGCGCTTTCCCCTCGCCCACCAGGCGACCGCAGTCGTTGATCAGTCCATTGACCATCCAGGTCTCGCCGCCCTGCGCCTGTATCTCGCGGATATTGATATCGGGCGTGTCGTCCGGACACAGAACTGTTGAGCGCAGACCGGCCCGGGACGCATAAGCGGCCATAGCGGCACCGGCGTTGCCATTGGTTGGAATCGCCAGGTGCTGCAGCCCGAGCTCCTTCGCCATGGACACCGCCAGGCAAAGACCCCGGGCCTTGAACGACCCCGTGGGCAGGCGTCCCTCGTCCTTGACCAGCACCCTGTCCGGGCGCGCCCCCAGTCCCGCAGCAGACCGTCGCAGGGGCAGCAGCGGCGTCATGACCTCGCCGAGCGATATCCGGTTTTCTTCATGGCGCACGGGCAGGAAGGGTGAATACCGCCATAAACCCGGCGCGGTCGACGCAGCTATGCTCTCGCGCGAGACGACTTTCGCCAGTGTATCGAGATCGTAGCGCACGAGCAGTGGGCGCCCGGCTTCTGAAAGGCCATGGATCTCACCGGCAGCATAGCGCTTTCCGGTGAGTGAGCATTCAAGATGTGTAACGTAAGACTCCAGCATAAGCGTCCTTTCCGGGTTCGTCGGTGGTCGGCAGATGCTGGATGATACAGGAAGCTAGCAGACCATTAGCGATCGGTCTCTTCCTCGACTTCATCTGCGGCGTCCTGCATCTTGTCACCGGCCTCTTCCAGTGTCTCGTCAAGGTTCTCACCGGCTTCCTCTGCGGGACCCTGCTCCTCACAGGCAACGAGGGCCAGGGAGCCCACAGCAAACACCAGACCGAACAGCATCGCGCGCAGCGTGGATACCGCTTCATTCCTACTAGGTAATTTCATGGTTGCCGTTCTCCTTTTTTTTCGTTGAGTCATTCACTACCTGAGATTATGGGCAGGCCCGTCTCTTGCCACACCCGCCTGCGGTATTGACTGTGCGAGGGATACGTTTCAATGTAAAGCCATCGATCGCGAAAAAATGCAAGGAGAATCACATGATTGGCTGGGCATTGACGTTTCTGATCGTGGCAATCATCGCCGGTGCACTGGGGCTTAGCGGTGTAGCCGGTGTGGCGACGAACATCGCCTGGATACTTTTTGTGGTGGGGCTCGTTCTGGCGATAATCTTCGCCATTCGTGGGCGCTGACCCCAGAGGTCACTCCACCAGCGCCCCACGTGCGCTAGCGAAACACTTTATCCAGCAGAAAGGCATCATCGAAGTGGCGCCTGCCAATGAACGCGGTGGCGCGCCGGCCGCGCTCACGCATAGCGCCGGGGGAACGCACACCGGTGGGCCAGAGAAACCAGCGTTCAGCGCGCTGAGTTCCATCGATGAGCCCGTCTTCACGGAACAGGCTGCGGGATCCGCCCCCGGCGACGGGTGTCTGGTATAAGGCCTCTCTGTCGGCAAACCGATATTGCGTCATTCCGACATCGGGCTCGGCGTGGGTCACGCCCTCCAGATAATGGGCGCCGGCACTCAGATGCAGGTGGACCCGGGTGCCGACTGCCGGCTCTTCCAGGGTAAGCGGCACCAGCGGTGGCTCTGGCAGCTGCAGTGCCGCGGAGCGCAATGCCACATCGCCAACGGGAAACAGCAGATGATAGCAGCCGCAGGCATGCACACTGTCGTAGACCAGCGGCACACCGGCATCATCCACGGTGACACGCCAGATGACACCATCAAGTCGGCCCGCGAGCATATCGAGTGGTCCGCTGGCGGGCCGCTCATCAAACCAGGCCAGATAGTTCAGCTGCAGCCGTGGTGAGCCCCGAAAACGGGTGATACTGGTATAGCGGTAGACTACCGGCACGCCTGTATCGACCCCTGGCCCGTCGTCACCGTCCCGCCAGAGCGGCTTACCGGGTATATCGGCCGCGCTGGTGGTATCGATTTCCCAGACGGGGGCGTGACGACGAAACAGTGCGTCCAGTTGCGCAGCCTCGGGACGTGGAATGCCCAGAGCGTCACGTGGGACCGGGACATGTTCCCCTGTGTCCGCCAGCATTGCAGGGCCGTAGCGTCGCCGCTCTCCTCCAACGGGCGTTTCCTGAGCGGACCCTGCATAGGTCTTTCGAACCTCCTCATGCCATTGCGCCACTCCAGCCCTGACGCCGAGAGACGTCAGGGGATACAGGCCGCCGATACGCTGCACAAGGCTGTATTCGTCGTCAGGAACGATGAGCTCTTTCAGCCGCTCAATGCGTGCCACATCACTGCGATCCTGCGCCACAAGTACAGCGCGACATTCATCGAGTGTGGCTTCGGTTTCTGCACCAGTGGTCAGGCCTGACCGGCGGGCCGTCTCCGCCGCGAGCAGTAAAATCTCGCGCTTCCCGGTCCCGTCCAGCTGCGCCAGCTCAGACCGTCTGGCCGCGGCGTCTGCCGCCGCGAGATGTTCCAGCCACACGTTGACCGCAGTATCGTCGGCGAGATCGTTATGGAAGCTGGCCAGCGTTCGCGTTGTGCGCAGATAGGGAAATCCAGCGATGCGGTGGGGAAAGGATCGCGCTACACCCGCTGCCTTGACGCGATCTTCCACGGACTCGAACAGGCGGGCGCATATCCCGGCGGGCCCGGCAGTCGGTCCCGATAACGGTTGCCGTGCGGTGCCCGCGCAGGCCGACAGCAGTACCAGCAAAGAGCAGGCTTGCATGAGCGGTCGACAGCGCCACAGCTGCGATAGAATGCCTTCACGGCCAGACCACCTGGCGGATACCGTCCCGGGCAAGATCAATGTCTCCAGCATAGTGCCCTGCTATCTCCCTGCGAAAATCGGCATCGTTACCCTTTCTGCGTTGCAGGTACTACCTAAGGCCCGATTACCCAATTGTCGCCGAACAGGAGCTGCAGAAAAAGGTCAGCGGCAGGCAGCAGGCGGTTGCCCGTCTGTGATTTAGGGTCCTCCCGGACGCGGAAGGGTAACCGCCATGTCGCTCATTTCAATACGTCGATGCATAGATGCCTGGGTACCTTCATTGGTACGCTATGTTGGGTGGCAATAATTGCGGAAACGGCATGGGCATGAATCTCATTCACTTAGCGGCAGAACGATCATGTGCCTGATTCTTTTCGCGCACCGAATACACCCCGTATATTCCCTCGTGGTCGCGGCCAATCGCGACGAGTTTCACGCCCGTCCCACGGCGAGCTCGCACTTCTGGCAGGAGCCGGATGACATTCTGGCAGGACGAGACCTCGAGGCAGGCGGAACCTGGATGGGTCTTGGCAGACGCGGGCAGTTTGCCGCCGTTACCAACGTCAGCGGGGCACACGAGGACGGCCAGTGGCTATCGCGCGGCGATCTGGTTCAGCAGTTCCTCGCGCAGGACAATGCTGCCGTCACTTTCGCCGCAGGCATTCAGGAGAAAAATTACCGGGGCTTCAACCTGCTGCTCTGGGATGGCAACTCATTAATCTATACGTCGAACCGCGGTGGCGCCGCGGAGACGCTCGCTCCAGGCATTTATGGACTGGCCAATGACAGCCTCGGTGAAAACCGCTTCAAGGTGCAGCGCGGCACAGAAGCGCTTGCAGCGGCAACGACCAGCGCGACGGATGACGATGCTCTGGTCGGTGCCCTGTTTGCCCTTCTGTCGGACAGGACAACCCCGACCACACCGGAACGCCGACGGGTGCCGGACATGTCCGCTGACATGCAGCGGGCGCTAGGTGCCTGTTTCATCGTCGGCCAGGCTTACGGTACGCGGGCTTCGACCCTCGCTTTCCTCACTGCCAGCGAGGGCTCGATGATCGAACAGGTCTATACGCCGGCAGGCATTCCTGCAGGCACAAGCCACCACCGGATGGCCTTTACGCCAGACTCTGACGGCTCAACGCAGCGGTCATTCACGGACTGCTGCGAGTCGCGCCGTGCGGGAGTGCATTCGGATCATGTCCCTCGATGAATTCAACCGCATCACGCAGACCGGCCTCAGTGAGAGACTGCGCATCGTGATCATCCAGCGGGCGCAGCAGGCGTTCCCGAATCAGGGCTTCATGTAGCTCCTGCTGCCGTCGCTCGTCGCGCAGCGACTTCAGCAGCGAACTGGCCATGAACACCATCAGTATCATGAAGAGGAATGCCGCCAGAATCGAAATCGTCTGAAGCGCACCCAGTCCGCCACTCAGCAGCAGCACGCCGGCCACCATGGCCTGCACAAGTCCCCAGGTCAGGCGAAGGCTCCGGCTGGGCTCAAGTACTCCTTTGCCGGCAAACATGCCAAGCACGAACGTGGCGGAGTTGGCCGAGGTCACGATAAAGAGAATAATCAACGCCAGCGTCAGCGGCGCCACCCAGCCACTGAATGGCAGCAGGTCCAGCATGGCAAAGAGCCCGGCGCTCATTTCCTCGGCGACGCGGGCGCTCAGACCGGCCGATTCAAACATTTCAAAGTACAGGGCCGAGCCGCCGAAAGTGGCAAACCAGAGCGCGCTCAAAAGCACCGGCATGCCGATCACCCCGACAATGAACTCGCGCACGGTGCGACCCCGGGAAATCCGTGCGATGAAACTGCCAACGAACGGCGCCCAGGACAGTCCTTAGGCCCCCGTCGACACGCCCACCCAGCGTCGAGCGGAAGGTCTCGCTGATCAGGCCGGGTCGCTGCTGCCGGAAACGCACATAGGCGATCGCCAGACCGACCACGCAGAAGTTTGCCCACTGATGAAAACCCCAGTGGAACAGGGAGTAACGCATCGCGAGCCCGGCAGATGCGGGGGAACTGGGCTCTGCGGCGCGCAGCGGAGGGGCAGCGTAGTGCGTCATCGGCTCAGCGACACCCCAGAAGACAAGTCCGACCCCCATGCCCGCCGAGAAAATCATGCCCAGCCAGGAGCGGTAGGAAAATTCCGGCGCCTCGCCATCAGCGCCCAGGCGGATGTGCCCGGAATCACTCAGGGCGATTCCCACGCTGAACAGAAGAAAGCCCGTGGTGACAAACAGGTACAGCCAGCCGAAATGGGAGGTGGTGAAATGCAGCGCAGCCGCCGCCGCGCCGGCAAACTGTGCCGGCATCACCAGGGCGAAACCGATGAACAGCACCAGCAGCGCCAGTGACATGCCAAACACCCAGCCCGGTCGAACGTCCCGCACGCCTTGTCTCTCCTGTCGCCCGTTAATGTCACAGCGCACCGCAGCACGGCGGAGGGGCAGTGTAACAAACGAGAATCGCCGCCTGCGGTTGCGCCTCTGGCGCTGCTGGCGATGGCCAGACACTGTCTGTATCCTGAAACGTCCTGTGTCTGGTTTCCCGTCCCCATGGCTCTGATCGATCAATCGTTATTGCTGTTGCGCTGCGGGCCTGTCTTCACGCCACACCGCGGAAAGGCATGATGCTGACCGAACCGAACCTCGTTCTCCTGTTCGGCGGCCTGATGCTGCTGGCGGGCATTCTTGCAAAGTCGGTGTCCGACCGGCTTGGCTTTCCACTGCTTCTGCTGTTTCTTCTCGTCGGTATGTTCGCCGGCGAGGATGGCGTCGGCGGCATTGAATTCGACAGCTTTGAAACAGCGTTCCTGGGCAGTAATCTCGCGCTTGCCATCATCCTCCTCGATGGTGGTCTGCGCACCCAGATGGATACGTTTCGAACGGCCCTCGCGCCGGCGGGCGTGCTGGCGACCGTTGGTGTCGTGCTTACCGCTGCCTGTGTCGGTGTCGCAGCGACGGCTCTCCTAGGCGTCGACTGGCGTTTGGGTCTGCTGCTGGGCGCCATTGTCGGCTCCACCGACGCCGCAGCTGTTTTCAATCTTCTGCGCCAGAGCGGGATTGCCCTTAACGAGCGTGTACGCGCAACCCTCGAAATCGAGTCCGGGGCCAACGACCCCATGGCAATCTTCCTGGTGCTTCTCAGCCTGCAGTTCATTCTCGCCGCTGACAGCATGGCGGAGCCGCTGGCGATCGCCGGCCTTTTTCTGACCCAGTTCGGCATTGGCGCGGCGGCGGGCATTGTTGGCGGTGCTGCGCTGGCGCGCCTGATCAGCCGCATGCGAATGGCCGAGGGGCTCTACGCGCTGCTGGTTGCCTCCGGCGCGATTGCCATATTCGCCAGCGTCAACCACGTGGGCGGCTCGGGCTTTCTTGCGGTCTACCTCACCGGCATCATTGTCGGCAACAGTCGCGGACGCGCGTCCGAGCATGTCAAGCTGGCGATGGATGGCCTGGCCTGGCTGGCGCAGGCGGGGTTGTTCCTGGTTCTGGGACTGCTGGTCAAGCCGTCAAACCTGCTGGATTCTCTTGTGGTGGCCCTGCTGCTGGCCGGTGTTCTGATGTTTCTCGCCAGACCGCTGGCCGTATTTCTATGCCTGCTGCCATTCCGCTTCCCGCTGCGGGAAATCAGCTATATTTCCTGGGTGGGGCTGCGCGGCGCCGTACCGATTGTACTCGCGATCTTTCCTGTCATGGCGGGGATTCCTGAGTCGCAGCTGCTATTCAATGTCACGTTTGTGGTGGTGCTCGCCTCACTGGTGATACAGGGTTCGTCGATACCGCGTGTTGCGCAGTGGCTCAAAGTCCTTATCCCCTACCGAACGCGCCCGATCGACTCGCACGAGCTGTGGATCGGCAACGATACCACCGTCGAGCTCCTGGCTTTCAAAGTAGAACCGGGTGCCGCTGCCACAGGCGCGCAGCCCGCAAGGCTCGAGCGTCTCGATGTTCCCGGCCTGCAGCTGGTGCAGGTGGTACGTGATGGTCGTCGCCTGCCGCTCGCCGACTCGCTGTTTTTCCAGGAGAACGACGTGCTGTGGCTCCTGGCGGAGCCTGGACACACAGAGACGCTGGCCAGTTTCTTCTCGCGTCGCGAGCGCAGCGGCGAGCTGGCCAGCAGTAGCTTTTTCGGTGAGTTCATGCTCAACGGCGATTCGCCGGCCGCTGACCTCGCCGTATCCTATGGCCTGGCGCTATCTCCAAGTCAGCGAGAAGCTTCCGTGGGAGAGCTGATTACCCGCGAAAAAGGCCGGCGCTGTGTCGTGGGCGATCGCATTGCCCTGGGTCCGGTCAGCCTGACGGTAAACAGCATGGACGGCAGCCGCATTACCAGTGTCGGCCTCAAACTATGACGTATAAAAGGGACCTCCGATGAACGCCTTATTTCATACAACATCCGCCCGATGGGTGCTCATCTGCCTCTGGCTGGTTTTTGCTGCGAGTGGCACTGTCGCCGCGGACCCCTCGTCCTACGCCGTCACCGAAGGCGATTTCACCATCCCCGACTTCGCCTACCAGGACGGCAGCCGAGAGGCACTGACACAGCATTTCTATACCCTGGGCACGCCCCGTCGGGACAGTAACGGACAAGTGACGAACGCCGTGCTGATCATGCACGGCACCACGGGCAGTGGCGCCGGCTTTCTGAGTGAGCGCTACGCCGGCGTGCTGTTTGGCGAGGGGCAGATCCTCGATGCGGCGGACTATTTCATCATACTGCCGGACGCCATCGGCCACGGCCAGTCCAGTCGGCCCAGCGCCGGCGCCGCCGCAGACTTCCCGCGCTACACCTACGATGACATGGTTCTGGCCCAGCACCGGCTGCTGACGGAGCACCTCGACGTGGATCACCTGCGCCTGGTGACCGGCACCTCCATGGGCGGCATGATGAGCTGGGTGTGGGGCTATACATTCCCCGAGTTCATGGACGCCCTGATGCCGATGGCCAGTCTGCCGGTGGAGATCGCGGGACGCAATCGCATGCTGCGCAAGATGATGATCGACGCAGTACAGAATGATCCGGACTACCAGCGCGGCTTTTACACCACACAGCCGCCGGGTCTGCAGGAAGCGATGTATCCGCTTATCTTCATGGTGTCGAGTCCGCTGCAGTACCAGAACCAGGCGCCCACCCGGGAAGCCGCCGAAAACAGGCTGGACGAGCTGGTAGAGCGCTATGCGTCGCGCCTTGACGCCAATGACCTGGTCTGGGCGTTTGATGCCTCGCGCTTTTATAATCCCGCACCTCACCTGGAGAAGATCACAGCACCCCTGCTCGCCATCAATTCTGCCGATGATCAGGTGAACCCGCCGGAGCTGGGCCTCCTGGAATTGCACACTGATCGCGTGCCTCGGGGAGAGGCGGTCACGCTGGCCATATCACCACTGACTCGAGGACACGGTACCCACTCCCTCCCCAGTCTATGGGGGCCCTATCTGGCGCGGCTGCTGACCGCGACCGAAGCGAAGACATCGCCAACCGCTGCCAGCAACCTCAAGACGCCCGGCGCCGGCGCCTGGCAGAAGCGCGCGCCCGATAGCTATACGGCGCGCTTCGAGACCACAGAAGGCCTGTTCCGCATCAGCGTAAAACGCGAGGACGCACCGCGCGGTGCCGATAGGTTTTATCAGCTGGTCAGCAATGGCTTTTACGACGGCGTCCACATCAACCGGGTTGTTGAAGGCTTCATCGCGCAGTTCGGACTGCATGGCGTGCCTGAGATCAACGCCCTGTGGAAGCGCGACAGCATCACCGACGACCCGGTCAGGCGCAGCAATCTCCGTGGCACGGTTGCTTTTGCGATGACCGGTGAGAATACGCGAACGACGCAGGTCTACATCAACACCGCAGACAATACGCGCCTCGACAGCGATGGCTTCTCCCCCATTGGCGAGGTCGTCGAGGGCATGGACGTCGTCGATCGTCTGTACGGACTCTACGGCGAAAATGCCGGAGGCGGACTGCGCGGCGGCCGGCAGGGGCCGCTGGAAGCTGGCGGCAGCGATTTCATTAACCGGCACTATCCGCTGCTCGATTTCATCCGGTACGCCCGCGTGGAGTAGTCCTGCTGGCGTACCGGCAGTCTGGCGCTGCGGTCATTACCCTGGGCATCCAGCAGGAGAGCACCTCGAGAAAACGCAGCGTCAAGCCTTTTTTAACGGCCCAGGGTTGGTATCGTATGGCGCTTGACGCAAAGCAGGATCCGCCCACGTGAAAACAGTTGCCTTACGACATCATCTTGCCGCCATGCTTTCCGTTGCGGCGCTCACCACAGCCCAGGTGTCGGCTGCCGCCAGTGACTTTTCCGCCTGCCTGACATCACTACAGACTCAGGCACGTGACGCCGGCGTCAGCGAAACGATTCTGAGAGAGGTCGTGCCTGGGCTTGAGCAACAGAAACGGGTGATCAGTCTCGATCGCAGTCAGCCCGAATTCCTGCAGACCTTTGCCGAATACCTTGCGCTGCGTGTAACTCCCGAGCGCGTGGAGCGTGGACGCGCACTACTGGCAGAGCACCAGTCCTTTCTTCTCGAACTGCAGCAGCAGTACGGCGTTCCGCCGCAGTATCTGGTCGCTTTCTGGGGCCTGGAAACGAACTACGGCGGCTACCTTGGCCGCATGCCGACCCTCGACTCACTGGCCACCCTCGCCTGTGATGCGCGGCGCAGTGACTTTTTCTCCAATGAGTTTATTGCGGCCCTGCAGCTGATGCAGCGTGAATCACTGCAGCCGGCTGACATGCAGGGATCCTGGGCCGGCGCCGTGGGCCATACCCAGTTCATGCCATCCTCGTATTTGCGCTACGCCGTTGACGGCGATGGCGACGGTCGGGTCAATCTGTGGCGTAGCAGGCAGGATGCGCTGGCGTCAGGCGCCAACTACCTGCAGTCCCTGGGCTGGGAACGCGGGCTGCGCTGGGGCCGCGAGGTACGCCTGCCCGACGACTTCCCCTTCCAGCTGGCCGGCCACCGCGACCAGCGCCGCCCCCTGAGTGAATGGGCCGGGCACGGCATTGAGCGCAGCGGTGGCGGCAGACTGCCCGACGTTGAAGTCGATGCGGCGCTACTGGTGCCGGCAGGCCACCTCGGCCCCGCTTTCCTGATCTACCGCAATTTCGATGTCATCATGCGCTGGAACCGCTCCGAGCTGTACGCCATTGCCGTCGGCCACCTCGCAGACCGCATTGCAGGCGGGGGCAGGCTGCGGGATGGCACGCTCACCCAGGAACCCCTGCGCAAGGCCGATATCGAACTCGCGCAGAAAACCCTGAATGCGCTGGGCTACGATGCCGGCCCCGTCGACGGTGTGCTCGGCTCCGCGACCCGCAGCGCCCTGCGAGCATTCCAGCTTGCCAACAACATGACCGCAGACGGCTACCCGAATCCATCAACACTGGAGGTCATAGCCAGCCATGACGATCACTAATCCATTCCAGCGCATTCCCGAGCGTTTCAGAACTACCGCTTATGCGTTGACGGCCCTGCTGGCAGTGCTCCTTCTCTGGCTATGGATTGGCGCGGAGCGCGATCGTTTTGGAGACCTGCCGGATTTTGCCGCCATGGAGGAAGACGTGGCGACGATGAAAGCCGCGTTCTACGCCTACCTGACGCCGATGGTCATTCACCATAATGACTCTATCCGCGACCAGCGCGCACGCTTAAAAGACGTGCAGCAGAAAATCAGCTCGGAAACCCCGCTTTCGGGCGCCGACCGGCGCTGGCTGAACACGCTGGCCGAGCAGTATGAGCTCGAGTCCGACCAGGAGATGATGCCGCAAACGCTTGTGCAGACGCTGCTCCTGCGGGTCGATACCGTGCCGCTGGAGCTGGCACTTGTGCAGGCAGCCAAGGAATCAGGCTGGGGACGATCGCGCTTCGCCGTGGAGGCCAACAACCTGTTCGGTCAGTGGTGCTACGTCGAGGGATGCGGGATGGTACCGTCGAACCGCGCGGCCGGGGCAAACCACGAGATTGAGGTGTTCAGCAGTGTTTCTGAAGCCATGCGACGCTACATGAACAACCTGAACACACATGACAGTTACAGCGACTTCCGGCGGCTGCGCCAGCAGCTGCGTGAGAGCGGGAAACCGCTGACCGGCATGGCGCTGGTCAACGGGCTGATACTGTATTCGGAGCGCCGGGAGGCGTATGTCGAGGATATCCGTGGCATGCTGCAGCAGTATCGTCGTATCCAGGCGCAGGCCAGCACTCAGGCAGAAACAGCGGAAACGGCATCGTGACACGCCCCCTGGCGGTCCTGTTCGCCTGCATCCTGGCAATGCAGGCGGCGGCGGACCACGGTGTCATACTGATGTATCACCATGTCGATGAGCGCACCCCCGCAAGCACCAGCGTTACCCCGG
>CAZTJR010000003.1:35419-80786 GCA_964613795.1 uncultured Alteromonadaceae bacterium | reverse complement strand
CTGATGTATCACCATGTCGATGAGCGCACCCCCGCAAGCACCAGCGTTACCCCGGCGCAATTCAGGCGGCACCTGGACTTCATCCGGGACACAGATTTTACCGTGGTGCCCCTCGCGGCGCTGCTGGATGGCGTCTATGGCAGTGGCGACCTGCCAGAGAATGCAGTCGCCATCACCTTTGACGACGCCTACGAGTCCGTTTACCGCGAGGCCTTCCCGGAACTGCGATCCCGCAACATGCCGTTCACGGTTTTTGTTGCCACGGCAGCGGTAGATCAGGCGCAGCCATACAGCCTCAGCTGGGAACAGATGCGCGATCTCGCCGATTCCGGACTGGCCGCTTTCGGTGCGCACTCGGTGACGCATGCCCATCTGCTGCAGGGCAGTGAGCATGGCGTCTCGCAGGCCTGGATGACCCGGGTCGAATCGGAGGTCGATGACAGCATTGCGCGGCTCGAAGCCGAGCTGCCGGGCACGTCAATCGCGTCGTTTGCCTACCCCTTCGGCGAATACTCAGCGTCGCTTGCGGCCATTCTCGCATCCCGCAGCCTGTACGGACTGGCGCAGCAGTCCGGTGCCGTAGGCCGAACCACACCGCCGACTGAAATACCCCGATTCCCCATGGCTACCGGCTACGACAGCACGACGCGTCTGGCAACCGCACTCAACGCCCGCCCGCTGCCGGTGTCGCGCGTTGACGCCGGCGACAGGCTGATCGCCCAAAACGAGACGTTGCCGACGAATCTGCGCTTTGAGCTGTCAAGCGAGGGGCCCTACCGGCGCGACGCCCTCGCCTGCTACAGCAGCAGCGGTGATCCCCTCTCGGTCAGCGTGCACGACAGGACGGTCAGCGTCGCCCTGCCAGACATGCGTCCCGGTCGCAACAAGATTAACTGCACGGCGCCGTCGACAGAAAAAAGCGGCGAGTTTTTCTGGTACTCAAGCCAGTGGGTGCTCGCCGACGACGAGGGTGCCTGGCTGAACCACTGAGCCCTATGCGCACCTATCAGGGAAGTTCGCAGGACACCCCAAATTGACGGCATGCCGCAATAACCGTATTACGCAGGAGACAGGCAATCGTCATCGGGCCGACACCACCCGGCACCGGCGTAATCGCCGCGGCCACCTGGCAAACCTCGTCAAACGCGACATCACCCACCAGACGTGACTTTCCATCCTCTGTAGCGAGCCGATTGATGCCAACGTCCATAACGACGGCACCCGGCGCCACCCAGTCCCCGCGGACCATTTCGGGACGCCCCACCGCAGCGACCACGATATCCGCCCGACGGCAGACAGCGGGCAGATCGCGGGTGCGCGAGTGTGCAATAGTGACGGTGCAGCTCTCCTGCAGCAGGAGCTGTGCCATGGGCTTGCCGACAATATTGCTGCGGCCGATCACCAGAGCGTTCTGCCCCGACAAATCACCATGAAAGTGCTCCCTCAGCATAAACAGGCAGCCCAGCGGCGTACAGGGCACGAGCGCACCGGGCGTGCCATTGGCAAGCTCACCAGCATTCAGAGGATGGAATCCGTCCACATCTTTCTGGGGTGAGATCGTCTCAATGACCCGCTGCTCATCGATATGCGCGGGCATGGGCAGCTGTGCGAGGATTCCATGAATCTCGGGATCGTGATTCAGCCTGTCGATCAGCTCCAGGACCTCAGCTTCCGACACCGAGGCATCCAGCCGGTATTCACGGCTGAGCATGCCGGCCTCAATTGTCTGGCGTCCCTTGTTGCGGACGTAGATTTCGCTCGCCGGATCCTGGCCGACCAGCACCACCGCCAGGCCGGGCTGCAGGCCGTGAACCCGAAGCAGACGCGCGACCTCGGTAGACACTGTCTTGCGGAGCCTGGTGGCGGCTGCCTTGCCATCAATAACGTGTGCTGTTGCCTGCATAGCTGCGAGGTTTCCTGTTCTGAACCAAGAATGTTGACCATCCGTGAAAGTGGGACCGATACGGCGCCGAGGGTAGGGTTTCTCCGCGGTATAGGCAAGGCATCACTGACACGCATTGCCGGGATTTTCGTCGTCCAGCGCCCTCTGTAATCGGTTCAGAAAGGCGTGTTCGACCCGTCCTGCGAGCAATGCCGTGGCGATCGACCCATGGGCCGGCGACAACTCCATGAGTGATGCATTCTTTCGGGCCAGATGGTCCCCCTGCTCCCGTGGCTTGCCAAGCAACGCACACAGTGCTTGCCAGTCGACCCTGGCCAGATGCAGGCCCGCGACCAGGGTCGATGCCGCTCGCGTACGAATCTGCGCAATTCCCAGGAGCTTGCGCATCGCGCGCTCTTTGCTGCCAAGCTCGCCGTGACCCATCGCCGCGTAGCAAGCCCAGTCGATACCCTGTGACTCTGCCGCCTGCCGCGATGTGCGTATCGTCTCCCGATCGGGCAGACTGCTGTCAACGCCCAGCTGCGCGAGCATTTCCTGCCAGAGTCCTCCAAACCAGCCATAAGCCGCAATCGGCTCCATCACGCCCAGAGGATGATTAGCCGGCAGGATCAGACTGACCCCGAGCATCCACGGGCCGGCATAGACAATACCCCCACCGGACCGACGGCGGATCCAGCTGACGTCGGCTTTCTCAAGACGCAGCTGTAGCGCCGTGTCAGGCGGCTGTGAAAGCCCGAAAATCACCGCCGGATCGCGATAATGACAGATCAGCACGCGAGGATTCGGATCCCGGGCGCGCGTGTTAGCGGCCAGCCAGTGGATCTCCGCCTGTGCGGAATCACAGTGAAACACCTGCATTCTCATTCAGGAATAAACGCAATGCGCGAATAGTGGCATGATCTGGCCCTGCTTTATGGGATAGACGTTGCGCTCGCAGCACGGCGAGTCAGCTTGCAGGCCGGAGGCGAGTAGGTGACCATCATACGCGATGACACCGCTGACTGGGTGATCAACAGACCCCGGAGACACCATGCTGAAGCGCCTCGTTCGCATTCTTGCCACCGCTTACCTCAGCTATCTGGCACTTTGCCTGCTCGTTCTCATGCCGGTCATGAATGCGCTTGCGCCGCGTCTCGTCGAACAGAGCACCGCACGTACGCTGAGCAGTGAACTGATACTGTTCAACCCATTCACGCTGACACTGGAAATGCATGATATGGCGCTCAGCGCCAGGAATGAGGGCGAGTCCGCGCTGGTGGGGTTTGATCGGGCGCGGGTGAACCTGTCCACCGCCAGCCTCTGGAATGCGGGTATTGTACTGGATGAAATCCTGCTGCACGGGCTCGCGGTGCACGTACGTCGGTTTGAGAATGGCGACTTCAACGCCAGCGACCTGATGCCGACAACGGCACCAGAAGACACCGCAGTATCAGAGAGTGAAACCGCGAACGACCTGCCGGCCTTCACCGTTCGCCGCATCGACTTCCAGGCAGATCACCTGGAATTTACTGATGAATCCCGTTCGCCTGCCTATAACACCTACAGTAACAACCTCGCTTTCACTGTGCGTGATCTGTCCAGCGTGCGGGAAATTGGCAGTCCCTACCGCCTGTCCGTAATCGCCGAGCATGGCGGACGTCTGGACTGGCGCGGACAGCTCTCACTGGCCACGCAACAGAGCGAGGGGGAGATTGAACTGAAAGACATCGATCTGCGCCCCGTGTATCGCTATCTCGCGCCGCGGCTGGAATTCAGGGTCGAGCGTGCCCTGCTGGACGTCCGCGGTGGGTACACAGCGTCGTGGCGGGATGCGCCGGTGTTCCGTGTGGAGGGCGGGAGCGTGGCGCTGCGAGAGCTGCAGTTGCTGCCAGACGACAGAGAGTCTCTGCCGGACACCTGGGTAAAACTGGATGCCCTGCGTATCGATGGCATTGGCATCGATAGCAAACGGCGCAGGGTAGACGTGGCGCAGGTCGACATCGATGCGCTGGACGTTGCAGGTTTCAGCGAGGACGGTACGCACAGCCTGCTGCCGATGTTCGCCGGTACCAATAGCCGTCCGCAGGACACGGCGGACGCCCAGACGGCGGACGAGGCAGGCGACGCGGATGCCATCGAAACAGCGGATAGCTGGCAACTGTCACTGCGGCAGCTGGCAACCGCCAACACGCAATTGCGCTGGAAATCCGACTACACCACGCCAGCACTGATAAACCTCTCGCCAGTGCAGATCGAACTGCGTGACCTCGACTGGCCCGTACAGACGGCCAGCCCCGTGGAACTTTCACTGCGTGCCAACGACCTCAGTGAGATGACCCTGTCGGGCAGCCTGGACATCGGCAGCGGCGACGGCAGCGTGGATTATCAGCTCTCAGGCCAGCCGCTGTCCTGGTTCAACCCACTGCTGGCAGAGTTCCTGCGCGCAACAATTGACGCGGGTGAGCTACAGGTTGATGGCAGTATTACCCTTGCCGAGTTTGCGCCCCTGGAACTCACAGTCAATACAACGGTGGAGCGTTTCGCCCTGACAATCTTCGGTCGTGATACTACGGCCCTTAGCTGGCAATCGCTGACAGTTCCCGACGCCCGGGTCAATTTGCGGGAGGCATCTGCCGCCGTCGGCAAGATCGTGCTGGACGGTTATCGCGGCACCCTGCATATTTTACCCGATGGCCGGCTCAACGCGCAGATGGCGCTACCTGACGATGACAAGCCTGGGGACAGCGCACCGGGCGAGGATACACCGGCAAAGAGCAGTGGCGCGGACGCGAGCAAAGACGGCGATAGCGACGACTGGACGCTGCGGGCCGAGGGCCTGCAGCTTACCGATGCCCGCGTCGACTTCGAGGACGAATCGCTGCCCATTCCGTTTCGCACGCTGATAGAGGAACTGGAGGGCTCTGTCGGCCCACTGGACAGTACCCGCCCGGATGAGCCTACCGCGCTGGCCCTGAAAGGCTCGGTTGATGGCTATGCACCGGTGACCGTGGACGGCGACGTGGCACCGTTCGCAGATACAATTGCACTGGCGGTGAACCTGCGTTTCAGCGGTGTGGACATAGCCAATCTGACGCCCTACTCCGGCACCTATGCCGGCTATGCCATCGATGCAGGCACTCTCAATCTTGACCTCGATTATGCACTGGAGGGCGACAGACTGCGCGGCGATAACCATGTGGTCATCTCACAGATGGTGCTCGGAGAGCCCGTGGACAGTGACCTCGCACTGGATCTGCCCATGAAGCTGGCGCTGGCGCTGCTGACAGATACCCGCGGTGTGATCGATCTTGATGTGCCGATAAGCGGCAATATCGATAACCCCCAGTTTTCACTGAGCAAGGTAATCGGGAGTGCGCTGCGTAATATCCTGACGAAGGCCGTGACAGCGCCCTTCCGCTTTCTGGCCAACCTGGTCGGGAGCGATCAGGATCTGCAGACCCTGGCCTTCGTCGCCGGCACGGACCGCTTCAATGATGACACGCGCTCGAAGCTGGACAGTCTGGCCGATGCGCTGAAACAGCGTCCGGCGCTCGGCGTGCTCGTCAGGGGCAGTACGTACCTGCAAGCAGACGCGCCTGTCTTACGCCAGCAGGTGCTGCAACAGCAGCTCCTTGCCGAGGGTCTGTCTGAGGATGACCTGGCGGCGCGGAACGCCGCCTGGAAGGCGGCTCTGGCGGCGCGGTACAGCGCGCTGGACCGAAGCGCCGCAGACGGGAATGCCGGCCAGGAATCCCCTGCGGCAGAAGATCTTCCCGCCGAAACCCTGCGACAGGCGATACTGGCGAACATTGAGATATCCACGCAAACGATCAATACACTGGCGCGCAGCCGTGCAGCGGCGGTGAAGCGCTATCTGGTGAGCGAGCGCGGCATCGCCGCGGATCGCCTGACCATTGGTGGCCGTACTGATGAGGAGATGCTCGCCGGCGCGGTGCTCGACGTCAGCGCCTGAGTCGGCGGTGATTTATCCCAGGTACTGCAGCTCACCGCGACACTGCAGACAGGCGTAGCGTGCGCGGCCCGCCCTGACCCGGTTATGCCGGGTTGTGGAGAGCTCATGCGCCTTGCAGCCGCAGTGGTAACGATGGCGTCGTTGCTGGCGCCGCGGCAGGCCGCTGAGGTCGAGATCAAAGGTTACGGTGGGCTCGACACCGAGTGCGCGCATAACGCCCTGCCACTCAGCACCATGGGGCCTCACGCGCCGCCCTGGCCAGGCTCGATAGACAGCATAATGGGCCACCTCATGCGGTACCGTGGTGGTGAGGTTCTCCTCGAAATAACGCGCGAATATCCAGGGGTTGTAGCGGATCAGGCAGTGATCGCCACGACCGATGAACTGACCGGCACTGCGCCCGGCGAGATCGAACCTCACCGGCACGGGTGCCAGGTCCACACCGGTGGCGATGGCCGCCGCCGCTATCACCTTGCGGGTTGCCTCTCTGACGATATCGCAATCCCCGGCTTCCAGGGCCGGGGGACTCACCGATGACTCAGACATGGACGCCCGGTATGACGCAGCTGGTCGATGCTACCGCCACCGCCCGGCCCACTAGCTAGCGTTCTCAACGCGTAGCTTCTCGCGAAGATCCCGCTTGACGAACTTGCCGTTGGCATTGCGGGGCAGCGGCTGATCGACAAACCAGAGATAGCGCGGCACCTTGAACGGGGCGACATGCTCCTTGCAGTGCTCACGCAGCGCGGCGGCATCAACGTGCTCACCCGGTGCCAGGTAAACTGCGGCACCCACTTCTTCGCCAAGACGCTCATCCGGCACGGCGAATGCCACACACTCGGCCACCGCAGGGTGGTGGAACAGCGCATTCTCCACTTCGGCGCAATACACGTTCTCGCCGCCGCGCAGCACCATGTCCTTGGCGCGATCGACCAGATAGATAAAGCCATCCTCATCCATGTAGGCGATGTCGCCGGTGTGCAGCCAGCCATCGACAATGGTCTCTGCCGTGGCGTCCGGCCGATTCAGGTAGCCCTTGATGACCGGAGCGCCGCGCACGACCAGCTCGCCGATGTCGCCAGTGGGCAGGGGTTCTCCGGCGGGGTCGACGCAGCGCGCTTCCAGGGTAGGCAGCGCACGACCCACACTGGTGGGCCGGTCCACGAAAAACTCCGCGCTGACCGCGGCGATGATGCCGCAGGTCTCGGTCATGCCGTAACCGGTGTTCGGCCGCGCACCGCCCATGTTTTCGCCAACTTTTGCAACCAGGTCGGGCTGCATGGCCGCACCGCCACCACCGATGGACTGCAGGCTGGATGTGTCGCGGGTGGCGAAATCCGGGTGCATCATGATTTCCCGCGCCATCATCGGCACCGCCGTGAACGCGGTGATCTTCTCGGCTTCGATCAGCCGCAGCGCCTCTTGCGGATCCCATTTATACATATGCACCATTTTTCCACCCGCCAGCGTCACCGCATGGGCAACGCAGTTATTGGCGGTCACATGGAACAAGGGCGTGGCAATCAAAGCGCTCGGCGCCGCCGGAGGAGGCTGAGAGCCGGGGGATTCACCCCGGGCCAGTGCCAGTGCCGCCGGCTGCACGGAATTAACGAAAGCGACATTGAGCAGATTAGTCACGCAGCCGCGATGGGTGAGCTGGGCGCCCTTGGGCTTGCCCGTCGTTCCGGAGGTGTAAAAGATGCAGGCGTCGTCATCAGGGTCGATACTCGCCTGCGGCATTTCGGCCGGGGCATTGATCAATTCGTACCAGTCGGTCGCCCAGGCCGGCAGATCGTGATCCACGCGCACGCCGACCACCTTCATTCCGGGAAAATCGTCGCGGATGTCGGTGAATCGCCGCAGCCGCTCGGCGTCAGCGATGAGAACCTTCGGCGCGGCGTCTTCCAGCCCGAAGTGCATTTCCCGGGCAACCCACCAGGCGTTCATGCCGACCACGACCGCCCCCATGGAGGTAATCGCCCAGTAAGCCAGCATCCACTCGGGATAATTGCGCATTGCTATCGCGACGCGGTCGCCCGGTTTCACCCCGTTTTCGGAAAGCCAGTTGGCAATCGACGCGGTGAACGCGTGTGCCTGCCGATAGGTGCAGCGTTCGTGGCGGTACACAAGATACTCGCTGTCGCCATGCCCGGCCGTGGACAGCCAGAATTCCCGCAGGGACGGTGGCGCCATGGCGTACGCACGCAGGGGAATGCCGCGGACCTCAACGGTGGTGACTTCGAACATCTGTCCCGATGAGGTCAGCTGCTTCCAGGCCTGGTCGAGTTCTTGGTACATGCACAACTCCTGGTCAGTGTTTTGTCGAGTGAGAGGATAGCCGTCGCAAGAACCGTTCTCAATGCCAAATGCAGGCATTTGCGCGCAGCGGATACCCGCTGTCACCTGCAGTGTATTTTTTTGCGCCCGCCGGTCATTGTTCAAGAGGGATGCCGCGAACACACTGCGTGTTATCCTTTCGCCCTTACCCCGACGGAGAAGCGGATGAGCGCTCAGACCCTTGATACCGAACGCCTGCAGCCCTATCTGGAGCAGAACCTGCCCGGATTCAGTGGCACTGTGACGGCAGAAAAATTTGCCGGCGGACAATCCAACCCCACCTTTCGCCTGTCGGCGGGTGGTCGGCATTACGTGCTAAGACGCAAACCTCCGGGCGAGTTACTGGCGTCAGCGCATGCCGTTGATCGCGAATTCCGGGTAATCAGCGCGCTTGGGGCAACCGATGTCCCGGTACCGCACGCCTACCTGCTGTGCGAGGATGAAAGCATCATCGGTTCAATGTTCTACATCATGGAATACCTTGAGGGACGCGTATTCTGGGATCCGACGCTGCCGGAGATCGCGGACAATGCCGAGCGCGCGGCAATGTACGATGAAATGAATCGCGTGCTCGCTGCCCTGCACAGCGTTGATGTCGAGGCCGTGGGCCTTTCGGACTTCGGACGGCCCGGCAACTACTACGCGCGGCAGATCTCGCGCTGGACAAAGCAATACCGGGCCTCCGAGACCGAGCACAGCGAGGCGATGGAAGCGCTGATAGCGTGGCTGCCGGAGAACATGCCGGCGGATGACGGCGCCGTCAGCCTGGTCCACGGCGATTACCGGCTCGACAACGTCATGTTCCATCCCAGCGAGCCGCGCATTATTGCCGTGCTGGACTGGGAGCTGTCGACGCTGGGCCATCCGCTCGCCGATCTTGCCTACCAGGTCATGGCCTGGCAGCTGCCGGGGGATGCCGGCCTGCGCGGTCTGCAGGGCGTCGATCGTCAATCACTCGGGCTTCCCGATGACAGCGAGTACATCGATGCCTACTGTCGGCGTACCGGTCGCGAGGGCATCGATCACTGGAACTTTTACCTGGTGTTCTGTTTCTTTCGCCTGGCGGCCATCCTCCAGGGTGTCAAGAAGCGCGCCCTGATGGGCAATGCATCCAGTCCGGAGGCCGAGGCCAAGGGTGCGCTGGTGGAGCCACTCGCGCGCTATGGCGTTGACCTGATTCACAAACCTTAAGGAAGCTCACATGACCGATGAAGTACTGACCTCCGTCGCAGATGGCATTCTCACCATTACGCTCAATCGCCCAGCCGCCAAAAACGCCGCCAATCGCGCCCTTGCCGAAGGTGTATCAGCGGCGATTGACCAGCTGGAGGCGGACGACAGCCTGCGCGTCGCGATACTCACCGGGGCCGGCGGCACCTTCTGCTCCGGCATGGATCTCAAAGCCTTTGTGACCGGCGAATTGCCGGTTGTCGAGGGGCGCGGCTTCGCCGGCATGGTGGAATATCTGGCGAAAAAGCCGATTATCGCTGCGGTTGAGGGCTATGCCCTGGCCGGCGGTTTCGAACTTGCCATCAGCTGTGATCTGATTGTGGCAGCGGAGAATGCGAAGTTTGGGATTCCCGAGGTAAAGCGCGGCCTGGCCGCCGCGGCGGGAGGACTGGTGCGGCTGCCGAAACAGATCCCGCCGCGCATTGCCATGGAAATGGCGCTCACGGGCGAGTTCATCAGCGCGCAGCGCGCCTACGAGCTGGGTCTGATTAATCGCGTTGTGTCGCCGGGTACCGCGCTTGAGCAAGCCATGGCGCTGGCGGAAGCGATAGCCGCCAACGGGCCATTGGCGGTAGCCGCATCGAAAAAGGTGGTTGCGCTGGCAGAGGACTGGACGCGGGACAACATGTTCGAAAAGCAGAACGACATCACACAGCCAGTTTTTAGCAGCGAGGACGCAATAGAGGGTGCAACCGCTTTCGCCGAAAAGCGCGCCCCGAACTGGAAGGGACGCTAGCCAGCCATCAGTGAACCACGCGGACATCGTGGCCCCCTGATGCCCATCTAGGCGGCCTCGCCCTTGTCCGCGCTGCGCTCCCCGCGGGCGCCCGATGCCTGCGGCGTTTTTTTCCGCGGCACACTGGCACTGCCCGCGGCACGCTTGCGGGCGCGGGCTTTGGCTGTGCTGCCGTCCGGGTTGCGCGCCAGCCGCTGGGAACCGGTTTCACGCATCGCTTCTCGATCAGACCGCGTGGGGGGCGGCCGGCGCCGCGACGATCTCGGGCGGTGATAACGATCTCCCTCGGGCCGTAGATCGCCGTACTCGAACCGGTGCAGGATCTCCTCCATCGTGCGGGAAATCCGAGTGCACAGGCGGATGGACTCGACATGCGGAAAGGCCGAAAACTCACCGCCGCGCATCAGGTCCACCAGCTCCTTCTCCGACAGATGAGACAGAATCTTCGCCGGGTTGTACCAGCGGAAACTCGGCACAATGTTGATATCACCGCTGTAATCCTGGTCCATCAGCGCGTGCACGCCGTTGAGCAACAAATTGAACCGCGGCCAGTTATCGCCCTGCCGCTGCGCCACGCCGCGGTAAAAGTTGAGCATTTCGCGCCCCATGCCAACGCCGAGCGAGCCCAGCGCTGCGCCGACGCGACTGCGCGGCTTGCCCCCGCTGAGAAAGGGCGTGGCGATGGGGTTGACCATGCTCACGATATAGTGATTCGTGCTGTAAAGCCGTGACAGGCGCTTGGACGGAAGGTCGTCGGCAATGGAGCCATCCACCCACTTGCGTGTAGGCAGGTAGGGCTGAGCCTCGCCATGCACGTTCTTGGCCATGAGCATCACCGGCGGGAATACGCCGGGTACCGCACAGGAGGCCATCACCGCTGAGCGGATGTAGACGTTGGGCGAGGTGATAGCGTTCAGCAGCCGCGAGCGTTGATGGGGCTCGGCTGGTGCCACGGTGATGCTGACCTGACGGCCGGTTTTCTCGTACGCTTCCTGAAAGGTCATGTCGGGCATGAGCCGGCCGATTATCTTGACCAGATCGCCAACGTCGATCTGCGGGCTGCGACCGAGAAACATGCGGGAAAAAACGCTGGCCTCGCGCTCGGCCTCAAAGTGCACGTTCGCCGGATCAAAGAATTTCTTCAATTCCCTGTCCGAGTGGGTACCGAGTACCCCCGCGACCAGCGACCCGGCGCTCGCGCCTGAGATCACCCGCGGCAGCAGACCCTGGCTGAGCAGCGTCTTCACCACGCCCAGGTGGTAGAAGCCAAGAACACCACCGCCGCTGAGCATCAGCGCGGAGCGTCCGAAGCAGATATTGGCACGATAGAAAAAATCCATCTTGTCCTGCACGTCGATCTTGCTGTTGTCGAGATCGGCGATAAATCGCAAAGAGTCGTCTATTTCTTCAATATACTGCTCTATGAGGTGTTTGGTGCCGAACTTCGCACGCTGATATAGCGTACTGCGCCCCATGCCGCCCATGTTGCCATGGATACCTTCATTCAGATTGAACAGCAGGCCCTGGTAGTCCTGGCGTGAGCGGAGACTGCGCAGCCGATCGAGGCGCAGGCGGATCTGGCCGTAGTCGTATTGCCGGGTCTGATCCACTTCGCGCCAGCGCTTGGCGCCACTGAGCTCGTCATGCTTGAGGGCAAGCTCGCGCCAGCTGTCGTAGGTCTCGCACTTCGCCATCTGACGTTCAAGCTGCGCAAGTTTGCGGGACTGCACCATTCTCTACCTCAACACTTTCCATCGGGTGGACAGCGACTAGTGTAAGCGAATCCTGACGCCCATGGGTAATCGCGAGGTTCTTTGCGGGCCCCGAGGCAGCAGCCCGACAGGACCCGCTCAGCGATCTTCCTCGGGGCTTTCGCCAGCGCGCGTGGCAGCGCGATATTCCTCGACCAGATGGCGCTTATACAGCTTGCCGTTGTCCATGCGCGGCAACTGTGGATGAAAATCCAGCGAGCGCGGCAGCTTGACATGGGACAGGCGATCGCGCAGCCACTCCATTAGCTCGATGGCCACCTCGTCGGTCGCATCCACCCAGTTCTGGGGCTGCACCACCGCCTTCACCTCTTCGCCGAACTCGTCGTGCGGCAGGCCGAATACTGCAACGTCCGCCACCTTGCCATGGGTGATCAGCAAATTCTCGATTTCCTGCGGATAGATGTTCACGCCGCCACTGATAATCATGAAATTTTTGCGATCCGTAAGGTAGAGAAATCCGTCCTCGTCGACATATCCCACATCGCCGGTGGTCGCCCAGCCCCGCTCGTTGAAGGCGTCGTTGGTTTTCTCGGGCTCGCCGTGGTAATGAAACGAAGCCTGCTCTCCCGAGAAGTACACGGTGCCGATTTCGCCACTGGGCAATTCCCTGCCCTCGTCGTCGACGATGTGTACATGGCCAACCAGGGCCGGCCCGACCGAGCCTTTGTGCGTGAGCCAGCTTTTCGAATCGATAATGGTGGCGCCGATACCCTCACTGGCGGCGTAATACTCGACGATCACCGGCCCCCACCACTCAATCATCTGTTCCTTGATCTCCACCGGACAGGGGGCCGCTGCATGGATGGCGAACTGCATGCTGGAGACGTCGTACTTCTCACGCACCTCCGTCGGCAGCTTGAGCATCCGAATGAACATGATGGGCACCCACTGGCTGTGCGTAGCGCGATGCTCCTCTATCAGCCGCAGCGACTCCGCGGCATCGAAGTGCTCCATCACCACGGTGGTTCCGCCCTGGTACAGCGTCATCATGTTGTAGTGCAGTGGCGCGGCGTGATACAGCGGCGCGGGTGAAAGATACACGGTCTCTTCACTGAAGCCGAAGGCCAGACCGAGAGATCCGGCAAGCGGGTGCGGCGCATTGACGTCATCACTGTGCGGGGCGATGAATACCCCTTTGGGTTTCCCCGTCGTTCCGGAGGAATACAGCATGGGCACGCCATTGGCCTGGTCATGGATGGGTGTCTCCGGCTGGCGATCCACTGCCTCCTCCCAGGCCTCGAAGCCCTCGACGACGCCATCCACCATCAGGAAATGGGCCACACCCGGGGCACGCTCGCGCATAGGCGCGGCTGTCTCTGCCAGCGCATGCGAGGCAACAAACAGCCGGGCACCGCAATTTTCCAGTATGTAGGCAGTTTCATCCTGCTGCAGATGCGTGCTTATCGGTGTAAATATAAGTCCTGCCCGCTGCGCCGCCCAGCAGATCTCTAGAAACTGCCGACAGTTTTCCAGCATCATGGCGATGTGGTCACCACTGACCAGGCCCAGCGACCGGAACAGCTGTGCACCCTGGTTCGAGCGCTCATCCAGTTCCCGGTAGGTAACGATCTCGCCAGAGCCTCCCATGATGATGGCGGGCTTGTGGGGATAGGTTTCTGCGGTAATGCTCGGATGCGGCATGGGGTTCCCTCGTGCGTTGTCGGCCTTATCAGCGTTACTATAGGGCCTGTTACACGCCTCGTATAGCTGGAGAGCGCATGCCCGACACCCGAAGCCCCCAGGCCATCCGCGCCCGAATCCGCAACGGCGAACATGGCGGCAATACCTCCGGTCTCGCTCCCGGCTTTGTGCAGTGCAACCTGGTGATACTGCCACAGGCTCATGCCCACGATTTCCTGCGTTTCTGCCAGGCAAATCCGCGACCCTGTCCGCTGATCGCGATGAATCCATCACCCGGTGACCCGAGCCTGCCCAGGCTGGGAGCCATCGACATCCGTCGCGACGTACCGCGCTATCGCGTATTCGAGGACGGCAGGGCCGGTGACGACAGAGCCGATATCCAGTCGCTGTGGCGTGACGACCTGGTGGTGTTTGCGCTGGGATGTTCGTTTTCTTTTGAGGAAGCGCTACTGTCCGACGGTCTCGACGTGCGCAACATTAGCGAGGGGGTGAATGTTCCCATGTACCGCACGGATATCCCCTGTACCCCGGCCGGCCCCTTCACCGGTAACATGGTGGTCAGCATGCGCCCTTTCCTGGCAGCAGATGCCATCCGTGCGATACAGATCTGCACGCGCTTTCCCTCCGTGCACGGCGCACCGGTGCACCTGGGGGACCCGTCAGCCATTGGCATTGGCGACCTCGCCAGACCCGATTTTGGCAATCAGGTCAGCCTGAGGGATGGCGAAATGCCTGTTTTCTGGGCCTGTGGCGTGACACCACAGGTCGCTCTGGAAAACGCGCGCCTGCCCTTTGCCATCACCCACAGCCCCGGCTGCATGCTTGTCACCGACCTTCGCAACAGCCAGCTGGCAATTTTATGACATCAGGAACCATGCCATGCTTTTGAACTGTGATTTGGGCGAGAGCTTCGGTAGCTGGCGAATGGGCATGGATGCCGACGTCATGCCGCACATCCATCTTGCCAACGTCGCCTGCGGCTTCCACGCCGGCGATCCGATCATCATAAGCCAGACGATCTCCCTCGCGCAGGAGCACGGCGCACGCATTGGTGCGCATCCGTCTTACCCCGATCTCGTTGGCTTTGGCAGGCGCTCCATGCGGCTGTCAGTCGAGGAGCTTCGCAGCAGCCTGCTTTACCAGATTGCGGCGCTCGATGGCATGGCAACCTGCGCTGGCACAGAAATCGAATACGTGAAACCCCACGGTGCGCTGTATAACGATATGATGGTCGATAGCGCCATCCGCGACACCGTGATGGCAGCCGTCGCCAGTTTCCACCGGCCGCTCAAGCTGATGCTGCTGGCGACGGCGGAACAGGCGCATCATCGGAAAACCGCCGCCGCCCATGGCCTGGAGCTCCTGTTCGAGGCCTTTGCAGACCGCTGCTATGACGACACGGGACACCTGCTGTCGCGACGCCTTCCCGGTGCCGTGCACAGCCGGGAGCGCATGCTGCAACAGGTAACAGACCTGCTGAACACTGGCTGTGTGACGACGGACAGCGGCAAACGCTTGTCGCTGGAGGCAGACACCCTCTGCGTGCACGGTGACAACCCGGAAGGCATAGCAGCAATCCGCGAAATTCGCGCACTGGTAGACCAGCGGGCCGCCTCGTGAAAATCCATTCGGCGGGCGAAAATGCACTGATCGTCTACCTCGGCGATGCACCCGGCCAAGAGGTTGCAGCGCGTGTCAGTGCGCTGGTCTGCGCACTGCCGGAGGCACTTGGCGAGCACCTGATCGACATAATTCCCTCCTATGCGTCACTGCTTGTCGTCTACGACGCACTGGCAACCGACCACATGCACGTGCGCCGCCGCATCGCGAGCGTGACGCTCGACGCTGAAAGTGACGAGGGCAGCGGACGCTGTGTGGCGCTACCCGTTTACTACAGCGAGGAGAGCGGCGCCGATCTCAATACCGTTGCCTCGCGTGCCGGGCTGTCGGTCAGCGACGTAATCGAGCTGCACAGCGCGACCGAGTATCGGGTATATGCCATTGGCTTCGCGCCGGGGTTTGCCTACCTCGGCGAACTGGACGAGCGCCTGAAAATCCCGCGCCTGAAGACACCTCGCCAGCGCGTGCCACGCGGCGCCGTCGCCATTGCCGACAGGCAGACAGCCGTATACCCGGCGGTGTCGCCCGGCGGCTGGAACCTTATCGGCAGCTGTCCGACCCGCATGTTCGATCCCGGGCGGGACCCAAGCATGCCTGTCGCGGTGGGCGATCGCGTGCGTTTTAAGCCCATCAGTCGCGAGGAGTTCCTGCGCGCCGGAGGTGAACTGTGAACGGCATGGAGATACTTTCACCGGGCATTCTCAGCCTCATTCAGGATAGTGGTCGCCGCGGCTACTACCGCCTTGGCCTGACTGACGGCGGGCCCATGGATCCCCGGGCGCACTCGCTGTGTAACCGGCTGCTGCAGAATGAGGCACGCGCGGCCACTGTGGAAGTGACGCTGGGCGGACTGGAAATCGAGGCCGGAGTCGACACCTGGATCTGCGTGACCGGCGCCCCCGTACCGCTGACGATCAACGGCAACGAGCGACCGCGCTGGCAGGTTCTGCAGGTCAAGGCAGGCGATCGCATTGCGCTGGGGCATGCGGAATCCGGTTGCCGTGCCTACCTCGGAGTGGCCGACGGCTTCCGTATTGCGCCGGTATTTGGCAGCTGTTCGACAGTTATGCGCGAGGGCCTCGGCGGACTGAACGGCAGCCGTCTGCAGACGGGCGATCGCTTGCCCTGCGCCGCGGTGGCAGAACGCACCCCGCTGCGTCTACCGCCCGGCCAGCAGCCGCGCTACCCGCGCGGCGTGACGCTGCGTGTGGTCCCCGGTTACCAGTCAGAGCACTTTCCGCGCCTGCAGCAGCGTCAATTTTTTTCCTGCCCATTCAGCGTCAGCCAGCGCGCCGATCGCATGGGCTACAGGCTCGAAGGTCCGACTATTGGCTGCGATATTGAGGGCATACTCTCGGAGGGCATCTGCCAGGGCGCAATACAGATTCCGGCAGATGGGCAACCCATCGTCCTGCTCAATGACCGTCAGACCATTGGCGGTTACCCGAAAATCGGTTCTGCACTGTCGCTGGACTGCGCGCAACTGGCGCAGCAGACACCCGGTGCGCCGGTCTACTTCACCCCGATCAATCAGCACGCTGCGCACAATGCGCTGCATCTCGCGGAAGTCTACGAGACCAACCGCCAACTCCAGGAATACCGGTTATGACCGACAAAGCGCTCGACAGCGCGATCGAGGCGCTGCTGGTAGCGCGCGACCTCCGCGGCATGGCGCGAGTGCACGCTGTCTTGCGCCCGGGCTACGTCAGGCGCGCGGCACAGCAGCTCTACCGCAGCCGCCGAGTGATAATCGGGACGGGGTTTCCGGTCGCCGGCACCTTCGAAACCGATGGCCCCGTGGGCGCCATCGCACTGTATCGCAGCCTGGAGGCACTGGGAGCCCAATGCTGGCTGGTCTGCGCCGAGCCGCTGTGTCGGAAACTGGCGGACGATTTTCGTGTTCTGCCTCTGCTGGCGCTTACTGAAGCGGCTGCCCGCGAGGAAGCCACTCTGCGCCTCGCTCAGACCACTCCCGACGCAGTTGTCTCAATAGAGCGTCCAGGGCGAGCCGCCGATGGCGCCTACTACAACATGCGCGGCGAGGATATCAGCGCCGCGTGCGGCATTTTCGACACGTACCTGGAACAGGCCGGGTGCCCCACCATTGCCATCGGCGACGGCGGTAACGAGATTGGCATGGGCAATGTGGCCGACATCATTCGCCAGCTGGATATCACCGGCTCCGCCACAACCTGCGACGAACTCCTGGTCGCAGACGTGTCCAACTGGGGCGCCTATGGCATCATTGCCTATCTGGGATTCTGGTCCGGACGCGACCTGCTCGGCGATATCCGGCCGCGGGAAATTCTCGCCTATCTCTCGAGTCACGGCAGTGTCGACGGCATCAGCCGCGAAAACACGCTGACTGAGGATGGCCTGGCAGTCGCCGAGGGCGAGTCGGTCATCGCGCAGCTGCAGGCGCTGATCGCGGATCTGGCATGACGGCACTGAGTGAGGCACAGACACGATGACATCCGTATACCTTAACGGCGACTTTCTGCCGATGAGCGAAGCCCGCATATCGCCGATGGACCGGGGCTTCCTGTTCGGTGATGGCATCTACGAGGTCATCCCCTCCTACGATGGCCAGCTGGTAGGCTTTGGCCCGCACATGCAGCGCATGCGCGATGGCCTTGCCGAGCTGGAGATACGCACCGACCTGGACGAGGCCGCCTGGCGGGGTATCGTGGAGACCCTGCTGCAGCGCAACGGCTCGGGCAATCTCGGCGTTTATCTGCATGTCAGCCGCGGCGCCGACAGCAAGCGTCATCACGCCTACCCGTCATCGGTCGACGCCACCTGCTTTGGCTTTACCTTCGAGATTCCACCGCCCCCGGTGGCCGACAGGCAACGGGTGACGCCCTACAGAGTGAGCACTGCCGAAGACCTGCGCTGGAAACGCTGCCATATAAAATCGACTGCGCTGCTCGGCAACGTGATGCATTATCAGCAGGGACAGGCCGCCGGCGCCCAGGAAACCATCCTGTACAACAGCGATGGCGAGGTGACGGAGGCTGCAGCCTGCAACGTATTTGTCGTGAGCGATGGCGTGGTCGCCACGCCGCCGCTGGACCATCAGAAATTGCCGGGCATCACGCGGCTCATGCTGCTGGACATCCTGCGCCGGCACAGTGATATTCCGGTCGAGGAGCGCGTGGTGACGATTGCGGAGCTGCTGCAGGCGGATGAAGTATGGATCACCAGCTCCAGCAAGGAGATCGCGCCCGTGACGATGATTGACGGCAAACCGCTCGGCACCGGCAACGTTGGCGAGGTCTGGGCTACGGCACAGGGTCTGTTTGCGGCGCACCGCTACGATTACTGATGCCTCGTCCCACCCGCGCCAGGATCCATCTTGATAACCTGCGCCACAACGCCGCGGTAGCGGCTGGACTGGCTCCTGACTCGCGACTGATGGCGGTCGTCAAGGCGGACGGCTACGGCCACGGCGCCGAATCCGTGGCCGCCGCGCTGGATGATTGCGTCGCAGCCTTCGCTGTGGCCTCGCTGGAAGAGGCCGTGCGCCTGCGGGACTGCGGCATCCGACGCCCCATTCTCCTCCTGGAAGGGGTGTTCGAGGCGTCGGAACTGGCCGAGGCTGCTGCGATCGGGGCCTGGATCATGCAGACCTGCGAGGAGCAGCTACGCTGGCTGCAGGAAGCAACACTGAGCCAGACGGTCACCTGCTGGCTTAAGGTCGATACCGGCATGCATCGGCTGGGTGTGGCGCCACAGCGTGCACCGGCGTTTCTGCAGGCGCTGCGGGACACCCGGAATACCGGGACCGACACGGTTTTGTGCACGCACTTCTCACGCGCTGACGAACTGGCGCGGGACGAGACCCGAGAACAGCTCGCCTGCTTTCTCGCGCTCTGCGACGGACTGGGCTGCCTGCGTAGCGCGGCCAACTCACCCGCCGTTCTCGCCTGGCCAGAGACCCATCTGGACTGGATTCGCCCGGGCTACATGCTTTACGGCGATTCTCCTTTCAGGGAACCACTGCCCGAGGCCGCGGCACTGAAACCGGTGATGACGCTGGAATCAAAAGTGATTGGCGTCCGTGATATCCCGGCCGGCGATGCCGTCGGTTACGGCGCCACCTGGCGGGCAGCACGCCCGTCGCGCATTGCGACGGTAACTGCGGGCTACGGCGACGGCTATCCGCGCACGGCGGACAACGGCACGCCGGTACTGGTCAACGGACAACGCGTACCCCTGGTGGGTCGTGTCTCAATGGATATGCTCACGGTGGATGTGACAGATATCGCGGCGGTGCATGTGGGTGACCCGGTCACGCTGTGGGGTGAAGGGTTACCCGTGGGCGAAGTCGCCCGGCACGCCAGCACCATCGGCTACGAGCTGGTGACCCGCATGCCGGCGCGGGTGCCGCGCGAGGTCTGCGCATGACGGAGCCGACCCCTGTAGCAATGCCCTTGCCGGATGGCAGTCAGCTCGCCGCGCTGGACCTCGGCAGCAATTCCTTTCACCTCATCGTCGCGCGTATCGAGCACGGCGAGATGCGACCGATACAGATTCTTTCGGAAAAGGTCCAGCTCGGCGCAGGTCTGAAGGACAACCGCCTGTCTTACGACGCCATCCAGCGCGGCCTCGACTGCCTGTCGCGCTTCTCCCAGGTGCTGCAGAGCGTTGAACCCGAGCGTATCCGGGTTGTCGGCACCAACGCCCTGCGGCGTGCCCGCAACCGTCGTGATTTTACAGAACCGGCAAAACGCATACTCGGCAGTCCGGTGGACGTAATCTACGGCCGCGAAGAGGCGCGACTGGTTTATCTCGGCGTCGCTCACTCCCTCGCCGATGACGCCGCCGCACGACTGGTGGTCGATATCGGCGGCGGCAGTACGGAGTTTATCGTCGGTGAAAAATTCGAGCCGCGGCGGCTGGAAAGTCTGCAGATGGGCTGTGTGTCCTATACGGATCGCTTCTTCGTCGACCGCAGGCTGACCAAATCCGCGTTCAAGCAGGCCTACGATCGCGCCTGGGTCGAGGTGTCCCACATACGCAAGAGCTTCCGTGCGCGGCACTGGTCTGAATGCGTAGGGTCCTCGGGCACACTGCAGGCCATCGAGACCATCGTCAACGCCCACGGCTGGTGTGACGGTGGCATTACCCGCAAAGCATTGCAGCGGCTGCGCAAACAGCTGCTGCAGTTCCCGGATTTCGACAGCATTACGCTGGCGGGCCTCAGCGAGTCCCGCCGCTCCGTTATTGCGGCGGGTGTCGCCATCGCAGAGGCGCTGTTCGACGTGCTGGAAATCGACAGCATGCGAACCTCGCGGGGAGCACTGCGCGAGGGCGTGCTCTACGATCTCATGGGACGCCTGCAGCACGAGGATGTCCGGGAGCGCTCGATCAACGCAATGATGCAGCGCTACGCGGTGGATGAGGATACGGCCACCCTGGTTGCCCGGCGGGCACGGATGCTTTTCCAGGCAACGGCCGGGCCCTGGCAGCTGGCGAAGGCGGACGGCGACCTGCTGCACCGCGCCGCGCGCACCCACGAGATCGGCATGTCCATCTCACACAAGCATTTTCACCGCCATGGCGCCTACCTGCTGCGCAACTCAGACATGCCCGGATTTTCCCAGGGCGAGCAGGTCAATCTGGCGCTTCTGGTCGCCGGACATCGCGGCAAGGTGCGCAGAGACCTGTTTGACGATGTCGGGACGACCGAGCGGCGGCGGCTGCAGCGCATGCTGGCTATTATCCGCCTGGCGTCGCTATTCAAGTATGTCGAGCAACTGGAGGAGCTGCCAGACTTCAGCATCGAGGCGAGCGACAGGGTTCTCAGGCTCGGCTTCCCGGACGGCTGGCTGGCCCAGCATCCGCAGACCCAGCAGGAACTGGACCAGGAACAGCGCCTGTTCCACAAACTCGACCTGAGCCTTGAGGTCGGCGAGCGGACCGCTACAGATTCACCCAGCTGTTGAGTGCCCTCAGGCGGAATACGGTACCGCGATAGCTGAGAATGACAGAATCGGACAGGATTTCCTGCACGCTCACACCATCGACAGTCTCACCCTCTTGACGACGCTCGCGGTTAATAAAGACCGCGGACTCGCCGCTGCTGCGGTAGTCGTGCTGCGAATAGATAATGGTGGGGACTGCATCCCGGAATGCCTGCGATAGCTCGTCGAGCATCGGTGCCGGGTGTGCCTCGAGATCCCGGCTGTCGAGCGCTGCTTGCGCGCGCGCGACAAGGTCATCAACCTGCGCTGCCGCGTCCTTCGTTTCGGCCTGCTCGTCAGCCACCACCTCGCCCGCCGCCGCACTTCGCAGGTCGTCCCCACTGACTGGCGAAGCCGCAGCGCGGGCCGCGCGATACAGATGGCGCACGGCGTCATCTGCGTCATTCGTCGGCGGGACGGCAGCTGGCGACAGCAGCGCTACACGGGGTGAGGACGGCTTCGCCAGAGACGCCGGTGCAGTGACGCTGACGGCAGCAGCCGGCATCGCAACCGCGTCCGGCTCGCGGCTGCCGCTGACGGCATCCGGTCTACCCAGAAGCAGCCAGGCGATCACAGCCAGCGCCAGACCAAGGCACAGCAGCAGGACAGGCACCCAGGCGGAACGGGACGCCTGCTGCTCCGGATGGCGCATGGCAGAAGCAGGGCCGGCGTCGCCAGCGCTGCGTTCCTGCTGAGAGCGCTCGAGGGCATCCAGAATAAACGACATAGGCGACTCCCTCAGTTGATCGGCCGGGCCAGTGGCCAGGCACCGCGTTCCCGCAGGCTTTCCATGCGCGCATTAAGCGCCTCGCCTTCAGGGAGCTTCCCCGCCATCCGATTCAGCTGCCTCAGCGTCTGCTCACCAACCAGCCCGTCGTCGTTAAGCCCGTGCCGGCGCTGGAACAGCCTGACCCGCTGCTCCAGCTGCGACGAATAGCGATCCGCGGTCAGCGGCCGCGCCTGGCCGTCGAGCGTTGCGAACAGCTCGGCAACCGCGGCCACAGCGGCGCCCGCGTCGCCCGGTCCGAGCACCCGCTCGAACGCCCGTGGCGCCCGCCACAGATACCGATAATCGCCGCGCCACAGGGGAGTCAGTGCAGCCAGATCCACCCTCTCGACGCCATTGCCTGTGGCCAGCACGGCGACATCGTCTTCCAGGGCAATGACAAGCACCGCGCGGGCCTGACGCTCGCTGGACACAAGATCCAGAATCAGCGGATGACGCAGCGCCTGCAGCGCCTGCCAGGTGTCTGCACTCGCGCTGACGCAGCGCAGGCCTTCACTGTTAACCTGCTGGCAGGATGCCGCCGGCATTGATGTATCGCTGTACAGTGACCAGAGTCCGGCCAGCGCGCGCTGGCGATCGTGCAGCACGGAGTCAGACAGCGCTTCTGACGCCGATACCGCTTGCGACCCGGCTTCCGGCGCTCTGCCTTCAGTGATCACTGCCACCGCGGGAGCGCGCGAATCACCGGGCTGCTCCACAGTCCCCTGCTGCCACCACAGCAGCGCAACGGCCGCGCCAGCAATCGCCATAAAGGCAATGATCCAGCCGCGACGCCTGTCTTGCGCTGTCGGCGCCGGGCCCTCGCCCGTGACTTCACTCACCGCCGCGCGCAGCAGCCGTGGGCTTACCCGCGTTGCGCGACGGCCATAGGCCCCGAGCAACAGCCGGTCACAGAGCAGGTTGATAACCCGTGGTATCCCGCGACTGTAGCGAAAAATGCCGCGCACCACCGCAGGCGGAAAGGGTTCCGTCCCCGGCGCCAGCCCTGCCACTTGCAGCCTGTGGCGAATATACGCGGCAGTCTCTTCGCGATTCAGTGGCTCGAGGTTGAAGCGCGCCGTAACGCGCTGGTTGAGCTGACGTAGCTCCGGGCGACTCAGCATCGTCGCGAGCTCCGGCTGACCGATAAGAATAATGTGCAGCAGCTTCTCGCTGTCCGTCTCCAGGTTGGTCAGCAGGCGTATCTGCTCCAGCACGTCCACGCCCAGATGCTGTGCCTCATCGATTAGCAGGACTGTCTTGTGTCCCCGGGCATGATTGTCCAGCAGATACCGGTGCAGTCGGTCTGTAAGCATTTTCAGCGTCGTCGGCCCGGACGGGTAGTCGATACCGAGCTCGTCGCATACGCTGGCCAGCAGCTCTGTAGCGCTGAGCGCGGGGTTAAGCACAACCGCGCTATCCGTATTGTCCGGTAGCTGTTCCAGCAGGCAGCGATTGATGGTCGTTTTGCCGGTACCCACCTCCCCGGTGAGCACCACGAAAGCACCACCGGCACCTACGCCATAGAGCAGGTGCGCGAGGGCATCGCGGTGGCGATGACTCATAAAAAGATAGCGCGGGTTGACCGCTATGGAAAACGGCGCCTCACGCAGGCCAAAGTACTGCAGATACATAAGTCTCGCTCAGCGGGTGCTGATCGCAAAACGATATTATGCATCAGGGGACTGTACGTCCGCGAGCACGCGCAGCGACTCGTCACACCAGGCGAGGTACTGCTCGCCGTGGCGAATGCCCGCGAGCAGTGCCAGGTAGACGCCCTTGCGTCTCAGGGGCAGCGTGTCCAGGTCCGCGTAATGGCGGCGGCGAATACGCTCATAAAGAAACAGCCGCCCCATCATGTGCTCACGGCGCGCCTCCAGCTCTGCACGCAGGTGCGGCAGATTCGTATCAGACAGGTTGTACAGCTTTACCAACAGGTCGTCCTTGCTTTCACGCACCCGACTGGCGGCAAACACCCACTCATCCAGCACGACCCTGCCCGCTGCGGTCAGTGCATAAAGCTGCTTGTCCGGCTTTCCCCGCTGCGAGACCCGCCGCTGGCAGAGCCAGCCCTTGTCGGCCAGCTTGCGCAGCTCCTGGTAGATCTGCTGGTGCGATGCGTGCCAGAAAAAACCCAGCGACGCATCGAAGGCCTTGGCGAGCTCGTAGCCCGACATTTCGTCTTCGATCAGCGCTGTCATAATGGCGTGTGAGAGAGCCATACGGGGTTTTCCGCGTGTCTAATGCAGTATGCATGATGCACTGCCGTCTCGCCTTATGCAAAACATTGCATATCTAAGAGCGATACCCTAAGCTCCGGCCTCGGAACGTCAACCCTCAGGAGACTCTGCATGGCCCTACCACCCATTCTGCGCGACGGGCTTCGCCTGCCCGTTGTCGGCGCACCCCTGTTCATCATCTCCAACCCGGATCTCGTCATAGCGCAGTGCAAGGCCGGCGTTGTCGGTTCCTTTCCATCGCTGAACGCACGACCGGTGGAAGAATTCGAACGCTGGCTGCAGCATATCAAGGCGGAGCTGGATGCCTACAATGCGGAAAATCCGGACCAGCCAGCAGCGCCCTTCGCGGTCAATCAGATCGTGCACCGCTCCAACAATCGTCTTTACGAGGACCTGGAACTCTGCGTGAAGTACAAGGTACCGATCGTCATCACATCGCTGGGCGCTCGTGAAGATGTCAACGAGGCTGTGCACTCTTACGGCGGGATTGTGTTGCATGATGTGATCAATAACCGCTTTGCGCACAAGGCGATCGAAAAAGGCGCCGATGGACTGATCGCCGTCGCCGCTGGCGCCGGTGGCCATGCGGGCTCCACTTCGCCATTCGCGCTGATACAGGAAATCCGTGCCTGGTTTGATGGCCCGCTGTTGCTCTCGGGCTCCATCGCCTCTGGGGATGCGATACTCGCGGCGCGTGCCATGGGTGCCGATCTGGCCTATATCGGGTCGGCGTTCATCGCGACCCGCGAAGCCAATGCCGACACGGCTTACAAGCAGGCCATCGTTGACTACGATTCCTCGGACATTGTGTATAGCAGCCTGTTTACAGGCGTCAGCGGCAACTACCTCAAGCCTTCCATCCGAAACGCCGGCATGGATCCGGACAACCTGCCTGAGGGTGACCCGAGCAAGATGGACTTCGGCTCCGGGGGCAATACCGACGCCAAGGCATGGAAGGATATCTGGGGCTGCGGCCAGGGCATAGGGGCAGTAAAGGCGGTGGATTCCACCAGCGACGTGGTCGGCAGGCTGAGCCGGGAATACGCCGCAGCCATGCAGCGAATCCAGGCAGCCTGACACCCGCGTATAGTGTGCAGGACATTCCCGCAAGGAAAGGCACATTATGCGCATATTGATAGCAACAGCCCTGCTTCTGGCAAGTGCCACCCTGCATGCGGCCACCGCGGAATTCGCCGGTGGCTGCTTCTGGTGCATGGAGGCAGACTTCGAGAAAAAAGCCGGCGTGCGCGACGTCGTCTCCGGCTTTACCGGTGGCACCCTGAAAAACCCCACCTACAGCGGTAACCACGATGGCCACTACGAAGCGATACGTGTGACCTACGATCCCGAGGAGATCACTTACGAAGCGCTGCTGAAGCATTTCTGGCGCAATATCGACCCCCTCGATGACGGCGGGCAGTTCTGCGACCGGGGATTCAGCTACCGCACGGCCATCTTTGTCGGTAACGATGCCGAGAGAGAGGCAGCGCAGGCGTCACTGGCAAAAGTCTCGGCGCGCTTCCCCGACCAGAGCATCGCCACCGAGATTCTCCCCGCGACAACCTTCTGGCCGGTCGAGGCCTACCATCAGGACTACGCCGAGAAGAACCCGCTTCGCTATAAGTATTACCGCTGGGGCTGCGGTCGCGACCAGCGCCTCGACGAGCTCTGGAACGGGGAAGAGCCGTACTGATCCGGATCGGGCGGAGCGGCAGCGCCGCCTCAGCCGCCGATGACGATGCGTCTCTGCCTCACGGCCTCTGCCAGTCTTTGCAGCACGTCGCAGGTAGACTCCCAGGACATGCAGGGGTCGGTAATACTCTGACCGTACACCAGAGGCTGTCCAGGCACCACGTTCTGCCGCCCCTCCACCAGATTGCTCTCAAGCATCAAGCCGAAAATACCGCGACTGCCGCGACTTATCTGGGTGGCGATATCGCGGGCGACATCTACCTGTCGGGCCGGGATCTTGCGGCTGTTCGCGTGACTCGCATCAATCATGATGCGCACCGGCAGACCGGCATTCAGTAGAAGCTCACTGGCATCGTCCACCGAGAACATGTCGTAGTTGGGGTGACGACCGCCGCGCAGAATGATGTGACAATCTTCGTTTCCCGTAGTCTGAAAAATGGCGGAATGGCCCTGTTTCGTCACTGACAGGAAGTGATGTGGCTGGGACGCCGATTTGATCGCGTCTACCGCCACCTGAATATCACCGTCAGTGGCGTTCTTGAAGCCCACCGGGCAGGACAGCCCTGACGACAACTCGCGATGCGTCTGGCTCTCGGTCGTGCGTGCGCCGATGGCGCCCCAGGATACAAGGTCCGCCAGATACTGCGGACTGATGAGATCGAGATACTCGGTGCCCGCGGGCAGCCCCATTTCCGCCAGATCCAGCAGCAGTCTGCGGGCGAGGTGCAGCCCCTTGTTGATCTGGAAGGTATTGTTCAGATCCGGATCGTTGATCAGCCCTTTCCAGCCAACGGTGGTACGCGGCTTCTCGAAATACACCCGCATGACAATGCAGAGATCGGCGGCCAGCTCATCGGCGAGCTGCTTCAACCCACCGGCATACTCTATGGCGGCTGCGGGATCATGAATAGAGCAGGGCCCCACAACGACAACCAGTCGGTCATCCTCTCCCGAGAGCACCTCGTGGACGGCGCGGCGCGCGGCTGAGACGGTGCTCGCAGCATCATCCGACAGGGGAACCTCGGCGACCAGCGCCGCGGGCGCAATCAATTCATTGGTTTTCTGAATGCGCAGGTCATCAGTGGAGGACGTCATGGCAGTACCGCTCTTTTCATTGCTGAGACAAGCTGCGTAATATAGCACGCAGCGACTTCTGCAGTGGCACCGGACCTGGCACCGAAATACCGGGACGGCTGGCACGCAACCTCTTCCAACCGTCTGCCCGGAGGCTACGCATGCGTTTATTCCGTTTTTCTTACCCGATGCTGTTCCCCCTGTTATTCAGCCTGATCGGCACACTCCTGCTGGTGTCGACCGCGCAGGCACAGACACCTTTTTCACCCCCGGATGTTTTTGAACTGGAGTGGGCAGACGACCCGCAGATATCACCGGATGGCGAACACGTGCTCTACCGCCGCATGGGCATGGACGCCATCACGGATTCCCGCCGCGGCAACCTGTGGCTGGTCTCCGCTTCGGGCGGGAAACAGCGCAAGCTCACCAGCTTCGAGGGGGCCGAATCCAGCGCGCGCTGGTCCCCGGACGGCTCGAGAATCGCCTACGTCCGCGAGAACGCAGACGCCGCAAGCAGCGACATTCACGTCTACTGGCTCAGTTCGGGAGAGCAGGCACGGATAACGCGCGTCAGCGGCACGCCCAACGAACTGCGCTGGTCGCCGGACGGCGAACAGATCGCCTTCAGCCTCACGGTCAAGAGCAAGCCCCCGCAGCTGGTCAGTATGCCGGAGGCCCCCGAGGGCGCCAGCTGGGCCGCAGCGGCGCGGGTCACTGACCGCATGTACCACGAGCGTGACGGCAGTGGCTACATTGAGCCCGGCTTCACGCATGTGTTCGTGGTGCCGGCGGACGGCGGCAGCGCACGCCAGATCAGCAGCGGTGATTTTCACCACCGGCATCCGTCGTGGAGTCCGGACGCCAGGCACGTTTACGTGAGCGGCAATCGCAGCGATAACTGGGAGCACGACTACCGCACCAGCCACCTGTACACAATCCATGTCGACAGCGGCGACATTCAGCAGATAACGAACGACGAAGGCCCCGCTTCGCACCCGCTAGTCTCTCCCGATGGACGCCATCTGTCCTGGCTTGGTTTCACTGATCGACGCCGCGCCTATCAGAATACCGAACTGCGGATCGCCAGCAGAGAGCCCCAGTCTGGCGATACCGGCCGGGACATTCGTCGTCTTGCGAGGAACCTGGATCGGAGTATCGATGCGGCGGCGTGGACAGCTGACAGCCGCGGCCTGTATGTCCAGTACGAGGAAAGCGGCAGCACGCGTCTTGGTCTGGTGACACTGGACGGCGACTTTCGGGAACTCGCCCGTGATATCGGCGGCACCAGCATCGGCAGGCCCTATCCCGGAGGCTCGTTCTCCGTCTCTGCCGACAACCGCCTGACCTTCAACATCACGCGCCCGGAATACCCGGCGGATGTCGCCATCCTGGACGGCACCCGGCAGACACGCCTGACCCACCTGAACCGCGAACTGCTCGCCCATCGCGACCTTGGCCGGACGCAGGCCATGACCTGGAAATCCTCCGCGGACGGCCGCGAGATCCAGGGCTGGATCATCACGCCCCCCGGTTTTGACCCGGAGCAGCAATACCCGCTTCTGGTGGAAAACCACGGCGGCCCCATTCTCAACTACGGCGAGCGCTTCTCACCCGAGCTGCAGCTGTTTGCGGCAGAGGGTTATGTGGTGTTCTATCCCAACCCCCGCGGCAGCACCGGCTATGGCGAGGACTTCTCGGACCTGCTCTACCACAACTACCCCGGTGAGGATTACGACGATGTCATGAGCGGCATCGATGCGGTCATCGAAAAGGGCTTCATCGACGAGGATCGCCTGTACGTTACCGGCGGCAGCGCCGGCGGTATCATGAGCGCCTGGATGATCGGCAAATCCGACCGCTTCCGCGCCGCTGCCGTGGTCAAGCCGGTCATGAACTGGTACAGCAAGCTGCTGAACGCCGACAACTGGTTCCGGTACTTCGAGGTTCGCTATCCCGGCGTGCCGTGGACGCACCAGGAAGACTACATGCGCTTCTCGCCCATCTCCCTGGTCGGCAACGTGAACACCCCGACGCTGGTCATGGTGGGCATGGACGACCTGCGTACCCCCCCCTCCCAGGCCAAGCAGCTGTATCACGCGCTGAAGTACCGCAAGGTCGACACCGTGCTGGTGGAATTACCCGGCGCCTCGCACTTTATCGGCAAGCGGCCGAGCCAGATGATCAGCAAGGTACTGCATATTCTGGAGTGGTTCCGCCGCTACGACGCGTCGGCGCAGGAGTGATTCCGCTTCCCTACAAAACTCATTGACTGGTATCAAAACAAGGACACCCTGCATGATCACGCTATACGGCTTTGCTTATTCCAACTATTACAACATCGTCAAGCACGCCCTGCTGGCCAAGGGTATCGACTTCGAGGAGCACAAGGTCTACCCCGGCGACGCCTCGCTGCTGGAGTCCAGTCCGCTGGGAAAGATACCGGCCATCCGCACCGCCAAGGGCGCGACGCTCTCGGAAACCAGCGTCATTCTTGACTATCTCGAGGACGCCTACCCGGACACCCCGCTGCTGCCGACTGACGCGGAAGCGCGGGGCAAGGTCCGCCAGCTGGCGAAAATCACAGAGCTTTATCTCGAGCTGCCGGCACGACGACTGCTGCCCTTTGCCCTTGGCGGTCGCCAGGCGCCGGATGCCGTAAAGGAAGAGGTTCGCGTCGTGCTCGAGCGGGGCATCGGGGCCATCAACACACTTGCGCAGTTCTCGCCCTACTGCTGCGGCAGTGCGCTGACTACGGCGGATATCACTCTGCGCTATGCCCTGGCGATCCCGAAGCTGGTCGGCCCCGGCCAACTCGGCATGGATATCCTTGCCGCCATCGACGGGCTCGCCGAGTGGGATGCGATGATGGGCGAGGGTGAGGTGGCCGGCAAAGTCGACGCCGACATGCAGGCTAACCGCGACGAATTCATGGCCTACGTGGCGAAAATGCAGGCCTGAGCCGTCACTCACAGCGCAGCACCAGCTGAGCCGGACCTGGACTCCCGAGCAGGCGCCGTTGCGCTACCTTCGACGAGTGATACACTGCCATTTTTGACGTCGCAAACTGCGATAGGGCGGCACATCCGGAGCGGCACTCATGGACAGGACTGATGATGGCGCCATAACCGCTAAGCCCGCGACCCAGGGCGCAGCAGTCACCGTCGAGGATCTCAGCAACATCGTTGAGCAGTCGCTGAATGAAATCTACGTGTTCAGCCTCGACACGCTGCGCTTTCTCTACGTGAACCAGCCGGCCTGCGACAACCTCGGGTACACCGCGACAGAACTCGCCGACCGCACCCCGCTTGACCTCAAGCCCGAGTTCACGCATGAACAGTTCATAGACCTGATCGCGCCCCTGGGCGACGATCAGCAGAACAGACTCACCTTCGAAACGCGGCATCAGCGCAAGGATGGGACCACCTACCCGGTGGAGATTCACCTGCAGCCGGGTCATTATTCGGGCCAGCGGGTCGTGACTGCCATCATTCTGGATATCACCGAGCGAGCGCGTGCGCAGGAAGCGCAGGAAGCGCGGGAAGCTATGGAGCGGCAGCTGCAGCAGGCGCAGAAAATGGAAAGCCTGGGTATTCTTGCTGGCGGCATCGCTCACGACTTCAACAACATTCTCACCAGCATACTGGGCTTTGCCGACCTGGCAATGGAGGACATCGACACCACCCATCCGGCGCGGGATCATATTTCAGAGCTGGTCAAAGGCGCACGCCGTGGCGCCGAGCTCACCCAGCAGATGCTCGCCTATTCTGGCAAGGGCAAGTTTGTTGTCGAGCCGGTCAACCTGCAGAGCCTGATCGCTGACATGAATCGTTTGCTGCAGGTCTCCATTCCCCGCTCCTGTGGTCTGCACTATCACTTCTCTCCCACGCTGCCGTCGATACGTGCCGATGCAACACAGATACGCCAGGTAGTTCTCAACCTGATCATCAATGCCGCGGAGGCCATCGGCCCCGAAACATCCGGCATCATCAGCGTCACAACGGGCAGTATCGACTGCGACGAGGAGTATCTGAACAGCCTGTTCCCCAACGAATCTTTGAAGCCTGGATGCTACGTGTGCCTGGAAATCTCAGACTCCGGCGCCGGAATGGATGAAGCGACGCGTCAGCGCATATTCGATCCTTTCTTCACGACCAAGGAAACCGGTCGCGGACTTGGCCTGTCGGCCATTCTGGGTATCGTGCTGGGCCACAACGGCAGCATCAAGGTGTACAGCGAGCCAGGCTCCGGCAGCAGCTTCAAGCTGCTTTTCCCCGCAGTGATGGAAGCATCCCAGGGTGTGCTGCCCGAGGCCCCCCCGGCGAAAAACTGGCAGGGCTCGGGCAAGATACTCGTGGTGGAAGACGAGGATCTGGTGCTGACACTGGCGCGGCAGCTGTTTCGGCGAATGGGCTTTGACGTGATCACCAGTACCGACGGTGTCGAGGGTCTCGCCGCATTCCGTGAACATCACGCCGATCTGCAGCTGGTATTCCTCGACATGAACATGCCCAATATGGGCGGCGAGGAAGCATTTCGGGAGATGCGCCGGATCGATGCCAGTGTCCCGACGCTGTTGTGCAGCGGCTACAACGAGCAAACCGCGATCAACCGCTTCGCCGGCAAAGGCCTGGCCGGCTTCATACAGAAGCCCTACACCTATCGCAAACTCAGCGCGGTGGTGAAAGACGTCATCGAGGGGGGGTGACAACAGCAGCCGCGCTCTGACCTGCCGTGCCTTCGGTCCACAGGGCCTCAAGCATCACTCCCACGGCGTTGGCTTCCACGAGGTGAGCCGCGTACCAGGTGTGCAGACAGCGTATACGGCTGAAGTCCGCGATACCCCCGATGCCCCGCTCGCGAATGGCTGGCCACTGGCCGCTGGCATCCAGGTGCGCACGCTCAGTGGCACTCAGAAAGGATTCGCGTCTCGCAATATGGGTCCGGTGATCGCTGAACATCGCCGACTGCAGCGCCGGGTCGGCATTCACACGAGCCTGCAGTTGTGCGATCGTACCGCTCGCCTCGGTGCGATCAATCCGGTAGTTGATGGCCGGATCAATCAACCAGTACAGTGTCGGAAACGGTTTGCCATTCACCACAGACGCGACCCGGATGACCACCGGCCGGCCCGCCCCGTCGGACACGGCCACCTCCCGCAGCCCACGCGGCTCGCGACCGAGTCGTCCGGCGATCAGCCGCAGGATGTTTTCGTCAATTTCACAGTCAGTATTCACAGACTGACATTCTACCCTATCCCGCGGCCACAGCGGGACAGGGGGTGCCCGGTGAATAGTTGACTTTGAAACCGCGCCGCCCTACAGTCTGCGCCGTTCAGGGTGCCTGCCGATGCATCCCGGTCACAGCATCTGGGCAGGTTAAATGGGAAGTCTGGTGAGCTGCGTGGCATTGCCCGCGACAAGTCCAGCGCTGCCCCCGCAACGGTGAGCGACAGCACGTCGCAAGCCCGATACCTGCCCTGACAGACGCAACGATGGAGCGGAGGGCTTCGTGCAAGGTTGCCGAATGCCTGCGCATTTAGTTCCCTTCCGGCCCTCTCTCAATCGCCACCCGGCTATTGAGGCATTTGCCATGCATGACGATAACGACCAGGACCAGCGCCGCGAGTCAAAGCACCGACAGGCCATGGAAAAGCAGAAGGCCAGTGTGGATGCAAGTATCCAGGCTGCCGAAATCGAGCGGGGCGTGGCAATACTCCTGACGGGAAACGGCAAGGGCAAGTCCAGCTCTGCCTTCGGAATGGTGATGCGTGCCCTCGGCTACGGCCATCGGGTCGGCGTTATCCAGTTCATCAAGGGACAGCAGCTGTCCGGTGAAGAGCTCTACCTGCGCGACAAGTGTCCGGATGTCACTTTCTATCAGATGGGCACCGGCTTCACGTGGGACACGCAGGACCGCAGCGGCGATATCGCCGCTGCCGAGCGTACCTGGGCCGAGGCGATTCCACTGTTGAAGGATCCGGCGTATGACCTGGTGGTTCTCGACGAACTTACCTATATGCTGGCCTTTGACTACCTTCCTGAGGCCCAGGTGCTCGCAGCCATCGCGGAGCGTCCGCGGGAACAGAGTGTTGTGGTAACCGGGCGCGGCGGCGGCAGCGCGCTGCAGGCGGTGATGGATACCGTCTCTGAAGTCCGCGACGTGAAGCATGCCTTTGCCAGCGGTATCAAGGCGCGAAAGGGCGTGGACTACTGATCCCATGCACGGCGACCGCTCGTCCCGGGCCCGACGGGTTATCGCCGTACTGACCGGCCTGCAGCTGCCGGCACTGCTTCTCGGTGTTGCCCTCGGCGTGGTCGCGCTATCCCCCGACGTATTGTTCGACACTCTCGCGGACGCCCTGCGCGGCGACACCTCCAGCCAGGCGGCGTTGATCATCGGGCACATCCGCCTGCCGAGAACGCTCCTGGCTGCCGCCTGTGGCGCCATTCTTGCTCTGTGCGGCGCAGCCACCCAGGGGCTGTTCCGCAATCCGCTCGCAGACCCGTCGCTGATCGGCGTGACCGGCGGCGCCAGCCTCGGGGCCGCGCTGGTCATGGTGCTCGCAGCACCGGCAGGCCTTGCCCTGATGCTGGGTCTGGTTTCCGCCGGGGCTTTCCTCGGCGGTGCTGCGGCGGTTATTCTGGTCTACCGCCTGGCGACCGACAGCAGCGGCACCTCTGTCGCCACGATGTTGCTGGCCGGCATAGGTATCACCGCCCTGTCAGGTGCCGCAGTCAGCCTGCTGGAATTTCATGCAGACAACCAGATGCTGCGCCGGATCAGCCTGTGGAAGATGGGCAGTTTCGACAATGCGAGGCTGCCGGAACTCGGTCTGGCGTTTTGCGTCACAGCCCTGCTCTGCGCGGTCCTGCCGCGCTACGCCAGCTCGCTCAATGCGCTGCTGCTCGGCGAATCCGAAGCCTCCCATCTTGGCGTTGACGTCGCGCGCCTGAAGCGACACCTGGTGGCCTGGGTCGCCCTCGGAGTCGGCGTATCCGTGGCGCTGGCGGGGACCATCGCCTTTGTCGGACTCGTAGTGCCGCACATGATCCGACTGCTGACTGGCCCCGATCACCGCTACCTCCTGCCGGCGTCGGCACTGGCGGGAGCCCTGCTGCTGATGTGTGCGGATACGGCTGCACGACTGCTGGCACCGCCGGCAGAGGTGCCGGTAGGCATTCTCACGGCCCTGCTCGGCGTGCCCTTCTTCATCTCGCTGCTGCGCCAGCGACGGCAGTTCGGACTGCCCGCCGCGTGACAACTCTGGCCCTCAACGACGCCAGCGCAGGCTGGGGATCCTGCCCGGTTCTCACCGGCATCAATCTGCGCTGTAAGGCCGGCGATATTGTGGGGCTGCTGGGGCCGAACGGCGCAGGCAAGTCGACACTGCTGCGCCTCATTGCCGGGGATACCGGGCTGCTCGCTGGCAGCGCAGAGCTTGGCGGCCAGCCTCTGGCGAGCTGGCCTTCGGCCGCGCGGGCTCAGCGTATTGCCTATCTGCCGCAGGCGTCGTCTCTGACCTTTCCATTCACCGTAGCCGAAGTCATCGCCCTGGGTCGCCTGCCTCATGCCGCCGGAAGACAGTGTGACAGGAGGCTGGTCGACTGGGCACTGGCGGCGACCGACACACAGCCAATCGCCCATCGTCTCTACCCGCTCCTGTCGGGTGGAGAAAAACAGCGGGTACAGCTGGCCCGCGTCCTGTGTCAGCTGGAGACCGACGCCAGCGGTGGATTGTTGAACAACAAGCTGCTCCTGCTGGATGAGCCCACCGCTGCACTGGACCTTCGTCACCAGCAGGAGCTAGTACTGCTGCTGCGGCAACTGGCCCGGCGCGGCTGCACGGTGCTGGTTGCGCTGCACGATATCAACCTGCTGTCGAGCCTGTGTCATCGCGTCCTGGTTATAGAGCAGGGACGCGGTATCTCGCTGGGCACCCCGGCAGAGGTCTTTTCTGCGGACTTTCTGCAGTCCCTGTATGGCACACCGCTTCGCGTCAGCACACATCCCACCGGAGGATACCCGCTTGTTTTTCCCGCATAGGCCTGCGCCATTATCGCCTATGCGTGGCCGCAGATGGACAAAGCTTCTGCGCAAAGCTCTTCGCCTCCGAGGGCTCGCCGCGGGCATCGCGGGTATGGCTTGCGCTTTCACGCCGCAGCCCGGAATTGGACAGAGCGTCAGTGCCACCGGTAGCGATGGCGTCAGCGTGGCACTGACAGCACCCGCTGAACGCATAGTCGCACTGGCACCCCACCTCGCCGAAAATCTGTTCGCAGCGGGTGCAGGCGGAGCCCTGATCGGCACGGTGGAGTACAGCGACTACCCGCCGGAGGCGCGGGCGGTCCCACGCGTCGGCGGCTACAACAGCCTGAGTATCGAGGCCATCGTGGCACAACGCCCGGATCTGGTGCTGGCCTGGGGTTCCGGCACCGGCCATGACATTGTGCGACGTCTGCGCGAGCTTGGCATTCCGGTGTACAGCGATGAGATCAGTGAATTGACTGATATTCCCGCCTCCCTGCGCACGCTCGGCCGACTCGCGGGAACCCGCACGACCGCAGAGCGCAGCGCGGAAACGTTCGAGAACGACCTGGCAACCTTACAGAAACAATCGGCCGCCGCCTCCGTAGTAGAGGTGTTCTACCAGATATGGCACGACCCGCTGCAGACCATCGGCGGCGACCACCTGATCAGCGAGGTGATTGCGCTCTGCGGCGGACATAATATCTTTGGCGACGCGCAGGGCCTTGCACCGCGCATCAGCCGGGAAGCCGTTCTGCTGCGCAATCCGGACGTGATTGTGGCCAGCGGGAGCAGCGAAGACGTTGCCGCCTGGCTATCGCAATGGCGTGAGCTACCGGGCCTGCGCGCAGTGGAAAAGGATGCGCTCTACGTGATCAATCCCGACATGATTGAACGGCCGACCCCGCGACTGCTGTCTGGCGCGCGCGCACTCTGCGCGCGTCTCGACAGCGCCAGGGGCACGGACTAGGAGTGCTTCTCGCTGACCGGTCGGCTGGCCGGGGCGCTGCGCAGGGGCATGCGATCGATCGCATAGGTGTAGACCACGTCGGTGCTGGAATTCAGCGCAGTCTCGGCGGAATCCTGCAGCACGCTGATCACAAAGCCCACCGCCACCACCTGCATCGCGACGTCGAGCGGAATCCCGAACAAGGAGCAGGCCAGCGGAATCAGCAGCAGGCTGCCGGAGGGTACGCCGCTTGCGCCGCAGGCCGCCAGCGCCGACACCACACACAGTACCAGCGCAGCGCCGAAGGACACGTCAATGCCAAGGGTGTTGGTGGCAGCCAGCGTCAGCACGGTGATAGTGATGGCCGCCCCGGCCATGTTCACCGTCGCGCCGATCGGGATGGTCATGCTGTAAAGCTCCTCACTGATACCAAGGGACTTCGCCAGGGTAAGATTGACCGGGATGTTGGCCGCGGAACTGCGCGTGAAGAACGCAGTAATTCCCGAGCCCTCAAGACAACGCAGAACAATGGGGTAAGGATTCTCGCGGGTAATCAGGAACACGAGCAGCGGGTTGACCAGCAGGGCCATTACCAGCATAGCCGACACCAGCAGCAGCGCGATGCTGGCGTAGCCAGCCAGCGCACTGGCACCTGAGGTGGCCACCGTCGAGGCTACCAGCCCGAAAATACCCACCGGCGCGAGACGAATTACATAACGCACGACATCGGCGACGCCACCCGCCAGCGTTGCCAGATTATCGCGGAACACCTGGGGGGCGGAGCGAAAGCTGACGCCAAGCAGCACGGCCCAGGTGAGGCAACCAAGAAAGTTCCCGGTCAGCAGCGCATTCACTGGATTGTCCACCAGCTTGAACAGCACGTCGGCGAGCACATCGCCGACAGCCGCCGGCGGCGTGCCCTGCGCTGTGTCCGCCAGCACCAGTGTCTGAGGAAAAGCCCAGCTCAGGGTCAGTGCAACCAGCGCTGCGCTCACTGTGCCAGCCAGATAAAGCAGCAGTGTCAGAAGGGTCTTACGACCGTCATTGCCACTCTCATGACGGTTGGCAATGGCCGACATGACCAGCAGCATGACCAGCAGCGGCGCCACCGCTTTAAGCATGCTGACAAAAAGTTGTCCGGCGAGGCCAACCGCCTCTCCCGCAGTTGGCAGCAGAAGCCCGAGAATGGCGCCGAGGACGACGCCCGCAAGTATCTGTGGGACCAGGCCCCAACGCATAGGATTCAGAGGCATGGTATCAGTCCAGAAGGTCCGGCTGCTCGGCGACTATCACGTCGTACAAGGGCTGAAAGCTGAACCAGCCAGCCAGCGACGAACCCACCGTCTCTCGCGTCTGCACCGCGTACTCGTGCGGGATGGGTTTTGGCGTGCCCGCGGCTTCGGCCAGGAGCTGTGCCTGGCAGCTTCGCTCCATTGTCACGAACCACCAGGCGGCCTCGTCCACCGATTCGCCAACCGTTAGCAGCCCATGGTTCTGCAGAATCACTGCCTTGTTGTCGCCCAGCGTCGTCGCCAGCTTCTCACCTTCGGCCAGGTCGAGCACCACGCCGGTAAAGCTGTCGAGCAGTGCGTGATCCTCGTAAAAGGCGCAGGCATCCTGTGTCAGCGGTGCAAGTTTGCGCCCCAGGCTGGCGAAGGCCTTGCCGTAAAGCGAGTGTGAATGTGCAGCCGCCGTGACCCGCGGATGCGCCATGTGGATGCGTGAATGAATGGTAAAGGCGGCGCCGTTCAGCAGCCCCTCTCCCTCAACCACATTCCCCGCATGATCCACGCAAAGCAGATCCGATACGCGCATCTGCTTGAACGAGCGCCCCATGGGATTGACCCAGAAATAGTCGGCATGCTCGGGGTCGCGCACCGTGATATGCCCCGCGACGCCCTCGTCAAAGCCGAAGCGACCGAAAATACGCAGCGCCGCGGCCAGACGTTGCCTGCGCTTGAGGCGTTCCGCAGCGACGTCTTCAAAAGTGGTGGATGCCATGTCGTCGACGGCATCCTGATTCATGATGATGTTATTGGCCTTCTGATTCATGAGGTCTTCTCCAGCAGGGGAAACTCGGGCAGTTTAACATCCCCGAGGCAGGTATGTGCGGCGTGCAGTGCAAGTGCCGGCCCCGCACGTGGCGACACGCCCTCCGGGCGCAGAACCTCGCCACAGTGGCTGCAGGTCAGAACCGGCTGGGTTCGCTCGCCACAGGCATTGTGAACATAGTCGACCGGAGCGCCCTCACCCAGATCCATCCACTCGTCACCCCAGCGACCGAGCGTCATCAGCACCGGGTAGAGCGCAAGCCCCTTGCGGGTGAGGCGATACTCGTAGCGGACAGGGCGATCGCTGTAGAGCACCCGGGTCAGCACACCGTGTTCCACCAGCTTGCCGAGGCGCTCGGACAGGCGGTGCCGTGTGATGCCCAGGCTGGACTGGAACTGATCGAATCGCCGCGTGCCTAGAAAGGCATCGCGCAAAATCAGCAGCGTCCAGCGTTCACCGACCACGGACAACGCTCTGGCTACCGAACATACCTGTCTGTCTATGTCATCCCAGCGCATGGGCTTCCTCCAACGTCCGGTGAGTATAGGCAAGCGGTGCCGAGGGGAAAACCACCGCTGGGCGAGTCCTGTTATCATGCCGACGACGATACGCTGGCAGACGAGGAAGATCGACATGACAACAGGCGTTGGCGGCAGTGATGCAACAACCGAGCTCGAGGCCATCCGGCCCATGGTCGCGGGCGTCGAGCCCCTCGCAGACAGCGAATACAGGGCGCGCCTCGCGCGGGCGCGGACGCTGTTGGCTGACAGCGGTGCCGAGGCGCTGTACCTGAATGCCGGCACCAACCTGCGTTACTTCACCGGCACGGTCTGGCCACCGAGCGAGCGTCTCGTCGGCGCCATTGTGACGGCCGACGGCGCATTGCACTACATTGCGCCCGCCTTTGAGCGCGACACGCTGAACGGTTTCATGGTGACAGAAGGCGAGCTTCACTGCTGGGAAGAGCACGAGGATCCCTACCGTCTGGTGGCGAAGATTGTCTCGCGCGAAGACCGGGTCCCCGGGAGCCTTGTTGTGGACGAATCCGCACCGTTCTTCCTGGTAGATGGACTTTGCCGGGCACTGCCGGATACACGGGTGCTCGCCGCGACCGACATCACCCGCAGCTGTCGCGCACGCAAAAGCGCAGCGGAACTCGCGCTGATGCAGCGTGCCAAGGACATCACGCTGCAGATACAGCGTCACACAGCCCGGATTCTGCGTCCGGGCATTACCACAGCGGAAGTGGCCGAATTCATCCACGCGGCGCACCGCGCTGCCGGCACCGGCGGATCGTATTTCTGCATTGTCCTTTTCGGGCCGGACAGCGCCTTTCCCCACGGCGTCGCGAAGCCAAAATCCCTCGAGGAAGGCGATATGGTGCTGATCGATACCGGGTGTCAGGTGGAGGGCTACATCTCCGATATCACCCGCAGCTATGTCTTCGGCGACCCCACAGAGCGCCAGCGAGTGATCTGGGCGACGGAGAAAGCCGCGCAGAAGGCAGCGTTCGCGGCGGCAGAGCCGGGCAAGCCCTGTGGCACCATCGACGCCGCTGCCCGCGGCGTTATCGAGGGCGCCGGTCTGGGGCCGGGCTACCAGCTGCCCGGACTGCCGCATCGCACCGGCCACGGCATCGGCCTGGATATTCACGAGGCCCCTTACCTCGTCCGCGGCGACGACACGCCGTTGACGCCCGGCATGTGCTTCAGCAATGAGCCGATGATCTGTGTACCAGGGCATTTCGGCGTGCGTCTCGAAGACCACTTTCACATCACGACAGACGGCGCGCAGTGGTTCACCCAGCCCTCGGCGGATATCGACGATCCCTTCAGGGACGTACCGCCACCGCCGGGCGCTACGGCCTCCTGATACGCAACGACCGACGCTCATAGAACAGAAAGGAAAGTAGAGGATCTGCAAAAAAAAGGGCGGTAATACCGCCCTTTTCTGCGTCTGAGGCCGCGATCAACCAAACTGGTTCATGGTATTGTCCTTGCCGCCGGCCTTCAGTGCCTGCTCGCCGGAGAAGTACTCCTTGTGATCGTCGCCGATATTCGATCCGGCCATATCCTGATGCCTGACGCAGGCAATACCCTCACGGATCTCCTTGCGCTGCACATCCTCCACATAGGCCAGCATGCCCGCCTCGCCAAAGTAGCCGCGTGCGAGGTTGTCCGTTGACAGCGCCGCCGTGTGATAGGTAGGCAGCGTGATCAAGTGATGGAAAATACCTGCCTTGGCCGAGGCCTCGGACTGGAAAGCCTGAATCCAGTGGTCTGCTTCCTGTGCCAGTTCCGTCGTGTCGTATTCCGCCTTCATCAGGGCATCGCGCTCGTAGGCCGACAGATCGCGCCCCTCCGCCTGCCATGCATCAAATACCTGCTGACGGAAGCTCAGCGTCCAGTTAAAGGACGGCGAATTGTTGTACACAAGCTTGGCGTTCGGCACCTGGCGGCGGATCTCATCCACCATCGCACCGATCTGCCCGACATGGGGCTTCTCGGTCTCAATCCACAGCAGGTCGGCGCCGTGCTGCAGGCTGGTAATGCAGTCGAGAATGACCCGCGCTTCACCGGTGCCCGCCTTGAAGCGGTAGAGGCCATTCGGCAACCGCACCGGACGCACCAGCTTGCCGTCCTTCTTGATCACCACGTCGCCTTCATTGACGTCATCCGCCGACTGCACTTCCTCGGTTTCCAGAAAGGCGTTGTACTGCGACGCCAGATCGCCGGGCTCGCGCGATACGGGAATTTTCTGGGTCAGGCCGGCGCCGAGGGAATCCGTGCGTGCCACAATCACCCCATCGGGCACACCCAGCTCCAGAAAGGCATAGCGGATGGCATTGATCTTCGACAGGAAGTCTTCGTGGGGCACCGTAACCTTGCCGTCCTGGTGGCCGCACTGCTTGGCGTCGGAGACCTGGTTCTCGACCTGAATGGCACAGGCGCCCGCCTCAATCATCTTCTTTGCCAACAGGTAGGTGGCTTCCTCGTTGCCAAAACCGGCATCGATGTCGGCGATGATCGGCACGACGTGGGTCTCGAAATTGTTGATGGCGTCGAGCAGCCGTTTCTCGGCCACCTGATCACCGGCATCCCTAGCCGTCTGCAGTTCGCGGAAAAGGTGATTCAGCTCGCGGGCATCTGCCTGTCGCAAAAAAGTATATAGCTCTTCGATCAGCGCCGGGACCGTGGTTTTTTCATGCATAGACTGGTCCGGCAGCGGTCCGAATTCGCTGCGCAGGGCAGCAATCATCCAGCCGGACAGATACAGGTAACGCTTGCTGGTCGTACCGTGGTGCTTCTTGATGGCGATCAGCTTCTGCTGGCCGATAAAGCCGTGCCAGCAGCCAAGCGACTGGGTGTAGTGTGCGGTGTCCGCGTCATAGGCCGCCATGTCGGCGCGCATGATGCCCGCCGTGTAGCGGGCGATATCAAGTCCGGTCAGGAAGCGGTTCTGCAGACGCATGCGCGCCGCGTATTCCGGATTGATAGTATTCCAGGTGCTGCCCTGCTGTGCACAAAGACGGGCAAATTCCGCCGTCGTTTCCTGATACGTCGCCATGGGGTTTCCTCAAATGCCAGAACCAGTTCACTCGCCGTGCAAGGGTGCGCCAGCGAAACAGACTCACAGTGTAGTGAGCGGCCCGCCATAAATGAAATAGATGTATTATATCTTTGACATTCACAAGACAAATACCAGACCCCGTCAGATTTCCCAACGGTGGCGCCTCAGGGCGACAGCCAGGCTTGTCGCCAGTGCCGCGAAGACGAGTCCGGCGAGAAGGGACAGCCAGTCAACAGCAGCCCAGTCCGGCCCGAACAGGTAGAAACCGACGCCGTCGTCATTCTCCGCCAGATGCGGCAGGTGCCGGCCAACAGCAGTCAGCACGACGCTGCTTTTCAGGAAAATCGACTCCAGCAGAATTGCACCGATCACCGGCACGACCGCGCACAGAAACGGCGAGCGCCTGGCTGCGGCTGAGGCCAGCAACAGCCAGGCGCAGGTCGGCGCCAGCCACAGCGCGCTGAGCAGCCAGCCTCCAATCTGGTCAACCAGCAGTCGCGCCGGGGCCAGATTGTCCGCCAGCACCGCCATCGGCTGCATGTCGAGACGCCAGACCATGAGCATCGCGAGCAGTAGTGTCGCCAGCTGAAGCAGGACACTGATGACGATCACAATGGCCGGTGCGGCGATAAGCGCCATAGCGAGCTTGCTGAGCACGCTCTCCCATTCGGTCACCGGCAGAGAGCGCCAGAAAAGAATACTGCGGTCCTTACGGTCATCGTAAAGCGCGCCCAGTAGATACTGCGCAAGTGCGATCATCAGCACCAGCAGCAGCGCGTTGTGCAGCACGTTGAGCAGCGGATTCAGACTGCGAATGCGTTCACCTGTGGAGTCGCTGGCGGGCATTCCGCGGTCCGCCGCAGGCGGCGGACTGAAAGTCCAGTCACGGCCGAAGTCCCAGGCCGAATCCGGCGAATCCTGAGTCGCGGGGCGCGATGCCAGATCCATGTCGTCGGCAGCGCCTGGCCGCTCCTCACTGTCAGCGCGGACGATGATCGTCGAGGCTTCCCCGCCTGCCTGCTTTTCAAGGACCTGGGTGAGGGTATCGCCGAACACGCTGATGCGGTCGACCACGAGCACGCTCAGCAGCATCGCCACGGCGATCAGCACGGCAAGCACCAGGGGCGCCCAGAGGAAGGCCCGCCGGTGCTCGCGCAGCTCGCGCTGCAGGAGCGTGAAAATACGGTGGGAACGGCTGCGGTTCACGAGCGCACCTCCCGGCTCAGCTTTGCCACAAACAGATCAGAGACCGACGGTGTGCGACATTCGCCCAGCGGTGTCAGCAGGTGCCGGTCGATATCCTCGTAGATGATTGCCTTGCCGCCGAGAATGCTTCGTTTGCCGACGTGGGGGATGCTTTCCGCCCGGGCCAGGGCCTCGCCGACACAGTGCAGCTCGACAAAACTCGCCTCCAGCTCCGCCAGCGGCCGGTTGAGGACGATGTGACCATGATCCATGAACATGACATGCGTCAGGATATTCTCGACCTCCTCGACCTGGTGTGTGGAGATGACAATCGTACGCTGTTCATCAAAGTAGTCGTTGAGCAGTTGCTCAAAAAACTGGCGCCGGAACAGAATATCCAGACCCAGCGTCGGTTCGTCCAGAATCAGCAGACGGGCATCTATCGCCATGACCAGCGCGAGGTGCAGCTGCACGGTCATCCCCTTGGACAGTTCACCGACGCGCCGCGCCGGCGCGACATCCGTGGCGGCAAGAAAGGTCTCGGCAAGCGCGCGGTCAAAGCGGGGATGCAGGCCATTGACTGCATCCAGCAGCTGATCAACTCGCATCCAGCGCGGCAGCACGGCGGTATCCGCGATAAAGCTGACCTCCTCCATCAGGCGCGCGTGCTCACGCACGGGCTGCCGGCCCAGCACCGAGAGTTCCCCCTGTGCCGAGGTCAATCCCAGCAGCGCCCGCAACAGTGTCGTCTTGCCCGCACCATTGGGCCCGATAAGCCCCACCACGGCACCCGAGGGAATATCGAGGTCTATATGATCCGCGGCGGGCACGCCGCCGAACGCCCGGAACAGACCACGCGCCCTGATTATGTCTGTCATTCCTGTTCGCCCCGTTCCTGCAGCAGCCGCTCGACCACTGCGTCCATCCCGAGACCCAGCGTGCGCACACGCTGTGCAAATGCCGGGACCTCTTCCTCCAAAAACCGCGCCTGCTCATCCTGTGTCAGTGCTTTGCGCGCGCCCTGGGTGACAAACATACCGAGCCCCCGGCGCTTTTCCAGCAGACCGATATCAACAAGCTCCTGATAGGCCTTGGCAACGGTCAGGTGATTGATTTTGTAGTCGGCAGCAACCTGGCGCACGGACGGCACGGCCTCACCCTCCGCAAAGCTTCCGTCCATCACCCTTTCCACGACAAGTTCACGCAGTTGGCGATAGATCGGCTGTTTGTCATTCCACTCCACTCGTTCAGTCCTTGCCGCCTGTCAGTCACTGCCGCCCGTGCGGCTCACTGGTCGCGCCGGTCAATGCGTCCAGAGCCCAGTATGGTCGTGCTTTTTTCCGCGTTACCGGCATACAGCACATTGCCGCTGCCAAGTATCGTGACGTCGAGATGCTCCTGCAGTTCGCCAAGACGCGCATCACCGGAGCCAACGATATTCACCTCTGCCCGTCGGGCCGGGACGCCGGCAAGGTCAACGCTGCCAGCACCGACGATCGACAGCTCGAGAGTATCGACCTGGGTCGCGCTCTCCACCCGCATATCGCCGGAGCCCTGGACTACGGCATCCACGGTATCTGCCGCGAGACTGCCCAGAAGGATATCCCCCGAGCCTGCAATCACGGCCTCCATGGTGCCGATATCCGCAGTCATGATGTGTATATCGCCAGAGCCGGACACGCGCAGCGCCAGCCGCTGGCCGCGGACATCGTGTAGCCGCGCGTTGCCACTGCCTGCCACCGAGACGCGCAGGTCGTCCACATTGAATGAACGCAGATACACCATTGCGGAGCCCATGACCTCGACTTCCGAGATCGCTGGCAGCGTCACGCGGAATTTGACATCCGCAAAGCTCTCCCGAGGATGGCTGCGGCTGTAGCCCAGCAGCAGATCACCCGAGGTCGCAGCGTAGGGAACCTTGTCGAGATCTGCCTGTGACGCGCGCACCCGCAGAGACGGCACCTCGCCCTGAGACAGCTCGACCTCGACGCCGCCGCGAATTTCAAGGCGGGTAACATCCGGGATATCAACCTCGATCGTCTCTTGGGCAAAAACCACACGACTGCCCGCTAGCAGGGCCGCGCAAACAAAGAAGGCGACCCCAGTCGCCAGCAAGCGACGCCCGCCAACCAGTATTTTTTGCCTGTGGGGATAAAACATGTTGCTCACCCTTGCTAATGTGATGGTGTTATATACAACTATATCACCAAGATCGCTCGATGCAAGCGGTTTTCAGCAAGACCTGCCCAAAGGAAGGGCTCGCTAGCGGCCCTTCTTGCGCTGACGTTTTTTCTTTTCCTGCTTCACGTGGGCCATCATGCGACGCTTGCGCGCCACCTGCCGCTGGGTGAGCGCGTTGCGACGATCGGCATAGGGATTCTCACCACTGCGAAACTCGATGCGCACCGGCGTGCCGACCAGCTTGAGCTCCCGGGTAAACACCTTCTCGAGAAATCGCTGGTAGCTTGCCGGAATGCTGTCCGTCTGGCTGCCGTGAATCACGATGAGTGGCGGGTTGCGCCCGCCGGCGTGGGCATAGCGCAGCTTGATGCGGCGCCCATTGACCATGGGCGGCGCGTGCGACCCGACAGCGTCTTCCAGAATCTGCGTCAGCTGGTTGGTGTTCAGCTTGCGCGTCGCCGAGCGGTGAGCGGCGT
>CAZTJR010000003.1:24223-35319 GCA_964613795.1 uncultured Alteromonadaceae bacterium | reverse complement strand
ATCTGCGTCAGCTGGTTGGTGTTCAGCTTGCGCGTCGCCGAGCGGTGAGCGGCGTCTATCGAGCGATAGAGATGCCCGACGCCGGTACCGTGCAGGGCAGAGATGAAATGCGTGTCGGCATAGTCGGCAAACTGCAGACGTCGGCTGAGCTCATTCTTTATCTGATCGCGCGCGTCCGGCTCCAGCCCGTCCCACTTGTTGATCGCAATCACCAGTCCTCGCCCGGCCTCGATGCAGTGACCCAACAGGTGCATGTCCTGATCCACGAGCCCCTCGTGGGCGTCCACCAGCAGAACGACGACGTGCGCATCGTCCACCGCCTGCAGCGTCTTGACGATGGAGAACTTCTCCACGACTTCACGGATATTCTTGCGCCGCCGGATACCAGCGGTATCAATCAGCGTGTACGCATGCTCGTCGCGCTCGAAATCGATATAGATGCTGTCACGGGTCGTGCCCGGCTGGTCGTATACGACCACACGTTCCTCACCCAGGAGGCGGTTGACCAGGGTGCTCTTGCCGACATTCGGACGACCGACCACCGCCACGCGTATGCGGTTCTCGCGCTCGGCCAGCGCTTCCGCAGAGCCGTCATCGGGCACCTGCGAAAGAACCTCATCAATCAGCGCGCGCACACCACGTCCTTGACTGGCGGCGATGCCGTGCAGGTGGCTCACGCCGAGACGGTAGAAATCGCCGGTCGCCACCGACGCGTCCAGGCCATCCAGCTTATTGACCACCAGATGGAACGCCTTGCCGCGGCGACGCAGCGCCTCAACCATGAGTTCGTCGGCGCTATTCAGACCCTCGCGCGCATCAACCAGGAGCAGGATAACGTCAGCCTCCTCCATCGCCGCCATGGACTGATTCACCATCGGCGCATCAATGCCGTGCTCGTCGCCGGTGAGGCCACCGGTGTCGATGACAATGAAGTCACGATCGCCGCTGCGGCCCTCGCCGTATTTGCGATCCCGGGTCAGTCCCGGAAAGTCAGCTACCAGCGCATCCCGGCTGCGGGTGAGCTGATTGAACAGGGTGGACTTGCCCACGTTCGGGCGGCCTACCAACGCAATGACCGGACGCATACGTCATTTTTCCCCGGCGGTAATCTCATAGGCCATGAGTTTCCCGCTGTTGCCGAACACATAGAGCGTGCGCCCGTCGCTGATCATGTCCGCACGTGCCCCACTGCCATCGACTTTCTCGCGCGCGGCAAAACTGCCATCAACCTGCGACATCAGGTGCAGATAGCCTTCCAGGTCCACCACAGCAAGATAGCTGCTGACGGGTGTCGGCCTCGACAACTCGCGGTAAGCCAGCGCGTCCTGCTCCCAGCGCAGGCCCTGGCCATTGCGCAGAAAGGCTTTCACGCTGCCGTCATCGTCAGCCACGTAGACATTGTTGAAACCGACCGAGACGCCGGAGTAGGACGACACGTCACGCTGCCAGATACGATTGCCGCCGCGTGCTTCGATGGCAGCGATGCGGCCCTGGTAGCTGGCCGCGTAAAGCTCACCGCCAACCAGGGCCATAGTGCCATCGATATCAACGATACGTTCAATCTCCGAGCGTCCCTGGGGAATGGCCACACGGGTTTCCCATTCAATGCTGCCGCTGCGGGCATCGAAGGCCACCACGCGACCACTGGCGAATCCCGCAAAAACGCGTCCATCGCTGAGAATGGGTGTGCTCGTGCCGCGCAGCGTCAACACGGGCACATTGCTGTCATAGCTCCAGCGCCTCTTGCCTGTGTCGTGTTCATAACCATGCAGCTTGCCGTCATAGGTCTGCACGACAACGACGCTACCATTACCCTGCGGCGGCGCCAGAATTTCGCCGCTGACCGGAGTCGACCAGACGATCTCGCCATCGCTGGCAGACACACGCATCAGCTCGCCATCGGCCGTGCCCAGAAACAGGGAGCCGCCATAGTGACCGACACCGCCTGAAAGTGACTTCTCCAGCCGTTTTTCCCAACGTCTTTCGCCGTTGTCGCGCTCCACCGCCGCGACACGACCATCGCTGGAGGCAGCATAGATCACCTCACCCGCAATGACTGGCTGCAGCTTATTGAGTCCCTTGCCCTGCCCGTCGCCAACTCCCACAGACCAGAGCTGCTGAAGACGGGCTGAAGGCTCGATGTCGACCAGATCAGCGGGCCGACGTGGATCCTCGTCGTCGTCCATACTGAACCAGTCCTTGACGGTGGTACAGGCAGCCAGTGACAGCGACAGCATCAGAACGCCGGCAAGCCGGAAAAAAACGGTACGCATGCCCTACCGCCCCGGTTCGCGCGGTGATACGGGGTTCAGGTACTCCAGCTTCTGCGACAGCACCGGCGGCAGGCGCCCGCCCTCCACGCTCAACTGGGCGACCGCATAGGCGTCACGCGCCTCCTCCGGGCGATCAGCGGCCAACAGGATATCGCCACGCGCCAGGGCATAAGCACCGGAATACGCCGTATCGGCGCCGCTATCGAGTATCGTCAGGGCCTGCTCGACGTTACCCTGTGCCGCGGTGACTCTGGCAAGGCGCAGCTGGGCGACCTGGTAGACGTCACTCGACTTGTCAGCCTTTGATACAACCCAGCGAAGCTCCGTTTCGGCCCGGGACAAATCGTTATCTTCGATCGCCATCCGCGCCAGGTGCAATACCGCAAAGCGCGCATAGGGGGAGCTGGCGAAGTCCGACTTGAGCTGCCCCGCCAGGGACCGCGCATTGGCTGCATCCGGATCGCCCTCGCTGCCTAGTGCCTCGAGCATGCGCTGGTAGATAGACGAGGCAGCCTGGGACTGCGCCTCGCGGTTGGACTGCCAGGCCTGCCAGCCAAAGCCAAGACTGAGCGCCACCGCTACCGCGATAATGAGATTACGGCCGTTCTCTTCCCACCAGCGCTTGATGGCTTCGACCTGCTCTTCTTCCGTTCTGTAGGATTCCACGTCAACTGTTCCTAATCGTTGGTCGGCGCCAGGGCCTGCCTGAGCGCGTCGTCTAATTGGGTCAGCGGCAGCGTCTGCTGACCGCCCTCCCCGCGTAAGAGCTTGAGGGTCACGGTATTGCTCGCGACTTCGTCCTCGCCCCAGATCAGCGCCACGCGAGCACCGCTGCGGTCTGCTTTTTTCATCTGGCTGCGAAAACTGCCACCGCCGGCGTGCTGTTCAATGCGGCCTGCTGCGCCACTGTCGCGGAGTGACTGTACGCAGCCCAGCGCTGCGTCCTGCGCGCCATCACCAACGGTCACCACGTAGACGTCTGCAGTGCGGGAGGGAGCGGCCAGGTTGAGTTCGCGCAGCAGCAGGACCAGCCGCTCCATGCCCATGGCGAATCCAACCCCGGGTGTTGAGCGCCCGCCGAGTTGCTCTACCAGACCATCATAGCGGCCGCCGGCACAGACTGTACCCTGGGCGCCGAGGCGCTCCGTCACCCACTCAAACACAGTCTTGTTGTAATAGTCGAGTCCGCGCACCAGACGCGGGTTGTGTCGCCATGCGACGCCGGCCACGTCAAGCAGGTGGCAGAGGCGCTGGAAGTCCGCGCGCGACTCGTCATCGAGAAAGTCCGCCAGCGCTGGCGCCCTGTCCAGTAGCGCCTGCGTCTGCGTATTCTTGCTGTCAAGAATACGCAGCGGATTGCTGGCGAGACGTCGCTGGCTATCCGCATCGAGCTCCCCGCGACAGGTATCGAGATAGGCTACCAGCGCCTCGCGATAGCGCAGCCGGCTGTCGCTGCTGCCGATAGAGTTAATTTCCAGCGTCACCGCGGAGGTCAGTCCAAGCTCCCGCCAGACCCGCGCCAGCACAATGATGAGCTCGGCATCGATATCCGGTGTTGCAATACCGAAAACCTCGGCGCCGATCTGATGGAACTGACGCTGGCGTCCTTTTTGCGGGCGCTCGTAGCGGAACATAGGTCCGGCATACCAGAGACGACAGGGCGTCGTTATCAGGTTGTGCTGTATCGCCGCGCGCACGCAGCCAGCCGTGCCCTCGGGCCGCAGGGTCAGACTGTCTCCGTTGCGGTCGTCGAAGGTATACATTTCCTTCTCGACAATGTCCGTGACCTCGCCGATGGAGCGACTGAAGAGCTCCGTGTACTCCACCAGCGGCAAGCGCAGCTGATCGTAGCCGAAACTGTCGAGCACCGATGCAACGGTGCTCTCAACGGTTTGCCAGTCGACAGCCTCAGCCGGCAGGATGTCACTCATCCCGCGAATGGCGCGGATTGAACTCATCCCGACGTTTTCAGGATCAGGTTTTCCGGGTCTTTACCCTCGCGTTCAATGCGCGCAGCACGCTCGCGGACCACCTGCTCAAGGTGATCGAGAAAATCCGTATTGGTGATCTTGTGATCCGGTTCGCCGTCAACATAAATGAGGTTGTTCGGCGTTGCACCGGTCAGGCCGACATCGGCCTCGCGGGCTTCACCGGGCCCGTTGACGATGCAGCCGATTACCGCCACATCCATGGGGGTACGGATATCCTCGAGGCGCTGCTCCAGTGCATTCATGGTGCCGATGACGTCGAAATTCTGCCGCGAGCAGCTGGGACAGGCGATGAAGTTAATGCCGTTGGAGCGCAGTTTGAGGCTTTTCAGAATATCGAAGCCCACTTTGATCTCCTCCACCGGATCGGCCGCGAGGGAGATCCTGATGGTGTCACCAATACCCTCCATCAGCAGCATGCCGAGACCGACGGATGACTTCACCGTGCCGCCGCGAAGACCGCCCGCCTCGGTAATTCCCAGGTGCAGCGGCTGCTCGATCTGCTTTGCCAGCAGCCGGTAGGCCGCCACCGCCATAAACACATCGGATGCCTTGACGCTTACCTTGAAGTCCGGGTAGTTGAACTTGTCCAGTATATCGACATGGCGCAGGGCGGATTCCACCAGCGCCTCTGGCGTTGGCTCACCGTATTTACGCTGCAGATCCTTGCCCAGGGAGCCCGCGTTGACGCCGATGCGGATCGGAATACCCTTGTCGCGGGCACAGTCAATGACTTCGCGCACCTTGTCGTCGCGGCCGATATTGCCCGGATTGATACGCAGACAATCGACCCCGTATTCGGCCACCTTGAGGGCAATTCGGTGGTCAAAATGAATGTCCGCGACCAGCGGTACTTCAACCGCCGCCCGGATGCGGCTGAAGGCCTCTGCCGCTTCCATGCTGGGCACCGACACGCGCACGATGTCGGCGCCGGCATCCTCGAGCGCACGTATCTGCGCCACGGTTGCAGCAACATCGCAGGTTTCGGTGTTGGTCATGCTCTGCACGCTGATGGGGGCGTCGCCACCCACAGCAACCTTGCCCACGTGAATCTGTCGGCTCTTGCGCCTGACAATCGGAGATTTCATCGTCATACCCTACCTGCCTTACACGCCATCCGGCGTGCCTGATTCATCCATCTCACGAGCCACCCGCCTGTCGCGCATACGCCGCATACTCGGGCGACTCCGGGTACAGGTTCCGCAGCGCTAGCGCGTAACTGCCCTCGGCATCGCGGTCACCGGTGGCCTGCGCCAGACGGACGCCGAGCCAGAGACCCCGGGCCGACTGACGCCGCACGGCGGACCGGTACCGCTCATAGTATTGCGCTGCGGCGCGGTAGTCACCTGCCTTCAGGCGCAGACTTGCCATTTCCAGCAGGGGAATGCTGTTGCTGCCCTGCATGCTCAGCGCCCGGATGAACGCCTCCTCCGCGCCATCATCGTCAGCGAGCGCCAGCCGGGACAGTCCCAGATTGATAAAAGCCTGCGGGCGCGCTTCGTAAAGAGTATCGCGCACGACCGCCTGCAGTTGCTGCTCCGCCTCCTTGAAACGCTGCTGGGAGAACAGGAAAGCGGCGTAATTGTTGCGAGCTCTGGAAAAGCGGCTATCGAGCGCAATGGCGCGCTTGTAGCTCGCCTCTGCCATCTCGATTTCACCCGTGCTCTGGTAGACCAGTGCAAAGGCCTCATATACCTCCGGCTTGCGATCATTGATACTCGCTGCCACCTTGAGGTTGCGCTTGGCCGCATCCCAGTTGCCGTCGCCGATATATTTGCGCGCCAGCTCGACGCGCTGGGAAAATACCTCATCCGGTGACGCCGGATCGGTGAATACCGTCTCCCGGCTCGTGATGCAGGCGCTCAGCGCGCACACGCACAGCAGCGTCGACAGCACACGCAACGCAAAGACATGGCTCGGCCTCCGTGCGCGTGCATCAGACATGACCATCCACCCGCTCTGCCGCCTGTGCCAGGCGCCGGTGACGCTCGCTGCGCCGGGTTCTGTCGACCACCTCTCCCACCAGCTGGCCGCAGGCGGCGGCAATGTCATCGCCGCGCGTGGTGCGCACGGTCACGATATAGCCCGCATCGACCAGAACCTGCCAGAAACGACTCACTGCATTGCCGCTCGGGCGCTCGTAGCCGGAGCCCGGAAAGGGATTAAACGGAATCAGGTTGATCTTACAGGGAAAATCCTGCAGTAGCTGAGCCAGCTCCACGGCGTGTTCGCGCTGGTCGTTGATACCCGCCATCAAAGTATACTCAATAGTGACCACGCGCTTGCGGTCAGACTGGGCGTCGATGTAGCGCCGAGCGCTGTCCAGCAGCATGGCAATCGGGTAGCGGCGGTTGATCGGCACCAGCTGATTGCGCAGCGTGTCGTTCGGTGCATGCAGTGATACCGCAAGGCTGGCCTCGCTGACGGCGGCCAGCCGATCCAGCGCCGGCACCACGCCCGATGTGCTGAGCGTCACACGGCGCTTGGAGATGCCGTAGGCCAGATCCTCCATCATAAGGTTCATGGACGCCACGACATTCTCGAAATTGAGCAGTGGCTCGCCCATGCCCATCATGACCACATTGGTGACCACACGTCCCTTGCCGGACTTGAAGGCGTCGTAGGATTTGATCGCCAGCCAGACCTGGCCGATGATCTCGGCGGCGCTGAGATCGCGCATGAAACCCTGCTTGCCCGTGGAGCAGAAGCTGCAATCCAGACTGCAGCCCACCTGGGACGAGACGCACAGGGTTGCCCTGCCGCCGTCGGGAATGAGCACGGTTTCCACCAGTCCGCCACCGTCGACCCGCACCAGCCACTTGCGCGTACCATCCGACGAATCATGCTGACTCTCCACAAGCGGTGGGCGCACCTCGGCGATGGCCTCCAGCTTGTCGCGCAGGGCGCGGGACAGATTGCTCATGCGCTGAAAGTCCGTCTCGCCCTCGTGGTGCATCCACTTCAGCAGCTGCTGTGCGCGAAAGGGTTTTTCACCGATGGATTCCAGCCAGTCGACCAGCCAGGCACGCGGCATGCCCAGCAGGTTGATACGCGGTTTGTCCTGGCTCTCGCCCGTGCGGGCGATCACTGTCGGGGGGACGTTGCTCATGGCAGCCACCGCGCTCAGGCGCGGGAGAACACCTCACTGGCGGCAAAGAAGTAGGCGATTTCGCGCGCCGCGGAGATCTCCGAGTCGGACCCGTGCACCGCGTTGGCATCAATCGACTCGGCAAAGTCGGCGCGGATGGTGCCCGCCTCGGCTTCTTTCGGGTTGGTGGCGCCCATCAGCTCGCGGTTTTTCGCAATCGCGTCGTCACCCTCGAGCACCTGGACCATGACGGGACCGGAGGTCATGAAACCGACCAGATCGGCAAAGAAGGGACGCTCGCGATGCTCTGCGTAAAAGCCGCCGGCGACGTCTTCGCTCAGGTGCAGCATTTTTGCGGCAACCACCCGCAGGCCGTTGTCCTCGAAGCGGGAATAGATCTTGCCGATCACGTTCTTGCCGACCGCATCGGGTTTTACGATAGAAAGCGTGCGCTGCACCGCCATAGGGTTGTCTCCAGCTGTTACATTGAAAGGGTGAGCGGTCGGGCAGCTTTGTGGCGCCCCGGCCGTCGGGTGCAGCATTATACGCGCACGGCGGCGCGGTTTCATCCGCTTTCGGCGCGCTCAGGATACGGCGTGGCTCAGCTCGCCGCGCAGTCGCCGCACGCATTCATTCAGACGCCGAGCGGCGTGCTCCACCTCTTCATCTGTAGTGAAGCGACCGACACTCAAGCGCAGCGAGCTGTGCGCGCGGTTATCCGAAAGACCGATGGCCCGCAGCACATAGGAGGGCTCGAGGCTGGCCGAGGTGCAGGCAGAGCCGGTCGAGATCGCGAGGTCGTTCAGGGAAAGCAGCAGCGTCTCCCCCTCGACACCCCCGAAGCTGACGTTCAGCGCCCCGGGGAGGCGCGCGTGTGCATCGCCATTGAGCTGCACATCACCCAGTGCCTGCAGCGACGACCACAGGCGATCGCGCTGACGCTGCAGCCGCGTCGCTTCTTCAACCCGCTCTGCCGCGGCAAGCCGCGCCGCCGTGCCCATGCCGACCGCCTGGTGGGTAGCCAGCGTTCCCGCCCGCAGACCGCGCTCGTGACCACCGCCGTGCATCTGCGCCTGCAGATGCACACGAGGCTGTCGCCGCACGTACAGCGCGCCAATGCCCTTGGGGCCATACAGCTTGTGGGCGGAGAGCGACATCAGGTCGACGTCGAGCAGGTTGACGTCTACGGGCAGCTTGCCGGCACTCTGCGCCGCATCGACATGCAGCGGCACACCGGCATCACGGGTAACCTGAGCAATTGCGGCAATGTCGTTCACCGTGCCGATCTCGTTGTTGGCGTGCATGATGCTGACCAGGCGGGTCTCCGGCCGCAGCGCTTCTGCTACCGCGTCGGCGGTGGTGCAGCCGTTTACAGCCGGCGCCAGGTAGGTCACCTGCCAGCCCAGGGTCTCGAGATACGCGCAGGAATCCAGAACCGCCTTGTGCTCAATGGCCGATGTCACCATATGGCCGGGTACTTCACACCGCTGGGCAACACCCTTGATGGCCAGATTGTCCGACTCCGTCGCCCCGGACGTCCATACGATTTCCCGCGGGTCGGCGCCGATCAGGTCCGCGACATCGCGCCGCGCGTTCTCCACGGCCATCTCGGCCTCCCAGCCATAGCGATGCGAGCGCGACGCGGCATTGCCGAAAACACCGTCCATAGTCAGGCAGCCCTGCATGGCTTCGGCGACACGAGGATCCACCGGCGTAGTCGCCAGGTAGTCAAGGTAAACCGGCTTTTTCATAAGCGCCTCATGCCTCCCGGTCGTCGGTTGTCGCGGGCTGCGCGCGACTCGCGGTACCACGCGCGACCCACTGCTGGGTGGCGGTGAGAATACCCCGAAGAATGTTCAGCTCCATCTCGTCCAGTCTGACGCGACTGTAGAGCCGTCGCAATCGCGTCATCAACTGTCGCGGTGCCGCCGGGTCGAGGAATTCAGTGTCGATCAGGGTTTCCTCCAGGTGAGCATAGAACCGCTCCATATTTGCCGACGTGGCAAAGGGCGTATCCCACTGCGCGTCGGCTTCCGCGGGCAGCGAGTCGGCGACGGCCAGCATGCGCAGCTCATAGCAGACAATCTGCACCGCCATGGCCAGGTTTAAAGAACTGTATTCCGGCGCACTGGGAATATGCAGATGCAGATTGCAGCGCTTGAGTTCATCGTTGGTCAGCCCACGGTCCTCGCGCCCGAACAGGATGGAGACGCGCTCTCCGCCGTCTGTATGCTCACCGACACGCGCGGCGCAGCCTCTGGGGTCGAGTAGCGGCCACGGGATACGACGGTCCCGTGCGCTGGTGCCGACGATGAACTGGCTGTCGGCAACGGCCTCGTCCAGGGTGCCGACAACCCGCGCCTGTTCCAGCAGGTCACCGGCGGATGCGGCACGCCATACCGCCTGCGGATCGGGAAACTGCTTGGGCGCCACCAGACACAGGCGCGACAGACCCATGTTCTTCATCGCGCGCGCGACCCCGCCAATATTGCCGGGGTGGGTCGTGTTGACCAGAACGATTTCGATACTCTCGGTACGCATGGATCAGCCTGTCGCCATCGGTGAGGAGTCAGCGGCAAGTTTACCAGAGCTGCAGGGTCTTCTGCGCAGTGCGGTCTGTTATACTGCGCGCCGCGCTAAATCCAGAGCACAGCGCGCAACACTTGTCAGCACCCGGGAAACACTATGGAACCGATGATTAATATGGCTCTGCGCGCCGCGCGCCGCGCTGGAGAGCAGATTGTCCGGGCGTCGGACGATCTCGAGCGGCTGCACGTGAAAACCAAGAGCGCCAATGACTTCGTCTCCGACGTGGATGAAGCCGCCGAAAAAGACATTATCGAGCAGCTGCGACGCGCCTACCCAACGCACGCCTTTCTGGGCGAGGAATCGGGCCGCAGCGGGCCGGAGGACGCAGAGTACCAGTGGGTTATCGATCCGCTGGACGGCACCACGAACTTTCTACGCGGCATACCCCATTACGCGATCTCCATCGCCTGCCTGTACCGCGGCAAGCTGGAGCACGCGGTGATCGTGGACCCCGTTCGCCGTGAGGAGTTCACCGCGTCGCGGGGCCGCGGCGCCCAGTTCAACGGGCGCCGAATGCGCGTCAGCAGGCTGGACAGCCTCGATGGCGCGCTACTCGGCACGGGCATTCCCTTCCGCGGCCACAGTGATCAGCACCTTGATGCCTATGGCAAAAGCCTGGTCACGCTGGCTGGGCAGTGCGCCGGCATTCGCCGTGCCGGCGCCGCCTCGCTGGACCTGGCCTACGTGGCGACCGGCCGTCTGGACGCTTTCTGGGAGATCGGCCTGTCACGCTGGGACATGGCGGCGGGCGCGCTGCTGGTGCGGGAAGCCGGCGGACTGGTGTCGGACATCGATGGCTCGGAGCACTTCATGGAGTCCGGCAATATTGTGGCGGGCAACCCGAAATGCTTCAAAGCCGTACTGCAGGTTACCCGACCATTGTTGGCAACGCCCGCTCTCAAGGCGTGATCTCGTCCTGCTCCGCTCCTTCTTTCACCGGAATCATCAGGTCTTCCTTGTTGACCCTCATCGCCAGCAGCGTGGTTGCGGAAACATAGATCGACGAGTAGGTCCCTACCGTGACGCCGACGATCAGGGCCACCGCAAACGCATTGATCATGTCGCCACCGAACAGCGCCAGAGAAACGAGCACCAGCAGGGTCGTGATTGATGTGACCAAGGTCCGGCCCAGGGTCTCGGTCAGGGAAATATTCACCA
>CAZTJR010000003.1:12884-24123 GCA_964613795.1 uncultured Alteromonadaceae bacterium | reverse complement strand
GTGATTGATGTGACCAAGGTCCGGCCCAGGGTCTCGGTCAGGGAAATATTCACCACCTCCACGGGCTCAACGCGACGCAGCTTACGGAAGTTTTCCCGGATACGATCAGCCACCACAATTGTATCGTTGAGCGAGTAACCGATTACCGCCAGCAGTGCCGCGAGCACCGTAAGATCGAAATCCAGCCTCAGGACCGAGAAGAATCCGAGTGTGAGTATCACATCGTGGACCAGGGCCGCGACGGCACCCACCGCGAATTTGAGCTGAAAGCGAAAGCCGATGTAGAGCATCACCAGCCCCAGCGCCAGCAGCATGGCCAATCCGCCCTGCTCTCGCAGCTCATCACCCACCTGCGGACCGACAAACTCGGTCCTGCGCAGCTCGACACTGTCGCTGGTCGAACTGCGCAGGACCTGCAGCACGTCGCTGCCGTCGGCGTCCAGATCGGCCGGAAGGCGGATCAGGACATCGCGATCTGTGCCGAAGCTGACCACCTGGGCTCCCGGATAGCCTCTCGTTTCCAGCGTACTGCGAATGGCATCGAGATCAGCGGAATCACCGTACTCGACCTCCACCAGCGTGCCGCCGGTAAAGTCCAGCCCCCACTCCAGCTGGTTCACCATCAGTGAGCCGAGAGAGATGAGCAACAGCACTGCCGACATGATGATTGCCAGGCGCCGCTGGCCCATAAAGTTGATGTGTTTCATGAGCGCACCTCCTGCACGACGTCAGTGCCGATGGAGAGCGACCGCAGGCGACGGCCACCGTAAATGAGATTGATCAGGGCTCTGGTGCCCATGATGGCCGTGAACATCGACGTCAGAATGCCGACCGACAGCGTCACAGCAAACCCTTTTATGGGCCCGGTACCCACAGCATACAGAATCACCGCCACAATCAGTGTAGTGACGTTGGCATCGAGAATAGTGACCACAGCGCGACCGTAACCCGAGTGTATGGCCATTTGCGGCGACAGCCCCTCGCGCAGCTCCTCGCGTATGCGCGAGAAAATGAGCACGTTGGCATCCACCGCCATACCGACAGTGAGCACAATGCCGGCAATGCCCGGGAGCGTCAGGGTGGCACCGATCATCGACATGAAGGCAATCAGCAGCACCAGATTCGCGGTCAGCGCTATAACCGCACAGACACCGAATACCCGGTAGTAGAGAATCATGAACAGAACGACCAGCGCCAGACCATACTGCACGGACTTCACGCCCATTTGGATGTTCTCGGCACCCAGCGACGGTCCGACCGTACGCTCCTCCACAAAGGTCACCGGAGCCGCAAGGGCACCGGCGCGCAGCATCAGGGCAAGCTCTGCGGCCTCCATGGGACTGTCGAGGCCGGTGATCTGGAACTGCGCTCCCAGGGCGCTCTGGATGACCGGTGCGGTGAGCAGTTTCTTCTCGTCGTAGGGGACTTTGATGATCTCCTCGCTACCGTCTTCTGCCGTCTCGTAGCGGGTACGGAACTTGCGCTCGATAAACAACACACCCATGCGGCGCTTGATGTTATTGCGCGTGGCGCGGGACATCAGCGTGCCCCCCTCACTGTCCAGGCTGATCTGCACGTTGGGGCGGCCATTCTCGTCGAAGCTGGCGCGGGCGTTGGAAACGCGCTCGCCGGTGATGATGACATCGCGCTCCAGCCACTCGAACATGCCCTCGTTGGCCTCGCTGCGATACTCGAACCGCTGCTTGTCGGTCGCCTCCGCATCCGGCCGTGCCACCAGGCGAAACTCCAGGTTGGCGACCTTGCCGAGAATGCGCTTCGCTTCAGCGGTATCCTGGATACCCGGCAGCTCCACGACGATGCGATTGCGGCCCTGGCGCTGCACCAGCGGCTCGGATACGCCCAGCTCGTTTACCCGGTTGCGCAGCGTGGTCAGGTTCTGACTCACCGCGTAGTCGATGATTTCATCCACAGTCTGCTGCGTCATTTCAGCACGCAGGCTGAACGTGTCGGCAGAAGATTGCCGGTCGAGCAGCAGTTCCGGGTGGTTTTCTGCCACCAGGCTGCGGGCTGCCTCGCGGTCTTCTTCGCTGCGGAACTGGGCGACCACAAACCGGTCCCCCTCCAGCGCAACGCGGCCCCGGATCCGCTCTTCGCGCAGGCTGCGCTTAATGGCGTTGAAATAGAACTCCATGCGGCGCTCGACGGCGGCTCCAGTGTCCACTTCCAGCTTGAAATGCACACCACCGCTGAGATCCAGCCCCAGTTTCATCGGCTGCGCGCCAAGATCCGACAGCCACGCCGGCGTCGTCTGGGCGAGATTCAGTGCGATGATAAAGCCATCGCCCAGCGCACGGGATACCCGTGCCTGTGCGGCCAGCTGCCGGTCACGATCGCGCAGCCGAATGAGCGCGTTGCGCCCGTCTGGCTGAATCACTTCGCCAAAGTGACTGATACCGGCGTCGTCCAGGGCGTCCGTGGCGCGCTTTAGCGTCGCCTCGTCGATCGTCTGGGCACTGCTCTCCCCGGTAATCTGCAATGCCGGGTCGGGTGCATACAGGTTGGGCGCGGCGTAAAAAAGTCCCAACATCAGCACCGCCAGGACCAGCAGGTACTTCCACAGAGGATATTTGTTCAGCATAGAGAGGCTCTGGGTATCAGTGCGAGGGGGCGCTATCGGGCCCCAACGGGAAAAAAGGCGCCATTATAGACCACGGCGGCGGGGTAACAAGGGGCGTCACCCCAACCACTGTCGTGCATTGCGGAACAGCCGCAGCCAGGGAGCGGTCTCCCCCCATTCCCGCGGTGCCCAGGAATATTGCACGGTGCGAACAACACGCTCGGGGTGTGGCATCATGATGGTAACGCGGCCATCAAGGCTGGTCACGCCGGCAATGCCCGCGTCAGACCCGTTCGGATTGGCGGGATAGCGTTCGGCCACACCCAGATCGTTTTCAAGGTAGCGCAGCGCCACCTGCCCTGTCGCTTCGCAGCTGTTGAGCGAAGCGTTATCGGCAAACGCCGCCCGACCCTCGCCATGCGCCACCGCCACCGGCAGGTGCGATCCGGCCATGTCTGCGAGAAACAGCGACCGCGTCGCCTCGATCCGAACCAGCGACAGACGCGCCTCGAACTGCTCGCTGCGATTGCGCAGAAAGCGCGGCCAGTGTTCGCTGCCGGGGATCAGATCGCGCAGTGTGGACAGCATCTGGCAACCGTTGCACACGCCCAGCGCGAAGGTCTCCGGGCGGTCGAAGAAGCCGGCGAAGCCGTCGTGCAGCGCGCTGTTGAAGCGGATGCTCTTGGCCCAGCCCTCGCCGGCGCCGAGCACGTCGCCGTAGGAGAACCCGCCGCAGGCAACCAGCCCGTCAAAGCTGTCCAGTCGCTGGCGACCAGACTGCAGATCGCTCATGTGCACGTCCACCGCGGTGAAACCGGCGCGATCGAAAGCCGCGGCCATCTCCAGCTGACCATTGACGCCCTGTTCGCGCAGAACGGCCACTCTCGGACGCGCGCCAATGGCAACCATGGGCGCACTGACGTCGAGCTCCGGATCAAAGGTCAATCCGGCGCTCAGGCCCGGATCGGCTTCGCCAATCCGGGCGAACTCCTCGTCAGCGCAGTCCGGGTTGTCACGCAGGCGGGCCATCGCGTGGCTGGTACTGCTCCAGAGCTGCTGCAGCTCCACCCGCGAGTGGTGACTAAAGGGCTGGCCCTGGCAGGTGATCGCGATGGCGTCACCGGGCACCGCGCGGCCGATCACGGCGAGGCTGTCGGCGAGCCCCAGGTCCAGCGCCCGCGCTCGCCATGACGCCACATCACGGGTCGCAACCTGCACCACCGCGCCCGCTTCCTCATTAAACAGGTAGGACACTGCGGCATCGGCGGACACATCAGGGAGATCAACAGCCAGGCCGCAATGACCGGCGAAGGCCATTTCCAGCAGCGTGGTGATGAGTCCGCCGTCGGAGCGATCGTGATAGGCAAGGACCGAGCCCTCGGTCAGGCCCGCCTGTACCAGCCGGAACAGGCCGCTGAGATCCTGCGGATTGTCGATGTCCGGCGGTAGATCACCAAGCTGGCCGAACACCTGGCAAAGTGCCGAGCCGCCGAGCCGGCTGGCGCCCCGCCCCAGATCTATCAGCAACAGCACGGCGTCCGCATCGGGCTGCAGCTGCGGGGTCACCGCTCGGCGCACATCGGGCACCGGACAGAAGGCCGACACGATGAGGGATACCGGCGCAGTGACCGAACGCGCCTCGCCCTCCTGCTGCCAGCTGGTGCGCATGGACATGGAATCCTTGCCCACGGGAATCGTCAGGCCCAGGGCCGGGCAGAACTGCATGCCCACCGCCTGCACGCTGTCAAACAGCACGGCATCTTCGGTGTCACTGCCCGCGGCACACATCCAGTTGGCAGAGAGCTTGACGTCGGACAGCGCTGCGATCGGCGCCGCGCAGATATTGGTGATGGCCTCGGCGACAGCCATGCGCGCTGCCGCCGGCCCGCTGAGCAACGACAGTGGTGTGCGCTCACCGATGGCCATTGCCTCACCGGCGACGCCGGTGTAGGAGATGGTCGTGACAGCGCAATCTGCGACCGGCACCTGCCAGGGACCCACCATCTGGTCACGGCAGACAAGTCCGGTCACCGTGCGGTCACCGATGGTGATGAGAAACTGCTTACTGGCTACCGTCGGCAGCTGCAGCACCCGCCGCAGCGCATCGTCCACAGCGGGCAGCGAGAATGGCTGTCGCACGGGCGCCGCCTGCCTGCGAGCCTCCCGATGCATGCGCGGCGGTTTGCCGAACAGCACGCTCATCGGCATGTCCACGGGCTGGTTGTCGAAGTGGGTGTCCTGCAGTGTCAGGTGGCGGTCCCGGGTCGCCTCGCCCACCACGGCATAGGGACAGCGCTCCCGGGCACAGATGGCTTCGAAACGCTGGATGTCCGCTGCGGCGATCGCCAGCACATAGCGCTCCTGGCTTTCGTTGCACCAGATCTCCAGCGGCGACATACCCCGTTCATCGCTGGGGATGGCGCGCAGGTCAAAGCGCCCGCCTCTGCCACCATCTTTCGCCAGTTCCGGCAGCGCATTGGAAAGTCCGCCAGCGCCCACGTCGTGTATAAAAGCGATCGGATTGTTCTCCCCGAGCTGCCAGCAACGGTCGATCACCTCCTGGCAGCGGCGCTCCATTTCCGGGTTCTGGCGCTGCACCGAAGCAAAATCGAGAGATTCCTGTCCCTGGCCGCTGTCGATGGACGAGGCAGCGCCGCCGCCGAGACCTATGAGCATAGCCGGGCCGCCCAGCACCACCAGCTTTGCGCCTGGCTCGAAGCCACCTTTCTCCACGTGTTCCGGTGCAATATTGCCGTAGCCGCCAGCCAGCATGATCGGCTTGTGATAGCCCCGCAGCTGTGTCTCACCATCGCCCATCGGCACCGCCTGCTCGAACGTGCGGAAGTAACCGCACAGATTCGGGCGCCCGAATTCATTGTTGAAGGCCGCCGCACCGATGGGGCCCTCAAGCATGATCTGCAGGGCGGAGGCGTTGCGCTCGGGTTTGCCGACGTCAATCTCCCAGGGCTGCAGTGCGCCAGGAAGGCGCAGGTTGGACACGGAAAAACCCGTCAGGCCCGCCTTGGGCTTGGAGCCGCGACCCACCGCCCCCTCATCGCGAATCTCGCCCCCCGCACCGGTACCGGCGCCGGAGAAAGGCGCAATCGCCGTGGGGTGGTTATGTGTCTCCACCTTCATCAGCAGGTGCACGTCCTCGTCGCGATAACCGTAGGTCGCGCTGTCCGGCGCGGGATAAAAACGCGCTGCCAACTGCCCCCGCACCACGGCGGCGTTGTCTGAATAGGCCGACAGCACGTTGTCTCCAGCGCTGTGGTAGGTATTTCGGATCATGTCGAACAGCGAGTGCGGCTGAGGGAGGCCATCCACTGTCCAGGACGCATTGAAGATCTTGTGGCGACAGTGCTCTGAATTGGCCTGAGCAAACATCATCAGCTCGACATCGGACGGGTTGCGACCGAGGCGTCGAAAGCTGTCGACGAGATAGTGGATTTCATCCGCCGCCAGCGCCAGACCCAGTTTGAGGTTCGCGGCTTGCAGCGCCGATTCGCCGCCGGCGAGAATATCCACGGTGGCCAACTGCCGGGGCTCGGCCTCGGCGAACAGCTGGTGTGCGGCCTCTGGGTTGGGCAGCAGGGCTTCCGTCATGCGATCATACAGACACCGGCGTGCCGCCTGCTGCTGTGCGGCCTCGAGCCTCTCGGGCCAGCGCAGCAGGTAGGCCGTGCCGCGTTCGATTCTGCGAACCGGCTCCTGCAGCCCGCAACGCCGGGCAATATCCGTTGCCTTGGTCGACCAGGGCGACAGTGTGCCCGGTCGGGGCACCGCGACAAGCAGCTCGGTGCGTCCACTATTATCCTCGGCCAGCATGATCGGGGGCGCATCCGCGGCGGTTACCTCGCCGTAATGCAGCAGCGATCGCAGCACAGCATCCTCTGACGCGGTCAGCGTTCCGGCAGTATCGACAAAGTGCAGAAACTGAGTGGCCAGCAGCTCGACACCGGGCACCACATCGCTAAGACGTTCGGACAGTTTGCGCTGCCGGAAGCCCGACAGGGCCGTTGGGCCGGGGAGGATAAGCATGACGGACGTCTCACAGACTGAGCGACTTGGAAGCCGGGTATTGTACCTGCTCGCAGACAGCGGGTTAACCATGGCAGCCCGGAAAATCAGGCTACAATGGGCCATGATCCGACATATTCGCCACTGGCAACTGCACTGCAGTCTCGCCGCGCTGATACTCCTGTCTGCCTGCGCCGAACCGGGGGACAGCCTGTCACGCATCACAGAACGCGGTGAACTGCGCCTGGTCACGCGCAATGGACCCTCTACATACTACGTGGAACGCAATGAACCGAGGGGCTTCGAGTATGAACTGGCCAGACGAGTCGCTGAGGATCTGGGGGTCGCCCTGCGCGTCAGCACGGCATTTGCCATGGATGATCTGTTCGATGCGCTGCGCAGGGACGAGGCCGATCTGGCGGGTGCGGGGCTGACATCTACCAGCGAGCGTCGCACGATCTACCCGATATCCGCTGCTTACCACCGACATCATCCCCAGGTGGTCTATCGACTCGGACAGCCGAAGCCGACAAAGGCCGCCGATCTGGAGGGCCTGCGGATTGTGGCGCTGGCGGGCAGCAGCCATGTCGAGCTACTGCAGAATCTTCGACGCCACTGGGATATCGATCTCCAGTGGCAGACTATCAGTGGCACTCACGTCAAGGATATTCTCGAGCTGGTAGCGCAGGGCCATGCGGATGCAGCCATCGTCGACTCGGTGGAATTCCGGATCCACAAAAACCTGCTGCCCCAGCTCGATGTTGCCTTCGACCTGGCGCCCGAGCAGCAGGTGGTGTGGTATCTCAGTCCTCATGGGGACAGCGACCGCCTTGAGCGCTACCTGGCAGATTTCCTGGCGCACCTCGAAGCCGACGGCACGCTGGAAGCACTCAGGGAGGCCTACTTCGGCCATGTCGACAGCCTCGATCGGGTGGGATCCCAGACCTTCATCGCCAATCTGCGCAGCGAGTTGCCCGCCTATCGTGCGCACATCGAGCGGGTCGCGCAGGAGCACCAGCTAGACTGGGCCCTCCTCGCCGCCATCGCCTACCAGGAATCGCACTGGGATCCCAGCGCGGTTTCCTATACCGGCGTTCGCGGCATGATGATGCTCACTACAGCAACGGCCGAAGAACTCGGTATCAAAAACCGCGAAGACGTCATGCAGAGCCTCCGCGGCGGCGCACGCTACTTCAAGGACCTGCTGCGACGCCTGCCCGACGGCATTGTCGCGCCGGATAGAACGTGGATGGCGCTGGCCGCCTACAATATCGGCATGGGCCACCTGGAAGATGCCCGTGTCATTACTCAGCGTCACGGTGGCAACCCCAACCTCTGGGCGGATGTGATGCAGCACCTGCCCAAGCTCGAGCTCAACGAGCATTTCAGCACGGTTAAGTATGGTTATGCGCGTGGGCGCGAGGCGGTGCGCTACGTGCAGAACATCCGCCACTATCACAATGTCCTGCAGTGGCGATTCATTGCCGAGAACCGGCCACTGCCGCCGCTGGCCATGGATCCACTACTGCCAAAAATGATTCGTCGGGTCGGTCTGCTGGGGCTGTAGCAAGGCTATTCCCTCGCCGTCGATCCCTTGCCGTCGCCAGCCCCGGCAGCACGCCGGGCGCGAAAGAAATCCCTGAGCAGCGCGGCGCTGTCCTCAGCCAGCAAGCCCTCCCGCCACTGCACGCGGTGATTGTAGAAATCGGCAGCCAGCAGTTGCGCAGCACTGCAGACGGCACCGGCTCGCGGTTCCCGCGCCGCAAAAACCAGCGTCGAAACCCGCGCATGGACCAGGGCACCGATGCACATCGTGCAGGGTTCGAGCGTGACGTAAAGCGTGGCACCCGGGTGCCGATAGTTGCCGGCCCGCCACGAGGCATCCCGCAGCGCGACAATCTCTGCATGTGCCGTGGGGTCTGAGGCGCTGATAACAGAATTGCAGCCCTCCCCGATCACCGTGTTGCCGCTCACGAGAACGGCACCGACCGGCACCTCGCCCGCATCACGCGCGCGCCGTGCGAGACGCAGGGCATGCTGCATATGTGTACTGTCGATTTCGGCGCTCACAGCGACACACCGTGAGGGCTGGCGTCGCGCACGCCGCGCCCCGGCATGGACAAAGCGCAGACCGTGTTGCGCTGACGGCAAATCCATTGACATGTGTCAACTACGCTTAACACATTTTGTCGTTTACTTTTCATGACGCCGCAGAATACCTGACAGGAAAAGAGGAGTTGCTCATGCGAATCGTTTTTGTTCACCCCAACTACCGCTCCGGTGGCGCCGAAATCGCAGGCAGCTGGCCGCCCGCCTGGGTCGCCTACCTCGCCGGGCACCTGCGCAAGGCCGGCTTCAACGATATTCATTTTATCGATGCGATGACGCACAATCTACCCGAGGACGAGGTCGTGCGGCGACTGGTGGAGCTGCAGCCGGATGTCATCGGCACCACGGCGATCACACCCTCGATCTACATGGCCGAACGGGTGCTGGAACTGGCACGGGAACATGTCCCCCAGGCACTGCGCGTCCTCGGCGGCATCCACGCTACCTTTATGTACAAGCAGGTGTTGTCTGAAGCGCCCTGGGTCGATGTGATTGTACGCGGCGAGGGCGAGGAGATCTTCACGGGCCTCATGCAGGCGGTCAATCGCGGCGAATACCTGCAGACCCGCGAACAGATCCGCGGCATCGCCTACCGCGATGGTGACGAGATCGTGGCCACTCCGGCCGCGCCTACTATCAAGGACCTCGACGCACTCGACCCCGACTGGTCCCTGCTCGAGTGGGACGAGTACAAGTACATTCCACTGAACACCAAGGTGGCCATTCCCAACATGGCCCGGGGCTGCCCGTTTACCTGCTCGTTCTGTTCACAGTGGAAATTCTGGCGCGATTACCGGGTGCGCGACCCGATCAAGGTCGTCGACGAGATCGAGAAGCTGGTGAACGAACACGGCATCGGTTTTTTCATCCTGGCTGACGAGGAACCGACCATCAACCGCAAAAAGTTCATTCAGTTCTGTGAGGAACTGATCGCCCGCGACCTGCCCGACCGGGTCAAGTGGGGCATCAATACCCGCGTCACCGATATTCTGCGGGATGAGGAACTACTGCCTCTGTACCGCAGGGCAGGACTGGTGCATGTCAGCCTAGGCACAGAGGCGGCGGCGCAGATGAAGCTGGACCAGTTCAACAAGGAGACCTGTGTCGAGGACAACCGCCGGGCCATTGAACTGCTGCGCAACGCCGACATCTTCATCGAGGCCCAGTTCATTGTCGGCCTCGACAACGAGACAGCCGAAACGCTTGAGGAAACCTACCGCATGGCCTGGGACTGGCAGCCGGATCTTGCCAACTGGGCCATGTACACGCCCTGGCCCTTCACGCCCCTGTTTCAAGAGCTGGGTGACAAGGTCGAGGTGTTCGATTTCTCCAAGTACAACTTCGTCACGCCGATCATGAAGCCCAAAGCCATGGATCGCGGCGAGCTGCTGGACCGGGTAATGAACAATTACCGGCGTTTCTACATGCGAAAAGCGCTTTTCCACTATCCCTGGCGGGGTACCGGCTTTCGTCGCCGCTACCTGCTCGGTTGCCTGAAAGCCTTCGCCAAGGCTGGTTTTCAGCGCACTTTCTACGATCTCGGCAAGGCCGGCTACTGGGGGCCGCAGTCCAAGGACAAGGTGGATTTCCACTTCGATACAACGCGCAAGATCGCCCACGCGCAGCTGGAAGACTGGCAGTCTACCCAGGACCGGGCGGCACAGGCGCGGGCGCGCAAGCAGTCAGCACGGGAAGATGCCCTGGAAGAGGCCGCGGAAACCGAGGCGGTGCCGGTAAAACTCTGCGGCGGTGGTACTCAGCAACTCGCCGAAGACGATACCGAACTCGCTGTTCGCGTCTGACATGGGTGCGGCAGCGGCAGACAGCAGCGAGGCGCGCATCGGCCCGAACAGCGTGCTTCAGCTGGTGCAGGTGCTCGATTCAAACCTCGGGCTGGCGGCGCGGCAGCAGCTGCTGCTGGAATCGGGCCTTAGCGCGCTGCCACCCGACAGCGGACTCATGCCCGAGGGCCCTGCGGCGAGGCTGCATCAGACACTGCGCCAGCGTTACCCCGAGGCAGCGGGCAGGCTGGCGCAGGTGGCCGGCGAGCACACGGGAGACTACATTCTCGCTCACCGCATTCCGCAGCTGGCCCAGCGCCTGCTGCGCAGTCTGCCGCGCCGTCTCGCCACCCGACTGCTGGCTAACGCCATCGGCAAACATGCCTGGACCTTCGCAGGTTCCGGCGAGTTCCGGGTGCTACAAGGTCGACCGCTAACCTTCGAGCTGTATGACAATCCGATCGTGCGCGGAGAAAAGGCCGACAGCGCACTGTGTGCGTGGCATGCCGCTGTTTTTCAGCGACTGTTCAACGCGCTGATCTCGCCTGAAATCCGCTGCACCGAGACGCACTGCTGCGCCCTCGGCGCCCCTGCCTGTCGCTTTACTCTGCAGTAGCGTACTGCCCGGCCCGCCAGCATTCTATTCCGTATCCCAGCTCCCCGACAGCGAAGCGTAGACGACGCCACCGTCGACGGCGATAGTCTCGCCGACGACATAATCCCCGGAGCGTGCGGCAAGATAAACCGCCAC
>CAZTJR010000003.1:0-12784 GCA_964613795.1 uncultured Alteromonadaceae bacterium | reverse complement strand
GACAGGAAAAACGGCGACTTCACGTTCAGGTCCATCACCTTGTCCCAGCCCTTCTCTGGGAAGGTCTCGAAGGATTCGCCCCAGGCGGCGCCGGCGTTGTTGACCAGGATATCCAGCTGGCTCTCGTGTTTGGAATAGGCCTCGGCCAGCGCCTTGCAGCCTGCCACCGTCGACACATCCATCGGCAGCGAAACGCAGGCATCACCCAATTCGGCCGCCACGGCATCACAGATCTCGGCCTTGCGCGACGAAATATAGACTTTCGCGCCCTGGGCAATGAAACCCTTGGCGATCATCAGGCCAATACCGCGCGAACCGCCAGTAATCAGGGCCGTACGGCCCTTGAGGGAAAACAGTGTTGACATATCCATGCTGTGCTCCTTGCGTGTCTGTCATGTCATGGGATGGAGTCTGAATGATAACCCGGAGCCGCGCGCGCTTTCGCCCCCCCGAGGTCTATTCCCCTCGCGGCAGAACCGATCTGATGCCTGCGTCGTACATTTGCGCTGACGTGCGCAGAATATTTCCCTGTGCCAACAGACTGGAACTGGCCGTTACCCTGTGAAACTACGCTTCCCCGCCCTGCTTCGCCCGCTCGCCATCCTCGCCGGTGCCGGCGCCATTGCTGTGTTCATGCTCAGCAGCCGGGAGGCACCCGTTGTCCGCAGCATTGATCAGCCACTACCCCTGGTGCAGGCTCAAACCATCCTTACAGCCGATCTCCCGGTGACCGTTGTCGCCCACGGCAATGTCAGGGCCTGGCGCGAACTCGAACTCACCGCCGAGGTGACGGGCCGGATATTCTGGGTCTCGGCGCGTTTTGAGCCGGGCATGGCGGTCGCAGAGGGCGAGCCCCTGCTGCGGATCGATGCCACCGACTACGAGCTGGCCCTGGCAGAGGCTCAGCAGTCGCTGGCCAGCGCCGAGCTGACGCTGGCAGATGCCAGGGCACTGTCGCAGAAAGCCCGCATCGCCGAGGCAGAAGCGACCGTTGTCGCGGCGAAAGCACGCATTGCAAGAGCCCGGCGCGACATCGACAACACCGAAATACTCGCCCCTTACAACGCCGTAATCGACACTGCGCTGGTCGAGGTCGGACAGTTCATCAGCGCGGGAACGGAGGTCAGTCGCATTCTCGGTAGCGACATGGCGGAAGTACGACTGCCACTCCTGCCCGAGGATGTACTGCTGATCGGCGGCGCGGACGATGTATCGGTCACGCTCAGCATTAGCGGTGGCGGACCCGCAGAGCTGCGCTGGGCGGGCCGCGTGGCACGGATTGAATCGCGAATCGATAGCGAAACCCGGGTGATTCCTGTCGTGGTGGAAGTCCCCGAGCCTCTCAATACCGAACGGCACACCACCGCACTTCCCTTCGGATTGTTCGTGCGCGCTGAAATCGCCGGAAAATCGCTGGCTGACGCGGTGCGTATCCCACAGTCCGCACTTCACGGCGACAGCGACGTCTTTCTGTTCCAGAATGGCAGACTGCAGCGGCGGACTGTCGACGTTGAGCGACTGCGCGACGGGCTGGCGCTGATCACGGCAGGTCTGGACGACGGAGACCGCGTTGTGACCACCCGTCTCGATCTCATGTTTGAGGGTATGCTGGTAGACCTCGCCGATGACTGACCAGCGCGCAGGACATGAGCGTGGGGCGGTTGCATGGATGGCACGCAACCCGGTGGCGGCCAACCTGCTTCTGGTGATCGTGGTAGTTGCCGGCCTGTTCGCGATCGGCGAGCTGGATAAGGAAATCTTTCCCTCCTTTCCTACTGAGACATTTACCGTCACCGTACCCTATCCCGGCAGCTCTCCCGAGGAAGTCGAACGCGGCATCGTGCTGCGTGTCGAGGAAGCGATACGCGACATTGTCGGCATCAAGGAGATCCGCAGTGAAGCCCGGGAAGGTGTCGGCATAGTGACCGTGCAGATGGTGCCCGGCAGCGACATGGCCCGCGCGGTCAATCTCGCCAAGGTCCGTATTGATGGTATTGCCTCCTTCCCCGCCGACGCCGAGGAACCCATCGTCGAAGAGATCGAGTTCTCCACCCGTGCGATACGAGTGAGTCTTTTCGGTGACATCGAAGCACGCAAGCTGAAGGAGCTGACCGAGCGCGTCCGCGAGGACATCCTCGCCCTCGGCAACATAAGCGAGCTGTCTGTCACCGGTGAACGGGACTATGAGATCTCCATTGAACTGTCCGACGAGCAGTTGCGCGCCTACAATCTCACCTTCGATGCCGTCGTCACTGCCATCCGCAACAGCTCCCGCGATCTTCCCGGCGGCACTATGCGCACAGATTCCGGTACCGTCACGCTGCGCTCGATATCACAGGCCTATGACGGTCGCGATTTCGCGCAGCTGACGTTGCTGTCGCGCAACGACGGTACACAGATACGCCTGGGGGATATCGCCACGATACGCGACGGGTTTGCCGAACAGCCCGTGCTAAGCCTGGTAAACGGACAGCCGGCACTGACGCTGGATATCGAGCGCGTTGGCAACCAGGACGTACTGGAGATCACGGAGAAGGTCCGCGACTATGTCGCCAGGAAACAGCTTCAGTTGCCAGCGGGCGTCAGTATCGAGGCCTGGAGCGATGCCAGCATCGTTCTTAAGAGTCGCATTGACCTGATGCTGCGCAATGCCGCCTCGGGCGGACTGCTGGTCATTATCGCCCTGGCCCTGTTTCTCGACCTGTCGCTTGCCTTCTGGGTAGTCGTCGGCCTGCCCTTCGCGGTATTCGGCTGTCTGGCAACGCTGCAGATTTTCGATCTGCCGGTATCGATCAATCTGTTATCGGTGTTTGGCTTCATTCTGGTGCTGGGGCTGCTGGTCGACGATGCCATTGTCACGGCCGAGAGCGCCTATGCCAGGCTCGAACAGGAAAAAAAGGGTCTGCAGAGCATTATCGGCGGCGTGCAGCGCGTCTCCACGGCAACCATTTTCGGCGCGCTGACAACGGTGGTTGCCTTTGGCCCCAGCCTGTTCGTGAATGAGGGATTTGCGCGCGTGCTGACACATCTCGGGCCAGTGGTGATGCTGTGCGTCATTTTTTCGCTAATAGAGACCAAGCTTATTCTGCCGGCTCACCTTGCGCACCTGCGCCCACCAGACCCCGAGGCTATCGCCCGCGGCAACCGCTTCAAGCGAATTCAGCACGCCCTGGCCAGCGGCCTGCAGACCTTCGCACGTGGCCCGTACCAGCGCACACTGGCGCATGCCGTGCATTATCGCTACACCACGCTGGCGATTTTTGTCAGCGGCCTGATTATCTGCCTGGCGCTGATTCCGGCCGGCATTCTGCGAGTTGTCTTTTTCCCCACCATCCCGTCAGACGTTATCCGAGTGAGCGTGGACATGCCGCAGGGCACGCCCTGGCAGAAAACACATGATTACGCGCGTCGCATTGAAGCCGCCGCGGAAGCCATGAACCAGCGTCACCGTGAACAGGATCCTGAGGGTCGCGACGCCGTCGTGACCATGCTGCTCACCTCCGAGAGCGACACCAGCGCCGCGCTGCAGCTCGAACTGCGCAAGAGCGAGGAACGCAACATCAGTTCGGACGTGCTTGGGCAGTGGCTGCGCGAGGAGCTGGGACCGCTACACGGTGTTCGATCCTTCCGCATCGACAGCAGCGCCGGACCCGGGGGAACGCCCATCGACATTCAACTCAAGGGCCGTGACCTGGATGAACTGCGTCGGTCCGCGGCCGAGCTGAAGCTTGAGCTGGCGAAAATAGACGGCACCCGCGACATCCGCGACAGCTTTAACTCCGGCGGACGCGAACTCAACATCAAGGTCACGCCACAGGGCGAGGCATTGGGGCTCGGGGACGTAACCCTCGCCAGCCAGGTCCGACAGGCATTCTTTGGCGCGGAAGTGCAGCGGATACAGCGAGGGCGCGACGAAGTGCGGGTGTATGTGCGACTGCCGCAGCAGGAGCGCACCCGCCTCGATACTCTGCAGGCGCTGTGGATCAATCTCCCCGACGGCAGGCGTGTCCCATTTCCCACAGTGGGCACCGCCAGCGAACAGACAGGACTCAGTGTGATACAGCGCGTTGACCTGTCCCGCGTTGTCAACGTGCAGGCCGACGTCAACAAAAGCGTCACGTCATCGAGCGAGGTGATTGCGCTGGTGGAGCGCAGTGTGCTGCCGGACATCCTCGCGCGCCACCCCAGCGTGCGCTATGACGTGGCCGGTGAAGTTGAGGAGCAGCGCGACACCTCGTCGGGGCTTATGTACGGCATGATCATCGTGCTCATCCTGATCTATGCCGCGCTCGCCATTCCGCTGAAAAGCTATCTTGAGCCACTGCTCATCATGTCCGTGATCCCTTTTGGCGTGACGGGTGCGTTTCTGGGACACCTCATTCTCGGCATGGATATCAGCGTCCTGTCCGCCATCGGTATTATCGGGCTTATCGGCGTGGTGGTGAATGACAGCCTGGTGCTGGTGGATCACATCAATCATTATGTGGATGAGGGCTGCGACTGGCAGACGGCGGTGCTGGAGGCCGGCCCCTCGCGATTCCGCGCCATTCTGCTGACCTCATTGACCACCTTCCTCGGCCTGCTTCCCATCCAGCTGGAAACCTCACTGCAGGCGCAGTTCGTCAAGCCCATGGCGACCTCCGTCGCCTTCGGCATTTTCTTCTCCACGGCAGTCACGCTGTTCCTGGTGCCGACGCTATATTACATCGCCCAGGACCTGCGGCGTATCTTCACCCCTGGCAGGGTACGCAACCGTGCCCGCGGACGTGCCGCCCTGGATTCCTCACCCTGAGCTTGTGCCGGCTGCTGGCGCAGCCGGCAGCCAGAAAACATCCCCTCACGCAGACCCCGTGTCATCACCGATCACGGGTGCAAGGCACCTGATTCCTCTCGCCTGAAAAAAAACTTGTATTACGAATGAGAACGATTATATTTTCTATTGTGTTTATCGTTCACTGACTCCAGGAGGTTTCCGTGCCTGTCCACCGCACCATTCTCGCGAGATCATTGCTGCCCCTCTGCTTTCTGCCCTCATGGGTTATCGCGCAATCCACCCCACCCTCAGCAGACAGCGCCGCTCCGTCCATCCCCGATCCGGCACTTGAAACGGTGACCGTTGTTGGCACTCGCACCGAACGCCGCCTGAGTGAGGTGGAGGCGACCATCTCGGTCTACGGGCGCGAGGACATTGACCGCTGGCTGGTGCGCGACATTCAGGATCTGATCCGATTTGAACCCGGGGTCAGCGTTGCCGGCGGCGGCAGCCGCTTCGGCCTTGAAGGTTTCACCATTCGCGGCATCGGCGGCAACCGCGTGCTCACATTGGTGGATGGCATCCGCATGCCCGAAGAGTTCTCTTTCGGCCCCTTCCTGTCAGCGCGGCGCGACTTCGTCGACGTTGATACGATTTCCCGTGTGGAGATAGCACGCGGCCCCTCCTCCACGCTTTACGGCAGCGATGCGCTGGGGGGTGTGGTGTCCGTGACGACGCGGGCACCGAATGAGTACGTGTCCGCCGATGAACCGCTGTACCTCGACACCAAGGCAGGCTACTCCAGCGAGGACAACAGCGTTATGGGCTCACTCAACGCCGCCTACGGCACCGAGCGCGTGGCCGGCCTGATCACCTACACCCAGCGCTCGGCTGAGGAGACGCAGACCGCCGGCGACATCGGCGGCTTCGGTAGAGAACGTAGTAAAGCCGACCCGCAGGCCATCGACACTCGCTCTTTCGGCGCCAAACTCGCCGTCAGTCCCGCCGAGGGACACAACCTCATTTTTGCTCTGGATCTGCTGGATGCGGACGTGGACACCACGCTGCTGTCGGATTTCGGGGAGATGGTGCGCGGGGTTGTCACGGATGCGCGCAACGCGCAGGATCAGCGGGAACGCGCCCGCTACAGTCTGAGCTATCGCTACGACAGCGCCAGCGGTTTCCTGAACAATGCACAGCTCACGGTGTATCGCCAGACCTCGGAAACCCAGCAGCTGACACTCGACCAGCGCACGTCACCGCGGCTCGGAGCACTCAGGCGTGAGCGCCGGTCCACCTTTGAGCAGCAGATCGATGGCCTGTTTGCCCAGGCCAGCCACTCTACCCAGGGGTTTGGCGCCGAGCATACAGTGACCTTCGGTGTCGACTGGTACCGCACGGACAACGCCAACCTGCGCGACGGCGGCAGTGTGAATGCCGTGACGGGCACAGCTGTCCCCGAATTCTTTCCGCTGCCGACACGCGATTTCCCACCGACTGACGTCGAGAACCGTGCACTCTTCCTGCAGGACGAGATGGTGTTTCTCGACGGTCGCCTGCGCATCACGCCCGGTCTTCGCTATGACGACTATTCGGCCAGCACCAGCCCCGACGCGCTGTATTTCAACGGCAACCCGGGCGTACCCGCGCCCGAGGACTTTGATGATTCAGACCTCACCCTGAAGCTAGGTGCGCTGTATCAGTTCACCCCGGCAATCGCGGGCTGGGCGCGCTACAGCGAGGGCTTTCGTGCGCCGCCCTACGACGATGTCAACGTCGGTTTCTCGAACTTTCTCGGCGGCTACAAGACCATAGCGGCTCCCAACCTTGCCTCGGAAACCAGCACCGGCTACGAGATGGGACTGCGTTTCAATAATCGCTGGGGACAGGCACAGGTCGCTGCCTTCACCACCCGCTACGACAATTTTATCGAAGCCAACGTTATCGCGCCCGTGTTCGCCCCCACCGGCGGCATTGACCCTGGAGACGGACTGCTGACCTTCCAGTCAGTCAATCGCGGCGCGGTGGACATTGAGGGCGTCGAATTCCGCGGACAAGTTGCGCTTGGCGTACTCAGTCCCGTCCTCGCCGCATTCTCCCTGGAAGGTGCGGCCGCCTACGCAAGCGGTGAATCCAACGAAAATATCCCGATCAACACGGTAGACCCCCTCAGTAGCGTACTCGGTCTGCGCTGGGCACCCGCACAGAGCGCCTGGAGCAGCGAACTGATCTGGACCTGGTCGGCGGATAAGGATAGCAGCGACATCGACGGTGATCGCTTCGCCACCGACAGTTTTCACCTGCTGGATTTCCTCGTGCATGCCGAGCTCTCGGATCGCATCAGCATCGACCTGGGGGTGTTCAACCTGATGGATGAAACCTATATCCGCTGGGCCGATACGGCAGGTATCGGCGAGGACAACCCAATGCGCTTTTCGCGACCCGGTCGCAACGTCAGCGTCAACCTGAGGGCAGTGTGGTGAGCCCGCGTCGGCAAGGCGGCTGGAAACCTGCGCTGGCCGCTGGCTGTCTTTTCCTTGTGGGCACGACCGCGCAGGCCATGAGCTGCGGCGAGAAGGCGGCGGACGCCACACGCATCGCCGTGGCCGGTGGCTCGCTGACCGAGATCCTGTACGAACTGGGCGAGGAACAGCGCATTGTCGCGGTCGATCGTACAGCCACGTATCCGGATGCGGCGCGAGGCCTGCCGCAGATCGGCTACGTACGCGACCTGTCCGCCGAGGGCATTCTGTCACTGGCGCCAACGCTGGTGCTCGGTGAACATGACATGGGCCCCCCGGAGGTCGTCGCACAGCTCGAATCCCTCGGTGTGGACATGCTCATTGTGCCAGAGAGCTTTGACGCCGCCGGTGTTGCCAAGAAAATCCGCTGCGTCGCGGCTGCGGTGGGCAATCCGGCGGCCGGCGAGACCCTCGTTGCGAGCACCCTGGCGCCCCTTGGCAAAAACGCCGCGGCTGAAGCACGGGGGGTCGTGCTGCTGGGAGTGCGCGGCGGCGCTCCCCTCGCAGCAGGCAGCAACACGTCGGGTCACGGCCTGCTGACCGTAGCCGGTCTGGACAATGCCATGCGCGACATCGACGGCTGGAAAGGCGTCTCGGAAGAGGCGATGCTGCTAGCGGCACCGGATTTCATCGTCATCACTCAGCGCGGCCTCGATGACGCGGGCGGCATGCAGGCACTGCTGGCACACCCGGCACTGCGTCTTACGCCGGCGGCGCAGAATCGGCGCATTATCGTGATGGACGGCATGGCCATGCTTGGTTTCGGCCCACGCACACTGGCCACGGCCGCCGCGCTGCGCGCAGAGCTGGAGGCAGCGCGATGAGTGCTGAAATCAGCACTGGCGCCGCCGTCGAGCCACGACCGCGTTCCTGGCACGCCAGCCTGCCCAATCAGCGGCTGCTTCTGTATAGCGGCCTGCTGATTGCTATTACCCTGATTGCCATCAGCGCCGGCGCTGTGGAACTGAATATTCCTGGTTTTCTTCTGGGAACCGTCGACCTGTCTGGACTGCAGCGCGCCGTGCTGCTCGAGCTTCGCCTGCCACGGGTTCTTCTGGCCGGCTCGGTCGGGGCCGCGCTGGCGATCGCCGGCGCCTGCCTGCAGGGTCTGTTTCGCAACCCGCTGGCCGAGCCGCAGTTGATCGGCGTGTCGTCCGGCGCCGCGCTCGGCGCCATTTCGATGATCGTGTTCGGCAACCAGCTGTCCATACCGGATTACCTGATGCCCTACAGCCTGCCTCTCGCGGCGATTATCGGCGCACTCATCGTGACCTCGGGGCTGTACGTGCTTGCCTGTCGTCACGGTCAGCGCAACGTTGTCGGTCTGCTGCTGCTCGGCATTGCCGTCAACGCCATGTCGGGCGTGGGTATCGGTCTGTTTACCTGGGTGGCCAATGATGGCGAACTCCGCTCACTGACGTTCTGGACCATGGGTAGTTTCGGCGGCAACCGCTGGAATACGGTCATACCCGCAGTAGCACTGATCGGGGTGGCGCTCGCCATCGTGCTGCCAACAGCGCGTCAGCTGGATCGGCTGCAGCTTGGTGAGCTGGAGGCGGAGCGTCTCGGCGTCTGCCTACGCAGTCTCAAGCGCCGCGTAATCTTTGGTGTTGCGGTTGCGGTCGGCGCGGGGGTGGCCGTCGCCGGCACCATCGGATTTGTCGGTCTCGTGGTACCCCACATCGCCCGAATGCTGGCGGGTGTGCGTCACCACTACCTGCTGCCGGCCTCCGCACTGCTCGGCGCCAGTCTCACCATTGGCGCAGATCTCGGCGCACGCACGCTGGTGATTCCGGCCGAGATGCCCGTCGGACTTATTACCAGCGCCATCGGTGCGCCTTTCTTCTTCTGGCTGATTCTGCGGGTGCGCAGCGCATGAGCCTGCTCGCCAGAAATCTTTGTGTACGCCGCAGCGGCCGGTTGCTGCTGGCGGATGTCGATGTCGAGGTGCAGCCGGGCGAGGTCCTCGCCGTGGTAGGGCCCAACGGCGCGGGCAAATCCACCCTGCTCGGCGCCCTGGCTGGGGATCTGCCGGTCGACAGCGGGTGGATCGAGATGGCGGGGCAGAACCTGCAACAGATCAGCCTCCAGCAGCGCGCCGCGCGGCGCGCTGTGGTCGGCCCTCCGCCGCAGATGGCGTTTGACTATACCGTCGCCGACGTGGTGTCCATGGGTTGGCTGCACGGTGATCGATTCGGCAGCGCCTTCGCGGCTGACGCACTCAACCGTGTCCTGCAGCGCTGCGAGCTCGGAGCGCTTCAACAGCGGATATTCATGTCGCTCTCCAGCGGTGAACGCCAGCGCGTGCAGTTTGCCGCCGGCTGGCTGCAGATATGGCCTACGCCGGATGATCAGGCGCCGCGCTGGCTGCTGCTGGATGAGCCAACAGCGAATCTCGACGTCGCGCATGCCCGGCAAATGCTGCAGCTGTTGCGAAATCTCACTGCCGACCATACCGGGGTTCTGGTAGTGCTTCACGATCTGGATCTTGCCACCCGATTTGCCGATCGCGTGCTTCTCCTTGAGAGCGGTCGCATTGCCGGTGTCGGGACGCCTGATGCCGTGATGACGCCTGAGCGGCTGAGCGCCGTCTATGGCGCCCCGGTACACGTTGAGTATCTGCCAGCCCTGAATCGGCTGGTGGTGATTGCCTGAGGTCTTCTGTCCACAACAACCGCGAGGAACTATTATGACAAACGTCGCCATCTCATCTCCCCTTGACACCCGGGCCGCAGAACTGTCGGAGCAATTTGCCGCCTGGCGCGCACAGAATCCGCGCGGCTATCTGCGCAACGCGGCCAGTGAGCTCGGCGTCTCGGAGCTGGAACTCCTGGTAGCGACCGGCGGCAGCGATGTACGCGCCTTGCGTACAGATGACATCCCGGGTCTTCTCGGCACCATTGCTGCCTGGGGGGAACTGCGCACAATGACACGCAACGACCACGCGGTTCTGGAACAAACAGGACACTACGAAAACCTGGCGTTTTTCGGCCCCGCCATGGGACAGACCGTCGGCTCCATCGATATGCGCATTTTCGCCCGACACTGGTTACATGCCTATGCGGTGGTGACCCCGGGAAAATCCGCGCCACGGTACAGCGTGCAGTTTTTCGACGCTCACGGCATGAGTATCCACAAGGTATTCACCAGCGATGAGACTGCCTATCGCAGCCTGTGTGCACAATGGGTGCCGCAACACCCGCTAGCGGGCTTGCCCGCCGTCGAGGCAGCCATTCCGGAAACGCCGCGACCTGACAGCGAGGTGGATGTGGCAGAACTGCACCGTCGCTGGGATGCGCTTGAAGACACCCACGATTTCATCGGCCTGCTCAAGCGTTGCGCCGTGACGCGAATGCAGGCGCTGCGGCTCGCCGGCGAGTCCCGCGTAATCCCGGTCAACCCCGAGGCCCTGCAGCTGACGCTGCAGCAGGCCGCAGACGCAGCAGAGAATGTGATGATCTTCGTGGGTAATCGCGGTCTGGTACAGATCTACATCGGCCAGATCCAGCGCGTTGTCGCAACCAGCGGCTGGCTCAACATTCTGGACCCGAAAGTTGATCTGCACGTGCGCGACGGCAGCATCAGCAACGCCTGGGTGGTTACCAAGCCCACGCGGCACGGACCGGTGCGCTCGCTGGAGTGCTATGGCAGCTGCGGGGAGACCATACTGCAGGTCTTTGGCAAACGCACCGAGACCGACTCAACGCCGCCCACCATGAACGCTATTTTTGACTCGGTGCTGCAGCACTGCAGGGCGGGCTGATAACCGGGGGCCGCGCCGCGTGGCCTGCCGGTTGACCACGCGACGCCACCCACTAGAACTCTTCCCAGTCCTCCTCAGCGGTAGCTGCCGGCGCTGGCCCTGGTCGGCGACTACTCGTCGGCGAGGGTCTGTGATTCGGCGAACGCGTCGGTGATTGCTGTCTCGCCGGCGCCGACTGCTGAGGCGGCCGCAGACCAGCAGCGGCAGACGGCAGTGTCTCCGCCAGCCGGAACCGCGAGACCAGATCTCTCAGCGCCAGGGTCTGCTCATCCATTGACTTGCTCGCCGCGGCTGCCTCCTCGACCAGTGCGGCATTCTGCTGCGTCACTTCGTCCAGCTGCATCACTGCTTTATTGACCTGTTCAATGCCCGATGACTGCTCCTCTGAGGCCGCATACAGCTCGGCAATAATGCTGGTCACTTTCTTCACACTGACCACTATCGCCGACAGTGTCTCACCGGAAGAGTCGACCAGGCGCGAACCATCCTCTACTTTCGTCACGCTGGTCTTGATCAGCGTCTTGATCTCCTTCGCCGCAGCGGCGCTGCGCTGCGCCAGGTTGCGCACTTCAGCTGCGACCACGGCAAAACCGCGTCCCTGCTCGCCGGCGCGGGCCGCCTCGACGGCGGCATTGAGCGCGAGCAGGTTGGTCTGGAAAGCAATTTCATCAATCACACTGATGATCTCGGATATCTCACCTGATGACTCGCTGATGGCCTGCATGGCGCTGATCGCCTTGTCGACCACCTCACCACCTTTTTCCGCCTGCTCCTGGGCACCGCCGGCAAGCTGGTTGGCCTCACGGGCGTTATCGGCACTGGAACGCACTACCGAGGTCATCTGCTCCATGCTCGACGCCGTCTCCTCAAGCGATGACGCCTGCTCTTCCGTACGCTGCGACAGGTCGAGGTTTCCCTTGGAGATTTCGCCCGCAGAGGCATTGATCGTCGATGCACTCTCGCGGATGCTGGACACGATGTCCGTCAGCCGCTCCATGGTGGTGTTGACATCCTCCTTGAGCTGCCGGAACAGACCCGGATGGTCGGCATCGATATAGCCAGTGAGGTCGCCCTCGGCGAGTCCGGAAAGCACTCTGGCAACATCGGTAAAGCCGGCACTGAGCGCGCCAACCGTGTTGTTCACGTCGTCCTGCAGCTGCTTGAACAGGCCCTCATAGTCACCGTCAATGCGCCCGCTCAGATCGCCGGCGGCGAGTTGGTTCATCACCGCAGCAATATCATTCAACCCGCTACCGGTCACCTCCAGGAGATCGTTGAGCAGACTGGAGACAGTGCGAAGGAAACCTTCATACTCCTCGACGTCCAGACGGGCATCGAACCGGCCTCGGGCAGCGCCCGCGATCAGCGCACGGATCTCGCGCTCTGCCGTCTTTGCCTGAGTGACATCTTCCCACTCGAGCATATTGCCCATGTACTTGCCCTGTTCGCTTTTGATCAGCGTGGCATTCAGCGTGAAATCGGCACCCTTGGCGCTGATGGCAACGTTGATCGGCATCTGGCGCGCATCGGCGAGCATGGCCGGCGTGTGCGACGCATCGTCAAAAAAGCGGTCAATCGTCTGACCTTCCAGATCCTCCGGATCGAAGCCGGGGAATTGCTCGCGCAGCTTGCTGGCGCGACGCCGCAGCACGCGCTGGGCAGCCGGATTTGTGTACACTATCTCGTGTCGGCTATTCGCAAGCATGATGCAGGATGCGGAACCGTCTACCGCAGACGTGAGTCGGT